>CAZAEZ010000002.1:81357-294092 GCA_964484205.1 uncultured Saprospiraceae bacterium | reverse complement strand
TTTGCGCACCGCCGCATCAACCGGCTGGCAGTCCTGACGCTCCCGCCCGAGATGATGGTTTTTTTCAAACCCAATATCGACTGGGTTGCCGACCATGCCACCGACCCGGATATGCGGCGCTACGCCACGCCCTGGGAAGGTCCGCGCCACTACATCGACCTCGACGAATACGGCGCCCCACCCTTCGACCGGCTGCCCCGCCGTTTTTTGCCGGCCTTACAGCAGCACACCGAAATTTTTGCCGTACTGGAAAATGGCGACACATTGCTGGTTTACGGTGGCGGCAGCCCGCTTGCCGAAAACCCGGATTTACCCTGGGAGCGTTTTTTTTCACAACATATTTTACCCAAATTCAGCAGCGGCGACGGTAGTTTGAATGCCGATTCACTCCAGGCATTTTTGAAAACAGGCGACCGGGAACTCCCCGCCGTCCTCTCCGTTTTTTTTCAGGAAAATCTCTCGAAACATGGCATTTTACCCTGGCATTTGCAACGCATCCAAGGTTGGTTGACCAATGCTTTCCGCCAGCGCGACAGCAAGCGCATCCTCCGCTATTGCGCCGACATCGGGCACTACGTCGGCGATGCGCACGTCCCGCTGCATACCACCAGCAATTACAACGGCCAAAAAACGGGGCAGGTCGGCATTCACGGCTTTTGGGAAAGCCGTATTCCGGAGTTGTTTGCCGACGAGGAGTACGACTACTTCGTCGGGAAGCCGAATTACCTCCCGCAAACAGCCGATTATTTCTGGGATGCCGTGCTTGCCAGCCATTCGATGGTCGACAGTGTGCTGGGGATCGAACGTGCGCTGCGCCTGAGTTTTCCGGAAGACCGCCAAATGTGCCCGGATATGCGCAACGGCCGGGTGATCATTGCGCCCTGCCGCGATTTTGCTGCGGCTTACCAGGAGGCGATGCAGGGCATGGTTGAACGCCGTTTGCGGGCTGCCATCCAGGCCGTGGCCAGCGTTTGGTACACTGCCTGGGTGGATGCCGGACAGCCCGACCTGTCGAAACTCGACCTGCCACCCACCACGGAGGAAGAGCTCCGCGAAGAGGAGGCGATCCGGCAAAAATTCAATGCCGGAAAAATTTTGGGCAGGCCCGAGGGGGAGTGATTATTTGCCTAAAAATGCAGAATACATCCAAACCTGTTTTTCCTGCTCGCGGATATAGTCGCTCATGAGCGCATTGGTGCCCTCGTCGCCCGCGTCGGCGGACAGGTCGAGTAGTTCGCGTTGCAGGGCAATGATGGTTTTAAAGGCGTACAGGATATTTTCGACGGCCTTCATGCCGTTGGTTACCTCGGTACTTTCCTTGATGCTGGAGATCTGATTGTAATTGGAATACCGATGATCCGGGGCATGGCCAAGGGTCAGGATGCGCTCGGCAACTTCGTCGATCTTGATAAGCAGGTCGTTGTACAATTCTTCAAATTTGAGGTGCAGTTCAAAAAACTTTTCCCCTTTGATATTCCAGTGGTAGCCGCGGGTATTCTGATAAAAAAGTGAATAGTTGGCCAGCAGGTGGTTTAGTTTTTGCGCCAGCCGTTCCGACTTCGCAGTGTCCAGTCCGATCGCATTTAAATTTTCCATAAAAATCGTTTAGTGGTGTGATTGCAGGTTTGTAAAGATCGGGGCAAATCCGGGTATTTCCGGTAACGTACGTCACAGAACAACATACTTTTAATTTATATTTTCTTTTTCAATGAGGCGATTGCCGTAATCCCTTATTTGAGTTATCAAAGGTATTGCTTCCCTGCCTTTTTCGGTCAGCGAATATTCTGTTTTAGGTGGCACAACGGCATAGACTTCCCGGTGAACGTACCCGTCTGCTTCAAGTTCTCTTAACTGCGTCGTCAACATTTTATCCGATATGTGGGGAATATCATTTCGCAGTTCTCCGTAACGCATAGTCTGGTCTTTCAATCGCCAAAGTATCGGCATTTTCCAAACGCCACCAATCTGTTCCATGACCAGTTGGACAGGATTGTAATAGACTTTTCCTTTGAAAATAAAATCAGGCATGGTTTAAATTATTGATTTTCAAATACTAACCAAAAAGTATGTATCGCACTTTTTGGTTATACTCTTTTCAAAGGTGGGTATATTCTTCAATTTTGCAGCATCATTTTAACAAACATATTTACCACAATGAAAAAGTGGCTCATATTCCCGTTTGGCTGAGCGGGGGGCCAAGTGCGCGGGTGCCTGCGAGCCACCCGCGCACTATCAGCCCGAAGGGAGCATGAGCCGAAAAAGTTGATTTTATCCATGATGCTGACAATCCTAACGGTGGGCGGATTGTGGGCACAAAAACAGTCAAAGCCTACCGATAATAATCAATTGCCAAATATGCGTACGGTAACAGAAATTCAGTCTTACGTGCATTTCCATGGTGCGCCCATGAAGGGGACAATTCTGATGGTGGCAAGTTCTCCCTCAACTTCAAAACAAACAGGCTGGCCCATTGGCTTTTGGGCTGCCGAACTGACCCACCCCTTGCGGGTTTTTCAGGAAGCGGGCTACGCAGTAGAATTGGTCAGTACAGAGGGCGGTAAATTGATGATGGACACCTATTCTAACCCGACCGATGCGAGCGGATACTCGGCTGGCGATGTGATTTCGTTGGGCTATATGCAGCAGAAATGGTTCAATGAAATGCTTGAAAACACCAAAAAACTTGTCGACGTAGACCCCGAAAACTACGATGCCATCTTTTTAGTGGGCGGTCAAGGCCCCATGTACACGTACCGGGGCAACAAGGATTTGGAAAAACTATTCACCAATTTTTACGAAAGTGGCAAGCCGAGCGCAGCCGTTTGCCACGCTACAACATTGCTGTTGGAAGCCCAAAAAACCAACGGCGAACGCATCGTAAAAGGCAAAACCTGGACAGGCTTTGCTGATGCAGAGGAAGAATTTGCAGACCAGGCGGTCGGGCAAAAAATCCAGCCGTATCGCATTGAAACTGCGGCCAAAAAAATACCCGGAACAACTTTTAAAGTGGCGCCGCCTTTTACGGCCTATGCCATTGCCGACGGTAATTTGATAACAGGGCAGCAGCAAAATTCGGGTGCTGCAGCTGCCGAATTGTTGGTCAAAATGTTGGGCAATTGATTAAGAGCGTGTTCGGGAAAAACACCCCACAAAGTGGTTTTATATTTTAACAATCAATTGAATTAATATGAAAATTGCCATTATCGGCTCTGGAAATGTAGGTGGCGCCTTGGCCCAACAATGGATCAAGGCAGGACATACTGTTTTGATTGGCGCAAAATTTCCGTTGAGCGAAAAAAACATCCAGCTTGCTACCATAATCGGGGAAGACCGATTCACATCGATCCAATCTGCCGTTCAACAATGCACGGTCGTATTGATTGCCATGCCGCCGACTGCCGTTTTTGACATCATCGATCAACTGGGCGATATGTCTGGCAAAACCTTGATAGATGCCACCAACGCCATCCGCCAAAAGCCTATGCCTTACGACACGGTTTATCATGCTTTGACAGCAAAAACGACGGGAAATGTGGTCAAATGTTTCAACAGCACTGGTTTTGAGAATATGTTGAACCCTATTTATCACGGAGAAAAATTGGATATGTTCATGGCCGGTGATAGCGAAACAGCCAAACAAACTGCCCAACAACTTGCCCTTGATGCAGGTTTTGGGGCTTGTTGGGACTTCGGCAAAGGGGATAAAGTTGTTTTACTGGAACAATTTGCTTTGTCCTGGATAAACCTTGCCATTATGCAAGGATATGGGCGTGATATTGCATTCCGGGTGGTGATGCGGTAGATTTATTTATTCTTTAGAGGCTGTTGAGCAGTACCTGCCTGCCTGGTCAGCCCTGATCCAGCAAATACAACACCCAGCGTTCCAGGGTATCTTCCCGGCCCAATACGAAAATAATGTCGTCATAAACCAGGAGCTGTCCTTGCGGGGTCTGGATTCGGGAAAGGGGCGGCCCGTAAGCCGCTTCAATGCCGGAATAACTTGCCCCCCGGTAGATGCCCCGGGATGTGTTTCCGGTATAGCCGGGCGGGGTAAGCAGAAACAGGGAGTAGGTAAATTTATCGTCCCGGTAACTAATAAACAAGCGCCCGTTTTCCGACTCATGTTCGGCGTTTTGAAGGAAATCCAGGTCTTTCTGGATGCAAACAGACCGGCTGTCATCGAATGTTGGCGCCTGAACAATTTCCGCCATGGTTTGGTTGCCGATGCGCTCCGGGAGCACGGCTCCCCTGGATGAAACAAAGTTTGCCATGCCTTCGGGTGTATCGAGCAGAATGTTCAGATTTACCCGTGCCAGCACATTTTCCCGGGCGGCTGCAGCCTCAAAGTACGCTTGCGCCGCGGCCTGATCGCCGCGGTGGGCGGCCAGAATTCCCAGCAGAATACCCACGTCTGTTTCCACCTTAGGTTGGTCACGGCGCAAGGCAGCATGCCGGGCCTCTACATCCGCATAAAATTCAGCGCGTTGCGCATCACCCAGGAGCAGGTAAGCACAGGCCTTGTTGAGGTAGGCCGGGGCGTAGTCGGGGTCCATGCTGATGGCGGCATCAAAATGGCGGATCGCTTCCTGCAGGAGTATGCGGTGTACAGTTGACGTGTCGCCGGCGCCACGCGAGCCTGCGGTTTCCAGGTCCAGTTCGATGGGCAGGTGGAATTTTTTCTGCCGGTGGTCAAAAAACGTCAGCGCATGCAGCATGGCGGTAACGCCGACGTTGTTGTAGATTTCGCGGCTTTGGTATTCCTGCAGGATGTATTTGTAATACTGGCAGGCTTCGCCGTACTTGCCTGCGGCTGTGAGCAGGTTGGCCATGTCAAAAACCTCGACCAGGCGTTCCAGTTTCTTCGTGGTACGCAGGCAGAGTGTTTTCCGGTCGGAAAGGCTGGGGTAACCGCTGATTTGCTCCGGAATGCCATAGGCGGCGTACAAACTGTCGATCAAAGCGGCGCCTTTGTCAAACAGGCCAAAACCGGCCGAATAGGTCAGGAACCCCCCGAAGTAGTCGGCCTGGGTTTCATTGGTCACGTCGTCATGCAGGCTGTCCAGGCGAATACCGATGTTGAGATCGGAGTAGTTGGCCACGAAATTCCGGCGCCAGGCGTGTTTTTCGTAGTAATGGCTGAGCTCATGGCCGAGCAGGGTGGCCAGGGCGGCATCGCCTTCAGGGCCGAACGCATCGCACACATCGTAGGCTTTTTCTTCCAGGATTATTTCCAGGGCACTGTAGTCGATGCAGGCAACCTGGTGTTCGACATCTTGCATGACCAGCGTGGGCAGAGGGTAACGCCGGTCGCCGCGGGCTTCCACCAGGGCATTGTAAATGCGCAGTGTGCGTTCATATTTGGGGCCGGACTGGATGCGCTGCCCCGTGAGGATTGCACTTGTCTCTTTTTTTGCCAGGGGCAGGGTACTGAACCCTGCTTGCGCCCCTATATCCCGGGGGTGCAACGAGCCCAGGATAGTTAAGCAAAGGAGAAGCTTTTTCATTAAGTATGTTTGATTGATCTGATTTTACTGGTAACATTGCCTAAATTTAAGTATTAATCGAAAGTATGTATTTTTCTATTGATTGCTGATTCATATCTTTCATTATCAGTTGCCGCCTTTTTCTGCTAATTTTTCTACCAAATGAATAAAAAAAACGGATGATCCCATTTTGGCTCAAATCTTTTCGGTACTTGATACTCGTGCCCTGCATGTTCGGCGCGTTTTCCCTGTTTTTAAGCGCACAAGCTCCGCAAACCAGAGGCGTACAGCCTGTTGGAAATAATTCGACAGCTGCTCCGACGGGCGTCACCTATGCCGTGGTGGTGGGCATTTCAGATTATCAAAACCCCAACATTACCGATCTCCAGTTTGCGCACTCCGACGCCGCAGCTTTTGTCCGGTATTTACGCAGCCCGGCAGGCGGCGCTGTGCCGGAAAGCAATATTACGTTTCTGGTCAATGCTGATGCTACTGCCGGGCAGGTAATCGCCGCCATGTATGGCCTTTTGGAGCGCTGTAAACCAGGCGATCGGGCGATCCTTTATTTCAGCGGTCATGGCGATGTCGAAGGGAAAATGCTCACCCAACCGGGTTTTTTGCTTTGTCAGGATGCTCCGGCAAGCGTTTACATGGGCGGCGGCACGTTTCCGTTGGCTTTTCTTCAGGAGATTGTTTCCACCTTGTCGGTTCAAAACCAGGCCACGGTGCTCATCTTCACCGATGCCTGCCGGGCCGGCAAACTGGCCGGTACAAGCATCGGCGGCGCGGCGCTTACGGCGGCCAACCTGGCCAAAATATCGGCAGGGATTACTAAAATCCTTTCGTGCCAACCCAATGAATTCTCCCTCGAAGGGGTAGAATGGGGCGGCGGCCGCGGCGTTTTTTCCTTTCATTTACTGCACGGCCTTACCGGGCTGGCCGATCAGAATAACGACGGCATGGTGACGCTGCGGGAAATCGAACGCTATCTCGAAGACGAAGTGCCCCCGGCTGTGGCGCCACACAATCAGATGCCCCTGGTGGATGGCCCAAAAAGCGCACCGATTGCCTGGGTTGACAGTGTTTCACTGGCAACGTTGAAAAATGCGCTGGCCACCGGCGAGGAACCTAGCCTGGCGATGATTGATTCCCGAAGCATGGACGACGCCCTGCTTGCCGGCCGTGATTCGAGTGCGTTATTCCAATACCGGCAATTTAAAAAAGCGATCAAGGCCGGCAATCTGCTCGAACCGCAAGATCACTCGGCCTATACGTTGTTTATGCAACTCAAAGACCGGCCGGTCATGCAACCTTTTCAGGGCCTGATGCGGCGCAACCTGGCCGCCGCATTCCAGGATGAAGCCCAGCAAGCAATCAACGATTATCTGGCATCCGACCCTGAAGAATTGCGCAAACGCTGGGAGCACGACACCCGCTACGAACGCTTCCCGATTTACCTGGAAAAAGCAGCGGAAATGCTCGGCACGGAATACTCCCTGTACAAGGTGCTGAAGGCCCGGGAGCTCTATTTCCGGGGGCTCAACCTGCGCCTGGCAGGCGAACAAACCGGCGATACCAGTCGGTTTGCCATAGCCATTGACAGGCAAAACGACGCTTTGCAATGGGATCCCAATGCCGCCTATGCGTTTAACGAACTCGGTTTGCTCGAGCGGCGCCTCGAAAACTACCCAAACGCAATTCGTTACTTTGAAAAAGCGATTGAACATTCGCCGCAATGGGCATTGCCCTGGACGAATTTGAGTGCGGTATACATCGACGATGAAGAATATGACCTGGCTGTTACCTGTGGCGAGCGGGCCGCCCAACTGAACCCGACAAACCCCTTGGTCCAATTCAACCTCGGCATTGCCTACAGCTCGCTGAAACCAGGGCGGATAAAAGACGCGATAAAACACTACCAGAAAACCCTGGAACTGGATCCAGGCATGTCGGATGCATACTTCAACCTTGGCCTGCTTTATTTCAACGAAGAAAAAAACAGCGCCGAGGCCGTGCGGGTATGGAAAAAATACAGTGAACTCGTACCTAAAGATGCCGCCATCTTTCAGAACCTGGCGGTCGCTTACCTGGATTTGGGCGATCCCGACGCCTGCCTGGCCGCGCTCCATAAGGCACTGGAAGTCGACCCGCAATACCATGAGGCCCAGTTCAATATTGCCGAGTTTTATCTCGAACAAAAAAGCTACGCCAAAGTGGAAAGCGAACTGGCCAAATACCAAAAACGGCAGCCGGATGATCCCCGGACGTACTACCTGATTGCGCGTATGCAGGCGGAACAAAACGACCTGGACAGTGCGATGGCTTCGCTGGAAAAAGCCTTTGAAATGGGCTTTAACGATAAAACCTACCTGGAACTGGATGTCCACATGACCATCATCCGCAACCACCCGGCCTATCCGGAGCTGGTCGCGCGATATTTTCCGAAAAACTAGGAAGCTGTTTGTTCCGGAATTTCTGCCGACGGCAGTTCTATAAATGTTTGGCAATCCGTGCCGCCAGTTCGGCCAGTTCGGCGGCCGGGACATCCAGTGGTTCCTTAAAGGAAAGATCGGAAACTGCGTTCAAGGGGATCAGATGCACATGCGCATGGGGCACTTCAAGGCCTACCACGGCTATCCCGATGCGTTTGCAGGGCACCGCTGCTTTAACAGCCTTAGCGACTTTTTTGGCAAAAACCATCAATCCGGCGAGTTGGTCATCTTCCAGGTCGAAGATGTAGTCCGTTTCCTGTTTGGGGATGCAGAGCGTATGCCCTTTGGCTTGTGGCCGGATATCCAGAAATGCCAGGTATGCATCTGTTTCAGCCACTTTGTGGCAAGGGATTTCGCCGTTTACAATGCGGGTGAAAATACTTGGCATGATGCAGTTGATTTTAACGTTGGAGGGTTTCCGGTTTAAAAGTTTGCGGTTCGCACCATATTGAAAACCCTTTAACCGGAAACCCTCAAACCAGAAACCGTTAATTGCCGATGGTGATATTCACTACTTGAAACTCCAGCATACCGCCGGGGGTTTCAATTTTGACCTTGTCCCCTTTGACTTTACCGAGTAGGCCGGCGCCGATGGGCGACGAAACTGAAATTTTACGCTCCTTGGTATCGGCCTCCGTTTCGGAAACCAGCTTATAGGTGATCTCCTTACCGGTTTTGATATTTTTGATCGTCACGTTGGAAAGAATGGCGACTTTGGAATCGTCCAGCTGGCTTTCGTCCAATACCCGGGCATTGGACAACACTGTTTCCAGTTCACTGATTTTCATTTCCAACATCCCCTGCGCATCTTTCGCAGCGTCGTATTCGGCATTTTCGGAAAGATCGCCTTGCGAGCGTGCTTCGGCGATCGCACGAGCGGCCTCTTGCCGGCCGGTTGTTTTCAACTCGTCGAGTTCGGCTTTGAGCTTCTCATATCCGCCCTTCGTCAAGTACGTATAGTTAGCCATAATAGTAATATGAGTATAGAAAAAAACAGAAACGTCTCTACCAAATGGATAGAAACGTTTCTGCTGTGTTTGAGCGCCCAAAGATAAGGGCTTGGAAAGAAAGATAAAAATTTTAGTTATGCTTTTTCCCGGATCAATGAGCGGGACAACGCCTTACAAATCGATGCGCAAACCGATGTTGTGAATGCCATTGAAGATTTCCGTATAGCGGTAGCCATAGTCAATCGAGAAGCGGCTGTCGGAGCCTTTGCGCAGCGGAATTGAAACCGTCAGACCGGCGCTCAGGCCATTGTCCAGCGATGCTTCGGTACTGCCTTGCGGCGCTTCAAATTCCATTTTGTATGCGGCGCGCAGGGCAAAGTTTTGACCAAGCGCAAACTCCAGTCCGCCACCCAGTTGATCGCGCGAGAAGGCATTGGAGGTGAATGTCCCCAGCAATGTCAGCCTGTTGGACCGGCCAAGCAGCCAATCGTATGAAGCCCCGATATTGAGTTGGGATGGCAGCTCATATTCCGCACTCCGCTGGTAATACGTGATCGGGTATTCGAAGGTTTCGTTGTTTCCATCGTTCGAAGTGCCAAGACCTTCGCCGGTAAAACGCATTTTACCGCCGACATTCCGCAGCGAAATACCGAATTTAAAGTTGTCATCCTGTCCGGTGACATACTGCACACCGGCATCAAGCGCCATTGCTTTGGCGCCGGCGTTGGAGATGGCTTCGTTGACAAACTTAACCGTCACCCCAACCGATACCCGGTTGGTGAACAAGTGCGAGTATGAAATTCCCAAATTAAAAAACGACGGGCTGAAGGTAGCGCCGGAGCCTTCCGGCGTTTCTACGGTGGTCAGATCAAAATCGCCCAGATCAAAAGCGACCAGGCTGATGCCAAAAGCGCCACCTTTCCCGACACGCTGGCCAAATCCAAGCGCATTGATGCCGATATCGGCGCCATCCAGGTAGCGCGTATGCCCCAACTGAATTTGTGTTTTATTGATCCGTGCCAAACCGGCTACATTCAAATACAAAGCATCGGTACCGGTTACCATGGAGGTATTCATCGAATGGAGCCCTGCACTGCGGGCCCATGGATTGATAAGCAGCTGGGCGGCACCTGCTTCGCCCTGGCGGTCCGGGTTGCCGGCAAAAGCCGTCCCACTCAGTACGAGCAGGCAAAAAGACAACAGGCTGAAGTATTTATGATTCATAATTATGATTTCATTTCATTGAGTGAATGAGTGCATGAAGCATTCAGGCGTTGAGTGAATGAACCGTTTTCGCTTTAAAATACAGGAAAAAACCGTTCATTCACTCGTCGCCTTATGCCCCATTTTTACAGGCCGGATGGGTCGAACTGCCGGGCGATACCAAACCATTTTATGGTTCGTTCGCCCATACCCGGGGCCTGCACCTGGATCAGGTAGACACCGCTGGCAACCGGGATGCCTTTGTTATTTTTCAAATCCCATTCTAAATCCGGTGCAATTTGCATGTACGGCTCGTACACTTCATCACGATTGTACTGGCGGATGAATTTACCATCGAGCGAGTAAATCGTAACCGTGCATTTTGCCGGCAAATTGGTGATTTTTATGACGTTGCTAAACTGGCTCGTTTCGTACTGCGAGAACCCGTAATACGGGTTTGGAACAACCTTAACCGAGTCCAGTGCATTTTCGACCTGCACCTGATCCAGCGATTCTGCCTGACGGCCCTGAATCTTGAACTGGTACAGCGGATGGCCCGACTGTTTGTTGTTGTCGGCATCGTTAAACCAGGTCCGGTATGGCCGGCTGACCCGCAGCTTGATCACTGCATCGTTCGGTATCAGGCCTTCGCGCAAGGAACGCATTTGGTAGTTGGGCGCCACCTGCAACATGCCGGCCCAGGCAATGTTTTTAGCCTCCAATACTTTAAATACATCCGCGCTGCTGGGTGTCGGCGCCTTCTCCGGTGTGAAACGTTTGCGGATCGCCTCACAACCATCATAGGACGTGTAGGTCACATAAACCCAGTGCTGACCACCCAAAACAAGATCGTAATAGGCCTGCGGGTTATCCCGGGCAAACTGATTGGTTGGGTTCCAGAGCATATCACGGCCGGTAAAACCAGGATCCAGGCTGCTGGTGTAGCAGGAGTTTTCCCCGAAGAAAATATTCAGTCGACGGCCTGTTTCCACATCAATAGCATAGCCGGGGAACCAACCCATACCCCGTACGGGCTGCCCGTTATCCATGGCGCCATCCGGATCAGGAAGGCCATCGTTATCGGCATCAGTTTTCCCAACGGAAAGGCCATAGCGGGCATCAAAACTTACACGCGTTCTGCCGCCGGCCGGGCTCTCCGTACGCAAATCCGGATCTTTCGGAAACAAATTATCCGTGTAGTACTTCGATGCACTTTCGATTACGATGCAACGGCTCCATTTACTGGTATCGCTGGTCAGTACGATATCTACGTTTGGCAGCGATGCCAATTTGAAATACCGGCTCGATGTGTTGGTAGGTTCTTGTGCACCGCCTACTACCGAGCTGGCCAATGTTGCCGAAGAGGGCGTCCAGGCGGGTGTAAACATGATCGTAGCCGGATCATCCTGCACCCAATCGCACAAAACATACGGCACAAACCAGCCATTACCCATCTTGCTCAAACCCTGGAAGGGATCGTATTCCTCGTCGCGTTCAAGCCTGCGGGTTTTTACGTAATGGAAAATAGCGTTTGGACTGGGATCCTGATCGGCAAAGCCCAACAACCAGGGTTGGTTGGGATCATCGTACACAATTTCAGCACCAAGGCCGCCATTGGACTCACCAGGGTTTTGGTATTTATTCGGATCCCGAAGCGACCAGGTATAACTGCCGGCAAGCGGCGCCTGGCTTACCGTAACGGAAAAACCAAATTCCAGCACCAACTGCTCATTCAGATCAGCAATCGTGCGATCGGAAGCAATAATAGCGCCATCCGGCAGGCGGCGCAATTCCCAGCGCGCGGTATCGTCCAGCTTGGTATCTGTGTTACTTCCATCGACAAAACGAAGTTCGTAATCGCCGTCTTTAACTTCAAAAGGATTGAAGATCGTAACCGTGATCGGGCCGCGGCCTTCCCGGTAGTTCAAAACCGTATCCGGGTTTCCACCAAACAGCGCTTCCCGTTGACCATCCTCAAGGTCCAGGAAATTGCCGCCGTTGCCGGCGCCTTCAAAACGGGTGATCGCAACGCCGTCGCCATAAGCGGAATTCAGTTCCTGATCGACGATCGGGCGCGGAATTACCGTAAATATCCTGATCGGGCCGTCGCCGGCTTTACGTCCGGGAAGGTAGGGCCGCTGCTGACCGGTAACAGGTTGCGACAGCGGGTTCAGGTCTTCGTAGTTATTATACGCGTAGGCGATAACTGCGAAGTAGTATTTTTTGTGGTTGATCAGACTTTTATCGTTGCCAAGGGCAAACTTATCATCAATAATCGAGAAGGTGCGACGCAAGCCCAAATCGCCGCCTTCCACTTTCAGTTCCGGATAAAAGATTTGATTGTTCGTATTCGGATCGCGGGTTTCCACCCAGTTGTAAATCGTGGAAATACCGTTTTTAATATCAACCTGGTAAACCGGGCGCGATTTGTTCGGATCTTCAAAATCGGCTGTCGACACGTTCGGGCTTACCAATTGATAAATGCGGTAACCTTCAAACTTGTATTTAGCCCGATCCTGCACTGCCGGGTCGGGGCTGTCTTTCAACGAGTCGGGTGCCAGGAAGTCGACTTGCTCGTAGCCTTCGTTTACGTTGTTGGAAGGCGATACGTTGGTCAGGATTGCAATAACCTGCTTGTTCAATTCGATCCAGTTCACCGTTGGTGCATCCGGCCCGTCGAGCAGTTCAAAGCAGTTGTCAAACAAGCCCTGCGCCAGTTTGTCGGCACGGAACAAGCCTTCCAGATCGGGGCAGGGATAGTCAATATCCGGTACCCAGGGAATACCGATGATCAGCTCGTTCACAGCGCCGGGCAGCAACGTGAACGGGCCGGAGGCCTGCAGCGTGCGGCGATCGCCAAAAGGCAGGTTGGCCGTACACATTGACCAGCCGTTCGGGTTGTTCGGATCGTCGGAAAGCGCATAGCGGGTTATCTCTGTACCACCTTTGCCATTTCCACCGTACGTAAAGGGCTCGCCGTCGCGCCAGTACCCGGTCAGGTAACGATAATATTCAATAGGCTGCGATGGGTCTGTAGTTTGCAAGTCCGGGCTACCTACCGAGCGGTTGTTGTAATAAACAAAAGACGACATGCCGATCTCCTCCCCCAGGGTATCGAGAGGGCCGCGGAAATAGTCAACACCCAGAATCGGGACATCCGTACAGTATGTATTTACAGGTCCGCTGGCACTCGGGCAATCACAGCCCGGTTGACCGTCTGTTGCGTCCTGGTTGTACACGTACATCAGGTTTTTCGAACTGTCGCAACCAATATAATCGTCCAGAAAACAACCCAAATCCGGGTCAACCCACATAGCAAAGAAGGTAGAGTCGATGCGTTCGGTAGCCCGGTTGATCAGTTTATACCGCTGAAACGTCATGTCGTTGAGTTCGTCGTTGGTCAGGTAGCTGAACGCCTGCACCTGAACCTCCATCTGAATCGGGCTGCCATTGGTGCGCGCGTGCGGTGCACCGCCGCCCTGGTCATTGTAAATCCAGAAGATCATTTCGTCCGGATAACGATCCTGGGCACAACCCCGAATTTCAATGGACGGGTAGTCCCCTTTCAGCGGGTCATAGTCGTTGTTCAGGTCTTTATCCAAAAATCCGGCAAGTGCCTGTTGGGTATAGGGCAGATCAAAACCCCAGACATCGGCGAAATACGGATTGCCGCGCGCCGGCCAGCCTTTTACGCCTTTGGGAATATTGTCGGGGTTGAGGTCGCCGGCTGCCAGGTTGGCCAGGTGTCTGCGTATCTCATCGCCGGTAACACGGAAGTGCCGGTCCCAGTTGGAACAGACGTCTTCATCGGTGATACCAACCTCCGTGAGTGGGCCGGGCCAGAAGTCGTTCATACCGTCGCTCCGGTAATCCTGGCAAGCCAGTTTAAGGTTTTCGGCCGGGTCAACACCACCCAGCCAAACCGAGCCGGCAAAAATGGAAGATACCTCACGCTGACCGGTCGTGACATCCACTTTGGGCACAATGTAGCGCCCATCGCTAAAGTCCCACCAACAATCGCCGCCACCCAGCAAACGGGCGCGCACGTTGTTGATTTCCATATCAATTTGCGACTTGGAGTTTGCGCAAACACCGCGATAT
The DNA here is from genome assembly GCA_964484205.1 of uncultured Saprospiraceae bacterium. Lineage (GTDB taxonomy): Bacteria > Bacteroidota > Bacteroidia > Chitinophagales > Saprospiraceae > M3007. The sequence goes on along the minus strand of CAZAEZ010000002.1, from coordinate 279,863 downwards.
TGGACTTGCTTGGCCTGTTTGGCCCGCCGCGCCACATCATCCGGTACGTGCGCAGCCACACTCCAGGATACGAGTGCGAGTATAGCCGCCATCCAAAGTTTGTTAATACGCATGGTTTATTTTTTTAAATGTTTTTTACAAAAGAATTTTCTCTAAACAGGTTCTGCGATTAGCCGGTTGATCGGAGGTCCGGTTAAAAATGGCTAAAACCAGCCAACGGCAGTATATTTTAAAAAGCCAGGGATGCGCCGACATAGATCCGCCGGGGCAACGTGTACACGCCGGGCGTCAGCAGGCGCCAGGAGTATGCAGCCAGGTAAGCATCCACATTGCGGTTTTGCTCCTCGATGCCACGCAATACCGACTGCCCTTCCGCTGTTGCGAGATACCCGTCATCGGTTGGCGAACCTGTAACCGAGTAGACGCCAATGACGTTTTTCTTGTTCAACAGGTTGGAAACACGCAGGTAGACATTGATATTAAGTGGCCGCTTGCCGGTAGCACCCAGCGAAAACGATTTATCCAGACGCACATCCAGGTTTACACGCCAGGGAAGCCGACTGCCGTTGATGGCGCCAAGCGTACCGCTACCGCCGAAACGCTCCGGACGAAGCCGTGAGGTGTACGGGCGGCCGGAAGCTGCCGACATTTGCATGTTGACGCCGAAATTGGCCAGGATATCCTTGCCGGCAATACGCGGTCCGTTGTAGCGTTTCCCGGAGTCAAAACGGTAGTCGAGAATGGCCTGAATATTATGGCGTTCGTCAAAGCTCAGGGGCGACAGGGTGCGGATATTTCCGCGTGTGGTCAGGCCACGCTGCGAGTTGGCATTCGAACCGGTACCGTCGGCAAATTGCAGGGTGTACGCCAAACGCAACTCTGCATTCTGAATACGGCGCAAATCGTATTGCACGGTAAAACCCTTAACCGTACCAAAGTCGATGTTGCCGTAGGTATCGTAACGGCCGATCGTGGGTACGTACAGGATGGTGCGGCTTTGGATCATATCGCGCAGCTCGCGGTAGTAGGCCGAGAATTTGAGTGCGGAGTTTTGGTTGAGGCGCTGCTGGAAACCGACTTCATAGTCCACCACGCGTTCCGGCTTCAGGTTGGCATTATTCTCCGGCGTGCGGCCTGGAACGTAAAAGTAGATATAGTCCAGCGGCGTCACCTGCCAGTTACTGGGCGGACGCTGCACCAGTACATCGTAGTGGGCAAAGAAGTTCGCATCTTCCGAAATCGGGAAGGAGAATGCCAGACGCGGCATCCAGTTTATCTGCGGAGTGTAATCTTCAAATGCCGTGTTGGGATTGAATCCGACATTGAAAATATCATCGCCCGTAGTGGTATCGCGCAACAATGGTGCAACAACACCACCGCCGAAGATCACATTACCGTCCGAAACTTCCGTACCGTCGGCGCGATACCAGATATCCCCGTTGCGGAACGCTTTCAGCGAGGGGTCCTGCTCACTGTTGACGTATACCTTGAAGTCATCGCCGATTGTACCCGGGCGCGGAGGTGCGCCTGGAGTTGTTCTGAAATATTCATCCGCACTGATGATCTCGTACATGGAGTACGGATCTTTCAGCACCTTGGAATTCAGGTCAAAACGCTCGACCCGCAGGCCCAAACTAAAGATCATCTTGTTGAAGGTGAACTTATCCTTTATGTAGGCAGCCTGGTACAGCGGGCGCAGCGGCGCTACCGGGAAGTCGCGGACGCCGTCAGCATCAACACTGGTAAAAAAGTCGTTGAACCGAATGTTCGTGCCGAGTTTGTTCCCCAGATAATCATAGCCATAATAGCCGATCAGCCCCTGGTCGGTGAGTTCCCGCGGAGAGAACATGGACAGGCTGAGTTGATCCGGGTCCAGTTCGTTCGGGTTGACATATTCCGTGATATCTCTGCCCAGCAACGTTCGTACGGACTTGTAAAATTTGAAGTCGTTCAACTCGACAACCGCATTGGCATACTGTGTAATCGAATCACCAATTATGGGAGAAACGATTTCATCCCAGTATTTCCCGATAATCACATTGGTATCCAGGCCGTTAAAGTGGTTGTTGGTTACCAGGTTCATCAGGTTCCAGAGACCAAACGGCGCGACGGCATAGCTGCGGTCGGTGCGCTGCTCGGTCAGCAGGCCAAATTGGATATTGTGCGTGCCGGTGCGGCCAAGTTTCAAGTCAAAACTTGCCGAAGCCAGACCGGTGAAGATGTCGCTTTCGCCCTGGGTTACACTATTGCTGAGCATGCTCACGTTGCCGTGCATACCCGACCAGATCGACGTGTACAGGCCGGATAAACGGCCGTTCAGCGCCTGGAACGTGTTGATATCTTCATCGACGGCAAATTCATTGTAACGAATCAGCCCCGGGTTGGTAATTACAGAGCCCAGTTCGAAGCCGGTAAATGCTTCCCGGTTATCGAGGTGTACCACATTGCCCTGAATATTGGTGCCGGTAACCGGTTGGTAATCATAGTTAAAACGACCGATGTACCCATAGTCGAACAGGCGGTCTCCATGGCGCGGATCATAACCTTCGCTGCGGCCGCGCTCGAAGCCGGCCTGAAGAGTATAACTGGCATTGGAAATAGAAACCCGGCTCGCAGACGGCGCGCCGTCATTATTGCCGAGGCGGTGGCGGAAACGGGCTATCCCACGGTAGCGGTCACTGTAGTTGGTGGGCGCATTGTGTGCATTGAGCACACCGCCGCCAACCTGGTTTTCCACATCCTTATACGTACCGGTGACGCTCAGATCAATGTTGTCGGTCAGCCGGAAATCCAGCTTTGCCGTAATGTCAAGATCCTGGCGGTCATTGAACGGGTTGTAATCCATGGCGTCTACGCTATCCTGCGTATACAATTCCGCCGTTGGAATGATTACCCCGTTCACCAGCGTCAGCGGGTGCGCCATCAGGCGGGCCCGGACGTTGCCCGGATCATTCAGTTTGGCCATTTCGGCATCGATGACCGACTGCTCGGAGCTGTACAAATTATCCAGGTTCAGCCCGGCGCCTTTTACATGGTACACCGGAACTGCGGGCGGGCCGCTGTCTTTTTGCTTCAGGTATTGACCCGAAAGGCGGAACCCGATCAAGGTGCGCTCCCGCGTACCGTCGGCGCTTTTGCGCTTCAGCAAGGGGCCGTTCACGTTGGCGGTGGTCAGCAGCCAGCCGTAGGGATCAAGGCCGTGGGAGTTTTCAACCTCAACATAGCCGTTAAACGAACTGGCCGGGCCTTTCGTGATCACCGAAATAACCCCGCCGGTCACGTCGCCGTATTCAGCGCCAAGGCCGCCGGTGATCACCTGCAGCTGCTCAATGTCCTGAACAGGCGGCGGCGTACCCGATACGCGGATACCGTCGATGTAATAGTTGGTGGCATTCGAGCGGGAACCTTTGATGTTGATGGCGCCGCCGTCAATGGACGTGGTACCGGCCGTCGTGGCTACAATCGCGTTGACGCTACGAGTCGGCAGGTTTTTAATTTGCTCGGAGGTGAGGGTTTGCCCGGTCGATGTCTTGTCCTGCTCAATAAGCGGAACTTTAAAGGCAGATACCGTCACTTCACCCAACACGTTCGACGACACCATCACATAGTCTACGGAGTTGATCGTATTGACCAATACCCGTACACCGGTGAGCTTTTGCGTCTGATATCCCGTGTAGGAAACTTCCACATCGTAGTTGCCCGGGTCCAGTTGTACCCGGTAGTCCCCATTGAAATCCGTGATCGTACCCCGTACGAAATCGGTACCCGAAAGGACCTTGATGGTTGCCCCGATCAGTGCTTCGCCCTGGTCATCGGTCACTTTTCCCGTCAAAACGGTCGACTGGGAAAAGGCCGCGCTCACACTGAAGAGCATTACAAAAATTAAGAGTAATGAACGTACCATAGAACAGAGGTTGATTATTTTTTAGTGAAAAGTAGGCGCTTGTGGTTGCATATATATTTGAACACATCAACTGCATTCGCAATCCCGCCGTACACTTTCATCCCGCAATGTTACTAAAACTGTCCGGCAGCAATACCATTGCAGCAAAAACATTGTTGCGGTTTGACAATTATAAGCGGTATAATTTGCAGTTCAGGCCAGTTTCGGGGGGTAAAGCACGTTTTTGATTTTCTCTAACAGCACTTCTGCAAGCAATCTTTTTGACTTGCTCGTCCAACCTGCGACATGCGGGCTAAGCACAACATTTTCCAGTTGGTGCAGCCGTTCGTACAGTTTGCGTTCGGCAGAGGTAAATGTGCCCGGTTTTTCATTTTCAAATACATCCAGGCAGGCGCCGCCAATCTTCCCTTGCTCCAATGCCTGCACCAGATCCGTCGTTTTCACGCAAGCCCCGCGAGCCGTGTTTATTAAAATAAAGCCGGGTTTGCAGCGGTCGATAAATTGCTTATCGACCAAATGCGTCGTCTCCGGGCTGAGGGGCAAATGGAGGCTGATTATATCGGCATGTTGCACCAGGGTTTCCAGATCGGTCGCCTGCACCCAGGGAAATTCCGCCGTGTAATCGGTTTTATATTTATCAAAAGCCAGCACCGTCATCTCCATCCCGGCAAGTTTCCGGGCAAACTGGCTGCCCGTGTGCCCAAACCCGACGATGCCCAGCGTGCGCCCCCGCAATTCAATCCCACGATTGGCTTCCCGGCGCCAGATATTTTGCCGGACTTCCCGATCCGCGCGCAACAGGTTGTTGGTCAGGGCAAGCAGCATCCCGAGTGCCTGTTCGGCCACGGCATTCCGGTTGCCTTCCGGGCTGCTCAAAACAGCCACTCCTTTGGACGCTGCATACGAGCGATCGACGATCTCCATACCCGAACCCAACCGCGCGACAAACCGGAGTTGTGTCGCTGCATCCAGCAGGGCGCGGTCTACCCGGATTTTACTGTTGATCACCAGGCCCTGGTAGCGGGAAATGATCTGCCGGGTAGTTTCCGGAGTTATGTCCGGCAAAAAATGGCAGGTAAATCCCAGGCGTTCCAGGCCATCCGTCAGCGCAGGGTGGCAATCATCCGTGATAAGCACCAGGTCATGCGAATTACTTTGCAATATGCTACAATATTTAAAGGTGGTATCTGCCAACTGTGCAGAAGGCCATTGCGGGTGGGTGAATTCAGCAGATGAGTTTGTGAAAGAAAAGGAGTGGTAGTTGGCAATTCAGCCCGGGAGGCCGACCTTTGCCCGCTCCAAACACCAGAATTTTTTTCAAAAAAACTGCCGCTGCGGCGGCAAAGATATCCATACTACAGCATGAAACATATCTTTTTAGGGCTTGTATCTGTTTTCCTCTGGCAAGCCTGTTCCGACGGCGCCGCCGCACGCCGGCAAACAGCCGAATGCTACGTCCGCTACATTGCCCCGGAAGGGCAATGGCTCGCCGAAGTCACCCTGCGCGAAGGCGTCGACGGCCAACCGGGCGGGCAGGCTGTGGAGTCACCCACCGGCGTTCGGTACCAAAACGTACTCATGCGCACGCTGCCTTTCGAGGACGTCACCTACCGCCTCGAGCAAGCAGGCGGCTACACCGCAGAACACAAGTTCGAATGGCAGGACAGCGACGAAAAACGGCACAGTTTTGAAATGAACATGCCGGCCATAACCGGATTTACTTTTGGAACCAAAAACCTGTCGAACAAACAACCGGCCACCCTGCGCTGGGACGGCGCGCCGCTGGACCAAAATGAATCGCTGGTTTTTATGTGGGAAAGCACCGACGGCGGACTCACGGTACCAATGGAAATAATCGCCTCGCCGGGCATGGACCACATTGACTTTCCGGCGGCCCAAATGGCAAAAATCCCGGCCGGGAACTGGTCGCTTTACCTCGTCCGTAAAAAACAGGTGAAACGCAATCTGGACGGCGTGCAGGCCGTTGGTGTCGTCGAATATTACTCGCGACCCGACACGCTGTTGGTGCAGAACTAAAGGCATTAGGCCTTGTTTAACATTCTTTCGGACGCTGCCCAGGCAGCCATTTTCTTAATTTTGTCCTCTTATAATTCATTTTCCAAAGGAAAAACTTCTCGTTTACATGAAAAAACTACTGCTCCTTTTACTCGTGTTGCCGGTTTTATGTATCGGCCCGGCAACCGCCCAAACTGCAAATTCCGGCGACCAGGTCACCCTCGTGTGCAAGATCATCAGTGAATCGGGCAACGCGCCCGCCATTTCCCTGTACGAACAAATCGGCCTGGCCTACCAGGAGGTTGCAACCGGCCAACGCCAGGAAGACGGGTCGTACATCATCCGGCTGCCCAAATCCGAACCCCGGATGTACAGCATCGGCTTTAACGACCAGCAAAACGGGCGGATCATCCTCGGCGCCGAGAAAGAACTGACGCTTTGGGCCAATATCCAATTCATGCAAAAAGGCCGCACGACGGGCTCGGAAATCAACAAGGCGTTTTACGAAGTTCAAACCACGGTGGAAAACCTGGCCGCTACCAGCGACGAACTCCGCAACGCCCTGCGGCAGGCCCGTGCTACCCGCAACGCCGAAGCCATCAAAGATGCCGGCCAAAAACTGACCGCCCATGGCAAAGAAAAAACGGCCTACCTGGAATCACTGAAGAAAAGCAACCCCATGTTCTGGCGTTTTGCCTCGCTGCAACTTTCTCCGGACTTTGCAACCGATCAAACCAATAACGCCGGCGAACTGGATTTTTACAGCAAATCTTTTTTTGACTACGCCAACCTGAACGACCCCGCGTACGAAGATGCTCCGGGTGTGTTCGACGCGTTCCAGAATTATGTGCGCACCATCTCACAGTTAGGCGCCAATGTGGAATCGTCAAGAGCGATGATCGACGCCCAACTGGCCAAACTCCAGCCGGGCACCAAACGCCATCGCCGGGCCCTCTCGGGCGTTGTTGCCGGCATGCAGGCAGCCAACCACCCCGGCTACCCGGACTATGCCCGCCTCTACATCAAATACTACCGCAACCAGGATGCCGGCGAAGTAGGCCGCCTGGAATACGAACTCAACAAGTCTTCCACCTTCACGCCCGGCATGACCGCCCCCGACCTCGTGGGCAACACCCCGGAAGGCGAACCCTACGCCCTGAGCAAAATGCGCGGCAAATACGTGCTGATCGACTTTTGGGCCAGCTGGTGCGGACCCTGCCGCCGCGAAAACCCGAACGTGGTAGCGCTCTACGGCAAATACAAGGAAAAAGGCTTCGACATCCTCGGCGTCAGCCTCGACCGCACGGAAGATGCCTGGAAAAAGGCTATCGAACAGGACAACCTGACCTGGAAACATATCAGCGACCTGAAAGGCTGGAAAAGCGAACACGCTGCGCTGTACTCCGTCACCTCCATCCCGCAAACCCTGCTCATCGACCCGGAAGGAAAAATCATTCAGCGCAATTTGCGCGGCGAACAACTGGGCATGAAACTGGCGGAGATTTTTGGAGAATAAGTTTTTCGAGTGCGGAGTTTCGAGTGCGGAGTGCGGAGTGCGGATTACGGAGTGGTTCACCCACTCTATAAGTGAATATTGAACAATTTAAGGCACAATAAACATGAGTCATCCCGAACTTTTACGTAAAACCGACCTCGGAGAGGTCAAATATTTGTAGAAAAATATCAGCATTATGTTATTCGACCTCCCCGAGGTCGCCGCGTTTCATTAAATCATTGCTACAAATATTTGACTTCCCCGAAGTCAGTTCAAAATTCGGGATGACTCATGTTTATTGTTGTTCCATATGGGAATCAACCTTAATTGGCTACTTTAAGCCATCCAAGCACCCATTCGGAGGTATTCAACTTACCTGTTTTTCCCTTTTTCACGCATGTCACCAACTGCCCGAAGACCAATACTGGCATGAATCCAAAAATAATCAGCAGGCCTGTTTTCATGGGACTCAAATGCCATAGCCATCAGGGAGATTTTCCAGGGCCGGCAAGTTTCATCACCCCAACAAGGTGAACCACTCCGCAATCCGCAATCCGCACTCCGCAATCCCCTACCGCGGTACTTCAATCTTCTTCACAATATCATCCAGCACCTCACGCGTGGAGTAGCCTTCCATTTCGCGCTCGGGGGTGAGGATCACGCGGTGGTTGAGCACCGGATAGGCTACGTAGCGAATATCGTCGGGCGTGACAAAATTCCTGCCACTGATGGCAGCCGCAGCCTTGGCCGTTTTCATCAGGGCCAGAGATGCGCGCGGGCTGGCGCCCAGAAAGAGATCGCCGTTGTTCCGGGTGTTGTGCACGATGGCGGCGATGTAGTCCAGCAGTTCTTCCCGGATGTACACCTGCTCGATACGGCGGCGGCAATCGGCAATATCGGCCGGAGCCAGCACGGCGCTTACTGTTTCGCGCAGGGCGCCGGTAAAGTCGTTGCGGAAGCGGCGGAGGATTTGTTTTTCCTCATCCAGGTTGGGATAGTCCAAAATGATCTTGAACAAAAACCGGTCGAGTTGGGCTTCCGGGAGTTTGTAGGTCCCCTCCTGCTCGATCGGGTTTTGCGTGGCAATCACAAAAAACGGCTGTTCCATCGGATAGGTATTCCCGTCTACCGTCACCTGGTATTCTTCCATCACCTCAAACAGGGCAGCCTGCGTTTTGGCGGGGGCGCGGTTTATCTCGTCGATCAGGATAATGTTGGAAAAAATGGGTCCGGCCTTGAAGGTAAATTCCGACAGTTTGACATTGAACACCGGCGTGCCCACCACATCGGCGGGCATGAGGTCGGGGGTAAATTGCAGGCGGCTGAAGCCGGAAGCGATCGTTTGCGCCAGCAGTTTGGCCGTGAGTGTTTTGGCAATGCCCGGCACGCCCTCCAGCAGCGTATGGCCGCCGGTGAACAGCGCGATCAGCAGCTGATCCAGCATGGCCTCCTGCCCGACGATCACCTGTCCGATTTCGTTTTTTACCTGTTCCGTGCGCTGCTGCACCGGCCCGACGTCTACGCCTTCGGGTTGGGGCTCCGGGGTGAATTGTGGTGTTTCCTGTGGGGCGAAGGGCCCGTTTTCGGTATCGGTCATGTTATTTTGCTTGTTTAAAAAACCGCTCCATGGCGAGGTGCAGTTGAATCAGCATATCCTCCGTGGGTTCGTATTGCACCGCGGCGGTATACTGCGTAAAGATATCCTGAATTTGTTTTACCGGCACTTCGGCTACCAGGGAAAGGCGCTCCAGAAATGCTGCATCGATACGCGGTTTCAGCGTATCGGCATCCAGTTGCGCCACCAGGCCGTAGCGTTCGCGCACCTGGGCCAGGAACAGCCGCATGTTTTGCACGCAGAGGTTTTGGTAGTTTTTTTCCCGGAAATGGAGGTTGGCAATGGTGCTGATAAACTCGTACGAGGAGTTTTCATTTTTGGGCAAAACCGGAATGATCCGCTGCCGGCGCTTGGCCCGAAAAACCAGGTAAGCGCCCGCAAGCCCCAGCAACAAATACCAGGCCCAGGCCAGCGGGGGCTGTTGAAGAATATAGCTGAACGGATGCTCGGTGGGCAACTGCCGGGAAAAACCCTGGCCCTGGTTGCGGCGGCGGCCCACGATTTCCGGCACCCGGCTGTAGCTGTCCCAGTAAATTGGCCCTTCGGGCAAATACGACAGCACGGCGGCGACATATTCCCGCGTTTCGGGCCGCAGCAGGCTGTAATTGGAAAACGCGAGGGGTGTGGTGTGCAGTAAAAACCGCCCCTTGCCGCGGGGAAACTCAGCAAAATTGATGTACGAACCGTTCAGGTAGCCGAGCGGGCGCTGCGGCAGGCTGTCGCAAAAAAACTGCTCCTCGATGAATGCCCAACGGTACGATTGCGGCTGGTTTTGCCGGGCGTAATGCAGGCGTACGGGCTTGTCGAGCGGCGGGGTCAGCACGGTAGCCGTCACAAACGAATCCTCCACAATTTCATAATCATTCCACTCCGCCTCCGCACATTCCGCATAGTACAAATGGAACATCAGATCGAAGGGAATCGTTTTGCTGGACAACAAAACGGTGTTGCCTGCTTCCGCAAAATCCAGCAGGTGGCGGGTACTCAGCGAATCCAGAAAAAGCGCCTCTCCCACAAACACATAACTTGCCCGGTGGTCTTCGGCAATGGGCAACTCGGCGGTAAGGTCGGTCTGAATATCGATCAGTTTTTTATCCGGAAAATAGCGTTTCAGCAAATTGTGCAACACCTGCGTCCCGTAGGGTTGGGCGCTTTGTTCGCTATAGGCATCTTTTACCCAGGAGTCGCGCCAGTCGTACCGTTCCGGCTCCTGCCAGCGCCGCCACGCAAATACCCCCACCAGGGCCACAATGGCCAGCGCCAGGATCAGGTATGCCGTCCGGTTTTTCATGGTGTTACGCGCTCCTTGCCGTCGAAAACTTATTTAATCACGCGGATTTTCATTTTCACATCCGTTTTCGGCCGGTCGCCCGGGGCGGTTTCCACCGTGGCAATTTTGTCGATCACCTCCAGGCCTTCGATGACCCGGCCAAACACGGTGTATTCGCGGTCGAGGTGTGGCGTGCCCCCCATTTCGAGGTAGGCCTTGCGCTGCTCCGGCGTGTAGTGAAACTGGCGGGCGGCTTCAATCTGGTTGAGCACGGCATCCGACACCGGTCCGCCCTGCACGATGTAGAACTGCGAGCCGCTCGATTTCTTTTCCGGGTTATTGGTACGGGCCGCGGCAATAGCGCCTTTGATGTGCGCCAGCGTATCCACAAATTCCGCCGGAACCTGGTAGCCCGGGCCGCCCATACCGAGGGGTTGGCCGGCAGCCGCGCCGCGCGATTGCGGGTCACCGCCCTGGATCATGAAACCGTTGATGACCCGGTGAAAAAGCAGGTCGTTGAAATAGCCTTCTTCGGCGAGTTTGACAAAGTTGTCGCGGTGTTTGGGGGTCGACGCATACAATTCGGCAAGCATGGTGCCTTGCGTGGTTTCAATTTCAATCAGACAGCGTTCGGGAGCAGTTACCTGGATCATTTGTTTAGTTGTTATGATTTTTTTGCCCTTTTGGGCTTTTAAAACAACGGTATAATTGCCGGAGTGCATATACCGGTGGGTTGGACTTGCTTCGGTGGACTTGCCGCCGTCGCCAAAATCCCATTCGTACGACTCGGCGTTGGTCGAGCTATTGGTGAACGTAATTTTTGCCGGCGCCACCGCTTTTTGTACCGGCATGGTAAAACTGGCCTGCGGCTTTACGGCGCAGGATGCCAGCGCCAGGGCAAAGCCGCCAAACAAGAGGATGGGGAAAATGTGTTGTTTCATGATAATTGAATTCCTGTTTTTATTTTTTTGCAAAGGAAGGGAATTTTGGAGCATTCTGTGGCATGGCGCCGTTTTCTGCCCGAAGTGCAAGGCCACACTACTGGACACTTTTACATTTTTCTACTCGGCCAGCCGGCCCAATCCCGCCTTAGCCCGGGCATGCAGGCTGGCGGCGTACGAATCGGGTTTCAAGGCCAGGCATTGTTCGAAGGCACTTCGGGCAGCCTGGCCGGCCCCTTGCTTTTCGTAGAGCAAGCCCAGGTGCAACGCTGCATTGCAGGCAAAATACGCAGGCTGTCTGGCGCCGTCGCGCACCGTTTGGCGGTACCACTGTACGGCCTCCTCCGTTTTCCCCAGCGCATCGGCAAGGCGGCCCAGGCGGTAGTGATATTCCAACGAAAACTTATGGTGACCGGTATATTTCGTTTTTGCTGCTTGCAGCAAATCATAGGCGCGCCGGTAATAGCCGCCGTCGAACAGCAGCCGGGCTTTCAATAGCAAAGTGTCCGGCACTTCCCCCCGGTCCGCTTCGCGCAACGCCGCTTTGTCGGGTTCGGCGCGGGCACTCCCCCTGGTTTTAACCCATTCCATGTAGCGCCGGTAGCCGGCCGGGTTGCCGGCGAGGAGCTGGTGCCAGGCGAGTTTCTGACAGGTTTCTTTTACACCGGTTTTACCCTTGAACGATTGCAGGAATCTTTGCAACGGAAGGTCCGCATCGCTGTCGAGCCGGTTCAGTTTGGCAATGCCAAGCAGGAAATAACGGTACGCAAAAGGATGGAAGGGATCGCCGTCCGGACAAGCCTCCAGCAGCCGGACAGCCGCATCATTCCGGCCGGTGCGCATGGCAATAGCGGCCAGTGCATATGCCGCCAGTGGGCTTTTGCGGGAATTCAGGCTGCCCCCGGAAATGGTTTCCCAGGCCGCAACTTTGTTGTTTCCCAGGTGCAATTGCAAAAACGCGCAGGCTGCGCGGGTTTCGGTTTCGAACAAAAAATCGTGCGCCCGGCTGTATTCCAGCAACGCTTCCAACGCACCCAGGCCCTGGCTTACGCTCCCCCGGATACCGCTCAGGAGCCGGATTGCCCACTGATACTCCTCCGGCACATTGCCGACGAGCGCATGCAGGATGCCGAGACTTTTGTCGTTTGCCCGGAAATCCGGGTGTTCGCGCCGGTTTTGTTCGAGCAGGGCATAAGCCTGCTTCACATCGTTGAGCGCAGCCAGGTTGGCGCCAAAGCGCCCTTCCAGAACAGCCCAGTGCAGCCGGATTTCGGCTTGTGTGTACAAAAACCACGGGGATTTCCGCGGGCCGCGGGCGATTTGTGCCAGCCGTGGGTCCCTGTTTTTCAGCAGGTGCTTGTACTCGGTCCGGTTGTCGTTGAGCAATACTGTGAAAAAATCGATGTAATCGTCGAGCAGCAACACGAGCAGGTTGCCGGGCTCGGCTTGTTTGATTCCGGCAATTGATTTTCGGGCTTCGCCCAAACGCAGGTCCAGGATTTGGGTGTAGGCTTCGCGGATGCGCGACGATGCCTGGAAAGTTTTTTCGCTGTGATGGGAAGGCTGGGGGCTTGCGACCCCACCCCCATCCCCCATAGCCATCAGCTTAAGGGATTTTGAAGGATTAAAATATTGAATTATTTTTTGAACAGTTCGCTTCGCCGTATCAACCCCACCCCCGCCCCTCCCCAAGGGGGAGGGGAGCCGTAGAGTAGGTCTAAGTGGTTGATTTTTAACCACAAAACTAATTTGTCGCGTCTCCCCTCCCCCTTGGGGAGGGGCGGGGGTGGGGTTGAAGCGGGGATACCAAAAGTCGACAATTACCTGCCCCAAATCCCTTAAGTTGATGGCTATGCCCCCATCCCCTCTCCGCTGCGGCGGAAGGGGGGCTTGCCCTCTTTTCAATCTAAATTCAACTTGAGCGCAAGCGCCCCTTCCGCCGCAGCGGAGAGGGGATGTGGGTGGGGTTGAAGCACGCGAGGTGGTAACGCAGCAGTTTCCCTGCGGAATTGCCCCCCCCATTTGAATACCAGCAAAAAGCAAGATCAAAACCGGAAGCCGGGCGGGCAGAAAATCGACCATATCCAAAGGTTTAAAATGCAACAGCGCCATTACCAAAACAAGTAATGGCGCTGCCGGAAATATTTCGCCAAACGAGCAAATGTTTAATCATACTCCTAATCTTCAGCCACGGAGTGATCCACTTCCCTGGCCACAAATTCTTTAAGCCAGGCGGTGGTGACTGATTTCGGACGCTCCAGCGGCAGGTACATCGCCCGGGCCCAGCATTGGGCGGCGAGCACACCCAATGCCCGGCTCACGGCGAACAGCACCGTGTAGTAGTTATGCTGCTTGAGACCGTAGTGCATCAGCAGCGCACCGGAGTGCGCATCCACATTCGGCCAGGGGTTTTTGACTTTACCGAGGCTGCTCAGAATGGGCGGCACCACATCGAACACCTTCCAGACGATCTTGACCAAGTCGCTTTCGGGCACGTTGTCTTCGGCAAACTGCCGCTGTGCCATAAAGCGCGGGTCGGGTTTGCGCAGCACGGCATGGCCGTAGCCCGGAATAACACGACCGCTGCCCAACGTACTTTTTACATATTCTGAAATTTGCTCCCGGCTGGGTTTGGTGGTACCCAGGGTATCCACCATTTTCAAAATCCAGCGGATCACCTCCTGGTTGGCAAGCCCGTGCAGCGGCCCGGCGAGGGCATTCATAGCTGCGCTCAGCGACAAGTAGGGATCGCTAAGAGTGGAGCCGACCAGATGCGTGGTATGAGCGGACGCATTGCCGCCTTCGTGGTCAGCATGGATCGTCATAAACAACCGCATGTATTCCTTGAAGCCCGGGTCTTCGATGCCCAGCATATGGGCGTAATTGCCGGCCCAGTCGAGGGAAATATCGGGCAGCGTTTGTTCACCATTGAAATACACCCGCCGGTAAATGTAGGCCGCTACACGCGGCAACCGGGCGATGAGGTTCATGGTATCTTCGTAGGTGGCATCCCAATATTCGGTGCGGTTCATGCCCGAAGCATACCGCTGGGCGAATACGCTGGTATTTTGCATGGCCATCACGCCGACCGACAGTTGGGTCATCGGGTGTGTTTCGACCGGCAGCGTGTCGATGGTACGGAAAACGTGCTCCGGGACATTGGCGCGGCGCACCCAGTTTTCGGTCAGCCACTTGACCTGTTCCTTGGAGGGAACTTCCCCGACCAGCATCAGCCAGAACAGGCCTTCGGGCAAGGGTTCCTTGCCTTTTGGCGCGCGGGGCAGTTTTTCCTGGAGTTCGGGGATGGCATATCCGCGAAAGCGAATGCCTTCCTCGGAATCGAGCAGCGAGGGTTCCCAAACCATGCAAGTGATGTTGCGCATGCCGCCGTAAACCTGATCCAGTACGACCTCGTCTACCTTTTGTTTACCGTGTTCTTTGAGCAGTTCCTTGACTTCTTTGCCAAGGGCTTGCGATTTTTCGTTGAATAATTGTTTTAACGGATCCATGAACTATGCTTAACGAATAAATTGAAAAATAGCGTGGTTTTTGGATTTTGATACGGAGAAATTCCGGTTATTCTGCGGTTCAAGCACAGGGAATATTTGGGAAACAACAAATGATGGGTAAAGTTATGGTTCCTCACATCTGACGCTGCAAATGCCATTTTTTTACAAAAATTGCATTTGATTGTAATTTCAAAACAAAAGCGAAGCCAATCCCCGCTCGAGGGATGCTTCGCTTTTGATTTATTGAAAATGGATACAACAACCGGAGCAAACTCCGGTGGCGGCAGCGCAGGCTACCAACTCATTTCATCCTCATCCTTAGGTTGATCGGACGGCCCGTCGGCAGCATCATCCGCTTCCTTTTTGTCGGAAGCTTTTACCTTTTTGGATGGTTTGGCTGTTTCCACATCACTATCATCTGCGCCACTATCTTCGGTGGCAGCATCCTCATCGGCATCGCGGTTTTGTGCTTCCCACTCTGCCTGCCTGCGATCAAACTCCTCATAGTCAAAATCCGGCATCAATTCGGTTTTAACATGGTTGACCACTTCGTTCAACGATGCGGCAAAGCGGTTGAAATCTTCCTTGTACAGGAAAATTTTGTGGCGCTTGTACCCATAACCGTCTTCGCGACGGGTGCTTTCAGTGATCGTGATAAAATAATCATCACCTCTGGTTTTGCGCACATCAAAAAAGTAGGTGCGCCGTTTTCCGGCCCGCACGCGTTGAGAAAACACGCTCTCCTCCGGATCGCGATCACTGTTTCGTTCGCGGCCCCGGAACCCTCCACGGTCGCCTCCACGGTCGCGGAAATCCCGGCGGTCTCTGTCCCGGTCGCGATTATCGCGATTATCACGATCACCCCGGTCTCTCCGCTTAAAATGCCCGTATTCCACTTGTCTTACGTTTTGTTATAAAAAATTTGGTGAACACTTATGAGCAAAGGTATATTTTCCGTTGAAACAACGGTTATTTTTATAGAAAAAACCTTAAAGGCTATTCCCGGCCTGTGGCCATTGCTGTTTGCCGCCAACGATCGTGCGCAGCACCTGCGCATCCAGTATTTCCACCTCCGGGCAATGCAGCAAATCTTTGGAAAGCACGGTTATATCTGCCTTTCTGCCCACCGTTAAGGCGCCTTTTTCCTGTTCTTCAAAAGCAGCGTAAGCGTTCCAAAGGGTATAGGAGCGCAGCGCCTCCACGCGGGTCATTTTTTGATCGGTAAAAAACGCCAGCCCGGTATCGGCCCGTTTCCGGGTCACGGAGGCATAAAGTGAAGCCAGTGGATTCACGTCTTCCACCGGTGTATCCGTGCCGTTGGCCAGGTGTGCGCCGGCATCAATCAAACTACGCCAGGCGTAGGCGCCTGTTCGGGCGCGCCATTCGCCCAGGCGCTTGACGACAAAAGGCGCGTCGCTGGTGCAATGTATCCCTTGCATGGAAGCGATAACGCCCAGTTCGGCAAAGCGCGGAATATCGTCGGGATGCAGGTGCTGTGCGTGTTCGATACGCCAGCGGTGGTCGTCGGTCCGGGCGTCCTGCCCCAGGCTTTTTTCGAACACATCCAGCATTTCCCGGTTGCCGCGATCGCCGATGGCGTGCACACAAAGTTGGAGGCCGTATTTCCGGCACTGTTGAGCCAGACTCAGAATGTCGCCTACCGGCGTGGTATTTTGCCCGAAGTGACCGGGTTTGTCGGCATAGGGTTCGAGCAACCAGGCGCCGTAGGAGCCCAGCGCGCCGTCGAGGTAGGCTTTCACGGCGCGCACGCTGAGGTGGTCGTTGCCGATACCAACCTTTGGAAAATCGCCGAGTTTGGCATAGTCATTGGGTCCGGGGGCACTGATCATTACCCAGAGGCGCAGCGGCAGTTTGCCGGCGCGGGCCAGGCGGCTGTATTGCTCGATTTCCCAAAAACCGCTGCCGGCATCCTGAAAGGAAGTGATCCCGTTTTTCAGGCACATTTCTGCCGCCAGGGCAACGGTACGGTCGAAGGCTGCCTGCTTTTCGGCCTCGCTGCGCTGGTTTTTCCAGTCGTTGAGCGGCCGGGTGATCAGGCCCATGGCGTTTTCCTCGAATACGCCGGTAAGCGTACCGGAAGCATCGCGTACGATTCGGCCGCCGACCGGATCGGGCGTTTCGCGGCTGATCCCGGCCAGTTGCATGGCTTTTTGATTGGCGATCAGGGCATGGCCGCTGGCATGGCGCAGCACCACCGGATGTTCCGGCGACACCCCGGAAAGCGCATCGTGAAAAGGATAACCGTTCACCGAGCGGCCAATGGGCGCCGTCCACTTTTCCTGGTGCCAGCCGCGCCCTTCGATCCATTCGGCGGCCGGTGTTGTTTTGGCTTTTTCAGCCACCAGGCCCACGATCTCGTCCCAGGTTTGTGTGTTGATCAGGTTGAGGTTTTGCAGGCTTAATCCGAGGCCTTGAAAGTGCCCGTGACCCTCGATCAGGCCCGGCATGGCAAAGGCGCCCTGCAGGTCGATCTGTTCGGTTTGCGCACCGGCGAGTGCCTTGGCGCCGGCATCGTCGCCGACGTAGATAATCGAATCCGCACGGATGGCCAGGGCAGTGGCGGAAGGCCGGGTGCTGTCGGCGGTAAAAAAATTACCGTTGAACAGGATCATCGTGGCCGGTGCGGGCGGTTTGGGTGCGGCACAGCCGGCGACAAGCAGGACGGCTATGCAAAAAAGTAAGGCTTGTTTCATGGCATTTGTTTTGGTTGCAAGTGTACGAAATGTTCGGCCTTAGCGCAGCGCTGCAGAGTGGCAACGGCTCCAAGCCGGTTTTTGAAAATTTATTTTTTCAAAAAGCAATCGCGTTAAAGCGTTTCGCAAATCCATTTTATTTAAACAATTTTGCCCCGAAAGTTATTGACTTAGCTGATTCCGCAACACCCAGTCTGGATTATGGAAACACTCACCACCAACAACATCACCGTCAGCGTAGAGACGGAATACCTCGCGGCTCACTCCAATCCACGGGAAGGTAAATTTATTTTCGGCTACCACATCACCATCGAAAACCGCAGCCCGCACACGGTCCAACTGCTGCGCCGTCATTGGGTGATCATGGATTCCGACGGCGTGCTGCGCGAGGTGGAAGGCGAAGGCGTCGTGGGCCTGCAGCCCGTGCTGGCGCCCGGTGAGGTGCACGGTTATTCGTCATTTTGCAATCTCGATACCGCGCTGGGAAAAATGTCGGGCACGTACCTGATGGTTCGCCTGGACGACAATTCCCAGTTTGAAGCCAGCATTCCGGAGTTCCGGATGGTAGCGCCGTTTCTCCTGAATTAATAACCTGTCAGGTCCAATTTAAATGCAAACGGGCCCGCTGATGCGGGCCCGTTTGCATTTAAATTGGACCTGACAGGTTTTAGGTTTCGCACACACCCAACGCCTACGCATATTTTTTCGTGTTGCTAAAGGAAGCCCTGGCAGCATACGCCTGCCGGTTTGTATCTTTAATCCAATCCATTCCATGAACTAATCATCCTTTTAACATGAAAAACCGATTCATTCCTTTCCTGCTTTGTTGTGCCAATCTGTTTCTGCTCAGCGTACAAGGCCAAAGCCAAAACGTAAACGTTCAGATCAACGGCCCGTCCGAAGTTTGCCTTGGTTGTTTTACCTACACCGCCCTGTTTACAGACCCCAATTACCCAACTTCGGGTACGCATTCGTTTTACTGGGAGGTTTTTGGCGCCAACAACTTCAATTCCTTTGGCGACCAGAAAGATTTCACGATTTGTTTTCCATCCATCGGCACCTATCAAATCAGCCTTTCCACATTTCTCCCAAATGGCGTGATCACCGGCGACACGTTGACGGTGATCGTTTTACCGTATCAGCCGCTGCAAATCATTTCCAGCAATCCGGTAAGTTGTAACCAGGACAGCATTCAGGGTTCGGACGATCAGTATTGTGAAAAAGTGTGTCCGTTCACAACCGTCACGTATTCGCTGAGCGGCAACCTGGGCGGGCCGGGCAACACGATCAGTTGGTCGGTCATCGGCGCTCAAAGTTTTGTAATCAACCCACCGGCATCGAACAGCTCCGTCACGGTGAACTGGGGGCCGGCGGGCGCCGGATCGGTTTCGGTGGTGTACGCCGGATCTCAACAACAAACCTGCCTGGGTGAAGCCAGTCGTTGCGTAACCATCATCGAGGAGCCACGCGCCGACTTTGACACCGATCCAATGCCCGGCGCCGCCGACACCCTCCAGGTGTGCAAGGGCCAGACGGTTTATTTTGAAAATCAAAGCCTGTACGCCGACCTGTACGAATGGTCGTTCAGCGACGACGCCTCCACCTCCACGGAAACCAATCCGCAACATACATTTTTCACACCCGGTTTTTACACCGTCCAACTGGTGGCGCGCAGCGCCTGCCTTTGTGCCGATACCACGGAAATGGTGATCGAGGTACTCGATGCCGACGCCCCCACCCTCGACTGCGTGGGCGATGTGTGCCCGGGCGCCACAGTTAGTTACAGCGCCTCGGCCAATTGTACCGGCATCAACTGGACGGTAAGTTCCAACGGCACCATTCTCAACGGCGGCACACCGGGCGCCGACAGCATTACGGTGCAATGGGGGAACGGCCCGGCAGGCGTCATAAGCCTGAGCAATTTTACCTGCACCGGAAATGCCTGTCCGCAACCCACCGTCGTGCGCATACCCATCATCGACGACAATGCCGAGATACGCGGCGCCGAACAGGTGTGCCCCGATGCCGTGGAGGTCTATTCGATCGAACCCTTCGGCGGCACGGGTTTTGTGTGGTCGCTGAGCGGCGGCGGCAGTATCGAAGAAGGGCAAGGCACCAACCGCGTGTCGGTGCGCTGGAACGGGTTTCCAAACCCGGCTACCACCTACTGGCTTTCGGTGCAATACGACAACTGCTACCTCGGCTGCGGCGGCCAGGATTCCATCCCGGTGCGCATCGTGTCGCCTTTTTATATCAACGGCCCGGTGGAAGCCTGCCAAAATTCAAGCGGCAACTACCTCAGCCGCCTCAGTTACAACAACCAGAACCTATCCTGCAACTGGACGCTCATCGGCCCCGACGGCTCCGAGCTGTGGACCTCCCCCACCCCTGCGGCTTCCGTAACCGTTCCTTTTGCCGGCGGGCCCGGCATTTACCGCCTGTTTGCCCAACCGGCCGACCCAACGTTGACCTGCACCGAGCAGGCAGAGTGGGCCATTCAGGCGCCCGATTTGCCGGCAGGCCCAAGCGGCATTTCCGGCGCCATGCTGATCTGCCCGGGGGAAACGTTCACCTACGAAGCGACCGGCGTGCCGCCCACCGCCAATATTCGTTGGGAAATACAAAACGGCCCGGCCGCACCAACCACGGTTTTTGGAAACCCGATAAATGTGCCCTGGAATGCCACGGGGCCCTACCAGCTGACGGCGGTCCGGATGTCCGACGATGGGCTGGGCTGTCCGTCCGATCCGGTGCTGGTGAATCTTCAGACGTTGAGCACGCTCATCGTAAACGGCCCGAATACGGCCTGTGCGGATACGAAACGAACCTATGTAGCCCCCCTGGTTCCGGGCCTGGACTACCAATGGAGCCTCGTGCCTGCCGGCGCCGGCGCCATTGCCGGCGGCCAGGGCACCAACCAGGTGGAAGTGTTTTGGCAAACACCCGGCAACCACGAAGTGCGCCTTGATCTTTGCGGCAAAACCGCTGCGCGGGCAGTAACCGTCAACAGCCTGCCGGCGCCCGCCGTAAACCACCCGGCCAGCCTGTGCCCGGGCGCCACCGCCACCGTACAAACCGCAAGTCCGTACTCGACGTACAGCTGGGCAAATGCCGGCGGCGGCAACTTAGGCGCCATGCCGACAGTCGATATCGGCCCCGGCAACTATGCCGTGACCGTCACGGATGCCAACGGCTGTGTCGGAAATACCAACTTTGCCATCAACCCGGACGCAACGCCCACCGTGACCATCTCCACCGCCGACCCCACGCGGTTTTGCGCTAATTCCCAGACGGTGACCATGCGCGCCCTGATCAGTTCCGGGCCGCCGCTGACCTACGCGTGGTTTCGCGACGGCAACCCGCTGGGTGTAAACACCCCGGTGTACTCGACCAACCAGTATGGCCTGTACACGCTGCAAGTGACCAATCCGGCAGGCTGTACCGCTACTGCCGGCCCCATTGCCGTGGTGGAAGATTGCACGGGCGGCGGCGGTGGCGGCTTTCCCTGCACGCCGGGCGTACCCTGCCCGCCGGGGAGTGTGTCGCTTCAAATTGACCCCTCGGCGCGTTGCGACTCGATGTATTTCAGCTTGTCCGGTCCTGATTTTGTGCCCGGGTCGGGCCGCTATGAATTTGCCCAGTCGGGGGCCTTGCTGGTCGGCACGGCAAATGCGGATGCGTCCGGTTTTGTTTTTCCCGATCCGGGCTATTTTATCGTTGCGGCCTATGCCGAGCTGACCGACGGCACGATTTGCAGGATTATCGACTCGGTAACCGTGGAAGCCGTGGCCGATTTTACGCCATTACCCGAATGTCCCGGCAGCGCAACCAATTTTGAAGAACACAGCGCCTTTTTGCCCGGTAGCGGTATTACGGCCTGGAACTGGGATTTTGGCGATCCGGCTTCCGGCGCCAACAATACGGCGGGCATTCAGACCCCTGTACATGTGTATACCCCGGGGGGCAGTTACAATGTCACCTTAACGATAACGGCCAACAGTGGCTGTACAGCCAGCCGTTCGGTGGCGACCGCTGTTCCTGTTACCCCGGCGCCCGTGATCACGCCGCCTGCCGGACTGTGTGCCGGTACCGCCCTGGCCTTCAGCGCCACCGGCCAGAACCTCAGCTGGGATTTTGGCGATCCCGCTTCCGGCGCCCTGAATACGGCCTCCGGCCAGCCGGTGTACCACAGTTTTGCCGCAGGCAATTTCTCCGTGACCGCAACATCGGAAGATAATTTTGGCTGCACAGCGTCGGCAATGCTGCCCGTCAATGTAGCCGCCAACGGCCTGAACGGGTTAATCACGCCTGCCAATCCGGCGCCTATTTGTGAAAACAGCAGCCTGGTGCTCACCGCCCCGCCGGGAGGCTTGAGTTACCTGTGGTCGGACAACAGCACGGCCACCACGCTGACGGTTACCCAGGAAGGCCTGTACACCGTGACCCTCACCGATGCCAACGGCTGCACCTATGCGCCGCCGCCGGTCGCTGTGGACGTAGCGCCCGGTCCGGATGCCCTGATCAAAGCGTTGTTGACCAACGAACTGGGGCAAACGATCGGGGTGGCCTATCCCAGCCATGCCGTTTGCGCCGGGGAAGATGTGCGTCTGTTTGCCGCCAGCCAGGGTAGTTACACCTACACCTGGTCGAATGGCGTGACTGACATCGGCATTGAATTTACGGAGGGCCGCAACAACCTGCTGCCGGTGGGAACGCACGTGTACACCATCACGGTGACCGACGGGGTGAGCGGTTGCACGGCTGTTACCGACCCCTTTGTGGTGACGGTGAACCCGGTGCCGTCCGGATTTTCCATTGCAAACAATATTTTTCCCGCCTGTGCAGGTTCCAACAACACGCTGAGTTACACCGGCCCGGCGCCGGGCAACTGGCAGTACATCTGGAACACCGGCGAAACCGATCTGCCGCTGGTTACGGAAAATCCCGGTGTGTATTTCCTCCGGGTGATCAACGAATTTGGTTGTGAAGCCCGCAGCAACACGCAAACCGTTTTGCCCGGTCCGAACACGCGGGCCATTCCGGCAGGTTGCCATACGCGCTGCAAGCCCGATACCCTCTGCCTGCCCCCAATTTCCAATGTATTCAGTTTTCAGTGGTTTTTCAATGGCGCCGCGGTGCCGGGAGCTACCGGACCCATTTTTGCTCCCGATCAAAGTGGAACCTACCATGCCGTACTCACCGACATTTTTGGCTGTACCAGCCAAAGTGGCCCGCTGACGCTAAACCTGCTCGACGGTTATGGCAATGTGCTGGGGCAGGTTTGGTCGGACGTGAACAACAACGGCGTCATTGATGCCGGGGATACGCTGGTGCCCGGCATTGCCGTGAATTTGCTGGACAACAGTGTGCCGATCGGCGCTGTTTGGTCGGGTGTGGCCGGCGGCTTTGCGTTTACCAATATTTTGTCAAAAAATTATGCTGTGGAAATTGACGCCGGTTTGCTGCCGCCCGGCTGGCAAATCGTTATCGGTCAGGATGCGGCAAACCTTACGGGCTGCGATGCCGAATCGCAGGTGGGCCTGTTGATCCGGGCCGCCTGCCTGGATGTGCTGACGTCGACATTGGCGCTCAGCGCCTGCCCGAACGATGTGGCGGTGTACAACGGCGCCATGATTCCCGCAGGTACCAGCCAGGTGTTTTCGTTTACAACGGCCGACGGTTGCGACTCGCTGGTTACCGTCGACGTGACCGAACTACCCACCTCCACCGGCACCCTCGACGTGAGCGCTTGCCCCGGTACCGGCTACGATTTCAACGGAAACCTGATCCCGGCGGGGACTTCCCAGCAGTTTACCCTTCAGAATTTCCTCGGTTGCGATTCCCTGCTGACCGTAAACGTGGCTGCACTGCCCACCTCCACCGGAACCCTCAACGTGAGCGCTTGCCCCGGCACCGACTACGATTTCAACGGAAACCTGATCCCGGCGGGGACTTCCCAGCAGTTCACCCTCCAGAACTTCCTCGGCTGCGATTCCCTGCTCACTGTAAACGTGGCCGCGCTGCCCACCTCCACCGGCACCCTCAACGTGAGTGCATGCCCCGGTACCGACTACGATTTTAACGGAAACCTGATCCCGGCCGGAACTTCCCAGCAGTTTACCCTGCAAAATTTCCTCGGTTGCGATTCCCTGCTTACCGTAAACGTGGCTGCGCTGCCTACTTCCACCGGCACCCTCGACGTGAGCGCCTGCCCCGGCACCGACTACGATTTCAACGGAAACCTGATCCCGGCGGGGACCAGCCAGCAGTTTACCCTGCAAAATTTCCTCGGTTGCGATTCCCTGCTTACCGTAAACGTGGCTGCGCTGCCTACTTCCACCGGCACCCTCGACGTGAGCGCCTGCCCCGGCACCGACTACGATTTCAACGGAAACCTGATCCCGGCGGGGACCAGCCAGCAGTTTACCCTGCAAAATTTCCTCGGTTGCGATTCCCTGCTTACCGTAAACGTGGCTGCGCTGCCTACTTCCACCGGTACCCTCGACGTGAGCGCTTGCCCCGGTACCGGCTACGATTTCAACGGAAACCTGATCCCGGCGGGTACCAGCCAACAGTTTACTCTTCAAAATTTCCTCGGCTGCGATTCCCTGCTCACCGTGAATGTGGCTGCACTGCCAACATCCACCGGAACCCTCAACGTGAGCACTTGCCCCGGTACCGACTACGATTTCAACGGAAACCTGATCCCGGCGGGAACTTCCCAGCAGTTTACCCTTCAGAATTTCCTCGGTTGTGATTCCCTGCTCACCGTGAACGTGGCGGTTGCCCAAACGTCGGCGAGTACGCTGATGGTTGATCTTTGTCCGGGAGAAACCTTCCCCTACCAGGGCTCGGTGTTGCAGATCGGCGACACGCAAAATTTTACCCTGCAAAACGCGGCGGGCTGTGATTCTGTGGTAACCGTGGTGGTGAGCGGACTGACCAGCACAACTGAAACGCAGGAGGTTACAGTTTGCCCGGGCACTACGTTTTTGTTCGACGGGGTTGAATTGCAGGCAGGCGAGAGCCGGGTTTTCACATACCTCAACGCCGAGGGCTGTGATTCGGTGATCACCATAACGGTTTCGGCCTTCCCTGCGGCCGGTTTTTCGCTTTTGCCGAAGGCGTCTTGCCTGAACAGCGGCACCGGCAGCCTGGAAATTCAGAACCCCGGCGGCGGGTTGGCGCCGTACCAGTACTCGCTCGACGGTGTGATTTTCCAATCCGGGACGGTATTCGCCGACTTGTTGCCGGGCAGTTACACGGTGTGGCTGGAAGACGGCAACGGCTGTCTGTTTTCCGCAGACACGACGATCCCGGCCCGGGCGCCACTGGCCGTTACGCTGCAAAATGCGGTATTGACTTGCGACAGTGCCGGGGTGGTGATGGCGCCCTTGGTTGGTGGCGATCTGACCAACCTGTCGTACACCTGGTACACCGGCGCGCAAACGGCTTCCATTGCGGTGTACGACCCGGGGCCGGTTTGGGTGGAAGTGCAAAACGACTGTGAAATGCAACGCGCGGAAGCGGAAGCCGAGTGGGCCGATGTTGGCGCCGATTTTTCCTTTGTTTACATGCCGAATGTGTTTGCGCCGCAGTCGACAGACCCCGACAACGCGGAGTTCAGGCCGCATTTTGCGCCGGAATTGTTGCTGCGCAATTACAAATTTGAAATTTTCGATCGCTGGGGCAACAAGATGTTCAGCACCAGGGATCCCCGCGACGGCTGGAAAGGTCCGTTTCGTGACGAGCGCATGCAACCTGCTGTATTTGTGTGGTATATGCTGGTGGATGTGGATTATTGCGGGCGGGTACTGTCGGTGCGCCGGGAAGGGGATGTTACGGTGGTGCGGTAGATTGTGGCAATTTAACGTCTGACTAACGTCGGCAGGGTTTCGCGTAACGTTGGCAGGGTTTGAAACCCTGCCAACGTTTATCGACGTTTAAAAAAATCTGTTGACCATTGAAATCGGACCCACCTCCATTATTCTTTATCGCCTTGCTGCCCGATGCAGCCTTGCAAGCGGAGATTACCGCATTTAAGCGCCATTGCGCCCGGCATTTTGGTGCGAGCCATGCGCTCAAATCGCCGCCGCACATCACGCTGGTGTCGCCCTTTCGGTGGGACAGCAAGCGACTGCCTGCCCTGAAATCAGCATTGGCCGGGTTTGCAAGAACACAAATTCCATTAAACATTGGTTTGCGGGATTTTGGCTGTTTTGCCCCGCGGGTGCTTTTTGTGGCTGTAACTCCCAACCCGGAGTTGGATGCATTGGCCGCAGCGCTCGAACATCAGTTGGAACAAAAAATCGGTTTGTCGCGAAAAGCCGGCCACGGTTTTCACCCGCACATGACCATCGCGCACCGGGATTTGCAGGAGCGGATTTTTCCGCGAGCCTGGGCGCACTTTTCGGCACTGGAATTCCGCCGCAGTTTTTTGGCCGATGGGCTTACGTTGTTGCGGCATTCGGGCGGGAAGTGGGTGGTTGATGCGGATTTTCCGTTTTTGTAGATTGGTTTTTTGCCTCGGAGGCATGGAGGGCACGGAGTGTTGCTGCCTGCGGCAAAAAATTATTCAGACAGGGTTTGCAGGATAAAAACAGGATAACATGTCAGTCCTGCAAATCCTGTCGGTAAAAAAGCGCTGCCGCAGGCTGGGTTTCGGGCAGTCTTTCGCCTGCGGGCGAACGCAGCCAGGCGGCGAAGGCCTCCGCATCGCAGTCGGGGAAGCGCAGGTCGGGGATGGCGGGATCCTGGTAGTCGGAGATGCCCACCACCACCGCGCGGGTGGCAGGGGCGACCCTTGCGGTCGCCTCATGCGGAGGGGAAATGGGCACAACGCCTTTACCCGCCGAAGTCTCAGCGGAGGCGGGTTTTTCGGTTTGGGCGGTAAGCGTGGCGGTAAGCAGGAGAGCGGCAAACAGCGAGGTTGATCGTTTCATGGCAGGCGTTTCAGTTTTTGAATTTGTCGGGGAAGTATTTTTTCATTAATGCATTAAAGCCGGCTGATTGGCGGATGTTTTCCAGATCAGAATCAACATTTAACCAACTTTCGACCTTGAAACCCTTAATCAAGGCTTGTTCCAGCAAATCCAGCGCTTTTTGTTCATTTTTGGCAACGGAATACACGCATGCGGCCTGGTACAAAATCATGTTGTTGTCGGGATCTGCTTCAATTGCATGATGAATGGCTTCCTTCATAACATCCAACTTGCCCATCCCCAAATAAGCTCGCCATAGCAGATTCATTTTCATCGGATCATCTGAGTTCAGTAAACGTTCGATAATTTTTTCGAACAATTGAGTTGCCTCCTCCTGTCTGCCCACTTCAGCATATAATATGGCGAGTTCCAATTCAACTATTGGCTCTGAAAAAAAGTCGAGACTATTCAACCTCATTGCTTTTTCATAAAGCAAAACAGCCTCCTGGAGCATGTGTAGTTTTACATGCAGCATTTTGGCATACCGGTATATTACAATCAAATTTGTCGAATCTATAGAAAGTGCCATTTGATAGGCTTCAGCAGCTTTAAGTGGTTGATCCAGATCGATTTCATATAAATTAGCCAGAGCCGCATACCCGAACCGGACATTAAGCGGGTTCAGTTCGATCGATTTTTCAAGTGCCCTTACAGCATCTTCAAAGCGTCCTGTAGCGGTGTAAATCTGCGACAAAACACCGTAAACAAAGTAGTCCTGGCGTCTTGTCAGTTCTTCCGCTTTCAACAGGGCTTCCTCTGCTTCCTGCAACCGCCCGGCATTCATTAGTTGGTAACCCAATAAAGTGAAATAATGAACAGGAACTTTTTCAGGTCGTGATAAAATCAATGCCTGAGCTTTTCGAATGAATTCGTTGCGATAAAAAGCCATTTTTTCATTTACTCCCCAAAAGAGATACATACGCGCCAATTCATGCAGGGGGAGCAGAAAGAGCGAATCCAGTTCCAGCGCTTTTTGATAATGGAATGCCGCTTGTAACGTATCTCCTTCGCCTTCGGAGAAACATCTCCCTGCCAAAAAATGGGCATAGGCCCAATTAGGCGAGCGTGCGAGGGCTTTCCTGGCACATTCCATCGCTTTATCGGGTTTAAGGAATCTCCAAAACCAGGTGATTCCCAGCTCGACATAGATGTAGGTGGCGTTTGAATCGTAGCTAAGCCCTTCTTCCATTTTGCGAACCGCCATTCTTAAAAGGGAATCTGCCGGCAGGTTGGGGTAGTTGTCTTTCCGGTAAGTTTTAGCTTCGAAGTAGTGTTGTTTCGCCTTCAGCTGTTTATAAAAGAAATGCTGCACCCCGAGAATCGCTGTTGCCCGCTCCAGGTAGGCCGGGATGTGATCGAATACGAACGGGCGCGACCAGGTGTCGCTTACGACATCCGGGTCGGTTTTTAGCAAACGGTTCGTCACCTGCTGCGCCTCATCGATCAGCGCGGCAACGAAATGTCGCTTTAAAAAGCCGTGCAGTTGTTCGATGGCGGGCTCCCGGATAAGGACCTCGAAATAGTCGTTGGCCGAATGGCCCTGTGGAGTCATCAGCCGGCCCGATTCTACCGCGGCGAGGTAGGTTTGGTAGAGTTGCTGGATGGAGGAGTCTGCCCCGGCCAGGATTTGTTCTTCCAGCCCGCGCATATCGCCGGGTGAAAAAGTAGTTAGTTCCTGTTGTTTTTCCGTCTGTCGCTGTGCCAGCAGGGCAGGTTCGACGCGCGCAAGCCAGGCTTCGCGGTCGCCCACTATGACCGGATTTTGAACTTGCGGATCGGTTTCCAGCGGCACGCGGTCTTCCAGGTATCGTCCGATCTCTTTAAGTTTGATCTGCAAGTCGCCATCGCGGTCGGCCAAGCCATAGAGGCCGTCGAGCAGATGGTAGGAAAAAGCGCCGCGCCCACCACCCCACTGTTCGCCTTCGAGGCTGAATTCGTTGGGTTGGCAGGAGAGGAGTTTTACTTCGCCAGCGAATTGTTTAGCCAGGTTGGCCGTGGTGAGTTGAGCGCCGCCGGTGGCCGAGCCGGCAAGCTTGCCCGCGCGGCAGGCATCGGTGACGATCAATACCTGCGCTTTTTTATCCAGTGAAAGTGTGGTAACCACCACCTGCAGGCTGTTGACGGGCAACGCTCCGCCGCTCATGTACACCACCGGTGGGGCGTCGTAACAAAGCAAGTAGCCCGGTTGGCCGAAGAGGCCTTTTTCCACGTCGCCATGTCCGCTGAAACAGATAATGGCCCCGTCGCCTTCGATGCTTTGTTCATACAGCCAGGTGAGCGCCATGGCGACGTTGCCGAGGGTGGCTTTTTCATTGAGCAACAGCTGAATGTTTTCCGGGGGCACGCTACCTCCAGCAGGGCTAGCAAGCCACCCGACGAAGGCCTCCGCATCGCGGTGGGCATATTGCAGGTCGGGGATGCCTTCGTCCTGGTAGTCGGAGATGCCGACTACCACCGCGCGGGTGGCAGGGGCGACCCTTGCGGTCGCCCCCTGCGGGGTGGAGAGGGGCGCAGCGCCTTTACCCGCGGTAGCCTCAGCGGAGGCGGGTTTTTCGGTTTGAGCGACTGCCAAAGCCGGGGTGAGCAGCAGAAAGACAAGCAATCTATTTTTCATCTTGATTCAATTTGAAGTTTAAAAAGGATAATCCCGACCGTCAACGCTTGCCCGGCACACGGGTGGCGATGTCGTAATATTTCGGAAAATGTTTCAAAACCAATTGCTTGTATGCCTCCGTCTCGCGGATGGGGTTGAGCAGGTGGTCGCAGAGGGTGCCTTCCAGCCAAAGGAGCGGGTTCGGTTGCCAGCCCAGTTTGAAGGCTTTGTAGAGCGATTCGATAGCGGCTTCCGGGCGGCCGGTGTTGGCGTAATACCGGGCGAGGTTGAAATGCAGCCAGGGATCGTCTTCCAGTTCGGATTTTGCCTTTTCGATGAGTTGGCGAGCATCTTCCGTTCTGCCGAGGCGGTCGTAAGCGAGGGCTGCAAAAAGGTATTCTGGCATCTCATAATCGTTGGGATTGAACTCAATTTCTGCCATTTCAACGACCTGTGTGAAATAAAAGGCCGCTGTATCCGCCAGTCCCAATTTAAGTGCCGCCTCACCTGCATAAAACGCAAAAACTTCAAGGCCCTTTGATTCAGTATCAACAAGTCTTGTTGAGGCTAGATTAAATGCCGTCGGTACATCCATTAAATACCATAGCTGAACATCTGTAATGTTCACTTTATCCTTAGATTTGGAGTATGCTTCGACAGCTTTTTTATTATCAAACAAAAAATTGAAATAGATATTGGCTGGGTTTCCGCCCCAAGTCTGTCGCTGGTTGAAAT
Organism: uncultured Saprospiraceae bacterium; assembly: GCA_964484205.1. Classification (GTDB taxonomy): domain Bacteria; phylum Bacteroidota; class Bacteroidia; order Chitinophagales; family Saprospiraceae; genus M3007. The sequence continues at coordinate 250,090 of CAZAEZ010000002.1, read as the reverse complement.
TTGAGTTTGCAATTGCTTTATTGAGAACCTCGACAGCAATTTCAAATTCCATCAAGTCCGTATAAACCACGGTTAGGTTAAAATACACCGAAACCATTTTTCCCCCTGAAATTTTTTCACTCAATAATAATAATGACTTGGCTTTTTCAAACTCTCTTAATCCCCAATAAGCATTTCCAAGATCTTTCCATTCATAAGCTGTGATAGCACTGGAGTCTTGTTGAAATTTCTGATTGAATTTTGCAATGTAGAGCCGCCGCCAGAAAACAGCAGAATCTGGTTTGCCGAGGTCGTCATATCTCCATGAAATCCAATTGTAGGATGATAAAAAATTGGAGTCCAGTTCGATGGCTTTTTTGTAATAGGATATTCTCAACGGAGCCTCAATTGAAAAGGAAGCTCCTAATTGATTGTAGCCTAAGGCCCAATTGGGAGCCATCTCAACTGCCTTTTTCATGTAAAATACACGCCGTTCTTGAGTTGTTTCATATGTATATCCAAGTGCTTGGTAAGCTATTGCAATCGTGCTGTCTATTGACAATGCGGCATTAAGATGTCTTCTTTTTTCATTTGTTCTCCAGTCCGCACTACTGTCCGGATAGTTCTCCCTCCGAATCGTCATCGCCCGAAAATAAAACTCCTTCGCCTTCAAATCCCGCCAGGCGTAATGGGTTTCCCCCAGAATTTCAGTAGCGCGTTCAAAATAGGCGGGCAAGTGGTCGTAATTCACCCGCTTTGCCCAAATGTTGTCGAGCACCTGCGGGTCGGTTTGCAGCACTTTATTGACAACCACCTGCCCGTCCTCGATAAGCGCCGCCGCCAGCCGGCGTTTCATACTTCCCCGCAGGGCGGCCATATCCGGGTGGTTTTCGAGTTGCCGGAAATAGCCATCGGCGCAGTCGTCGGGCGGCGACAGGAGCCGCCCGGAGTCTACCGCTGCCAGAAAGCGGTCGTACAAGCGGCGCAGATTGCTGTCCGCATCGGCCAGCAGCAGGGCTTCCAGTCCCCGGTTTTCGATAGCCTGAAAGGGCGCGGGCCTGTCGCTTTTTTCCGCCCGTCGGGCGGCGACGGCCGCGCGCCCGGGCGTGGCGATGGCGGTTCTGGGCGGCCCCAACACCATGGGCACCTGGCTTTCCGGGTCGGCTTCGGCGCGCACTTTTTCTTCCAGGTAGCGACGCAGTTCGTACATATCCACGCTTTCATCGGCATTGGCGTCGGCAAAGCCGTACAGCGCGTCTTCGAGGTGGTAGGAAAACAGTCCGCGTCCGCCGCCCCACTGCGCGCCTTCGAGGCTGAACTCGTCGGGCTGGCAACTCAGCAGCTTGATCTCGTTGGCAAATTGCTGCGCCAATTGGGCCGCGGTGGCCTGCGCGCCTTTGGCATCGCTACCGGCTAATTTGCCCGCCCGGCAGGCATCGGTGATGATAAAAACCTGCACGTCGTTTTCAGAAAGCGTCGTCAGGATGGCTTGCAAGTAATGAAGCGGAAATGCCCCGGCGCCATAAACCGCAGGCGGCGAATCGTGGGAAAGCAGGTAGCCGAGACCAAATTTGGTGACCCGCTCCACGTCGCCGTGCCCGCTGAAATAGATGAAGGCCCGGTCGCCCGGTTGGCTGGCCTCGATGAGCCAGTCGAGCGCGACGATCATTTTCGCGGTGGTGGCTTTTTCGTTGGCGAGAAAAATGATGTTCGAGTCGGGAAGTGCGGCGCCGTCGGGTGCGCGCAGCCAGTCGGCGAATGCCCCGGCGTCGCGGTCGGCGAAGCGCAGGTCGGGGATGAGGGGTTCGCGGTAGTCGGAGATGCCGATGACGACGGCGCGGGTCGTAGGGGCGACCCGCGCCGTCGCCCCCTGCGGGATGGAGAGGGGCGCGGCGCCCTTACCCGCCGTAGCGGCGCCGGAGGCGGGTTTTTCCTGGGCGGGCAGCGGCGCAGGAAGACAAAAAGAAAAGAGCACCAGTGACAAGGACAGGGCAGGCATTTTCATATTGGCAGCGCATTTTTAAGGTGACTGGGATACGCAGAATTGGAGAGCGTGATCAAAAATACAGAAATCAGGTCAATGGGAAATGTTGACTTGAAAATTCCCGATAGAGCAATACAGGTAGGGCATTTCTTTCCGGGGATATATCGCTTTTCACGTCGGCCGTTATCAGCCGGATTTCTTTCAGCGCAGCGAGCCATCTGAATACAATATTCGGCACAAGTAATTTTCGTGGCAACGTAGTATTGAGCATTTTAGAGGGGGTGTACACTTTTCAAATTTCAATACAAACAACTTGGGTGTACTGAACAGGCTTGAAGCCACAGGACGGAAAAAAGTGCCTCCGCGTCCTCCATACCTCGTGGTAAAAAACAACCGGCCACACTGTCCACCAACGCACACCCGGCTGTCCGGAAACGAACACCGTTTTCAGATTCCGGCAATCATTTCAACTGGTTTTCAGCATGTTATCTGGCTGGCACGCCAATTGAAACAGATTTAGTTGCGCTGAAGCACATCCTTGCGCTCGACCACTTTTCAACACAACAGCCATGTTTGCAAACAACCTGAAAATTGCGTTCAGAACCCTCCGGAAAAACAAGATTTACACCGCCGTTACCCTGATCGGGCTAACGGTTGGTGTGGCTGCCGCGCTGCTGATCTTTCGCATGGTGCGCTACGAATTGGGTTTCAACAAAAATTTTGAAAACTATGCCCGCATCGGGCGGGTGGTGGCCCGGGTAACCAATGCCGACGGCGAGCAAAAACCCAGCACCTGCACGCCTATTCCGGCGATGGATGTGATGGCGCAAACGGTGCCGCAGTTTGAGCGGATGAGCCGTACCCATGAATTTTGGGCAACGCTCTCGCAACCCAACCCGGATGGCGGTCCGCCCTTGAAAAAATTCAACATGGACGAAGGGGAGACCGCCTTTTTCGTGGAGCCGGCTTTTTTTAAAATATTCAACCTCCGGTGGCTGGCGGGCAATCCGGAAACGGCGGTGTCGGCGCCCAACGTCCTTGTGCTGACCGAACGCTATGCCCGCAAATTTTTCGCGAGCCCCGAAGCCGCCATGGGGCAGCAGCTGGTGCTGGACAACGTGGTGACGGCCACCGTCACCGGCGTAGTGGCCGACCTGCCGGACGACTGCGATTTTCCCAGCCCGTTTTTTTCCAGTTGGGAAACCTTCAAGGCCTACCCCGATTATTTTTTCTACAACTACGAATGGGGCAGTTGCAGCTCCAACAACCAGGTGTTTGCCCTCCTGACCAAACCCGACCAACTGGACGCCGCCAATGCAGCCCTGGCAAAAGTGGGCGAAACGGAATACCAGGCCAACAACCGCCGCCGCAAAAGCCGGGTGCACTTTCTGCAGCCGCTGTCCGACCTGCATTTCAACGAAGACCTGAACAACTCCGGCACGCACCGGGTGAGCAAGGCCCGGCTCCGCATCCTGGCCGGTATCGGCATCCTGATCCTGGTGATGGCCTGCTTCAATTTCATCAACCTGGCCACCGCCCAGTCGGCCCTGCGGGCCAAAGAAGTGGGCGTGCGGAAAACACTCGGCGGGGGCCGGAGCCAGTTGGCCGGTCAATTTCTGAGCGAAACAGGCCTTGTGGTGGTGGTGGCTGTGCTGGCCGGCGCCGGACTGGCCTCCCTTTGCGCCCCCTTGCTCAAATACGTTTCCGACGTGCCCGATACCCTGCCTTTTTTCGCCGATGCCACCGTTTGGGTGTTCATGGGACTACTGGCGGGTGTGGTCACCCTGTTCGCGGGGCTCTACCCTGCCCTGGCGTTGGCCAATTTTAAACCGGTAACGGCCTTGAAAAACACCGTTCAGCAAAACAAATTTGCCGGCGCTTCCCTGCGCAAATCGCTGGTTGTTTTGCAATTTATCATTGCGCAGGGCCTGATCATCGGCGCCATCATTACGCTGATGCAGCTGGACTACATCCGCTCCCGCGATCTGGGTTTTGCCCAAGACCTGGTGTACACCTTCGGCGTGGGTGTCGACAGCTCGGCCCTGGCCCGGCATACGGCGCTGAAGCAGGAGCTGCTCCAAATCCCGACGGTGGAAACGGTGAGCTACAGCAGCGACCAACCCCTGTCGGGGAATACCTGGGCGCAGAATTTCCGCTACGCTTCCCGGCCCGAAGACGAGTCTTACGCCATCAGCCTTAAATTTTGCGATGCCGATTACCAAAAAACCTATGGCCTGAAACTGCTGGCCGGCGCCTGGTACGACCCCTCCGACACCATCCGCAAGGGCGTAGTGAACAGGACTTTGCTGCGCAAACTGGGCATCGACGATCCGGCGGAAGTGGTCGGCCAAAAACTCTACCTCGGCGGCGGCAGGCCGGTGGAGCTGACCGGCGTAGTGGAAGATTTTCACACGCACAGCCTGCACCAGGAACACGAGCCGCTGCTCATGACCACCCTGCTCGATTATTACTGGATTACCGGGGTGAAATTGCGCCCCGACAATATTTCCGGCACCCTGGCGGCCCTGCAACGCAGCTTCGACAAGGTAATGCCCGAGCAAGTGTTTGAGGGCCGCTTCCTCGACGAGGAAATTGCCCGGTTTTATGAAGACGACAACCGCCTGGCGGCCACCTGCAAGGGTTTCGGCTTGCTGGCCATCCTGATCTCCTGCCTGGGCCTATTTGGGCTGGCTACCCATGCGGCGCAACAGCGGGTCAAGGAAATCGGCGTGCGCAAAGTGCTGGGTGCATCGGTAGGCGGCATTGTCGGGCTGCTGTCGCGGGATTTTCTGAAGCTCGTGCTGCTGGCCCTGCTCCTGGCCTCGCCGGTGGCGTACTACTTCATGAACCAGTGGCTGGCCGATTTTGCCTACCGCATCGACATGCAGTGGTGGGTGTTTGTGCTGGCCGGTGTTGTGGCCGGGCTGGTGGCTTTTCTGACCGTGGGTTTTCAGAGTATGCGGGCGGCGCTGGCCAATCCTGTGGAGAGTTTGCGGAGCGAGTGAGATTTTTTACCACGGAGACACGGAGGGCACGGAGTTTAATGCGCGGCGTGCTCCATGCCGCCGTGGTGAAAATTTATGCTGCCAACGCCAATTTCCAGGCATAAACCACTGAAAACCAAAAATCTAAATTTGCGAAAGCCGCCGCAAAACGACCGTTTCAGCCCGAAAAACCGCCGTTTTTTAACAAAGACTTAACCTTTTTCGCCCGGATTTTGCGAAGGTTTTTTCGCCGCAAGTACCTGATTCCCAATTCATATTATTACTTTTAGGACTTCTAAAACATGGTCCGGCTAAGGCAGGATTGCAACGAAGGGGTCGCTTCGAGCGACCCCTTCGTTTTTTACTTCTAACATACGGTCCGGCTAAGGCAGGATTTACCACCGCTCGCACTACGACTTTGGGGCTTTCCACTTCCCCATGCATTCCAGGCATTTAACTTTTCTGGTTTTTTGAGGGTCGGCCAAAAGGCGGCACCAAAAAAGAAACGGTGTGGAAGGCCCTTGAAGAATACGTATAAAAACCATATTTTTGTACGTAAAAACAGACCGTCATGGATACCAAGCTAACCCTAAGCCTCGACAAAGAGATCATCGAGCGCGCCAAAAACTACGCCAGGAACCACAACGTGAGCCTCTCCTCCCTGGTGGAAAACTTCTTTCTTAAACTGGTTTCCGACTACTCGGACAGCGCTGAACGCAGTCCAAAAACTCCCCGAAAAGGCAGTATCGTGCAGGAATTAAGCGGAATAATCAAACTGGAAGACACCGACTACCGGGAAGACCACGCGAACTACCTCGAAACGAAATACCAATGAAAAAAGAGGTCGTTTTTGCAGATACCAATATTATCCTGGATTGGCTGGGTCGGCGCGAACCCTATTTCCAGTATGCCGAGGCTTTGTTCCTGAAAGCCGAACAAAACGAGATCGAGCTCCTGATCAGCACGATGAGTTATATTTCCACTGAATATATTTTGCGAAAGCAACTGGGCCGGGAAAAAGCAAAGCAAGCCTTGATGGGTATTCGAACAATCAGTACGGTCTGCACCAGTAGCGGCAAGGAAATCGATCTGGCGCTGGTTTCCGACATCAGGGATTTTGAAGATGCCTTCCAGTATTTTACCGCGCTCAACAACTCGGCAAGTGTCATCATTACCCGGAATCCGAAAGATTTTATCGATTCCGATTTGCCGGTAATGAGTGCTGAGGCGTATGTCAAATTATAACCTCGGCAGGGGTTTCGAAACCCCTGCCGACATTCTCAACAAGTCATATACCGTTGGATCAGAATAATCCCCTCCGCCCGCAATTTCAAAATAATCGGCAACACCACGCGCTGTTTTTCCACTTCAAACTGCTTCGCGCTCATGGCGCCTTTGGATTGGATATACCGCAATTCCGGAGCGTAAAACGTTTTCGAAAGCGCCGCCAGTTTAGCCTCGAGCGCCGCCTGGGAAATGTTTTTGTTGTAATTCAGCACATCGTACTGATCAAAATAGTGTTCATAGTTCGAGCCCGGCCGCTCCGGCATAGACGGGTGGGAAAGGCCGGCCTGGTTTACCACCTTTTGTTCCCGCATCATGTTGGCCGTTTTCACATCCAAAACCTGAATACCGACTTCCGGATAATCCCATTCCGCGTTTTTGGCTTGTAAAAAAACCGTGTATCGGATGCTATCCAGGTGCAGGGTCCGGATAGAACCGGAATCCGTAAAAGCATAGCTGTGTATAATAGAATGGTTCCGGTTGGCAGCCTGGCTGAATTGCACCAAATCCAGTTTTTCAAAAAGACCGAATTCGAGTTTCTTCTGCTCCTGGTAAAAAACGCGGTTGAGTAGTTGTTGAAATGCCTTGTCGCTGCAATAAGCATTGCTTTGGCTGTGCTCGTCCAGATAGGAATAATCCTCGTAAGACCACAGGGGCAAATAGCCCGTAACCGACTGGCCGTTTTTCATCACATATTTGGCCTTGTACACCACGCAACCGCCCAGATCGGCAAAGGCCTGTGTGGCAAAAAACAGGAGGGAAACAACAGCGAGAATTTTCATAAGTCAGGGGCATTTATGTGGTTCAGGAAGGTTTCAACGCAGCCAGTTTTAATTCCAGCACCCGCCGCTCAGCCGGCAACTGCGCCAATTTGATTGCTGTTTCAAACGCCTGGCGCGCCGCCGCAGTATCACCGAGTTTTACAAAAAAATCGCCCAAGGCGGCATGGTACAAATAATGCTGCTCCAGTTCCGAAATGCTTTGCAGCGCCGAAATGCCCGCCTGCGGCCCGTCGGCATAACCCAGCGCAATGGCCCGGTTGAGGGCCACGAAGGGCGAGGCATTGATTTTCAGCAACAAATCGTAGCAGTAAAAAATACTTTTCCAGTTCGTTTGGTCAAAACCGGGCGCAGAGGCATGGTAGGAAGCGATGGCCGCTTCCAGGTGGTATTCGGTGATTTCATTGCCCTGAAACGATTGGCGCAGGTGGGCATAACCGGCAGTGATCAGCCCCTGGTTCCATCGGCTGCGGTCCTGGTTTTCCAACAAAATGATCGCGCCGTCTTCGTCCAGGCGGGCATCGAAACGCGAGGCCTGGAAACACATCAGGGCCAGGAGCGCGTGGGTTTTGGGCAATTGTAGGGGCGACCCTTGCGGTCGCCCTTGCGGTCGCCCTTGCGCGTGGGTTTTGGGCAATTGTCCGGCCGGGTGGCGGACGAGCAGATCGGCCAGCCGCAGGGCTTCCTCGCAGAGCTCGCGGCGGATCACAGACGCTTCGGAAGCCGATTTGTAGCCCTCGTTGAACAGCAGGTAAATGGCCTGCAACACGGCGTCGAGCCGGGGCGCAAGTTCGGCGCCGGCGGGCACGTCGAGCGTCAGGTTTTCCTGGCGTATCTTTTCCTTGGCACGGTACAGCCGTTTGGCCATGGTTTCTTCAGGCTGCAAAAAAGCGGCGGCGATCTCGCGAATACTCAGGCCACACAGGGTGCGCAGCATCAGCACCAGTTGGGCTTCGGCGGGGATAGCGGGGTGGCAGCAGGCGAACATCATGCGCAGCTGGGCGTCTTCGATTTCGGTATCGAGGAAAAAGTTGTCGAGCCAGCTACCGGGGGCCGTGTGTTGGGCGGCGGATTCGTGCAGGTTGGGGGCAATGTTGGCCTGGAAATTCCGCTCGCGGCGCAGGAAGTCGATGGTTTTGTTTTTGGCGGTGCGGTAGAGCCAGGCGCGCGGCTGGTCGGGCATGCCGCGCAGTTTCCAGGTTTCGAGGGCGGCGAGCAGGGTTTCCTGCACAATATCTTCCGCCACGCCCACCTGCGGCAAGCCGAAGAGTTTGACTAAAACGGCGAGCATCTTCCCCGACTCGTGCCGGAAAAGATGCTCCACCGATACATGTACGTTTGTAGATTCCAACATTGTTTTTACTCAAACACCATGAGTTTGCGCACTTCCACGGAGCCGTCGATCTCAAAGATCGGGCAACCTTTGGAATTTTCCAGCGCCTCGGCTTCGCTGGCGGCCTGCATGATCAGGTAGCCGCTCACCAGTTCCTTGCTTTCGACGTAGGGGCCGTCGGTTACGGCTTTTTTTGCGCCGCTGACAATTTTTCCGCCGCCTTCCAGCGCGTCCGAGCCCACCAGCTTGCCTTGCGCGGCAATACCGCCGATCCAGCTGTTCCATTTTTCGAGCGAAGCCTGCATTTCCTCGGGCGACATTTGGGCGTACGCCTCTTCACTTTGCGGAGTGTTGCGGAAGATCATCATGTACTTGTCCATTACCTTAAATTTTTTAGTGAAAAAAGTGTTTTTAGCGTGTTTCAAAAATAAACACAAACCGTAGACGAACGGGCGGACCGGTTTCGGACAATGCGGGACAATTTTTTTAAAAAAATCAATTTGCGGTCTACCCAGATGTCTCCCTTCGGTCGACATGACAACTTTCTTGAAGAAGCATACAACTTATCAGCTTTCTCGCTACGCTCGAAATTTCACCTGCGCACTGCCGCAATTTCGAGCGTAGCGAGAAATCCGATAAAATTTAGTTTTTAGTGTAAACAACTGTCATGTCGACCGAAGGGAGACATCTGGATTGATCACTGTTGGGATTTAATAATTTTATCGCATCGTTTGCCGGAAGCAGGACTGTTAAAAAAATTACCCGGAACAACATCCCGTTTGCAGCAGCCGTACAGTACGCATCCCGGCCGGAGGCAGACAAAACCGCCTTGCTGACGCAGTTGATTTAACGCCCGCAAACTTAGCGTCAGGCGTGATAAAAGTCATGGTTCAGACAGGCGCATTCGGTTTACCTTTGGCCACCGATCGAATTTTTTAATCCGTACCCATGCTTTCTGAACAACTGGTTATTTGCTCCTTTGTTCTTTTGTTTTGCGCCGCGCTGATACGTCCCGATCTCCGGTTTTTCTCCTTAAAAAAGGCAAAACAAAAGAACCCGCACGGCCCACTGCCGATCCTTTCCTCTTTTTCCTTTCAGCGTATTGCTGCAATCTCCGCGCTTTTCCTGGCCTTGTTTTCCGGTGTTGCCAAGGCCCAATTGTCACCGGGCGAGTTGTCGAAAGCGCACGCCCATTTGGAGGGCCTGTCCAACTGCACCAAATGCCACGTACTGGGCGACAAGGTGTCGAACGCGAAATGCCTCGATTGCCATAAAGAAATAAAATCCAGGGTCGACAAACGCGCCGGCTTCCACGCCTCGCGGGAGATCAAAGGGAAAGATTGCACCGCCTGCCACAGCGACCACCACGGCCGCAATTTCGATATGGTGCGGTTTGACAAAAACAAATTCAACCACGACCTGGCGGGTTTTAAACTGACCGGTGCGCACCAGCGCATCGATTGCCGGCAATGCCACAAGCCCGATTTTGTGGACGACCGGGAACTCAAAAAACGGCCCGACACCTACCTGGGACTCAGCACCGATTGCATTGCCTGCCACGAAGACTACCACCAGAAAACGCTCTCCAGCGATTGCTCAAAATGCCACACCACCACAGCATTTGCACCAGCGTCGAAGTTTGATCACGGCAAATCCGATTTCCCCCTGCGGGGCCAGCACAAGCTGGTGAATTGCAAGTCCTGCCACAAAGACGAGGTCCGCAACGGCAAGGTTTTCAAACAATTTACCGGCCTGGCCTTTGACAATTGCAACAGTTGCCACAGCGATCCGCACAACTCCAACCTCGGCGCCAACTGCAAGCAATGCCATACGGAGCAATCCTTCCTTTCGACCGCCGGGTTGAAAAATTTCGATCACAGCGAAACCCATTTCCCCCTGAAAGGCAAACACGGGCAGGTCGACTGCGCCGGATGCCATAGCATGCGCGCCACCGCCACCACAATTTTCCAGGACCGGCTGGGCACACGGACCACTGATTGCGTCCAATGCCACCAGGATGTGCACGACCGGAAATTCGGGACCAACTGCGCCGAGTGCCACGACGAGCGTTCATTTCGGGTGTCGGGCACGCTGAAAAATTTCAACCACGCCCGCACGGGTTTTGACCTGGTGGGCAAACACCAAACGGTCGGTTGCAAACAATGCCACACGTCGGGCAGCTTTACCAAACCTGTGCGCTACTATTTCTGCGCCGATTGCCACACCGACTACCACGAAGGGCAGATGGCTTCCATCCTGGGCATTAGTCCCGATTGCCGCGAATGCCACACCGAAGCGGGGTTTGAAACCAGCCAATTCGGCATTGACGACCATGCCAAGGCAAAATTCCCCCTCGACGGCGGGCATGCCGCCACCCCCTGTTTTGCCTGCCACAAGCCCGACACCGAAAAAAAATGGCAGTTCCGGAACATCGGCGAAACCTGTGCCGACTGCCACACCGACGTGCACGAAGGTTTTTTAGATAAAAAATACTATCCCGGTCAGGACTGCAAGCGTTGCCACGTGACCGCCAGTTGGGCGGAAAACCACTTCGATCACAAGCAAACGGCGTTCAAATTACAGGGTGCGCACGCCAAACAGGCCTGCATGGCTTGCCACGGCAAAGACGACGACGGCAAACTGCCCGAGCGTTTTCAGCAATTTGCCGGCACGCCGAGCAGCTGCGCCGCCTGCCACGACAATGTGCACGGCGCGCAATTTGACCAAAACGGTCAGACGGATTGTTTGCGCTGCCATGCATTCGACAGCTGGGCCATCAAAAAATTCAACCACAATAAAACCGCCTTCAAGCTGGATGGGAAACACGCCGGCGTCGCCTGCGCCAAGTGCCACAAAACGGTGGAAGAAGCGGGCGTTGCTATTGTTCAGTACAAATTAAAACGCTTCCAATGCATAGATTGTCATCTCTGATGCTCTGGCTGGGCCTGGCTGCGGCGCTGCCGGCGCAATCGCCGCACGGCGCCAATTTCCGGGTCAATTGTGCCGACTGCCACCTGACCACCGGCTGGGAAATCCCGTACGATGCCTGGGACCGGCAGGGGCCTGTTTTTTCAAAAACGACTGGCTGGCAGATCGGCTGGGACACCACCCGGTTCAGCCATACGAAAACCAACTTCCCGCTGACTGGCCAGCACGTCCGCGTGGATTGCCGCGGCTGTCACCAGAGCATGGTTTTTTCGGAAGCAAAATCCGATTGTTTTGCCTGCCATCTGGATGTGCACCAGCGAACCGTCGGGGCGGATTGCGCCCGCTGCCACAGCACGAATAACTGGCTGGTGGATGTGATCCCGGAACTGCACCAGGACAACGGCTTTCCCCTGTTGGGCGCGCATACGTTTGCCGCCTGCGCCGATTGCCATAAGTCGGAAACCGGCCTGCGTTTCGACCGCCTTGGGAACGATTGCATCAACTGCCACCAGGCCGACTATGCGGCCACAGCGAGCCCCAACCACCAGGCCGCCGGATTTTCGACCCAGTGCTCGGACTGCCACGATGTGTCCCGGTTCGACTGGACGACCAGCAAGGTGCGCCACGATTTTTTCCCGCTGACCAAGGGGCACGATATTGCCGATTGCGCCCGTTGCCATACCAACGGCACGTATTCGAACACCCCGTCGGATTGCATTGCCTGCCACCAAACGGACTTCGCAACGGCGCTGAACCCCAATCACGTGGTTTCCAATTTTTCCCAAAATTGCATCGAGTGCCATACGACCGACCCAGACTGGATGCCGGCGAAATTTGCGCAACACGACGCCCTGCATTTTCCCATCTACAGCGGCGAACACAAAGGCGAATGGAACAACTGCGCGGATTGCCATACCGACCCGTCGAACTACGCCGTTTTTTCCTGCACGGTTTGCCACACCAATCCGGAAACCGACAACCACCACAACGGCATTGGCGGCTATTCGTACAGCAGCCCGGCCTGCCTGGCCTGCCACCCGACCGGCGACGAAAACGGCAGTTTTGACCACAGCAAAACTCAGTTTCCACTCAAAGGCGCCCATGTGACGGTCGACTGCAAGCAATGCCATGTTTCCACTTATGCCGGCACGCCGACTGCCTGCGTCAGTTGCCACCAGGCCGATTACAACCAAACCAACAGTCCGCAGCACGCCTCGGCGGGATTCCCGACGACTTGTGCCGATTGCCATACCGAGTCCGGCTGGACGCCGGCTACCTTCGATCACGACGATATGAACTTCCCGATTTACAGTGGAAAGCATAAAAACAAATGGGACCAGTGCTCCGACTGTCACACTTCTGCCGGGAATTATGCGGTGTTCAGTTGCACAACCTGCCATACCAAAAACAAAACCGACAATGATCACGATGGGGTGAACGGCTATACGTTTTCGAGTCCGGCGTGTTTATCCTGCCATCCAAACGGAAATTGAGATGCGCTATGGACTTGCGGTAATCGGGGTTTTGCTTTTTTCGAGTCAGGTTGGGTTGCTGGCGCAGCAGCGGCATGAAACGGGGGCGGTATCTTATGTTACCGCGCAGCATGTGTACGTGAAGTTTTCGTCGACCAAAGGAATCGCCGTTGGCGATACGCTGTTTTTGAAAAAAGGCGGCGTGCTGGCACCGGCCCTGGTTGTTGCGAATAAGTCTTCCATTTCCTGTGTTTGCACGCCGCTTGCGGGCGTGTCGGTGCAGTTGAAGGATACCATTTCTGCAAAACCCGCCGCAGACACCGGGCAAGCCCCGCCAGTCAAACCGGAGCCCCAAAAACCGCCTGCCCCGGCGCCCGCTGTCAAACCGGAGCCGGAAAACCGGAAACCCGCCCCGGCATTGGTCACGCCTGATCAGCGCGTCCGGGCCCGGGTATCCGCCGCTTCCTACAGCAACATTTCCGACCGGGGCCAGACCACCCGCATGCGTTACGCCTTCGTCTTCAATGGCGACCACCTGAACGATTCAAAATTTTCAACCAACGCCTACGTCACCTTCCGGCATACGCTCGGCGAATGGGCCGCCGTGCAGAGCAACCTGAACAACGCGCTCAAAGTCTACGCGCTTTCCGCCACCTGGCATTTCAATGAAACCACCAGTCTGAGTGCCGGCCGGGGCATCAACTCCAAAATCACCAACCTTGGCGCGGTAGACGGTGTGCAGTTTGAAACCGGCTTTGGGCATTTTTTCACCGGTGTGCTGGCGGGCTCGCGCCCAAACCTGTTCGACTATAGCTTTGATGCCGATCTTTTGCAGGCCGGGGCTTATGTCGGATTCGGGTCGAAAGCGCACGAACGGCACCACCAGAGCACGCTGGGCGTGGTGGAGCAACGGAACAAATCGGCCGTAGACCGGCGCTTCGTGTATTTCCAGCATTCGGACGAGTTGCTGAAAAACCTGAACCTGTTCGGCTCCATGGAAATGGATCTGTATCAATTCATCAACAGCGAAGCCAAGATGCAACCGAATCTGACCAACCTGTTTGCATCCCTGCGCTATCGGTTTTCCCGAAATTTGAATCTTTCGCTGTCGTACGACAACCGGAAAAACATCATTTACTACGAATCATACAAAACGTACCTCGATCAGCTGATCGATCAGGAAACCCGCCAAGGCTTGCGCCTGGGGATGAACATGCGCCCCGCAAAATGGCTCAGCTGCGGCCTGACCGGCAGCTGGCGTTTCCAGAAAAGCAAGGCCAACGATGCCAAAAACCTGAATTCCTACGTGAACTTCAACCATGTGCCCCTGCTCAAAGCCAGCGCAACGCTCACGGCAAACTACCTGCAAAGCGGGTATTTAAACGGCACAACCTTCGGCCTGCGCTTACTGAAAGATGTTTTCAAAGGGAAACTCAATCTGGAACTTTCCTACCGCCGGGTAGATTATACCTTCCCGTTTTACGGGTATTCGACCAATCAGAATATCGTCGGGGGCAGTTTCTCCTGGAATATTTTTAAAAAACTGGGTTTTTATGTTTTTGTGGAAAACACGTTCGATAGCCAGGGGAATGATTACCTGCTGGTGAATACGAAGTTGATGCAGCGGTTTTGAATAATTGAACGTCGGCAGGGTTTGAAACCCTGCCGACGTTGTGAACCCTGCCGACGTTGCGAACCCTGCCGACGTTGTGAACCCTACTGCTCCTCATCCTCCACCTCCTCCAATTCATCTTCCTCCTTGCCTTTGCGGATAGTCACCACCGGGTGGTCGGAAGTGCCGGTGATGGTCATGGGAATGCCCAAAATACCAAAGGGCGGCAAGCCGAGCCGGAAGCGCAGGTTCAGGCGGCCATCCAGCGAGGTTTGGCCTTCGATGCGCGGCCGGAAGCCGAACACTTTCATTTTGGTGCGTTCGATGGTGATGATGTTGTTGGCAATGGTGGATTTCATGACCACGGCTTTCAGGTCGGGGTTGTTGATACTGTCGCGGCCGGTAGCCCGGCTGACGGCGCCAAAAAGTTTCAGGCCGCGCACTTTTACCCGTTCCAGTTTCAACACGCCCTGGCCTTTTATGCTGGGGTACACGGGTTCCATTTTATCGTTCAGGCGGCCTTGCAACTGGTAATCCACCGAGACAAGTCCCTCCGCTTTTTCCGCCGAGCTCGCCATTTCACGAAACATGGGCACTTCCCGGTACGCCCGTTTAACATCGAAGGAGTCGGCTTTGAGTGAAAATCCGAACGTGGCCTTGCGCAGGTTCACGGGCGCATAATCGGCTTCCAGGCGGACGGTGGCGCCGGCTATTCCGATCTGCGTTTGCCGCAAGGCGAGTTTTCCGTTTTGCAGGGCCAGTTGGCCGCTGAAATTTTCAAAGGTTGTTTGGCCGTAAATTATTTTTTGGATGGCGGCTTCAAGGCTTAAATCCATGTCGGTCGGGAGCAGCACGACGCCCGGGGCGCTGGGGGTGGCCGAGCCCGCCTTCGCCAAGGCTTCGGCGGGTGAAGCTTCGGCGGGCGAAGCAAATACCATAAAATCGTCGACCAGGAGCCGGGGGCAGCGCACGCTGAGTTTGCCTTTCAGCACGCTGCCTTGCAAGCTGTGGCCGATAAAGTTTTCGGCGTAGCCGTTCAGGGTAAACGCGTTTTGCCGGTAGCGGAGCAGGGTGTTTTTCAGCCAGGCTTTGTCTTGCTCGAAACGCAATGTGCCATCGGGAATAAAAAACGGGAAAGGGTAGTCGTTGCTGCGCAATTCCAGGTTTTCCACCCGCAGTGTGCCGCTGTTGCGCAGTTTTTGATAGCGGCCGGCCAGTGCATCGGCTTGCGTGCCGTGCAGGTCGAGGTTGGCCTGCAAGAGGCCGGTGATGTCGTACCCGGTTATGGCAAACACCTGGTAGATTTTTCCCAGGTCGAGCGTGCCCTTGGCGGTAATGTCGTAGCGGAGGTTTTTCGGATTTTGGAAAACAGCGTTCAGCGCAAACGGTTTTTCTTCAAATACAAACGAAACGGGCTTGAGTTGGATGGCCAGATCGCGGTAGTTGCCGGTTTTACAATCGAGCTGTATCGCCAGTTGCAACTGCTCGACGGGATGCGGGTAATACGGCGTTTGAATGCGGCCGTTTTTGAGTTTCAGGGTGTTTTCGGCGGCGGGGAACTGTTTTTTTTCAAGATCGAATGGCCCGTTTGCTTTCAGGTTAGCGTGCAATTCGCCACCGAGCACGTAGCCATCCATTGGAATGGCGCGCGCAAGGTCTTCGAGGCGCAGGTTGGCGTTGAGGTCGGCTTGCAGCGTTCTTTTTTCGAGGCCCTTCACCGCCAGGTTTCCGGCAAGCCGGCCCGAGCCGATGGCTGCATTTAACCCGGAGATGGCAACGGCGATATCCTCCAGTTTGCCGGTGACGCACCCAAGTTGAATTTGCGCCTGCACCTGCTCAACCGCCAGAGGCAGGGCGGCATCTTTGAAATAACCGTCGGTGATGCCGGCTTCCAGGTTGAACCTCGGGATGGACAGCGTGATGATTTCCGGCCGGAAATTATCCGGATTCTGGCCGCTGCGGTAATAGCCGTTGACCCAGGCATTCAGCTGAAGCCGGCCGCGCAGATCGAGTGCGGAAAGCCCCAGCGCGCGGTCGAGCAGTGTCAGGTCCAGGTTGCTCTTCAGGTCGAATTTCAGGTACGGTTGGTCCTGGTTTTTAAAAATCAGGGAGGCCGTTGTGGGCGCACCGTTGAGTTGGAATTGCAGGTTGAAGACCGACAGTTGAATTTTGTCGGGGTCCAGGCCGGGGATGGACAGCGCGGCATGCGTCCAGAAATTTTGCAGTGGCGCGGGCGCTTTGTTGTGGTCGATCATGCCGTCGTTCACCTTGAGTTCCACCGAGAGATCGGGTGCCAGCCCGTCGGCTGCCCGGTAACTGCCTTTCATGGTTACTTTTATTTGGGACTCCCCCCGAAACGTCGTTTCGGCAAACCAGTCGTCGTACTCGGGCGGCAGGGCGGAGAAAATATTGCCGAAGTCGGTGGTGCCGGAAACGACGTTCAGGTCGATGTCGTAGCCGTCTTTCAGAATGGCCATGCTACCCGTAAAATCGACGGGAAGTTTGCCGATGAGCAAGTTGTTTTTGGAAAATCTGAACTCCAGGGAAGCGGTATTGATGCCCGTGAGGAGGTCGGCTTCCACATGCCTGCGTTTCAGGTAAATCGTGCTGTCGTACACAAAATCGAACTGCTCGGCATGCAGGCGCGATTGCAGGTCGAACTGGCTGTTGGCAAGATCGCCACGCCCCTCGTAGCGGAAGCCGTCGGCCTTCAGGAGCATGGGCACCGAGCGGTCGTTATAAACCAGGCGGCTGTTGTTGATTAAAATCCTTTCGATGTTGAGCCGGGCGGTGCTGCTGTCGGCAGTGGTTTCGGAATTGCCGCCTTTGTACACGTTGTAGTTGGCATTCCCCTGTTTGTCCACCTGAATATTGATGAAGGCCTTGTCGACAAAAAACTGCCTGACCTCGATGCTGTCGCCAAAAACAGATGCCAGGTCGATGCCGAAGCTGAGCGCTTCGCCTGCGATGAGCGTGTCGTTGGCAAAGGGCGCAGCGCCGGTCAGCGAAAAATCGTGAAGGGTGAGCGTGAGCGCGGGGAAATGGCGAAAAAACGAGAGCCGGACTTTGGAAAAATTGAGCTCGCCTTCGATGCTTTGGTTGGTCCAGGTTTTTATTTGTTCGGCGATGGTACCCGGGAAAAGGATGGGCAGCAAAAACAGGAGCAGCAAGATGCCGCCAAGGCTGATGCCGGTGTATTTGGCGATTTTCCAGAGGATTGATTTCATGTGCGGCGGTTGGGCGTTGAAAGCGAAACGCCAACCGTAAAGCAAATGTAATTTTTGGAGGTGGTGGATGCGCGAAAAAGGAGTAGTTTTTTGAAGCGTTATTTTAAAAACTTTAAGTTTTCAAAATGGCGAATTAAAAAATATTTTGTTTTAAAAACAAGGCGTCTTACTTTCGGGGTTCGAAACGAACGAAACCCGGACCCATGAAAAAACGCCCCGTTTTACACAAAAATGAAAAGGCGCATGACGCTGTTTTCAAGGCTTTTTTCAGCGATGCGAAAATTGCGCGAAACTACCTGTTGCACTATACCCCCGCAGCCGTCCACAAGCAAATCGATTTTTCCGTTTTCAGGAAAATTGATACCGCTTTTGTCAGTGGACGCTTCGGTATTTCTTTCAGTGATGTCTTGTACGAAGCCCGGCTGACAAACGGCGCGTTTGCCCGACTGCTGTTTTTATTTGAACACAAAAGCTATATCCCAACCTTCCCTGTTCATCTGCAACTGCTGGATTATTTGTTGCAAATCTGGGAAGACGATATTAAAAACGGGCGGCAACTTTCGGTAATCGTCCCGATCGTCGTTTACCACGGCGAACGAGGGTGGGAGCAAAATCCTTTTTGGGGTCACTTTTCAGGCTTGCCGGAAGACTGGCGTGTTTTTGTCCCAAATTTCCATTATTTGTTAACAGATTTGAGTCAGATGCCGCGGCAGGTAATTGAGGATAAAAAGGGAAGTGAATATTTGATCAATTTGCTTTTAGCCTTGAAATTTGCCCGGGATAAGCGTCGGATAAACGAGAACAAGCGAAAAATCCTTACTTTTGAGGAGCCGTTTTATAAAGACTCAAGAGAAGGTATTCTTATCCAGATATTAACCACTTACCTCTTCAAGATTACGGATATGTCATCAGTAGAATTTAAAGAACTGAAGAAGGATTCATCCAAACCACCACAACAGGTGATCGATTTTATTCATGAGATTTTTGGAGATGAAGTGCCAAGATTCATCAGAGAAGAGTGGGAAGAAGAAGCCAAGCGGAAAGGTTTGGAAGAAGGTCGGAATGAAGGTCGGAATGAAGGTCGAAATGAAGGTTTGGAACAAGGTTTGGAGCAAGGTTTGGAGCAAGGTTTAGAACAAGGCCGCAAGGAAACAATTCACGCCATCACCCTCAAAACGCTCCAAAAATTTCCCGACTGGACCGACGCCGAAGTGGCCGAGTTCGTAGATGCGACCGTGGAGTTTGTGCAAAAAACGCGGCGGGAAATGATCAAAAACCGATAATGCCTTTTCGGCCTGCTGTTCGGGGCAACAACTTTCCCGAATTGTTGCCCCGAGAAAAAATACCATGTCCCAACCATCCCGCACACAACGCTCCCCGGTAACCGTAACCTTCCACGGCAAGCCGCAGCCAAGTTTCAACAAAAACTTCGACCTGCTCATTCGCACCCTGCACGAACTGCGGGCCAGCGGCTACGAAATTTATATCTGCTCCGACAACCCCAAACAACTCACGCGCCTGCAATCCATTTTCAAGGATTTGAAAGCCCAGATCGAGTGGCACCCGGTGGAAACTGCCCTGTCCAACGGCTTCATCGACGAAGACCTGAAGATCGCCTGCCTGACCGATCACCAGATATTTCAGCGCTTTCACGCCTACAAACTCCGCACGGGTTTCACCAAAGAACAGGCGCTGAACGTGCGCCTCATTCGCGAACTCCAGCCCGGCGATTTTGTCACACACATCGACCACGGCGTGGGCCGCTACTCGGGTTTGCAAAAAATCGAGATCGGCGGCCAGCAGCAGGAAGCCGTGCGGCTGGTGTACAAAAACAACGACATCCTCTACGTCAGCATCCATTCGCTGCACAAGATTTCCCGCTACGTGGGCAAGGAAGGCGAGTCGCCCCAACTCTCCAAGATCGGCTCCGACGCCTGGAAACAACTCAAGGCCCGCACCAAAAAGAAAATCAAGGACATCGCGGCCGGCCTCATCAAACTGTACGCCAAGCGCCGCGCCGCGCCCGGCCATGCTTTCCCGCCCGACGGCTACCTGCAAAATGAACTGGAGGCCAGCTTCATGTACGAGGACACGCCCGACCAGGAAAAATCCACGCAGGACGTCAAGGCCGACATGGAAAAATCCTATCCCATGGACCGGCTCATTTGCGGCGACGTGGGTTTCGGCAAAACCGAAGTGGCCATCCGCGCCGCCTTCAAAGCGGTGACCGACGGCAAGCAAGTGGCCGTGCTGGTGCCCACCACCATCCTGGCCCTGCAGCACTGGCGCACCTTCACCGAGCGCCTGGCCGATTTCCCGGTTACGGTCGACTACGTCAACCGCTTTCGCTCCGCCAAGGAGAAAAAAGAAATTTTTCAAAAAACGGCCTCCGGCCAAATCGACATTATCATCGGCACGCATGCCCTGCTGAACAAGGACGCCAAATTCAAAGACCTGGGACTATTGGTGGTCGACGAGGAGCAAAAATTTGGCGTAGCCGCCAAAGAAAAACTGCGCGCACTGCAAGTCAACGTCGACACGCTGACCCTCACCGCCACGCCCATTCCGCGCACCCTGCAATTCAGCCTCATGGCCGCGCGCGACATGAGCATCCTGCGCACGCCGCCGCCCAACCGGCAGCCTATTCACACCGAGATCCGCGTGTTCGATGACGAACTGATCAAAGACGCCATCTACTACGAAGTGCACCGCGGCGGCCAGGTGTTTTTTGTACACAACCGCGTGGCCGACCTGCCGAAAATGGTGGAACTGCTGCGCCGCATCTGCCCCGATGTGGACATCGCCATGGCGCACGGCCAAATGGAATCCGACCGGCTGGAAAAAGTGCTCGTCGAGTTTATCGACCGCAAACACGACGTGCTGGTGTGCACCAACATCATCGAAACCGGACTCGACATCCCCAATGCCAACACCATCATCATCAACCGCGCCGACATGTTCGGCCTGAGCGATCTCCACCAACTACGGGGCCGGGTGGGCCGCTCCAACGTCAAGGCATTTTGCTACCTCTTCGCGCCGCCTATGAGCGTGCTCACCCACGAGGCCCGCAAGCGCCTGCACACCATCGAAGAGTTCAGCGAGCTGGGTTCGGGTTTCCAGGTGGCCATGCGCGACCTCGACATTCGCGGTGCGGGCAACCTGCTGGGCGCCGAGCAATCGGGCTTCATCGCCGATATCGGCTACGACACGTACCAGAAAATTCTCGACGAGGCAATCCAGGAACTCAAGGAAACCGATTTCAAGGATTTGTTCAAAGACGAGATCGCGAAAAAGGGCAGTTATGTGCGTGACGTGACCATCGAAACCGATGTGGAAATGCTCATCCCCGACGAGTACGTGTCGAACACCAACGAACGCCTCAGCCTGTACACCCAACTCGATGAGATCGAAGACGAGGCCGGTATCGAGGCGTTTTCGAAAATGCTGGAAGACCGTTTCGGGAAATTGCCCAAGCAGGTCAATTTCCTGTTCGAAGCGCTGCGCCTGCGCTGGCAATGCAAAAAACTGGGCTTTGAACGGTTGATCCTCAAGGGCGGCAAACTGCGCTGCTACTTCGTGGGCGACCCGCAGTCGTCGTTTTACGAAACCGAGCATTTCAACAAGATCATCCAGTTTGTCGGCGAAAAAGGCCGCATCATGAGTTTTCACCTGAAGCAGACGAACCGCGATTTGATTTTTGTGCAGGATGAGGTGCAGAGCTTGAAGCAGACTATGCGGACGCTGGAAGTGTTGTTGGGGGTGGTGGAGAAAAATGCCTAATTTTGACTGGCCAACTAATCCGGTAGTTATGAAGAATCATTTATTAACCGTAAACCGCAGCGTACTTTCCGTTGGAACACTTGGAGAAGAGGATGTTCTGGAAGAAACCCGTTACTGGCGCTCCCAACCGCCGATCGATCGCCTGATCGCCTTGGAATTACTACGGATGCGATTGTCCAATTATGATAGCGCTACCACCCGACTTCAAAGAATTCTTACGGTTACTGAACGCCCATGAGGTTGAATATCTGCTGATTGGCGGGTATGCCAGGATAACGGGCTAGTCGAATGCCTAAAAGTGTTTCTTCATCGAGAAAAGCCTTTTTTGTAAAAACTTTGAATCATGGTTTTGATAGAGGACAGCATTTTGGAAGCCACGAATATGAGCGAGCAGGAGATGAAAGTGGAGCTCGCCATTTTACTCTATCGCAAAAACAGACTGAGCTACGCTCAAGCCCGCAAATTCTCCGAATTAAACCGGATTGAATTTGATGACAAACTGGCCGAATTGGGCGTTCCCTCCGATTTTACTGTCGAGGACCTGCATGCCGACCTGAAAACCCTGGAGGAATTGCGTCCAAAATATGGTGATCGTAAGTGATACCTCCCCAATTAGGTGCCTCCTCCGAATTGGCAAGCTGCAAATTCTGCTTTAAGTCTGGCTGGCGAACTGTAGATCAATTTCACACCCAATCCACCCAACCCCGCCCTCCGTCGAAATTCTCCCGCCCAACCCCAACCTCCCGATACTTTTGCAGCCGAATGTTTAAAAACCCGCGCCCATGCCAGAAACGCTGATCCGCAAACCGCAAGCCACCCGTCGACACACTGCCGTCGAGCAAGTGCTCATCAATTACATCCGCCAAATCGCGCCGGTCAGCGATGCGGAAATCGAAACCATTTTGGAACTGATCACCATTCGCTCCTACCCGAAAGGCAGGCTCTTGCTCCGGGAAGGGCAGGTGGCCAACATCTGCTATTTCGTCCTGCAAGGCTGCATCCGGCAGTATTTCCTCGTTGACGGCCAGGAAAAAACCACTGCTTTTTTTACCGAAGGCATGCCCGTCAGTTCGAACGGTATGACCTTTGAAAACACAATATCGAAGTCCTTTCTGGTCTGCAACGAAGCCTGCACCCTGATCGAAGGGCGCCAGGAAGACGAAGCGGAATTTTTCAACCGCCTGCCCCGCATGGAAATGCTCGGCCGCATCGGGGTCGAAATGGAACTGCAAAAAAGCCAGGAAGCGCTCGCCGAATTTATCCTCACCAGCCCGGAGGAGCGCTATTTGAATTTGTTGCAAACCCGGCCCGACCTGCTCGAGCGGGTGCCGCAATACCAACTGGCCAGTTTCCTCGGCGTCACGCCGGAGTCGCTGAGCCGCATCCGCAAACGCATCATGGCGAAATGAGATTTTTCACCGCAAAGACGCTTAGTAACGCTTAAAAATTAAATTCACGATTTGTTAATCCTGGATTCCTCCCCCGCAGAGCGGGGTCGGAATGACAAGGCGAGTTGAGTAATAAGGGGAGGGGCACAATGCTCCTTTATTCCCATGTTTTCGCACCCCGGCTTTTTACAACGTGACTCTGTCATTCCGACCCGCCGCAGGCGAGGGAGGAACCTGAATTCGTTCCAATCGGGAAGTTATTTTTTGAGCGTTACTTAGCGTCTTTGCGGTAAAAAAGAAATTTCTTACCAAACGTCAATGAACGGCGGCCCCACCTGCCCGGATTTTTGCTCCAACTTTTAAAACGAACGTTATGCAGCAAAAAATCCGGTTGACCGCGGCGCTCCTCGCGCTGCTCTGTTTTCAACTCAACAGTCAAAATCTTAGTCAAACTGTCCGGGGAACCCTCCTCGACGCCGACACCCAACAGCCGCTCATCGGCGCGCAAGTCCTCATCGCCGGCAGCGAACCGCTCAAAGGCGCCGTGACGGATGCCGCGGGCCAGTTCCGCCTGGAAAACGTGCCGATCGGTCGAATTGCCCTGCGGCTTTCCTGCCTGGGCTACGAAAACCTGGAGGTTCCGAACATCGTCGTGAATTCGGGAAAAGAAGTCGTGTTGAGCCTGCACTTGCGCGAATCCACCCTCAGGATCAGCGAACTAGTCGTGCGCGCCAACCAGCACAAAGGCGCGGCCATCAACGAAATGGCCCTGCTGAGCGCCCGCTCTATTTCGCCCGAGGAAACGAACCGCTACGCCGGCGGGTTCAACGACCCGAGCCGGATACTCGCCAATTTCGCGGGCATCACGAGCACGCAGGACGGCTCGAACGACATCATCGTCCGGGGCAATTCCCCGAAGTACGTGCAGTGGCGGCTCGAAGGTGTGCCGGTTACGAACCCCAACCATTTCGGCGACCAAAGTTCGGTCGGCGGCTCGGTCAGCATTTTGAACAACAACCTGCTCGCCGCCTCCGATTTTCACACGGGCGCCTTTGCGCCGGAGTTCGGCGACGCGCTTTCCGGGGTGTACGACCTGCGGCTCCGGCCGGGCAACAACGAACAACTCGAAGCGGTCTTCGGTTTCGGCTTGCTGGGCACGGAACTGACCCTGGAAGGGCCGTTTAAAAAAGGCTACGGCGGCTCGTTTTTGGTCAATTACCGCTACTCGACGGCGGGCTTGCTGAGCGAACTGGGTTTGCTCGGCGATATAAACGGGGTGTTGCAATTCCAGGACCTTTCCTTTAAACTGGTGCTCCCGACCCAAAAAGCGGGCATTTTTTCGGTTTTCGGCCTGGGTGGTTTGAGCAGGTTCAGTTTTGAAGACGTGACTCCGGCCCTCTGGGTCATTCCCGGCAACAACGCCAGTCGCGCCGGTATCCGGAATGATTTTGACAAAAAAGCGCACCTGGCCAACGCCGGCCTCCGGCACAGCCTGAACCTTGGCCAAAACAGCCTGCTCACCACGACGCTCAGTTACTCCAGCGAGGGCATTGAAGACGACATTTTCGAGGCCGGCATTATCAAATTGTACGACGACACGGGTGCCTTTCTCCGGGATTCTGTCGTAAGCAGGCACCTGAATTTTCAGGGCAAGTTGCAAAAACCCGGCTACCGGGGGGCTGTTTCGTTTCAGCACAAATTCAACGCCCGCCACAAGATCCAGGCCGGCGCGAACTACACGCTTTTTGGATATCGGTTTGACCAGAGCACCTTCCGGGGCGACGAGCACACGCAGTTTACCTTGCTCGATTTTGAGGAAAACATAAGCACGCTGCGCAGTTTCGTCAGTTGGAAATGGCGCGCGGGCGATCGGCTCACGCTGGTGTCCGGCCTGCACAACATGAATGTGTTATGGAACCAAAAAAGCACGCTCGAGCCCCGGCTGGCGCTCGAATTGCAAGCCACACCGGCCTTCAATATCCGACTCGGCTACGGCAAACACAGCGCGATGGAAAGTGTGCACCATTATTTTGCCAAAGTCGAGCGCCCCGACGGCAGCATCGACGAGCCCAACCGCGACCTGGATTTGCTGAAAGCCGATCATTTCGTGCTGGGTTTCGAGCAGCGCCTGGGCAAAAACCTGCGCGCGAAACTCGAATTGTACTACCAAAACCTCTACAACCTGCCGGTGGAAAATTTGGACACCAGTTATTTCGCCACCATTATCGAGGGGCTGGATTTCCGCTACGTGGAACTGGTGAACGCGGGCAAAGGCAAAAACTATGGGCTTGAACTCACGCTCGAAAAGTTTTTCAGCCGGAACTACTACTTTCTGGTCAATGCCTCGCTCTACCGCTCGAAATACACGCCGCTCGATGGCCGCGAGCGCAACACGCCGTTTGCGGGCGATTACCTGGTAAATGTGCTTTTCGGCAAGGAATTTCCGAACCTGGGCAAAAAGAAAAACCGCACGCTGGGCATTAACAGCCGCATTTTTTTGGGCGGCGGCCGGAAGATCATTCCCCTGCTCCGCGACGCTCAGGGAAATCTCGCCGTTGACCCTGCACAAAACCGCTATTGGGATTATTCCAAAGCATTTGAACGCAGCATCGGGGCGCCCTACCAGATCCAGCTGTCGGCCAGTTACAAGTGGAACAAACGCCGGGCCACGCACGAACTTTTCCTCAACCTCGACAACCTCACCAACCACAAGGGGAAGATCATGGAGTTTTACGACGAGGGCGAGCCGGGCAAGGTCGGGCACATGACGCAGTTTGGGGTTTTCCCAAATTTGATGTACCGGGTTTATTTTTAAGGTTGAACGTGTATTTTTGAGCGTCCGAAACCGGTGCTCTGAGCTACACATTCAACGGAAGCTTTGGCCAAATACCGAATACGGGTCAA
Organism: uncultured Saprospiraceae bacterium; assembly: GCA_964484205.1. GTDB lineage: Bacteria > Bacteroidota > Bacteroidia > Chitinophagales > Saprospiraceae > M3007. The sequence continues at coordinate 224,436 of CAZAEZ010000002.1, read as the reverse complement.
CCATCCAACCTTATAGCCATGTTGAAAGTAGTCACCGTCATCAATTGGATCGTCATCGGCATCCTCGCCATTTTAGTAGGCGCTGAAACCCTCTTCCCCACCAAAGGCGGCGATGCTGCCGGGCGCGGCATGGGGCAGGCAATTTATTACCTCGCCATCATCGCCCTGGTCGCACTCCTGATCCTCAACCTGCTGCCGTTCAAAGCCACTAAATACGCCGCATTCGGCATCATCTTGCTCCCCTTTGCCTTGTACGCAGCCAATTCTGTTTGGACCAGCATCAGCAATTTGAAAGCACTGGCACCCGCCGGTTACAACCAGGATGGCACGCCCTGGTTTCAGGATGCCCAAAAACAAAACATTGCCCTGGCGATCTACGATGGAGACATTGAAAAAGTAAAAAAACTGGTGGCGGGACAGCCGGTATCCAAACTCACTGAACGTACCGGCGAAGAAGGCAACCTGCTCGAATTTGCCGTAAGCGAAGCAACCTATACCTCCTACCGCGAAGCGGAAAAAACCGAGTGCGTCCGCCTCCTGCTCGATGCCGGTGCGCAATTCAACGCCGCCGATACGACCGAAAACCCCATCCATACCGGTCCGGCCACCGTCGGCTATGCCCCGTTGCTCCGCCTCCTGCTCCAACACGGCGCCGCCCCCAATGCCCGCGATGTGCATTTCAAACGCCCGCTGCTCTTCGAGTCGATCACGGCCTACAAGCAGCCCAATGAATCGGTCGAAGCCCTGCTCGACGCAGGCGCCAATCCGAATACCCTGTTCACCGACGTAGACAGCACGGAAACCTCAGCCCTCCTGCATGCCGCGGCAAACCACCGCTGGCGTATTTGCAAGGCGCTCCTCGAAAAGGGGGCCGATGCACGCTACCAACGCACCGACGGCAAAACCCTGGCTGATTTTATCGACGAGGTCGACCAATATTTTTCCAGCGACGGCTATTCCACCCGCGCCGACTATGAACAAGTGAAAGCGGCACTTCAAAAAAGTACTTCGAAATAAAATTTATGCCGACAGCCGCCCAATTTCTTGAAGAACAACTCCTGTTGGAGCACTCCAAACCGCAGGCGCAACGCCTGGCCCACCGGAACTGCGCCTCCTCCTGGAGGAACACCTGCCGCATGCCAGCGCCGGATTTCAGAGCCGCGCGCGCAGAATGACATTGCGGTTGTGCGATATCTGGATTATTACGTTTCCAAATTCTTTACGTTGACGGCATTTGACGGAAAGTCACGTCGACAATGTGCTTGGCATCATCGCTTTTGTAAACCACTTTACGTCGAGTATACCACAAATATTACTGGAAAACCGCTTCACGTTTAAGCTGCTATATGGCTTCCGGCAATCCAGCCACCCGTCCAGGCTGCCTGAAAATTAAACCCGCCGGTGATGGCGTCAATATTGAGCACCTCGCCCGCAAAAAAGAGCCCGGGAAACCGCTTGCTTTCAAAAGTTTTAAAGTTCAGCTCTTGCAGAGCGACGCCGCCGGCGGTGACAAATTCTTCCTTGAACGTACTTTTTCCGTGTACGGCAAATTGACCGGCGGTGAGTTCGGCGGCCAGTTTTTGCAGCTGTTTTTTTCCGGCATCTGCCCAACGCAAGTCGTCGGAAACTCCGGCAGCAGCAAGCAAGCGGCTCCATAGGCGGAGGGGCAGATCGAATTGGGCGAAGGTGCCGATCTGTTTGCGGGCGAGTTCAAGTTTTAAATCCTGCAGCTCGGCAAGCACTTCGCCGGTCGTTTTTTCACCCAGCCAGTTCACGGTAAGCGGAAAACGGTAATTGTGCCGGTGCAATTCATGTGCGCCCCAGGCAGAGAGCCGCAACACTGCCGGGCCGCTCAGCCCCCAATGTGTGATGAGCAAGGGCCCCTGGCTGGTCAACTTGCTGCCGGGAATGGCCAGCGTAGCCTGCGGCACCGAAATTCCGGCCAGCTCCTGCAGCCGCTGATCTTTGATGTTGAAGGTAAACAGCGACGGCACTGGTGGAACGATCTGAAGCCCCAGGCCGGCAAGCATGTCCCACACCGCCGGACTGCTGCCGCTGGCTACCAGCACGCGGTCGGCAAGCAAGGTTTCCCGACCGGCCAGGTGTACCAGCCAGCCTCCGTTTCGGGGCTCCAGTTTTTCTACCCGCACACCGGTCCGAACCTGCACGCCGGCCTTTTTGGCAGCGTCCCACAGGCAGGAAACAATCGTCTGCGAATCATCGGTTACCGGAAACATGCGGCCATCGGCCTCCGTTTTCAGGCGGACACCCCGGCGGGCAAACCAGTCGACCGTGTCTTGCGGCCCGAAACGCAAAAAAGGGCCGAGAAGCTCGCGGCTCCCCCGGGGATAGTGTCGAATCAATTCGCGCGCTTCAAAACAGGCATGGGTAACGTTGCAACGCCCGCCGCCGCTGACCCGGACTTTTTCCAAAACCGATTTACCCCGCTCCAGGATCACCACCTGAACACCGGGATTGGCCGCTGCCGTGATCGCAGCGAAAAAACCCGCCGCACCGCCGCCGATAATCGCGATTTTCATCGGGCAAAAGTACGCGCTCCGGCCAATGCCTGGTGAACCCAAACCTGGCATAATCGTTTTGCATTAGGCATTTGTTGATCAATCCTTATTAAATTTGCCTACCAAAAAAATAGATGCTATGCAAAATCTGATTGTTTCCGCACGACGTATCCTTCCGATGTTGTTCCTGGCACTGCTGGCCCCCACCCTGACCGGCGCACAAACCGGCGATCCGATGTTCGATCGCATGGAACAAATGATGCGGCGCATGCAAGAGCAAATGCGCCGGGGCATGTCGTTCGACACCACTTTTGAGGGCGGCCATCTACAGTTTTCTCCGGATTCAAATTCGTATTTCTACTACCGGATCGACACCAGTTTCAACGGGATGGGTGACAGTTTTTTCGACTTTTCACCCTTTGGCAGTCCCGGTCAGGATGGATTTATGGACTTAGGTCAACTGTTCGATCAGTTTTTCAACGGCATTCCGCCACAGGGTTTTCAACAAAACCCCGATGGCTTCCCATCCGATGATGGTCAGGCTCCGGGAGGTGATGACCTGTTGCCGGAAGAACGCCTGCGACTGCAAGAGGAAAAAGGGAAACCCAAAGGCCAGCCGGCAAAACCGGATAAGTCGAAGGTCAAGACCATACGGATTTAGTGGTCCGACCCGACAGACTTACGGATTTGTCCGTCCGTTTCCAATATCCGGGAGCAATTCCCAAATTATTCCCGTTCTTTGCGCGGCGTTCATCCAAAAAACAGTCGGACAAGCAACCAAACAGTACACACCTTGTTTTCCAGGCAGTTTTTTGTGCGCATTAAAACTCTTACGCATGCCCGTTAATGAAAAAGTGGATGTGTTTATCTACCGGGTCCGGGAAAATGGCCTGGAAGTTTTTCTGATAAACAAGGATGCACAGGAATTGCCTGAACAAGCAATGTGGCAGGCCATTTCTGCTGCAGAAAATGCACCGGAGCGGTTGAATCAGGACAATTGCATCGAACTGGAACCGGTGACGGATGCCAATGGCGCCGCCCGGAAAGCAATCGCCGTTGAGGCCGACTGGCACGAACTGCCCTCCTTGCGCGCCCTCATTTACGAAGACTACCGCGTTGCCAAAGAAAAGGCGCGCGAAAAGATCAAAAATCTGATCCCTGAAATGGAGAAAGGCGCCTTCTTTGCCGTGAAAGAGGCCTTCAAACGCATTCTCCCTGAACAGTACGCCTTTTTGAAAGAACTCCGGGAGGTTTTGATCGAGAAAAACTCGACGAAATACCTTTGAAATTTAAAATGTAAAAGTCAAAATGCAAAAGTCAAAAGGGAACTTGTCGCGGCCAAAGGCCTGATCGATCTCCCTTTTGACTTTTACATTTTACATTTTGACTTTTACATTTCTCCCCCCTGGCTATGCTCCAACGGATTTTCCAAAAATATACCGGTTTTTTGCGCAGCCTGAAATGGGTCTACGTGCTCAACAACTTGTTGAATTACAAATATCTGCGAAGGAATAAAGCGCTGTACCGGCGCCTGGGTTTGCAAAAAAGCGTGGTATGCCCGATCGGGAGCGCCGATTTTTCCGGCCAATCCCGGGAACTCCCCTGGCTCGACCGGCCCGACGCGCCGGCAACGCTGGAAAAACACCCGGATTTCCGGACAATGGAGCCGGCGCTGCAAACGAAGGTGCGGCAATTTCTACGCGACGGGTACCTCGTCCTCGAGGGATTTTATTCCGAACCGGATACCGATGCCCTCAACGCGGAAGTGGACCGGTTGCTGGGCTCCGGAAAAACCGGTTTTAACTACACCGGCCGGAAAATTTTTAACCTGCATGACCAGAGCAGCCTTGCCGATGCCTATTTTTTCCGGCATCCGGAAATACTCAAACTCCTGTCGTTTCTGCTGGGCAAACCGGTTATCCCTTTCCAGTCGCTGAATTTCGTGCAAGGCAGCGAACAACGCGCCCACTCCGACTCCATTCATATGACCACAGAGCCGCCGGGTTACCTAATCGCCACCTGGACAGCGCTCGAAGACTGCACGGAAGCCTGCGGCCCGCTTTTTTATTATCCGGGCAGCCACCGCCTGCCCTATGTCATGACCACCGACTACGATTCCGGAAACACCCGCCTGACCATTGGAAACACCAGCAACCGGCGTTATGAGGATAAAATTGCCGAACTGGTCGCTGCGCATAACCTGAAGAAAAAACTGTTCCTTGCCCGGCGCGGGGATGTGCTCATTTGGCATGCCAATCTCCTGCACGGCGGTGAACCCATTCGAATTCCGGGCGCCACGCGACGCAGCATGGTCTGCCACTATTACGCCGAGGATGCACTTTGTTACCATGAAATGTCGCAGCGCCCGGCAATTATCCGGCATCGGGAGCATTAATCCCCCGGGGCGGTTAAATCTACCGCTGTTCAAAACATATCCGGTTGAAGTGGCGTTCTCTCCCGGAAAATCCTTCCCGCCGGCGCATTATGGTGAAATCATACCTACCTTTGCGCGCGTTTTTTATCATTAAAAACAAGTCCTCCAACGTGCATGCCCGTTTTGGGTTTAAGGGGAGGCTAAGGTAAAACGACACATGAACCGTACTCGACTTTGTACCCTGTTGGCTGTATTCTTTTTTGTGCAAACAGGCGCCGTATTTGCTCAAATGAAAGGCTGGGAACTCGGCGGATGGGTTGGTGCTTCCAATTATTTTGGCGACCTGAACACCAATTACCGCCTCAACCGCGTGCATCTTGCCGGCGGCATACATACGCGTTACAACTTCAACGACCGCCTGGCTTTTCGTCTTGGAGGCAGCTATGGCAAGATCAGCGCCAGCGACGCCGATTCCAAAAATATTTATGAACAGCGGCGAAATCTCTCGTTCCGGAGTCACCTCGTCGACGTGGCAATGTTGCTGGAGTTCAACTTCCTGCCCTATATGCACGGCCATCGCGACTATTATTTCACGCCCTATGTGTTTGCCGGGCCGGCGATCTTCTTTTACAACCCGCAAACCGAACTCGACGGCACATGGTACAATTTGCCTGAACAAGGCACGGAGGGCCAGTTTCGCGGCGAAGAATACAGCACCACGCAGGGAGCGCTGGCATACGGCCTGGGCTTTAAAGTGGACTTCTCCTACCGCTGGAGCCTGGGCGTCGAACTCAGCGCCCGCAAGGTTTTCACCGATTATCTCGACGATGTGAGCGGGGTGTATGCCGACTGGCGCGACATCCGGTCTTTGCGCGGCGATGTGGCGGCAGCCCTCTCCGACCGCTCGGTAGAGCCTAAAATCGGGGAACCGGGGCGCCAACGCGGCAATGGCAAAAGCAACGACGTTTACATGTTTTTGGGTGTGAGCCTGCAATATTATTTTGGCGAAATTCGATGCCCGTCGTATAACCGGTAAGGCTAGGAAGACCCTGCGTTAGGGGCTTTTTTGCCATACGCGCATGTGTTGCCGTCCGGGGACGATGATTTGCACCAGGTAATTACCGGCCGGCAAATCATTTACATGGGCTTCCCAGGCAATCCCATCTGCAGACGAGTACATTTTCCGCAATACCCTGCCCTGCATATCGCAAATGTGCGCTTCCAATATTTTGGCAGTTGTGTGGTTTGACGCTTCCACAATCAACCATTCCGCAACGGGATTGCTGCGAATTTTAAACAAATCGGCCACAGCCGGCTTGATTTCCGGCGCTGACACAGGTCCCGATAAAACAGATTCAACGATATAAACCGGATTTAACGGGACCTGATTCAACGTATCCCCGGCGGCCGAAACGGTAATCTGCGTTGCAGTATACCGGGATGTCCAAAACTGCATGCCCCGGCGTCCGGCAACATACCAGATATAAAATTCCTGCTTGCCATAAATACGGCGATAGCCCCCACCTGCTAATGGCACGCTGTCTTGTTCCGCTAATACGGTTCGGGTCCGCATGGCATTTTCCTGGGCGCCAAGTTTGCCATACGCGTCATATTTCACTTCGTAATTGGTTTTAAAATAAGACGTCTGGCTGTTGTTAATCCGGATACCGGTATAGGTTCCTGTGAGCGTGGAATCAAATTCAAGCGGGAATGACCGGGTAAACGGCACCAAGTTAAACTCCCGGAATGCACCGGGCACAGCTAATCCGAAATTTTGAACGCTGCTATCCGTAGCTGAAAAATAAATAAAACTTGGCGGCCCGGAACCAGCGCTGGTTTGGATGCAATACTCGGCGTCCGGGTACTGACTTGCAAACTGTGTTCCTGCCGATGGCAAAACTTCTCGCGAAACCAGCAATGGATTACCCGGCAAGGCGCCAAAGGTCCAAACTTGGTCCGCACCAGCCGGGCCCGGGTTAAAAAACGTTCCCGGAATCCATCCGGCATGTGTCATTTTATCCCCAATTACGAGTTCAGTTGAAATATCCAAAACAGGTTGTGCCTGGGTGAACGGGAGTATTATGCTAAAAACAAATACTACAATAATTAAACGGCGCATGGTAAAATCCTTTTCAGGAAAATTACCGCATACGCGCCAGACAGGGCCTGGGAATTGACTGGCTGGCGGCGTCTGCCGGGTTAATGCGGCACTTCATCCAGCAAACGCTGAATAAAAAAATCCCGCCTCCAACAATCAGGAAGCGGGATTTTCATATTTGCTTGGTTGAAGTTTTTCAACCAGTATCATTTTATTCCATATCAGGCCTGCACCGTGCCACGAGCCTTCTCAATCACCTGCTTGGCTACGCCTTCCGGCGCCGGGGCAAAGTGCGAGAACTCCATGGTCGACGAAGCGCGGCCGGATGTCAGCGTACGCAGGGCGGTTACGTATCCGAACATTTCTGCCAGCGGCACATCGGCCTGAATGGCAACAGCGCCACCCGGGCGGCCATCCTGACCTTTCGGCATACCGCGACGGCGGTTCAGGTCACCGATAACCGGGCCCACATATTCGTCGGGTGTGATCACTTCAAGTTTCATGATCGGCTCCATGATTTGCGGGCCGCAACGCGGGGCTGCAGCGCGGAAGCCGTCTTTAGCGCAAAGTTCGAAGGCGATCGGCTTGGAGTCGACGTTGTGCATCGAACCGTCAAATACACGCACTTTCATCGAGTCGATATTAAAACCGGCCAGGACACCACTGCTCATCATTTGGGTGAAACCGTCGTTGATCGGCTTCATGTAGTTTTTGTCGATCGCGCCGCCGACAATCCCCCATTCGAATTGCAGTTTTTTCTTACCGTTCTTGAAATCGTCGCTTTCCAGGAACTCCTGATCGGCCGGGCCGATTTCAAATTCCATATCGGCAAACAAACCGGAACCACCGGTTTGCTTTTTGAGGCGCTCGCGGTGCGTGACCTTTTTGGTGAGCGCTTCTTTGTAGTTTACCTGCGGGGCGCCCTGGTTGCATTCAACCTTGAACTCACGGCGCAAGCGGTCGACAATGATCTCCAGGTGCAACTCACCCATACCGGAAATAACGGTCTGGTTGGTATCTTCATCAAAACGCACGCGGAAAGTTGGATCTTCCTCGGCGAGCTTGTTGAGTGCCATACCGAGTTTGTCGAGGTCTTTCTGCGTTTTTGGTTCGATCGCCAAACCAATAACAGGCTCGGGAAACACCATGCTTTCGAGCACGATCGGGTGGTTCAAATCGCACAGGGTGTCGCCCGTACGGATGTCTTTAAAGCCAACCACAGCAGCGATATCGCCGGCTTCTACCCCGTCGACCGGGTTCTGCTTATTGGCGTGCATCTGGTACATACGGCTAATGCGCTCTTTCTCCCCGCTGCGGGTGTTGAGCACATAGGAGCCTGCATCCAGCTTGCCGGAATAGGTGCGGATAAAACACAACCTGCCGACAAACGGGTCGGTCGCAATTTTGAAAGCCAGGGCGCAGAACGGATCGCTCACGGAAGGTTTGCGGGTGATCTCGGCTTCTGTTTTAGGATTGGTGCCTTTAACGGCCTCAATGTCGACCGGCGAAGGCAAGTAGTAGCAAACTGCATCCAGGCAAGCCTGTACGCCTTTGTTTTTATAGGCCGAACCGCACATGACCGGCGTCATTTTCATGTCGCATACCGCCTGGCGGATGGCATTGCGCATTTCATCAACAGTGATGGAGTCCGGGTCATCAAAGAATTTCTCCAGGAGCGAGTCGTCATAGGTGGCTATTTCCTCAATGAGTTTCTGGCGGTAGTCGTTTACCGTATCCACCAGATCGGCAGGAATCGGTACCACGTTGTACGTCATGCCCTGGTCATGTTCATTCCAGATGATGGCTTCGTTGGTCACGAGGTCTACCACGCCTTTGAAGTTTTCTTCGTTGCCGATCGGTACCTGAAGCGGAACAGCATTGGAGCCCAGTTTTTCATGCATGTCTTTAACGACATTGAAAAAGTCGGCGCCGGTACGGTCCATTTTATTCACGAAACCGATACGGGGCACTTTATAGTTGTCGGCCAGGCGCCAGTTGGTTTCCGATTGCGGCTCAACACCGTCTACGGCAGAAAACAGGAATACCAGACCGTCGAGTACCCGCAGCGAGCGGTTTACCTCTACGGTAAAGTCGACGTGACCAGGCGTGTCGATAATGTTAAAGTCAAACTGCTTGTCATCGACTTTCCAGATACACTTGGTTGCTGCTGAAGTGATGGTGATACCACGCTCCTGCTCTTGCTCCATCCAGTCCATGGTAGCGGCACCATCGTGTACTTCACCGATTTTGTGTGTTACACCGGTGTAGTAAAGTACACGCTCGGTTGTCGTGGTTTTGCCGGCGTCAATGTGGGCGGCAATACCAATATTTCGGGTGAACCGGAGGTCCTTTGCCATTGCAATAAATTATTGAGTGATTGAATGATTTTTAAAAACTGGTTTTGAGGTTAAGTTTTTATAAAATTTTCTTTCAAAAAGAAAATCCTACAAAACTTGGGTTAAAATTTGGCGAAACGCAATTTTGCCTTTTGTAAATTCTGAAAAACAAAACAGCGTAGTCAATAAAATTTTTCCTAAAACAGCAAAACCGTCGAAAAAGCGGGCGTGCGCCGGACTTTTTCAACGGTATGGCTGGAAGTTCCGTTCCACGCTTAGCTTTTGCTTTTGCCTCTGTAGCGGTAGTGGGCAAACGCGCGGTTGGACTCGGCCATTTTGTGGGTGTCCTCCCGTTTTTTGGCGGCGTTGCCTTCTCCTTTGCTTGCAGCAACTACTTCGGCGGCAAGTTTCTCGGCCATGCCTTTTCCGGCGCGGGCCCGAGAATATTTAATCAACCATTTGATCCCGATGGAGATTTTCCGGTTGGCCGGAAGTTCCGTTGGGATTTGGAAGGTGGAACCACCGATCCGGCGGCTGCGCACCTCCACCTGAGGCATGACGTTGTTCAGTGCTTTTTTCCAGACTTGCAACTCGTCCTCGTTGGTGCGCGCTTTTACGATGTCCATAGCGTCGTAAAAGATGCTGAACGCAACGCTCTTCTTGCCCTCCCACATCATGTGGTTAACGAAACGAGTAACCATCGTGTCGTTATACCGCGGATCGGGAGCCAATACTCGAGGTTTCGGTTTGTGTTTACGCATTAGTCAATATTCAATAAGTGAATGTGTGTTTGGCGTCAATTGGGATTAGCTCTTCGGACGCTTCGTGCCGTAGCGGCTACGGCTCTGCTTGCGGTTGTTTACACCGGCTGTGTCGAGCGCGCCGCGCACGATGGTGTAGCGCACACCCGGCAGGTCTTTTACACGACCACCGCGCACCAGCACGATGGAGTGTTCCTGCAGGTTATGGCCTTCACCCGGAATGTAAGCAATCACCTCAATGCCGTTGGTCATACGCACTTTGGCCACTTTCCGCAAGGCGGAGTTCGGCTTCTTCGGGGTGGTGGTGTACACGCGGGTGCAAACGCCCCGGCGTTGCGGACAGGAGTTCAACGCGCGGCTCTTGCTCTTGTACTCCACTTTTTCGCGGCTCTTGCGCACCAGCTGATTAATGGTAGGCATACCTAGTTTTTACGATATTTTTTGATAACTTATTCAAAATCAATTGAAAAAAGGCACAAATAATATACCCCCTCTCAAAAGCGAACGCAAAGATACTCGCTGCGCGGGTATTTTTCCAAACCGGATTCTCTTTTTATAAAATTTAATGCTGTCCATTTGTCCGTACCTTTGGCTTAAACATCAAAACAGCAGTCTTTCCATGCAGGCAAAAATTACCGCATTGGGCACCTACGTTCCCGAGCGCATTGTAGACAACCACTATTTCGAGTCCATTATCGATACCAATGACGAATGGATCGTCAGCCGTACCGGCATCCGTACCCGGCGTTTTGCAGCCGAATTTGAATACACGACACACTTGTGCGCAGCTGCGGTTGAAAACCTCGTTGAAGAAAATAACGTCGTGCTCGACGATGTCGACTTTATCATTGCGGCTACCGTCACGCCCGACCAGACCATGCCCAGCGTGGCCTCGCAGGTACAGGAAAAACTGGGCATCCGGCATGCCGGCGCCATCGATATTTCAGCGGCTTGCGCTGGCTTTGCCTACGGCATCATCCTGGCCAACGGCCTGATCGCAGCAGGCACCCACCGGAAAATACTCGTTTTTGGTGCTGAAACACTGTCGAAATTTACCAATTTCGAAGACCGCACGTCCTGCATCCTGTTTGGCGACGGCGCCGGTGTGGTACTCGTGGAAGCCGCCCCCAAGGGCAATATTCTCGCCGGGGTCACCGGCAGCCAGGGCGATGGCGGAAAGGACCTTTACATGTCGAATATGCGCAAGCAGATCAACGGACAAGATGTGATCACCGACAACAAAATCCACCAAAATGGCCGTGCCGTGTTCAAATGGGCAGTGAATACCATTTCCGCACAAATGCCCAAACTCGCTGAGCGCGCCGGCCTGACGCTGAACGACATCGACTGGTTCATCCCGCACAGCGCCAATCTGCGCATCATCGAAGCCCTTTGCTCTCAGTCGGGCTTCCCCCTGGAAAAAACACTCGAGAGCATCACCCTGTTCGGCAACACTTCCTCTGCTTCCATTCCGCTGGCACTGCACCGGGGCCTGCGTGAGGGCAAGGTGAAAAAAGGCGGCAAACTGATGCTGATCGGTTTTGGCGGCGGGCTGGTATATGCCGGCGTGGTATTGGAATGGGGTGTTTAAATTTAAAAGTCTAAAGTCAAAAGTCTAAAGTCTAAAGTCTAAAGTCTAAAGGTAAATAGCGATGGCCGAAGGCCGGTACGATCTCCCTTTAGACTTTTGACTTTAGACTTTTGACTTTAGACTTTAGACTTTTAACTTTTACATTTTAACCCCGTCTGTTCAGCCGCCTGTGCGCCGCTCCAACAACCAAAACCCGATCCAGCTTCCCAGCGCCAGCACTGCCGTAATCGTCCAGTGCGCCTGAAAACCCCACCAGGCAATGACATGCGTGCCAAGCAACGGCGCAACGATATTCGCCAGCGAATAAGAAATGCTGTACATCCCCATGTAGGTCCCGGCACTGCCTTTGGTGGCGTAGTCGAATACAAAATTGGTGCTGAACGGCATCACAAACATTTCACCAAACGACAGCCCGACAATGAATACCAGCGCCGTTACAACGCCACCGGGTGGCAGTAAAAAAGCCAGGTAGGAAAAGGCGTAGAGCATCAGACCCAACCGCACAAACTGCAGGCGGGTGCGCTTCCGCTCGATCCGGTAAATCATAGGCATTTCCACCAGAAAAACGATCAGGCCGTTAATGGCTGCGATTATGCCGATGGTCGATTCATCCCAGTGGTAAACTTCCTTGAAAAACAGCGGAACCGTCCACAAAAACTGCATGAACACCATGGCGTTCAGGATGGTGAGCAGCGCAAACAAAACAAATGTCCGGTCGCGGTAAGGCGTTACGGCAGCCTTCGTCGGCAGCGCGGCCGGAGTTTGCTCCGCCTTCGTAGCCGCTTTGGGTGCAATAAAAATCCAGAGCAACACCGCCGCCCCGATACAGGTCAGGCCGTCGGCAATGAACATCCAGTGCCAGCCCAACCCGACCAGCAAGCCGCCCAGCGCCGGCGCTACTGCCCAACCGAGGTTGACCGACATGCGGTACAAGGAAATCGAACGTGTGCGGGTTTCCGGCGTGCTGTACCGCGCAATAGCGACCGAATTGGCCGGACGGAAAACATCAGCCAGCACACTCATCAGAAAAACGGCGCCGCACATCAGCCAGAAGTTCTGAATCCAGATCAGCACCACCAGCATCAGTCCGTTCAACACCAGGCTCCACAGCATGATCGGGTAATAACTGAACCGGTCGGTCAACTTGCCGCCCAGATAACCGCCCAATAACGCTCCGGCACCGAAACAACCCAGCACATAACCGGCCTCCGGGATACCGTAGCCCAGACGCTTGGTCAGGTAAATGGTGAGAAACACCACCACCATCGCGCCGCAACGGTTGACCAGGCTGATGAGCGATAAAAACCAGATACGGGCAGGAATGCCCATGTACGAATTTTTCCAATGAGAATACAGGCGAACCAACATAGGGCAGTAAGGTTTGGGAAAATAGCATGCAGCATGCATTCCAAACAAAAAACCGGAGGCGCCGGAAAATGGTTTCTTAAAAAAGAGAAAATTTGGAGAAGCGCAGCCAATCTTAACAAAAAGGAAAAACGCCGGCTGCTAAATAAGCAGTCGGCGCCGTTCATACAATAGAATGGATTAGCTTCTGATTGGTTAATTGCCCGGGCAATGGGTTGCACCGCACAATTCAGGCGCTAAAGTCGAAACTTTACGGATAAGTACAAATTTTTTTAAGCCATGCGGTAAAATCCGACAGAAGTTCTACCGCCAAAAACAGGTAACCAATGCCTAAAACCTGCCTTTTTTGTTATTTTTGCCAACAGTCCATTCTTTTCATGGAACCAGCCCGCCAGGTTCCGCGCAAGTTCCAAATGACGTCCATCCGCACTCAAAATTTAGTTTTAGTGCCTGCCGGCTTTCCGACGCTCGATGCCATCGTGTCGGAAGATTGGGCGACGCTGTCGCGCCAACTTGGCGGCGTTGACCTGGCCGACAGCTGGATGCACTTCCCCGAAGCCATGGCCTGGATGCGCGATTTTCTGCTCGAACATCCCGACCAACTCGGGTGGTGGAGCTTCCTCACCATTCATCAGAACGACCACCGCCTCATCGGCACCTGCGGCTTCAAAGGCGTACCCGACCCGGATGGGTTGGTTGAAATCGGTTACGAGATCGCCCCGGCCTATCAGGGCCGCGGGCTGGCCACCGAAGTGGCGCGCGCGCTGGTCGGCCATGCATTCGCACACGAGGCCGTAAAAACCGTACTGGCCCACACGCTTGCCGAAGAAAATGCCTCGGTGAAAGTGCTCCGCAGGCTGAATTTTGTGTTCGTCGAAGAAGTCGCCGACCCGGAAGACGGAACAATCTGGCTGTGGCGGCTCAACAAGCCCGCGTAATTTTGTCTGCGCAAGGCAATTCCAAAATTACCCCCGCCCCGTAGATGGTGTTTGGGCTACTTTTGCCCTTTCAGAAAAATAAGTCACCCGGCCGCACCGGCCTTTCCCGTTTTTATTATGAAACTAAACCTTCGCCTCGCCCTGCTGCTTCAGGTTTGCCTGACCATTGCCCTGCCTGCGCAGGAAATTCAAGACTGGAAACAACTCCTGCAACGCGACAACGCCAATTTTTTTGAAATCTGCGCTGACGCAGCGCGCATTTTTGAACAAAAAAAATCCAGGCCGGAATCAGCCGAAACCGAAGAACCCACCGACGAAGGCTCGGCCTACAACCAATTCAACCGCTGGAAATGGTTCTGGGAATCACGGGTAAATCCGGACGGCAGCTTCCCGGACATCCGCCCGCTGGCCACCATGCGCAAATTCACCGGAAACCACGCCGGGGTGCAAAACCGGAACGCCAACCAGGACTGCGGCTGGCAGATGATCTCGCAAACCACCTGCACCGGCGGGTACAGCGGCATGGGGCGCACAACGTCCATCGCCTTTCACCCCACCAACACCGATATTTACTACGTCGGCGGGCAAAGCGGGGGCGTTTGGAAAACGACCGACGGCGGCGCCACCTACATGCCCATCAGCGAAGGATTGCCCTACAACAGCGCGTCGAACCTCGTGGTCGACTACAACAACCCGGAAACCCTGTACCTGGCCAACGGCGATTACGCCGGCTCGATCTACTACACCGGAATCTACAAATCGTACGACGGCGGACACAGCTGGGAGCCCACCGGCCTCAGCTGGTCGCTCACGCAAAACATAACCGTTTACCAAATGGCGCAAAGCCCGATAGACCCCGCCGTGCTGATCGTGGCCGCCAGCAACGGCCTCTGGCGCACCGACGATGGCGGCGATACCTGGATGCGCGTGCGCCCCGGCAACTACTCCGACCTGGAATTCCACACCGGCAACGGCAACATCGTGTATGCCGCCTATTACACCTCCGGAACAACCAGCAATATTTACAAATCCACCGACGGTGGCATCAGCTGGAGCCAACTCAGCAATTTCGCGCTCCCCGGCAACCGTATCCGCATCTCGGTAACGCCTGCCAATCCGGAAGTGCTCGCTGCGATGTGCATTACCGGCGGCACAAGTAAGTTTTTTTATTCCTCCGACGGCGGACAAACGTTTGAAGACCGTGCAGACTGCCCCGAAAGCGATGTGCTCATCCTCTCCCCCACCAACCCCAACCAGATCTATTGCGGCGCCGTAAACGTATACCGTTCCACCGACCAGGGCGCCACCTGGGTAAAAGCCAGTCACTGGCATGGCGGCACCCCCGACCCGGTCGTGCATGCCGACCAACGCAATGTCAGCTGGCAACCCGGCAGCAACCAGATTTACTTTTGCAACGACGGCGGCATCTGGCGCTACGATGAACCGGCCGACGACTGGCTCGAACTGTCCAACGGCCTGATCATCACCCAGTTTTATCGCATCGCCGTCGCACAAACCGACGAATTGTTCATGATCGGCGGCACACAGGACAATGGCGGCCGGAAACGCGTTGCCCCGGGCGAATGGGAAGCCACCAACGGCGGCGACGCCATGGAAGTAGCGATCGACCACACCAACGCCGACATTATCTACACGACTTACATCAACGGCCAGCTGTACCGCTCGCTCGACCGCTGGACCAACGACACCTACTACCGGATCAGCGACAACCTGCCCGGCCAAACCCCCGACCACGACCTTTCCGGCTCCTGGGTGGCGCCCTACCAACTCGATCCGCAAAACCCCAACCACATCGTGTTGGGCTACGCCGATGTGTACCGCTCCACCAACCGCGGCACCTCCTGGACCAAGATCAGCAACAACCTCACCGGCAACGCCAATGCCAAACTGGATGCCCTGGCCATTGCCCCCTCCGACCCCAACACGATTTACGCCTCCAATAATGCTGTTTTGTATAAAACCACCAACCTCGGCGCCAACTGGAGCACCCACTCGGTGCCTAATTCAGCCAATATCACTTCGATAACCATACACCCGGAAAACCCGGAAGTGCTGTTCGTCACCCGCGGATCATTCAGCGCCGGTAACAAAGTGTTCCGATCCAACGACGGCGGCGGCAGTTGGACCAACATTTCCGGATCCCTGCCCAATGTGCCCACCAGCAGCCTCTACCTCGACCTGGCCGCCGACGGCAGCTACACGCTTTTTACCGGAAACGACCTGGGCGTGTGGTACCGAAAAAACACCATGAGCGACTGGGTAGGCATGAATCAAAATATGCCGATCACCGTGGTAAGCGACCTCGAATTGCAAAAATCGGCGCGCAAACTACGGGCCGGCACGTACGGCCGCGGGATTTGGGAATACGACCTGGGGCATTTGCCCGGTAAGGATTTTGCTGTTTGCACCGATGTGAATCGCGCCACGATTTGCCTGCCGGCCACTTTTTCCACAACTATTTCCGCCAATGCCTGGGAAAATCTCAGCGGCCCTATCAGCCTGAGCGTTTCCGGCTTGCCGGCCGGGGCGACAGCAGACCTGAGCGCCGACGAACTGCCCGCCGACGGCACTGCGACACTGGACATCGAACTGCCGGAAGGCCTGCCGGAAGGTGAATTTTCGATGACGATTCTGGCTGTTTCCAACGGCGATACCGCCACCGCAACACTGCGGCTCACCCTCATCTCCAACGATTTTTCTTCGGTAAAAAATTTGCTCCCGGCCAATGGCAGCGCCGGGGTCAGCCGCTGGCCATTGCTGCGCTGGAACGGCGCCCCGGATGCCAACACGTACGACCTGGAACTGGCCACCAACCCGGCATTTGAACCGGCAACCATTTTTAAATCGTACACCGGTCTGAAGCCGGATTCGTTGCAATGGAACCTCGCCCTCGACGAAGGCGGCTTGTACTACTGGCGGATACGACCGGTGAACAGCTGCGGCCCCGGCGCCTGGACGGCGCCCTTTGTGTTTTCTACCGCCGCAAAAACCTGCCTGGCACTCGAAAGTACGGACCTCCCCAAACCCATTACGGCCAATGGAACACCCACGGTGGAATCCAAAATCCCGGTATTTGCCGGAGGCCCGATCAGCGAGTTGAAAATCAAAAATTTCGAAGGCAACCACCAGTTTTTCAAAGACCTGTCGGCGTCCATCATTAGCCCGGGCGGCAAGGAAGTGCTGTTGTTTGATAATAAATGCGGCAGTTACAGCGGAAATTTCAGGCTCGGATTTGAAGACGCCGCGCCAAATGCTTTCGGCTGCCCGCCGCCGCAAAACGGAAATCCGTACCGGCCGGAAGGGCTGTTGAGCGCCTTCAAAGGGGAGGATGCCGCCGGCGACTGGATCCTGCGCGTGAAAGACAAAGCCATCAGTTCGGGCGGGCAGATCAATGGATTTGCCATCGAGTTTTGTTCGGACATCGCGCTCAACCCACCCGTGCTCGTCCATAACAACGCCCTGCAACTGCCGCCGGGCAGCAACGCCCCGCTCACCACCGGCCTGTTGCTGGTCGAAGACGCCAACACGGCACCGGGCAGTTTGATTTTCACCCTCATGAGCACGCCGGCGCAAGGTGAGCTGCAACGCGCCTGGGCAGGGGCGCTGAACGTGGGCGACCAGTTCAGCCAGGCCGACATCGACAACGGTTCCATCCGGTATTTCGACTATGGCAGCGGAAGCCCGGCAGACCAGTTCCGCTTCAGTGTGTCGGACGGTGAGGGTGGCCTGGTTGCCGATACGTTCCGGATCGCGCCCTTCGCCCTGAGTACCGATTTGCCAGAAGCCGCACTGGGCTTTTTCCTGGCGCCCAATCCAACACCGGGGAAGGTTTTCCTGCGGCTGGATGCCCCTTTGCTTTCGAATGCCCGGATTCAACTGACGAACCTGGCAGGGCAGTTGCTGCGCAGCTGGCAATGGGATGCCGGCGTGCAGGCCGACGCCCTGGATTTAGCCGGCCTGGCAAACGGTGTTTACCTGATTTCGGTGCAAAGCGGGAAGGCCGTGGGTATCCGGAAAATTATTAAGCAGCAGTAGGGCTTACCTTCAGGTTTATGGATGGCCCAGACCTTCCAGGTTTCGCAAACCTGGAAGGTCTAAACGGAAAAAAACTCAGGCCCGCAAATTCAGGAAAAACTTAAAGCCGATATTGGCGGAAATTGCCTTCGACTTGGTGTGGTAGTTTCCGTTGATCACAAAATCCATGTTGCGGAATACATCGCGGATGTAAAAATAGCCCAGTTCAATGCCCAGGGTAAAATCCAATTGTTCGGGTTCGGCGCCATCGGCCCTTTTTACGACCTTATCATTAAAATCGTAGCGGACGCCAACTTTACCGATTGCGGTGAATGCGCTTTGTTTGTTCTTGGCGCACTGGTTGCCGTTGGTGCGGTACAAACCGGCGCCGGCTTCCAGGTACGTATGCGGACCCCAGAGTGTCGTTTTGTCAAAATCTTCGGCTCCCGGGTCAAACGTAAACGTGGTGCCCAAACCGAGTCGTGCGACGCTCCAGTGCGTAGCGACGTTCATGGCAACATCCAGACCGGCGCCCAGGCGGTTCCCGGTAGTTTCCACGTCGGGTGTGTGAAAATAGAACGACGGAACGTCCAAAAACAACCGGGGTCCGGTGTACTGAGCCTGTAAAACGAAGGCCGAAAACAGGAAAGAAAGGGTTAAAAGCAGGGAGGATTTTTTCATGCTCATGGCGTGCTTGTAAGGTTGAGTGATGGATGATTTTTCACCTGCCTGAACCCTGTAAACGGGCGGGCGGGCAGGTCTGGATGTCTTTTCCGGGCATACCGCTGCTTCAGGTCGACCGGAAAAGGCGCAAAGGTACATGCAATTTTCAATGCAACCATGGTCCGGTGACACATTGCCGGTAATGCCCATTATACCGTATTTTCGCACCGCAAATAAGCACAGGTTCAAATGGCAAAACGCACGACAAAAAAGACCTACGCCGCGAAAAGCAAAAAAACGGCAGAAACCCAATCAGCCCCGGAACGCTGGATGCCCTGGGTGGTAGCCGGAATCGCGCTGATTTTATTCGCTACCGGATTCAGCAATCCTATGGTGGCGATGGACGACCACTCCGCGACGGTGAACAACCCGGTGGTCCGCGACTTTTCCCTAAAAATTTTCACCCAGTTCAACCTCGGCATGTACGCCCCGATGACCTGGCTGGGTTACGCGCTTGCGCAGGCCCTTGGCGGCGGCACGCCGTTTTGGTATCACCTGTTGAGCGCAGCGGTGCATGCCGCCAACGCCGTACTGGTTTTTCGGCTGTTTCACCGCCTGGAAAGCAATACGACAGTTGCCTTTTTCATCGCGTTGTTTTTTGCCATGCACCCCATGCAGGTGGAGGCTGTTTCGTGGATCGCTGCATTCAGCACGCCGTTGTTTGCCCTGTTTTCCCTGCTGGCGCTCCATGCGTACGTACGGCATACCGAACAGGCGCCCTGGAGCAAAACCTACTGGATGGCACTCGGCTTTTTTATGCTGGCGTGCTTGTCAAAGTCTACGGCCGTTGCGCTGCCGCTCAGTTTGTTTGTGGTCGATTTGTGGCTGAAACGGGCGCCGCTGAGCCGCCAATCGATCCTGGAGAAAGCCCCGTTTTTTGTGCTTGCCCTGGGCTTCGGCTTGCTGGCCTTCTACTCGCGGGCGCAGGCCGGGCACCCCGGCGAAAGCCTGGCCGGCAGTTTTTCCCTGGCCGATCGCGCCCTGATGGCCTCCCATACGGTGTTGTTTTACTGGACAAAAATTCTGCTGCCGCTCGGACTGAGCATTTGGTATCCTTTTGAAAAAACAGCTGCCGGAGGCTGGCATTGGACGTACTATGCCGCACCGGTGGCCTTGGCCATTATTCTCGGCCTGGTTTGGCGCAGCCGAAATACAGCGCCCTTCGTATTTCGAGGGGTCCTGTTTTATCTGGCGAATATCGTGCTGAGCCTGCCATTTTATACCGTGGGCACCTTTGAACTACGTGGCGACCGGTACAATTACCTGGCCATGCTGGGCATATTCGCCCTGCTCGCTGCGTTGCCTGCTTTTGTACAGGAAAAAAGCCCCCGGTTGGCCGAGCGCCTGTGGATCGCGCTGGTTGCGCTCGGGTTTTTCTGGCTGCTGATCAGCGTGGGCCGCATCCGCGACTGGGGCGACACCCAGGTGCTGATCGATACCGCCGTCAAACACCAGGGCGACAATTACGGCAAAGCCTACCTCTGGAAAGGCATGGACTACGGCGACAAGGGCGACGTAAAAGGCGCCCTGGAAAATTTCAGCAAGGCTATCCGGGTCAACCCCGAACTGACGGATGCGTATAAATTCCGCGGCGGTTTGCTCGGCATTGCCAAGCAGTACGAACGCTCGCTGGAAGATTTGGATAAATACCTGGAAAAAATTCCGGACGACCCGGAAATCCTGTACAACCGCAGCCTTACCCTCGTCAACCTGAAACGCTGGCAGGAAGCCCTAAACGATTTGAACAAAACGCTTGAGTTGGCCCCCGAGTTTACCCGCGCCTACCGCGCCCGCGGCAATGTGCGCAAGCAACTCGGCGACACGGAAGGCGGGGAGGCCGATTTGCAGGAGTTTGAGCGGCGGAGTTCCGCAGAGCAATGATGTTGATTTTTTTACCACGGAGGCACGGAGAACACGGAGTTTTCCGCCTTCGGCGAAAATTGTTAAGACAGGATTTACAAGATTTTCAGGATTGCGGTGTTTAATCCTGTTTTTCATGTAAATCCTGTCAAACTAAAAAATCCGCCGAAGGCGGAAAACTCCGTGTTCTCCGTGCCTCCGTGGTAAAAAAATCAGTTCGTTTGCCGCGGCAGCGTCGCCTTCAACAGGCTGCCAAAAGCAATACTCACCAGCACCAGCACGGCCAGCCAACCGATCACCGGCACCCAGCTCAGCAGCCGGAGCAGCACCAGGATGCCCAGCCCCGCCAGAATCCGTTGCCCTTTCGTCCAGGAAAGTCCGCGATACTGCTCCAGGGCATTGGCGCCAACGGTAGCCGTAAGTGCCGGGGCAAAAACCAGGGTGAAGATGTAAAACAGCAAAGCAAACACGCCGAACGGAATCCCGATCACCGTGATAAGCAGGAAGATCACCGCCACCGGCAAGCCGATCAGGTACAGCATGCCCATACCGAAGCGGTTGAGCCATTGGGCGGGCAGGCCTTCGGCACTGCGCTGGAAAAAGCGCTCAAACAGGAGCAGCAGCACAACTAGCAGCAAAGCGCCGGCGAGCAGCCGGTAAATGCTGAAAAATGAAAATCCGCGCGAAAACCAGTCTTTGTCGTAATCCATGTCCTGCTTCAACGAAGTGTCGAAGGTGGCCCGGGCGCCGTTGCGCAGGCTGCTGCCGAAGTCGAACTCGCCGTCGGGGCGCCAGTAGCGCACCGATTCGTGAAATTCGGCGCGCTGGCCCAGTTTCAAGTCTGTGGCCGCAATTTCGGCAGAACCTCTGAAAATACCGTCGAGGGTGATCTCGCCACCGCGAATTTCCACGTTCTTTTCCGCCTCGCCTTCGAACGTGACACGCCCGCCCGCCATAATTACAGCACCCATCACCCGGCCATACACCCGTACCTCGCCACCGCCAACCACCAGGTCGCCATGGATCACGGCATTGCGGCCGACCTCCAGCTGTCCGGAGCCGACGACCACATCGCCGTACACATCCCCCAACAGCCATACTTCGCCGCCGCCACACCGCAGGTCGTCGCCGACCACACTTTCGATGCGCACCCGGCCACCGCCGACCAGTACGTCGCGGCGGATCGTGTCGAGCACCGTAATCTCGCCGGCGCCGGCGGTCAGGTCGCCATTGATCGGAGCCGAAATATGAATTTTACCGCCGGCGGCATACACATTTCCTTCAATTGGATTGGTTACCTCCACCGATTCACCGGTAAGGATGGTTGCAGCTTGTAGCTGCGGCAAAAAAATGGACAGGACCAGAAACAGGCCTGCCCAACGATACATTGTTTTCATGATGCTATGTTTGTTTTTTCAGTTTAGCCAAAGATAACCACTGCGTTAGCCGATCCCAAATTGCCTATACGAAGGCAGCGCGTTATTCGTCCTACGGCTTCGAGCCGTAGGACGAATCGCACCGGACAACTACCCGCCACCGGATTTCTTCTGCGGCTCGGCAGCCTGCCGGGGTTTATCCGTTTTTGGCTTTGGGGTTGGTTTGGCCGGCGCCGTAGTGCGCGGTTTGGTTGGCGTTGCCGGAGCCGGCCGGGTTTGCGGAACGGACTTTTTGGGTTCCTGCCATTTGTCGCGGTGGTAGTCCCGGGCCTTGTCGATATCCGGAATCCGGGCCGGTTGCGTGGCCGGGCGTTCAGGCCTTTTGGCAGGTTGTTCGGCAGGTTGGTTTTTCTCCGGTTGTTTCACACGAGGCGGAACAACGGGCGGCGTTTCGGGAGCGCGCTTCGGCGGCTCGGTTTGCGGAACGCGGGCAGGAGCCGGTTCCCGGACCGGTTTTTCAGGTACCCGGGCAGGAGCCCAATCGGCGCGTTGCCGTTCCGTTTCGGCACGGTCGCGCTGGATTTCCGTTTGCGCCTGCGCACGCGAGCGCACCAGATCGGGGTACTGCCGCGCGTTTTTTTGCAAAAATTCATCCTGCGTCATGGTGCGCGCGGGATTTTTAGCATTGAATTTCTCCCGCTGTTGTTCAAACTGCGCGTATTCCTTGAGGCGGGCGGGCAGGCGGCTCTTATCGCTTAGCCATTCGTCGGAAACAATGGTCCGGTTCTGGTCGCGCCATTCGCCAACCCCCATGCTGATCGTGGAGCCGGAATTCCGGTGGCCGTAGTAGTGGTTGACAAAATGGGTGGACAGGTGATTGTACTGATGGTGGTGGTAGGGGCGATGGAAATACCAGTGCATGAAGTGATACGACGGAAAATGGACGATCACCACGGAGGAATGGTACGGGTAAAAGCCCCAGTACCACCAGTAGGGGTACGGCCGCCAGCAGGGTTGCGGCGCCCACCAGGGGTAGCCAAACCAGTACGGGTAATTGTACTGGTAGTAGCGCTCGACGTACACCACCTCGGGCGCGACATTGCCTTCGGCATAGAGGTCGTCTTGTACGATGTCATACACCTCATCGGTGTAGGTGTAGCCGTTTGCATCGGCGTATTCCTGCGCTGCGGCCTGTAGCTCCTGACGCGCCTGCGGGTCGTCTCCCACCGTGTTTTGCCAGGTTTCGAGTTCCCTGGCCTGCTCGCGGGCAACCACCAGGTTGAGCGAGTCTGTTTTACGGATCACCCAGGCAGGATCTTCTTTGTACACATCGCCGACGAGCACCGTAAACCGCAGGTCTTCATTCAGGATGTCGATGACCTCCGGCAAGCCGAGCAGGGTTTGAAAAGCCCCTTGGGCCGGCGCCGGATAGCCGGCGATGAGTTGGCTGAAAGCGCCCCGGGCAGTCTGGTTCAGATCGTTGATTTTGATGAGCGTGGCCATGTGCCGGTCAACCACATCGAGGGCATCCGAACGCTTGGCGGCAGGCAGCAGGTCCATATCCCGGCGCATCGCCGAGCGGTCGTTTTGATGCGCAACCAGATTGGGGATCAGGTCGGGAAAACGGGAAAGGTCGAAGAACATTTCCTGGGTATTGCGGGGAAAATCTTCGATCAGCGTGCGAAAAGCCGCGCCGGTTTTTTCCCGGATACTTTGCATTTTGATCAGCACTTCCGGGTACTTGGATGCTTCCAGGATAGCCAGCCGGGCATCCTGGGGATATAGCACGAGCGCGTCGACGGATTTTTTATTTTCCTGTGCGAGTTCGTGCAGCAGGGCCTTATCGGTTTGGGCAAATGATTGGCCGAGCAAAAAAAGCAGTGCGCTGCAAAGGAGCGCCAACGTTTTTGTGTTCATGTAAAACGAACCTCCGGTTCGTAAAAATTTAGTGAAAGCGAACACCAGTTCGCCTGAAATCAGTTTATCAAGGCAAAGTTTAAGGCCCTGAAACAGAAAACACCAGAATACAGGTCAGGGAAGACGGTGAGCCTGGTCAACCCTCAGCGCAATTCCACATGCGCATGATCATCGTGCCCGGCGTAAATCAGGCCGCACATAATGCCGGTTCAGGAGGCAAAACCACAGGCTTTCGGGGCGAATCTGCGGATTGCCGAAAACGGGCATAGGCACCCGGCCATTGAGGCGGGCCAGGGGCGGCACGATAAACACGGAGCCGGCAATGTACAGGAAGGTAAAAACCAGCCAGGTCAACCAGCGCAAGGGCCATTGCCGACGCAGGAAAAACGCCACCGGCAAGGCTACCAGCCAGACTATTCCACCAATTTGGGTGAGCAGGGTCAGCAAAGCAATCCAGAGGGTGTGCAACAGGATTTTACCAGAAATTTTCAGCAGCATGGCAACCGGATTTTCAAAAAATACCGTGTAATTTTACAAAAGCTAAACGCGAAATTATGGAAGCAAGCACCGCAAAATCCGCTACACCAGAAAAAACGACCAACATCAGCATTCGCTTCGACGGCTGGGAAGTGCAGGATGCCCGGCCGCCCATGTCGGAGGCTGAATTCCTTGCCTTTTGCCGGCAAAATCCCGACTTGCGCATCGAACAAGACAAAAACGGAAATATCCTCATTATGCCTCCAGTATCCTTTGACTCCGGAAATTTTGAAAGCGAAATGATGGTTTCACTCGGCATTTGGAACCGCCAGGCTGAAACGGGCAAAACTTTTAGCTCAGCTACGCTTTTCATACTGCCTAACGGCGAAAAACGCATGCCCGATGCCGCCTGGATTTCCAAGGAAAAAACAATTCAACTCTCCGCTGCCGAACGGAAATCCTTCGCCGAAATCGTGCCTGATTTTGTTGTTGAAATCCGCAGCCCGTCCGACGATCTTCAATCGCTTAAAGCAAAAATGACCGATAGCTGGATGGCCAACGGCGTGCGGCTGGCCTGGCTGCTCGACCCCTCCACCGAAACGGCCTGGGTGTACCGGGCCAACGGAACCATCGCTGAAATTCAAGGCTTCGACCAGGCGCTTTCCGGGGAAGATGTGCTGCCGGGATTTTCGTTTGATTTGGGAATTTTGAAAGGTTGAGGGATATCACCAAACCTGTCAGGTCAAAATTAAAGCGGGGAGCGATGCCGGGCGTCGCTCCCCGCTTTAATTTTGACCTGACAGGTTATTTCCCCACACTTTGTTTTAAATTTGCAAACCACCCTCGTATTCCCCTGTAAAGAAAAAACCATCTGATATTCCAGCCAGTTCTTTGCTACCTCAAACATTCCCGGTTTAAGGTGCTTAAAAACTTTGAACTTAACTTAAAAGTGAAGAACTTTGTCCTTGAAATCTTTGATGATGATTTTCCCTTGGTCGTTTATTACACAGTGCGTTGGGATGGATCAATTGAAAGTGAGACTAATGCGTTCATTCGTCGTTATACCGCCTCTACTGAATTTAGGCCGTATTACGATCAATTAGCGGCATTGCTAATGGATATGGGGGAAAGAAAAGGTGCCCGTTGGCATTATTTCAGCCGGCACGAAAATGAAGCCTCGGCTTTACCTCCCAACAACCGGTATGAAGTAAATGGAATTGAAATAGATTTTTTTAATAATCCGCTACGGTTGTATTGCCTGCGCATTAATGACTATTTGGTCTTCCTTTTTAATGGTGGGCTGAAGTCAGCGCGCACTGCCCAGCAAAGTGCGGATTTATCCCGAAAATTCCGTGAAGCCCAGGAGTTTGCCCGACGAATCCGATACGCAATTCAGGATGGAATGATTTTAATTGATGAAAGATCCCGGAGGATTACAAACTTCGATGGAACAACAGCCGAAATACTACTTTAACAATGGCCAACACAAAAAGTCTTTTTCGCAAAACCCTGGATGAAATCCCTCCGGAAACGCACATTTTCATCCGCAAATACACGGACATTCTAGACCGTGTTCAGGCCCTGCTGGACAAAAAAGGCATGAAGCGCCGCGACCTCGCTGCTGCTTTGGGAAAAAGCGAATCCGAAGTGAGCAAATGGTTGGCCGGAGAGCATAATTTTACCTTGAAAAGCATCGCCAAACTGGAAGCTGTGCTGGGGGAGGATATTTTGGTGGTGGCGAAATAACGTTGAAACTATGCGTACTTTAATTCTGACTTCTTTGTTTTGGTGCTTCTATGGGATAAACCCTGTTAATGCCTGTATTTGTTTTGGTCCACCGCCATTAGATACTTGCTTAAAATACTACGATGCCGTATTTGTAGGAGAACTGATTCAAATCAATCGTGGAGACAGCCTTTTCTCTGTACCAAATGGCGGCTGGCGGCCTACACCCTGCTGGAATTTCAAGGTGCTTCGGGCCCACAAAGGCCTAAACGCAGATTACATCACAGTTTTTGATGACAACGGAAGCTCGTGCAGCGGTTTTCTGACACACTTCGAATTAGGCGATACGGTGCTGGTTTTCGCCTCCTACCTTACTCGAAACGTTTGGTCCAATAACTTCCTGTGGGGAGACCAATGCTACCCACGATATAAATTGCCCCTGACATGTGGGGACTATGAATCTGAGTGTGCAAAAATTCAACGTTTTTTAGCGGATACAACCCAATGGAAAGTGCCAAAGGAATATTCGCCATTTTTAAAAAATCTAAACCCGGTTTTTAATAAAAAGAAAACTGCTGACAAATGGCCTGTCTGGAAGTTGGTTTTACTCGCCAGCATACTGTTAAACTTACTCTTGGCTGTGTTACTTTGGCTTCGGCAAACGCGGGAATAAACAAACCACAAACTTGACAGGTTAATTTCCCCACACTTTGTTTTAAATTTGCCCAACACCCCACCCTTCCCGCCCTTCATCATTTATCACTCATCATTCATCATTCCAAGGATGCCCTCATTCGCACACCTCCACTGCCACACCCAGTACTCCCTGCTCGACGGCGCCGCCGCCATCCCGGCCCTGTACAAAAAAGCAGCCGCCGACGGCATGAAAGCCCTGGCCATCACCGACCACGGCAACATGTTCGGGGTATTCCAGTTTGTGGCCGAGGCTGCCAAACACGAAGGCGTCAAGCCGATCGTGGGCTGCGAGTTTTACGTGGTGGAAGACCGGCACCGCAGGACCTTCACCAAGGAAGACCGCGACAAGCGCTACCACCAGCTCTTCCTCGCTAAAAATCCGGAGGGCTACAAAAACCTGGTGAAACTCTGCTCGCTGGGCTACATTGAGGGCTTGTACGGCAAATTCCCCCGCATCGACAAGGAACTCATCCTGCAATACCACGAAGGTCTCATCGCCACCACCTGCTGCATCGGCGCCATGGTGCCCCAGGCCATCCTGCGCCACGGCGAGGAAGAAGCCCGGAAGGAATTTGAATGGTGGTACAATATTTTTGGCGAAGACTACTACATCGAACTCCAGCGCCACCAGATGGACGAGCAGGACCAGGTAAACGAAGTCTTGCTGCGCTGGGCCAAAGAATACAAGGTCAAAACCATTTGCACCAACGATTCCCACTACGTCGATCAGAAAGACTGGAATGCGCACGACATCCTGCTCTGCATCAACACCGGCGAGAAAAAAGCCACGCCGGCCATCCGCGAGTTTGCGGAGGAGGGCACGGTGATGAAAGGCGGGCGTTTTGCCTTCTGGAACGACCAGTTTTATTTTAAAACACAGGCCGAAATGGGCGCCCTGTTTCACGACCTGCCCGAGACGCTCGACAACACGCTGGAGATCGTGGACAAATGCGAGCACCTCCAACTGAAAAAAGATATCCTGCTGCCCAACTTCGTCATCCCGAAGGAATTCACCAGTCAGGACGAATACCTGCACCACATCACCTACGAAGGCGCCCGCGAACGCTACAAGGACATCACGCCCGAGATCGAAGAACGGCTCAATTTCGAGCTGCACACGATCAAAACCATGGGCTTTGCCGGCTACTTCCTCATCGTGGCCGACTTCATCAAGGCCGGGCGCGACCTGGGTGTGTTCATCGGCCCGGGACGGGGCTCCGCGGCCGGTTCGGCAGTGGCCTATTGCATCGGGATCACCAATATCGACCCGATCAAGTACCAGCTGCTGTTCGAACGTTTCCTCAATCCCGACCGGAAAAGCATGCCCGATATCGATACCGATTTCGACGATGAAGGCCGGCAAAAAGTGCTCGATTACGTGGTGGAAAAGTACGGCAAACAGCAGGTCGCCCAGATCGTAACCTACGGTACAATGGCCGCCAAAATGTCGATCAAAGACGTAGCCCGCGTGCTCGATCTTCCGCTCGAACAGTCGAATGCCCTGGCCAAACTGGTGCCCGACAAACCCGGCATCTCCCTCAACCGCGTGCTCACGGCGCCCATCGACGGCGAGGGCTCGCTGCGCAGCAAGGAAAACCTCGGTCCCGATGATATTGAGAACATCAAAAAACTCCGCGAATTCCTCAACGCCGATGGCACCCACGAAAGCGAAGTGCTCAACGAAGCCCTGGTACTCGAAGGCTCCGTACGCAACACCGGCATCCACGCCGCGGGCATCATCATTGCCCCGAAAGACCTCACGGAGATCATTCCGGTGTGCGCATCCAAAGAAACCGAGCTGCTCATCACCCAGTACGAGGGCAACATCATCGAAGATGCCGGCGTCATCAAAATGGACTTCCTGGGGCTCAAAACCCTCACCATCATCCGCGATGCCCTGCGCATGATCGAGGAGAACCACGGCCGGAAAATTGACATCGACAGCATCCCGCTCGACGACGAAAAAACCTACCAACTCTACCAGACCGGGGCGACCAACGGTACCTTCCAGTTTGAAAGCGCAGGCATGCAGAAATACCTGCGCGAGCTCAAACCCGATAAATTCGACGACCTGATCGCCATGAACGCCCTCTACCGGCCGGGCCCCCTGGAATACATCCCCGATTTTATTGCGCGCAAACACGGCCGGCAGCAAGTGACCTATGACCTGCCGGAAATGGAGGAATACCTTGCCGAAACCTACGGCATCACCGTCTTCCAGGAACAGGTGATGTTGCTGTCGCAAAAACTCGCCGGGTTTTCCAAAGGCGACGCCGACGTGCTGCGCAAGGCCATGGGTAAAAAACTCAAGGCGGTGCTTGACAAAATGAAAGGCCAGTTTATCGAAGGCGCCACCAAAAACGGTTTCCCAAAGGACAAACTCGAAAAAATCTGGACCGACTGGGAGGCTTTCGCCATGTATGCGTTCAACAAGTCGCACTCCACCTGCTACGCTTTCGTGGCCTACCAAACGGCCTTCCTTAAAGCGCACTACCCGGCGGAGTACATGGCTGCGGTGCTCACGCACTCGCAAAACAATATTGACAAAATCACTTTCTTCCTTGAAGAGTGCAAGCGCATGGGCCTCGACGTCAAAGGGCCCGACATCAACGAATCGAAGCTCAATTTCTCCGTCAACAAAAAAGGTGTGATCCGCTACGGCCTCGGCGCCATCAAAGGCGTCGGCGAATCAGCCGTGGAATCCATCATCCAGGAGCGCCGCGAAAACGGCCCCTTCGAAACGATTTTCGACTTTATGCGGCGGCTCAACCTGCGCACGGTGAACAAACGGGTCATGGAAAGTTTGGTGTTTGGCGGGGCTTTTGACGGGTTTTCGGCGCCAGCGAACGCAACACAACTTCATCGGGCCACATTCTTCGCCCCTTCCGACAAATACGATTCCTTCATTGAGCACCTGCTCAAATACGGCGCTGCTTACCAGGAGGACAAGATCATGTCGGTCAATTCCCTGTTCGGCGACTTGTCCGACACCGTGAGCATTCCGGAGCCCACCATTCCCAAAATGGAACCCTGGAATTTGCTGACCAAACTCCAGCGCGAAAAAGACGTCATCGGGCTTTACCTGAGCGGGCACCCCCTGGACGATTACAAATTTGAAGTGGAAAACCTCACCACTTGCGGGCTGGAGCGCATCGAGCAGTTTAAAAACCAGAAAATCCACGTCGCCGGATTCGTCACCAAAGCCGAGCACCGCATCAGTCAGCGCGGTACCGGATGGGGCCGTTTCACCATCAGCGACTACTCCGGCAATCTGGAACTGGCGCTGTTTAGTGGCGATTACGCCAAGTTTAAACACCTGTTCGAAGAAGGCAACTGCCTGTTCATCACCGGCCAATACCGCCAGCGGTACAACAGCGAGGAGTTTGAGTTTAAGCCTGAAAAAGTGGAACTGCTGGAAACCGTCGGCGGCTCGCAAATCAGCGCCGTGACCCTGCAAGTGCCCTTGCAACTGCTCACGCCCGAACTGCTCGACCAACTCGATCAGCTTTGCAAAACCCACAAAGGCAAACACGCGCTCAAAATGCGCCTGCTCGACCACACGAACAAAAACGCGCTGGCTTTTTCGGCAAAGCGCAAGGTGAACGCGGATTCGGATTTTGCGATGCAGTTGCGGAAGTTGGGCGTGGAGTGCACCCTCGGGTAACGCCGACTGGTAGTCGGCGTAAAACCATCGCAATCAGAACCTAACTGTAGGAAATTGAAGCGGAGTTGGGGAGTCCGGAGGACAATTGATGTTTTTAAACCTGGCGGAGGTTAGGGGTTTTTACCCGTTAACAATTTTGAGCGATTCCGATTTTTACGCCGACTACCAGTCGGCGTTACACCCTCATTCAGCCCTAATTTTTCCCGGTTCAGTCATTTTTTTGTCAGGAAAACCCCCGTCGGAAGGTTATCTTGCACATGGTTTTTCTACCCTCCCAGTTGTTCCAGCCTTAACGTATAATGAAAACAGCCCACCAGCCCTTTTTTTTCGGGCTGAAAAACTGCATTGAAAACAGCATTGCCAGCAATGGCTACACTTGAACCCGTCTTTGCATGCGATATTGGTACGCGTCGTGGATTTTTGTTGTGCTGATTTTGGCGCCCGCAGGAAGTTTTGCACAAATTTCCCCGGGCGACCTGGCAGCGCCGCACGCCGAACTGGAAGGGGTGTTCAATTGTACCAAATGCCACGTGCTGGGTGAAAAAGTGACCAATGCCAAGTGCCTGGAATGCCACAAAGCCATCAACTCCCGAATACAACAAGGGAAAGGCTATCACGCCTCCAGTCAGGTGCGCAACAAAAACTGCTTCGACTGCCACAGCGAACACCACGGGCGAAATTTTGAGATGATCCGGTTGGATGAAAAAAGTTTCAACCACGATTGGACGGGGTACAAACTCACCGGCACCCACCAAAAAACCGACTGCCGCGCGTGCCACAAACCCGACCACATCCAGGAGGCCAAATACAAAAACGACAAAAAAACTTTTCTGGGCTTGAGTCAGCAATGCGCTGCCTGCCACACGGACGTCCATCAAAACACACTTTCCGCCGATTGCGCCCGCTGCCACAACACGACGGCTTTTGCGCCTGCGGCAAACTTTAATCACAGTAAAACAAACTTTGCCCTGTTCGGGAAACATGCCCAGGTGGCTTGTGTCGATTGTCACCAAAAGGAAACCCGCGCCGGCCAAACGTTTCAGCGCTTTGCCGGCATTGCGTTTTCCAATTGCAACAGCTGCCACTCCGATCCGCACAACCAAAACCTGGGCGGCGACTGCAAAAGTTGCCACTCCGAACAAGGCTGGTCTGTATTCACAGGCAACAAACACTTTGACCACAGCAGTACCCATTTCCCCCTCAAAGGCCGGCACCAACAGGTCGATTGCCGGCAATGCCACGACCTGACGCTTGGCGCCGGCCGGGTTTTTCAGGATCGCCTGGGGCTGGCCACCACCGCCTGTGCCGGCTGCCACGACGATGTGCATACCGGAAAGTTCGGAACCAACTGCGCCGAATGTCACAACGAGTCCGGTTTTCGCGGAAAAAGCGCCTGGGAAAACTTCAACCACGACCGGACCGAATTCCCCCTCGAAGGCAAACACCAGGACGTAGATTGCCGGCAGTGCCATACCAGCGGCAGTATGACCGAGGCCCTGGCGCACCAGCATTGCACGTCCTGCCATGCTGATTTTCACGAAGGCCAGTTTGCAAAAAACGGCGCCGGCCCGGATTGCAGTCAGTGCCATTCGGTGGAAGGTTTTCAGGGTAGTACGTTCAGCTTTGAACAGCATGAGAAAACCGGTTTCCCCCTGAAAGGCGCCCACCTGGCCACGCCTTGTTTTGCCTGCCACCTGAGCGACGACGGGAAATGGCAGTTTGTGCAACTCGGCACCCGTTGTGTGGACTGCCACACCGACGTGCACCAGGGTGAGATCAGTGAAAAATATTATCCCGGCCAGGATTGCACCCGTTGCCATGGTCCGGCCAACTGGACAACCAACCATTTTGACCACGAGCAAACGGCTTTCGCGTTGCAAGGTGCGCACCAGCGGGTGTCCTGTTCGGGATGTCACACCCGCGATGGTGACGAAAATCAGTATGGGAGCTTTTCAGGCCTGGATGCAACATGTTTAAATTGCCACACGAATATCCACGGCGACCAATTTTTGGATGAAAACAAGGAAATTGATTGCCGGCGCTGTCACGGTTTTAACGACTGGACGGCAGCAAACTTTAACCACGATAACACAAAATTTAAACTGGAAGGCCGGCACGCGGAAATTGACTGTGCCGCCTGCCACAAGCCATTGGTAGTGGATAGCACCACTGTTGTTTTATATAAAATTGAACGGTTCGAATGCGTAGACTGTCATCGCTAGTCCTGCTCCTGGGATTGTGCCTGACAAACTACGCACAATCCCCACACGGCGCCGACTTCAAGGTCAATTGCGCCGACTGTCACCTGACGACCAGTTGGGAGATTCCCTATGATGCATGGGATCGCCAGGGGCCTGTTTTTTCAAAAACAACAGGTTGGCAGATCGGTTGGGACACTGCGAAATTCAGCCATACCAAAACGAACTTTCCGCTTACCGGCCAGCATATCCGGGTAGACTGCCGCAGCTGCCACGAAAGCCTTGTTTTTTCAGAAGCAAAATCCGATTGTTTTGCCTGCCATACGGATGTGCACCAGCAAACGCTGGGCATGGACTGTACCCGCTGCCACAATACCGAAAACTGGCTGGTGGATTTTATCCCGGAATTGCACCAGGACAACGGTTTTCCGCTCCTGGGCGCACATGCTGTGGCCGCTTGCACGGATTGCCATACTTCCGAAACCCAGCTGCGCTTCGACCGCATCGGCAACGACTGCATCAACTGCCACCTCGACGAATTTCAGGCAACCAAAAGCCCCGACCACGTCAAAGCGGGGTTTTCAACCAACTGCGTCGATTGCCACGACCCGGCCAAAACCGACTGGGGAACCACCCTCGTGGATCACAGTTTTTTCCCTTTGGAAAAAGGCCACCAGCTAAACGATTGCACCGCCTGCCACAGCAGCGGAACATTTTCAAATACACCCACCGATTGTTACGCCTGCCACCAGGCCGACTACGAGGCGGCAGCAAATCCCAACCACCTGGCCGCCAATTTTGCGCTCGCCTGCACCGACTGCCACACCACCGATGTGGGCTGGATGCCGGCCGGTTTTGCCCGGCACGATGCGGACTATTTCCCCATTTACAGCGGCGAACACCAGGGCGAGTGGATGGAATGTGTGGATTGCCATAAAAACCCGGGCAACTATGCGGAATTTACCTGCGTGAGTTGTCACCAAAACCCTGAAACGGACGATGAACACGACGGCGTAAACGGCTACAGTTACAACGACCAGGCCTGCCTGGCCTGCCACCCTTCCGGCGACGCGGCCAATGTGTTTGACCACAACAACACCGCGTTCCCCCTGACCGGGGCGCACCAAAC
Source organism: uncultured Saprospiraceae bacterium (assembly GCA_964484205.1). GTDB lineage: Bacteria > Bacteroidota > Bacteroidia > Chitinophagales > Saprospiraceae > M3007. The sequence continues at coordinate 190,654 of CAZAEZ010000002.1, read as the reverse complement.
GGCGCAATGTATCGACTGCCATGCCAACGGATATGCGGGCACGCCGACAGCTTGTGTCAGCTGCCACGACGCCGATTATGCGCAAACTTCAAACCCCGGTCACAATGCGTTGGGCATCCAGACCGACTGTGCGACCTGCCACACAACCGACGCCTGGGCGCCGGCCGAATTCCCCATACACGATAATTATTATCCCCTGAACGGTGCGCATACGGCCGTTGCGAACGACTGCGCCGGGTGCCACAACGGCGACTACAACAATACGCCGAACACCTGTGCCGGCTGCCACCAGGCCGATTATGATGCGACCACCAATCCCGATCACGCGGCCAGCCAGTTCCCGAACGACTGCACACTTTGTCATACTGAAACTGCCTGGGCGCCGGCTACCTTCGATCACGATCTCATCTGGCCGCTCACCGGCGCGCACGCCAGTGTGCCCAATTGTACCGATTGCCACGTGGGCGGTAATTTTACCAATACGCCAAATACCTGCGCCGGTTGTCACCAACCGGCATTCGACGCTACCACGAATCCAAACCACGGCGCGATCGGCATTCCAACCGATTGCGAAACCTGCCATACCAGCGATGGCTGGATACCGGCAGTATTCCCAATTCACGACAATTATTACCAACTCAACGGCGCGCATGCCGCCATCGCTACCGACTGTGTGGCCTGCCACAACGGCAATTACAACAACACGCCCAACACCTGTGCCGGCTGCCACCAGGCGGACTATGCCGCCACGACCGATCCCGACCACACCGCAAACCTGTTCCCCGACGATTGCACGCAATGCCACAGCGAAACCGCCTGGGTACCGGCAACGTTTGATCACAATGCCACCTGGCCGCTCACCGGCGCGCACGCCGATGTGCCCAATTGTACCGACTGCCATGTGGGCGGCAACTATGCCAACACGCCCAACACCTGCGCCGGCTGTCACCAAACCGATTTCGACGCTACCACCAATCCAAACCACGGCGCGATCGGTATTCCAACCGATTGTGAAACCTGCCATACCAGCGATGGCTGGATACCGGCAACATTCCCCATACACGACAACTATTACCAACTAAATGGCGCGCACGCGGTACTTGCCAACGACTGCGCTGCCTGCCACAACGGCGACTACAACAACACCCCCAACACCTGCGCGGGTTGCCACCAGGCGGATTACGACGCCACCACCAACCCCAACCACCAGGCTGCCCAATTCAATACCGATTGTGCGGTTTGTCACAGCGAAACGACCTGGGCGCCCGCAATTTTTGATCACGACAATCAGCATTTTCCGATTTACAGCGGTAAGCACGAGGGCGAATGGGCGGCTTGCACGGATTGCCACAGTAACCCGGCAAACTACCTGGAAATTACCTGCACCAATTGCCACACCAATCCGGCCACCGACAACGAACACACCGGCGTAAACGGCTACGTCTACCAGGATCAGGCCTGCCTGGCCTGCCACCCCACCGGCGATGCTTCGGTAATTTTCGACCACAACACGACGGCCTTCCCGCTTACCGGGATGCACCTGACGACGGCTTGCATTGAATGTCATGCAGGCGGATTCCAGGGGACACCCACCGTCTGCGCAGCCTGCCACACGGTTGATTTTAACGCTACGACCAATCCCAATCACACCGCGATCGGCATTCCAACCGACTGTGAAACCTGCCATACAACCGCCGGCTGGGCGCCGGCCTCGTTTCCAATTCATGACAATTACTACTCCCTCAACGGCGCCCATGCCGGCATTTCCAACGAATGCGCCACCTGTCACAACGGCGATTACAACAACACGCCCAACACCTGTGCCGGTTGCCACCAGGCCGATTACGATGCCGCGACCAATCCCGACCACAATGCCAACCAGTTTTCAACAACCTGCACCGAATGCCACAGCGAAACCGCCTGGTCGCCAACGACCTTTGACCACAACCTGGTGTGGCCGCTGAATGGGGCGCATGCCAACGTGCCCAATTGTACGGACTGCCATATCGGGGGGAATTTTGCCAACACGCCCAACACTTGCGCCGGTTGCCACCAAACGGACTACGACGCTACAACTAATCCAAACCACGCCGCCAACCAGTTCCCGACCGACTGCACCCAGTGCCACGATGAAAATGCCTGGGCGCCGGCCACCTTTGATCACAACGCCGTCTGGCCGCTCACCGGCGCGCATGCCAACGTGCCCAATTGTACCGATTGCCACGTGGGCGGCAACTATGCCAATACGCCAAATACCTGCGCCGGTTGCCACCAAACGGATTTTGACGCCACTACCAATCCAAACCACGCCGCAATCGGTATCCCGACAAACTGCGAAACCTGCCATACCAGCGACGGCTGGATGCCTGCAACATTCCCCATCCACGATAATTATTACCAACTCAACGGCGCGCACGCAGCCATTGCCAACGACTGCGCGGCCTGCCACAACGGCGATTACATCAACACCCCCAACACCTGTGCAGGTTGCCACCAGGCCGATTACAATGCCACGACCGACCCCAACCACGTAACCAACCAGTTCCCGACCGACTGCACCCAGTGTCACGATGAAAATGCCTGGGCGCCGGCCACCTTTGATCACAACACGGTGTGGCCGCTCACCGGCGCACACGCCAACGTGCCCAACTGCTCCGACTGCCACATTGGCGGTAATTACACGAATACGCCGACCACCTGCGTTGGCTGCCACCAACCCGATTACAACGCGACCACCAACCCCAACCACGTTGTCCTCGGCATCCCGACAAACTGTGAAACCTGCCATACCAACGATAGCTGGATGCCGGCGACATTCCCCATCCACAACAACTACTACCAACTCAACGGCGCGCACGCAGCCATTGCCAACGACTGCGCGGCCTGCCACAACGGCGATTACAACAACACCCCCAACACCTGCGCCGGCTGCCACCAGGCCGATTACAATGCCACGACCGACCCCAACCACGTGACCAACCAGTTCCCAACCGACTGCACCCAGTGCCACGATGAAAATGCCTGGGCGCCGGCGACGTTTGATCACAACACGGTGTGGCCGCTCAACGGCGCACATGCCAACGTGCCCAATTGTACCGACTGCCACGTGGGCGGCAACTATACCAACACCCCAAATACTTGCGTGAGTTGCCACCAGGCCGATTACAACGCGACCACTAACCCCAACCACCTGACCAACCAGTTTTCAACGGATTGCACCCAATGCCACAACGAAAACGGCTGGGTACCCGCTACATTTGACCACAACTCCGTCTGGCCGCTCACCGGCGCACACGCCAACGTGCCCAACTGCTCCGATTGCCACATCGGCGGTAATTACAACAACACACCCAATACCTGCGTCGGCTGCCACCAACCGGATTACAACGCAACCACCAACCCCAACCACCTGACCAACCAGTTTTCCACGGATTGCACCCAATGCCACAACGAAAGCGGTTGGGTACCCGCTACATTTGACCACAACTCCGTCTGGCCGCTCACCGGCGCACACGCCAACGTGCCCAACTGCTCCGATTGCCACATCGGCGGTAATTACACGAATACGCCGACTACCTGCGTGGGTTGCCACCAACCCGATTACAACGCTACCTCCAACCCCAACCACGTTGTCCTCGGTATCCCGACAAACTGTGAAACCTGCCATACCAACGATAGCTGGATGCCGGCGACATTCCCCATCCACAACAACTACTACCAACTCAACGGCGCGCACGCAGCCATTGCCAACGACTGCGCGGCCTGCCACAACGGCGATTACAACAACACCCCCAACACCTGCGCCGGCTGCCACCAGCCGGATTACAATGCATCCACCAACCCCAGCCATACCGCCAACCAGTTCCCCACCGACTGTACCCAGTGCCACGATGAAAATGCCTGGACGCCGTCCACTTTCAACCACAACACCGTCTGGCCGCTAAACGGCGCCCATGCCGGCGTACCCAACTGTATCGACTGCCACACCAACGGCAACTATACCAACACCCCAAATACCTGCGCCGGCTGTCACCAACCGGATTACAACGCCACCACCAACCCCAACCACAGCGCGGCGGGCTTCCCAACCGACTGTACCCAGTGCCACGACGAAACAGCCTGGGTGCCGTCTACCTTCGACCACAACACCATTTGGCCGCTCAACGGCGCGCACGCCAATGTTATTAATTGTACCGATTGCCACATCGGCGGCAACTTCAACAACACCCCCAATACCTGCGTCGGCTGCCACCTGCCGGATTACAACGCCACCACCAACCCCAACCACAGCGCGGCGGGCTTCCCCACCGACTGTACCCAGTGCCACGACGAAACCGCCTGGGTACCGGCTACCTTCGACCACAACACCATTTGGCCACTCAACGGCGCGCACGCCAACGTTAGTAATTGTACCGACTGCCACATCGGCGGCAACTTCAACAACACCCCCAATACCTGCGTCGGTTGCCACCTGCCGGATTACAACGCAACCACCAACCCCAACCACAGCGCGGCGGGCTTCCCCACCGACTGCACCCAATGCCACGACGAAACAGCCTGGGTACCGGCTACCTTCGACCACAACACCATTTGGCCGCTAAACGGCGCACATGCCAACGTTAGTAATTGTACCGACTGCCACATCGGCGGCAACTTCAACAACACCCCAACCACTTGCGTCGGCTGCCACCAGGCCGACTACAACGGCGCCAACAACCCCAATCACCTGTCGGCAGGCTTCCCGACCGACTGTACGCAGTGCCACAACGAAACCGCCTGGGACCCCTCGACCTTCGATCACGACAATATGTATTTCCCCATTTACAGCGGCAAGCACGATGAGGAGTGGAATACCTGCTCCGAATGCCATACCACCCCCGGTAACTTCATGGCCTTCAGCTGCATCGACTGCCACGAACACGACAATCCGGCGGAACTCGCCGACGACCACGATGGCGTGCCCGGCTATGTCTATTCAAGCCCGGCCTGCTATGCCTGCCACCCGGATGGGGAGGATTAACTTTTAAAGCGAAAATTGATTGAGGTTTTGCGCAGACTACGCTTCATATTGTTTTTGCTGTTCATCGCTGCGGCGCTTAAAGCCCAGGAAACGGTGGACACCGTGCAGGGCGCCGTTTCCTACGTTTCTTCCAGAAATGTATACGTGAAATTTGCCACCACACAGCACATTGCCATTGGCGACACGCTTTTTATCGAAAAAAATGGCCGGCGCCAGGCGGCATTGGTTGTGACGAACAAATCGTCGGTGTCCTGCGTGTGCAGCCCCCTTGTTTCAGAAAAATTCAGTTTGAACGATCCGGTTTTGTCCTTCGGGATAAAAGAAACACCGAAAAAAAACGACGAACCCGCGCCGCAAAAGCAACAACCGGAAGATGTAGCCGTAGTAAAAGTTCCGGAAGACGACGAAGAGGCGCCGCCCCAAAAAGACGCCACACCGGCAGCCAAGTCCATCCCGCGCCGGAACAAAATGCGCGCCCAGCTTTCCGCCGCTTCGTACAGCACGTTTTCAGATTATCAGGACAACACCACCCTGCGGTATGCTTTTGTTTTGAAAGGCGACCGGGTCAAGGATTCCAATTTTTCCACCGACAACTACATCGTTTACCGGCATACGCCGAACAGCCGCGACAGCCTGCGCAACACGCTGGGTTTTGCCTTGAAAATTTATGCCCTGTCGGGAAAATTCAATTTTTCGGAAAATACCGGCATCACGCTCGGCCGGAAGATCAACCCGCGTATTTCGAGCATCGGCGCGGTGGATGGGCTGCAATTTGAACAAGGCTTCGGCAAACGCCTGGTAGCCGGCGCCATCGCCGGTTCGCGCCCCCGGCTGAGCGATTACGGCGTGGATTTCAGCCTGATGCAGGGCGGCATCTACCTCGGCCTGAACCCCAAGGCAAAAGGCCGCAACAACCAAACCACCCTCGCATTTCTGGAACAACGCAACGGCTCCAACGTCGACCGGCGTTTTATCTACACCCAGTACAGCGGCGAAATGCTGAAAAACCTGAACGTTTTCGGCTCCATGGAAGTGGACCTGTACGAAAAAGTGCACGAAGAGGTGAATAACAGCCCCCGGCTCACCAACTTCTACGCCATGGTCCGCTACCGGTTTTCCCGGAAAATGGATGCCTCGCTGGCCTACGACAACCGGAAAAACATCATTTTTTACGAATCCTATAAGAATTTTATCGACCAGCTGATCGACCAGGAAACCCGGCAGGGCCTGCGCGCCAGCATCAATTACCGGCCGGTAAAACGGCTCACCCTGGGCGTCCATTCGAGCTGGCGTTTTCAAAAAAACCAGGCGAACAGCGCCAAAAACCTCAATGCGTATGTGAACTACAGCAACATTCCGGGGATCAATGCGGCCATTTCACTTTCAGGCACTTTTTTGGAAACCAATTATATCCACAGTGCAAACCTGGGCATCCGTTTGAACAAAAATTTTTGGGACGGAAAAATCAGCGCCGAACTTTACTACCGGAACCTGAATTATCGTTATACACAAATAGAAAAAACAAAACGGCAACACATTGCGGGCGCCAGTTTGTCTTGGCGACTCTACAAAGGCCTAAGCCTCTACCTCTACGCCGAAAACACCTTCGATGATGAAAATTTTGACAACCTCCGCTTCAATACGAAATTGATGCAGCGGTTTTGAGACCGGGGCTGTCCGGTATTTGGAAATCAGAACCTGATGACCAAGCCCCTGTACTGGTTGCCATGCCATGGAGCGCTTTTGCCAAATCATGCAGACTCCTGTAGGGCAATTTGAAATTTGAAAAGAAAAATTGGAACTTTGAAAAGTATACACCCACGCCTTTTTTCACAACTACAACAACACCCGATATGTATAAATTACCCGTACTCGTATTGCTGCTGGCATTATTTGCCTGCGATTCCGGCCCCAAAGTGATCGAGGCCGATGCCGCCGCCGATGCCGAACAGCACAACCATCCGGTGGCCCAAACGACTGCTCCCGGCGCCGCGCCGGCTTCTACGGAAACGCACCAGGTGGTGGCTGAAGAGGCCCTCGATACCGAGCGATATACCTACATACGCGTCAGTGAAAACGGTGAAAGTTTCTGGATCGCCGTGCCGAAGACGCCGGTCGAGATTGGCGCTACCTACTACTATCAGGGCGGCCTGGTAAAGAAAAACTTCGCCAGCCGCGAGCACAACCGGGTATTTGAAACCCTGTACCTCGTCAGCGGCATTTCGCAGCAACCGCCCGGCGGCGGCGGCGGTGGCTCGGCGGTAGACCAGGCACTCGGCAACCTGAACAGCGGCGCGCCCGTGGAGCCTCCCAGCTCCATCCAGGCTGCTGCCGGCGCCATTAAAATCGGCGATCTGATTAAAAACAAGGCGAAGTACGCCGGCAAAACCATCAAGGTGACCGGCAAGGTGATGAAGGTCAATCCCATGATCATGGGCCGCAACTGGATCCACCTGCAAGACGGCACCGGCAAGAATACCGACCTGACGGTGACCACCCAGGAAAACATCCCGCCGGGCCATGTCGTCACGATGGAAGGCACTATCGCGCTGGACATGGATTTCGGTGCGGGCTATCGCTACGATATAATTATGGAAAACGCCGTCGTGGCCAAGTAGCCGTGAAACCGGCTGACCGATCAAGATTCGCGACCGTTGGCAGAAACGCCAACGGCGTAAATTGTTTAAAATTAAGCACAAATGCCGTTGCCGGCAAGGCGGGAAACAAAACATGAAATTGCTTAAAAAACTGTACAACGGCCTGTTCTCCACCTCTGCGGCAGGCCTCTACATGCTGCTGTTTGCCGCGGCAATCGGCATAGCCACCTTCATTGAAAATGATTACGGCACCAGCGCCGCGCAAAAAGTGGTGTTCAAAACCAAATGGTTTGAACTCCTGCTGATCCTGTTCGGCATCGCCATCATTGCCAACATCATCCGCTACCGGATGATCCGGCAGAAAAAATGGGCAATTCTGACCTTCCACGCCGCCATCATCGTCATCCTGCTCGGCGCCGGCATCACCCGGTACTGGGGCTACGAGGGCATGATGGGGATTCGCGAAGGCAGCAGCTCGAACACGTTTCTTTCTTCGGAAAGCTACCTCGTGTTTGAAGCCCGGCAAAACGGCAAGCGCTACACCTTCGACGAGCCGGTGTTGTTTGCCAGCCTGGGCGACAACCATTTCAAACGCTCGTACGTGCTGGGCAAAGACAACATCGAAGTGGAAGTGCTCAGCTTCATCCCCAACCCCGTGGAGCGCATGGAACGCAACGATCAGGAGGGCCAGCCCACGCTCAAAGTGGTGATCGGGGGCGCCGGCGGCCGGGAGGAGTATTTTGTGCAGCAGGGCAATCGCGTGCAGATTCGCGGCACCGTCTTCAATTTTGAAGAAACCGAAGCCCCCGGCGCGTTCAACATCCGCTTCGGAGCCGACGGCCAGCTCCTGTTCAAGGCCGATGTGCCTTACACCCAACTGACGATGGCCACCCAGCAACGCGACTCCATACCGCCCGGCGAGTGGCGCCCCCTGGTTTTGCGCAGCCTGTACTCCGGCGGCGGCGGCAGTTTTGTGTTCGGCGAATTTTTGCCCCGCGCCACGGTTAAAATTGAATCGGAGCAACCAAAAATGGAAAACCAAAGCATGGCAGCCCTCGACATGGACGTCCGGATCAACGGCCGGTCGAACCGACTCCTTGTGGCCGGCAGCAAGGGCGTGGAAGGGCGCCCCCGCTTCGTGGAAGGCGGCAATACCCAACTGGCCGTGTCGTATGGCGCCAAACAGGTAAAACTGCCTTTTTCCATCCAGCTGCGCGATTTTATCCTGGAGAAATACCCCGGCACCGAAAACGCCTCTTCCTACGCCAGCGAAGTGACCCTGCTCGATCCGCAGCAAAACGTGCAGCGTAACCAACGGATCTACATGAACCACATCCTGGACTACCGGGGCTACCGCTTCTTTCAATCCTCCTACGACCCCGACGAGCTGGGCACCTACCTCAGCGTGAACTACGATTTTTGGGGTACCCTCGTTTCGTATATTGGCTATGCCTTGCTGACGCTGGGCCTGATTTTCACCTTTTTTGACAAAAAAAGCCGCTTCCGCCAACTCGGCCAAAGTATTCAACGCATGCGCACGTCAACCAATACCCTTGTTTTTCTCCTGATTGCCACGCTAAGCCTGCTGAGCCGGCCGGTATTGGCCGAGCCGCACAGCACCCCGGAGCACATCGTGTATCCCGGCCATGCCAAAAATTTCGGTAAAGTGGTCGTGCAGGACCACAAGGGCCGCCTCAAACCCATGAACACCCTGTGCAGTGAAGTGCTGCGCAAACTCTCCCGAAAAGAAAGCCTGTACGGCTTGAGCGCCGAACAGATCGTGCTGGGCATGGCCGTCCACCCGCAAGACTGGTATGCCACACCGATGATCAAACTCGGCAAACACGAAACCATCCGCCAACTGATCCCGGTAGACGGCGACCTGGCGGCCTACAACGATTTTTTTGACGAAAAAGGCGCTTACAAACTTCAGGAACTGGTGCGGGAAGCCTACAACAAAGAACCCCGCGACCGGGGTGTGCTGGACAAGGAAGTGCAAAAGCTCGACGAGAAAATCAACATTTGCAGCATGATTTTCTCCGGGCGGATTTTCCGAATCTACCCCGTGCCGAACGATCCGAACAACACCTGGGCCTCGCCCGCCGATTTCGGGCACAACCACCAAAGCCTGTCGGCAAACAGCCCTTTTGCCGAAAAATTTTTTCCGGCCTATGTGCCCACGCTGCAGCAGGCCTTGCACAACGGCGATTGGGCGCTGGCCGACCAGTTGCTTGTGGAACTGACCAACTACCAAAAACAGTTCGGCAGCGCGGTATATCCCTCGGAAAGCAAGCTGAACGCCGAGTTGTTTTTAAATAAAATGAATGTGTTTAGCCGACTGGGCAAAGTGTACGGCTTGCTGGGGCTGGCCTTTCTCGCGCTGTTGTTCACCTCGGTGTTCAAACCCAAACTCAACCTGAAGTGGCCCTTTCGTATTGGTTTCGGCATTTTTGCGGCGGCGGTAGTGCTGCACGCCCTTGGACTGGGATTGCGCTGGTACGTTTCGGGGCGCGCTCCCTGGAGCAACGGCTACGAATCGATGATCTACATCGGGTTTACCACCGTACTGGCCGGCATGATCTTTTCCAGAAAAAGCCTGGGCGGTCTGGCGGCGACCAATGTGCTTGCGGCCACCATCCTGATGGTGGCGGGCCTGAGCTGGCTCGACCCCGAGATCACGCCCCTGGTACCGGTGCTGAAATCGTACTGGCTGACTATTCACGTGTCGCTGGAGGCCGGCTCGTACGGTTTCCTGGTGCTGGGCGCCATTATCGGGGTGTTCAACCTGATCTTCATGATTTTTGCCAACCAGCGAAACAAAAAGAACATTTACCGCATGGTCGACGAGATGACCAAGATCAGCGAAATGACTCTGATCGGCGGGCTGGCCATGATCAGCATCGGCACTTACCTGGGCGGTGTGTGGGCCAACGAATCCTGGGGCCGGTACTGGGGCTGGGACGCCAAAGAAACCTGGGCGCTGGTGAGCATTTTGGTATACGCGTTTATACTGCACATGCGTTTTATTCCGGGTATGCGCGGAGTGTACGCCTTCAATGTGGCCACGCTCTTCGGCTGGGCGAGCATCATGATGACGTATTTTGGTGTAAACTACTACCTGTCGGGCCTGCACTCCTATGCCGCCGGCGACCCGGTTCCCGTACCCGATTTTGTCTATTATACCGTAATCAGCCTGATTGTCATCTCCCTGCTAGCCCTGTGGCGGCACCGCTGGTACCTTCGTTCGGATAAACCGGTGGCTCCCCGTGGGAACATTCGGCCACAGGCAGTTTCCGGAAATTAACCTGTAAACCTCAATACCTCCCTATTTTTTAATTAAACCCAGCGCAACGTGGTTTTCGAAAGTTTGGCTGTGATTAGGCGATTGTCGGCGTGACTGCGAGTCACGCCGACAATACACACGGCAACATTGCTTTCGCAAACCACGTTCTTCCGGGTATAAAACAAGCAAACACATATGTCACCCTTCGTCCACCGTCTGTACATAGGCGCAATGGCGACCATTGTAATCCTTACCGTCATTTATCTGGCCTGGAACGGCTACAGTTATTATTCCACGCCGCTGGAAGAGCGATTTTATCACTCAAAACACGATTGGTTCAAGGCCAGCGGATTCATGGGGCATGGCCTCGGGATCGTCGGCACGTTGCTGATCGTGATCGGCGTTTTCGGCTACATTGCCCGCAAGCGCTACAAATCGCTGGCGCGGCTCGGGCGATTGAAATACTGGTTGGAGTTTCACATTTTTTTGTGCGTGCAGGGGCCGGTGATGATCTTGTTTCACACCACATTCAAATTCGGCGGCGTGGTGTCGATCGCATTCTGGAGCATGATCCTGGTTGTTTTGAGTGGTGTGATCGGGCGGTTTATTTACATCCAGATACCGCGTACGATCGAAGGGCGGGCACTGAGTTTGAACGAGTTGAAATCCATGAAAACCGATTTGGGCGATTTGCTGAAAAAATCCTACCAACTGGATGCCGAAAGTTTCAAATTGGTGCTCGCCTCGGCCCAGCTGAGTGGCAAATACCAGTCGGGCAATCTGGTCGGCGCCATGATCGGCAAATATTTTGACGACCGGCGCCTGGTAGGCCAGGTAAAAAGCACCTTGCGGCACCATGGTATTGCTTCGCACGATATCCGGCAAATTGCCAAAATGATCCGAAACGAAATATCGCTCAACAACCGGATCGAACGCCTGCAGATCATGCAAAACCTGTTTCGCTACTGGCACGTGGCGCACCTGCCTTTTGCGATCATCATGCTGGTGATCATGCTGTTTCACGTGGCCGTTACGCTGGCCTTCGGCTATAAATGGATTTTTTAAACTATGTTTTTCGAAAAAATAATCATCTACGGGATCGTGCTGCTCGTTTGCGCAGTGGTGATTCACATTTACCTGCGGAAGCTGAAAAAAGCCTCCCGGGTAGTCGCGGCGAAGATCGACAAGGCCAAAGAAGAAGGCCTGCACGAGCCCGTTTCGCTGCACCCGGTGATCAATGAAGACAATTGCATAAAAAGCGGCGCCTGCATCGCAGCATGCCCGGAAAAAGATATTCTCGGGATCGTCAACGGCCGCGCAGCCCTGGTAAACGCCTCGCAGTGCGTGGGGCACGGCGCCTGTTTTCACGCCTGCCCGGTAGAAGCCATCTCACTGGTGATCGGCACCGAAAAACGCGGCGTGGACCTCCCGCATGTGAGCCAGAGTTTTGAAACCAACGTCCAGGGCGTGTACATCGCGGGTGAACTGGGCGGCATGGGCCTGATCAAAAACAGCGTGGAACAAGGTCAGCAAGCGGTGGAAAACATCGTGCGGGCAGGCATTAAAAAGAACGGCGCCGCCCACGACCTGGTGATTGTGGGTGCGGGTCCGGCCGGTATTTCCGCCTCCCTGATGGCCAAAAAGCACCAGCTCAATTTTATCACCCTGGAGCAGGACAGCCTCGGCGGCACGGTGTATACGTTCCCACGCTCCAAGGTGGTGATGACCGCCCCCATGAACCTTCCGCTGCGCGGAAAAATCAAACTGTTCGACACCAACAAAAAACAACTGCTGGAACTCTGGAACGACGTGCTTTCCGAACACCAGATTACCATTCGCGAAAACACCAAAGTAGAGGAGATCGGCCGTGAAAACGGGCATTTCGTGGTGCGAACCAACCGCGGCGACGCTTTCACCACCCAAAACGTATTGCTCGCCATCGGGCGCCGCGGCACCCCGCGCAAACTCGGCGTGCCCGGCGAAGTGAGCGAAAAAGTGGCGTACCGCCTGCTCGAACCCGAAAATATTTCCGGCAAAAAAATTCTGGTTGTCGGTGGCGGCGACTCGGCCGTGGAATCCGCCATGCTGCTGATGGAACAGAACGAGGTCATTTTATCCTACCGGAAAGATGCTTTCGCGCGCATCAAGCCCAAAAACCGGGAGAATATCCAGGCGGCCATCCAATCCGGCGCCATCAACATGCAGTTCAACACCAACGTGGTCAATATCGAACCGGGACAGGTTATCCTGCAGGACAACGACGGCAACGAACAGGTACTCGCCAACGATCAGGTGTACATTTTTGCCGGCGGCGAACTGCCCACGCAATTTTTGCAAAAAATCGGGATCGAGATAACGAAGCGGTTCGGGTATACGGTGAAGAAGCATTAAAACCCGGCTGATTGCAGCCGCTCCAACACCCGGAAAAACCACACTACCACTACCAGAAAAAAAACAAAAACAAAGGCATTGATCCCCGCAGCCAGCCAGGACCACAGGGTGCGCTGCTCCCGTGCGCCGCGCAGGCCCCACCAGAATCCGATCCCGCTGAGTAAAAAAGTAGCACCCAGCAACACCAGCCCAATCCAGCGATGCCCCGGCAAAATTTGCGGCGCCCGGGCAAAAAAACCCATGGCCAGGCAAGCCAGTACGGCAAACCATAAACTGCGATTGGTGTATTTCATGTTTGAATTTGTTTATCGTTACTCGTCCTACGACTTCAAGTCGTAGGACGAGTACCTTCCTGCCGCCGCCGCCACAAGTACAAAAAACCGCCAAAACTCAATGCCGCGGCAAAATAAAAAACAGCGGGCATACGCTCCAAATCATTGGCCACATACCAACCCGAGAGGAAGGCGCCCACGCCAATTGCAATTTCCAGGGCGATATACATCGTGGCCAACGCCCGGCCTTTCCGCTCCGGGTCGCCCAGGTCGACCGACCAGGCATTGATCGCCGGAGCAAAAATCCCGTTGCCCAGGCCAAACAAAATAGACGACAAATACAACATGGCGGGCGAATGCGCACTGCCAAATACCAGCATGGCCAGGGCAATCACCAGCGCCGACACTTTCAGCACCGGTTCCCGGCCGTGGCTGTCGGAAATGCGCCCGGCAAATAAACGCGTCGATATACTGGCCAGGGTGAACAGGGTAAAAAAAGTGCCGCGGTTGTGCACGCCCACGGAATCGCTCAGGTCGGGCACCAGGGTCAGGATCACCCCGTAGCTGAAGTAACAAAATACCATCACGATACCCACCGGGATCACTTTGGGGTCGTAAATGTCGTCTTTGGAAACCCGGAGCAAGGCAAGTTTAAAACGCTGTTTTTCGGGGAGCGTTTCGGGGAGTTTGAACATCACCAGCATCGACAGGGCCGCCATCACCGAAGAGGCGTAAAACATGGCATCAACCGACCAGGCCATGGCAATCCAACTGCCGATCGGAGGGGCTGCGGCGCCACCGATGCTGAAACAGATACCCAGCATGCCCATCGCCTCGCCGCGCCGGTGCATGGGTACAATATCGGCGGTGTAGGCCGCTGTGCCCGTGGGTTTGAATCCGGTGGAAAACCCGTGAAAAAACCGCAACCACAAAAAGCCGCTGACAAAAGCCAGCTCCGGGTACAATACCCCGCAAACCACGCAGGCAAACACTCCGATGTACATCACCGGGATGCGTCCGATCGAGTCGGACAATTTTCCACTGAACGGCCGCGACAGGCCCGCCGTGATGGTAAACAGGGAAATGATCAGGCCCTTGTGCTCGGCGCCACCCAGGGAAGTAAGGTAGGCAGGCAGCTCCGGGATCATCATGTTAAAACTCCCGGCAAAAAGGCCATGCGAAAGGCAGAGCAGCAAAAATTTGGTGGTGTACAGCGGCGTATCGGCTGGGACTGCGGGCGGGGACGACATCATCCGCAAAAGTACGGCAGCCCCGGCGAATTACAGGCCCGGTATTTCCCGGAACAAATAGGCAACATCGACCGAGAAGCCCGGCAGGATCAGGGAATTTACGGTATCGCCGACGTAGGCTTTTTGCCGGAGCACAAATTCTTTGCGCACATTTTCAAACACCTCCACCTGCTTTTTCTTTACGTCCACCAGCCAGAATTCGCGCACGTCGTGCAGTTCGTAGATGTACTTTTTTTCTTCCTGGTCGTATTTTTTATTGGTGGAGAGGATTTCAACGATAAGGTCCGGCGCGCCTTTGATTTTCCGGCCTTCCTGAATAATCCCGAGCCGCTCATTGGAGATAAATAAAATATCCGGTTGGAAAACATTATCATCATCGAGTTCCACATCCATAGGTGCTTCGAGGACGAGCCCGAGGCCCTTTTCCTCAACAAAATTAAACAAGCATGCTGCCAGGCTCATCGAGCTGTACTGATGCGGTATTTCCGGCGATGCTTCCTCGACCAGGCGGTTGTTGATGAGTTCGTAATACGGTGGGCCTATGGGCATTTGTTCAACTTCCTGCGCCGTGTATCGTTGCGTAGCCCGGGGTGTGGCGGCTTCTTTTTCAGTGGTAGGTTGCTTTTGCATGATGTTCCTTGTTTTTACAAATTTAACCAAACCAAACCGGGCATGCCCTGGTTCCGGCTTTGCCGCCACACATTTTTTTTAATCTAATTTCAACTGTTCCAGCTTAAACTTCAAAAAGCCGCACACCACCTCCAGGCCCTTATCAAAATTATCGTTGTTGTTCACGATGATATCGGCGTCTTCCCGGTAAGGCTGGATGTACTGTTCGTAGGCGGGCAGCACATGGTGCTCGTATTTGTACAACACGTCCTCAATCGGGTAATTGCGCTCCACCTGATCGCGGTAGATCCGGCGGATCACCTTGAGGTTTTCCTTGGCGTTGATAAACACCTTCAGGTCGAACAGCGGCGCTATTTTTTTGTAGTGAAACACAAACAGCCCCTCGACGATGATGATCGGTGCCGGTTGAAACGTCAGGGTGCGGGGCGTTGCCTCCGGGTTGTTGAAGGTGTATTCCTGGCGAGTGACCGGCTCGCCGTGGAGCAGCTGCTCCAGATCGCTTCGGAAGGCTTTTTTGTCAAACGATTTGGGCAGGTCAAAGTTCTTCTCCCCCCGCTGGTCGGTGTGCTGCGCTTCCCGGGGCAGGTAGTAATCGTCTTGCGAAACCACGCACAAATCACCCGGAGCAAAGCGCTCCTGCAATTGGCGGATGAAGGTTGTTTTGCCGCTGCCGCTGCCGCCGGTGATACCGATGAGAAAGGATTTCATTTTAATGCCGCAATGCGTTGAATACAAGAATTTTTTTTGCACCACGGAGGCACGGAGGACACGGATTTCCGCCTTCGGCGGTTTTTAATTGGACAGGATCAACAGGATTTACAGAGAAAAGGATGTTTGTATTGGTCGATCTTGGAAATCCTGTCCAAATTCACTCCGCCGCGGGCAGGGAAACCCCGTGCCCTCCGTGCCTCCGTGGTGAACCGGCGTAAAAGTAGCCTTTTGAGTAAAAACTTTTTCAGTCCGGCCCCGCGGCGTACATTTAGCCGCGTTAAACGCAACACGAAAAACGTCACTGCATGGAATTACTGATCAATATCGGCCGGGGCATGCTCGGGATTGCCGCGCTTTTAGGAATTTGCTTTGCCCTGAGCCGCAACCGCCGGGCCATCAACTGGCGCCTGGTTGCTTCCGGTATTGGCCTCCAATTGGTATTTGCAATCCTGGTGCTGAAGGTACCCGGTGTGAGTTGGGCTTTCGACGAGTTTGCCAAGGTGTTCACCTACATCATCCAATGGTCGGAAGAGGGCGCCCGCTTTCTGTTTGGCGACCTGGCCACCGGCGACAAAGGCTTCGGCTACATCTTTGCCTTCCGCGTACTGCCCACCGTGATGTTTTACTCCGCGTTGTCGGCGGCCTTGTTTTACTTCGGCATTTTACAAAAAATCGTGTATGGCATTGCCTGGGTGCTCACGCGCAGCATGGGCATGAGCGGCCCGGAAAGCCTGGCCGCCGCTGCCAATGTGTTTATCGGTCAAACAGAAGCGCCACTCATCGTCCGCCCCTACCTGGCCGGCATGTCGCGCTCGGAGATCATGTGCCTGATGACCGGCGGCATGGCTACGATTGCCGGAGGTGTGTTTGCCGCCTACGTGGGTTTTCTCGGCGGCGACGACCCGGCACAGCAACTGCTCTTCGCCCGGCACCTGCTGGCAGCGTCCATCATGTCGGCGCCCGCCGCCATCGTTTGCGCCAAAATATTGATTCCCGAAACAGAAAAACAGGAAATCGAAAAACTCACCCATACCGACACCCGCCCGGGCGACAACCTGCTCGACGCACTCTCCCAGGGCACCACCGACGGCCTCCGGCTGGCTGTCAACGTGGGCGCCATGCTCATCGTGTTCACGGCGCTGGTATTTATGCTCAACTGGGTGCTCCAACACACCGTGGGGCACTGGACCGGCCTCAACGAACAGATCGCCACCGCTACCGGCGGCCGCTTCGAAGGGCTGACATTTACCTACGTGCTCGGACTGGTGTTTGCCCCCCTGGCCTGGCTGCTGGGCACCCCCTGGGCCGACAGCATGCTCGTCGGGCAATTGCTCGGCATGAAAACCATGATCAACGAGTTTGTGGCCTACGGCGCCATGGGTGAAATGCAAACCAGCGGCGCCATGAGCCTGAAAGCCGAAATTATTGCCCTGTACGCCCTATGCGGTTTTTCCAACTTCGCCTCCATCGGCATCCAGATCGGCGGCATCGGCACCCTGGCGCCCAACCAGCGCAAAGCACTGACGCAGCTGGGCTATTGGTCGCTTATCGGCGGCTCGATTGCCTGTTTCCTGACGGCTACGGTAGCGGGGATGCTTTTGTAGGATACCCTGTTCACGGTACTTGGCAGGGAAATTGCTGCTAAACTTGCGCAAAAAAAGCGCAATTTTGCCCGGTATTTCCCCAATCATCCAATTGAGTCGTCTTTTGGCGCCTGTTCGGACAATTTGAAAACGCCCTTCACCATATTACGGCCATCCTTCGCCTGGTTTCTTCTGCTTGCAATTTGCTTTCAGCAACTGGCCGGCCGGCTTTATGTGAGCCGGGTATATTCGGTTGAAATTGCCGCGCGTATGACCCCGAACGAACAGGCGGTTGCCACCATGCTCAAGGCAAAAACCGGGATCGATATTCAAGTGACCCTGCTGGGTGAAGACCGGCCCCACAACATTTCCCGCACAGGCTATACCGCACCGGTGGTTTATTCAGAAGAAATTAACGGAAAAACCTATAACTACGCCATTGGCCACAAGCCCGTCAAAACGGAACACTTTACGTATCCGGTCAATACGCAACAGGCAGCCAAAGGTATTCCCTGCGGAGAGTCCCTTTTGGTGCAGTTGTTTTCGGATTTCTGGTTTGACGCATCCGGTTTCTTGATTACCCCGTCGCTTACCGCGCGCCGCGCGGCAATTTTTCCAATGCCCGAAGCGATGCCCGGCGGCGAACATGCCGTTCCGCATCCCCCGCCCCGAACGGTTTAGTCCTGCATTTCCTGCTTTTTACACGCGTCCAATCCATTCCGGATCGGACTGCTGCTGTTTAGAGCGCATGCTGCGGCATGTCTTTATCCTGTCATTTCTAAATTTATTCATTCCATGAAAAAATATACACTGCCGGTATGTGTACTGGCACTGCTATCATGCATATCCCCAAGCCTGCGGGCGCAAACCCCTTCGGACGCCATCATGATGGAACCTCGTCAATTTTGCGGGGCGCTCCTCTACGATCGCGCCGCTTTCGATGAATATTGGGAAGGCAAAACCCTTCGGGAAAACGGCACCATCGAAACGGTTTCCCGCAATGCCGGAACGGCCATGTTTGCCTATGGCATCGTCGGCCAGCTCAATCTGCTTGCCGGCTTGCCCTATGTTCGAACAAATTCCAGCGAACCCAACGGCGGCAAATTCGCCGGCGCCGGCGGCCTCCAGGATATCAGCCTGGCGCTGAAATACCGGTTTCTGAACAAGCAACTCGGCAAGGGTAAACTGGCGCTGTTGTCCACCCTCGGCTTTTCCACGCCCGTGAGCAATTACCTGTCCGACTACCGGCCCTACAGCATCGGCTTCGGCGCGCCGGAACTCAGCCTGCGCGGCATCATCCAATACGAACTGGACAACGGCTTTTACGCCCGAACAGCCCTGGCGCACCTCTGGCGCGGCCAAACGGAAGCCGAACGCGACTACTACTACAACAACGGCAGCTTCTATACCGCCTGGATGGACGTGCCGAA
This sequence comes from uncultured Saprospiraceae bacterium, assembly GCA_964484205.1. Taxonomy (GTDB): domain Bacteria; phylum Bacteroidota; class Bacteroidia; order Chitinophagales; family Saprospiraceae; genus M3007. Next base: position 171,487 of record CAZAEZ010000002.1, on the reverse strand, counting down.
CGCCTGGAACTACCACGCCGTGCTGGGCAAATGGTTTTTTGATTACGCCCTTCGGGTGGAAGCCAGCTACGGCGGGGTCCATTCCGTTTCCGGCGACGATATCCGGCCTTACAATGCCCCCCAGCCCACCAACAAGACGGTCGAAAACCTGGTCGGCGCATTTGCCCAGTATTATTTCAAAAAGCCCAACGGCCTGGGTTTGCTTGGGTATTTCAACCGGGTGGTGCAGGGCCGGAATGTCGGCAATGCTACCGGTTTTGGATTTGGGATCACGTATGTCTTCAAAATTTAAATCTTAAAAAACACCGCACTTATGAAAAATTCAATACGCATTTCCATAGCCTTGGCGGGACTGGTTATCAGCGCCCTGTTTCTGTTTTCCTGTGAAAAAGACCTGCCGACACATGCCGATTACAGCGCTTATGTGTTTGCCGGACTCGACGAAAACGGCGGCAGCTGGACACCCGTGCTGCTGGCTTCCGCCGACCAAATTCAGATTCCGGTACCGGCAGATGTAAGTTCAACCGCCTACCAGGACGAACTGGCCGACGTGCGCCTGGCCGCCACCAACCGCACAGCCGACCAGGAGGCCGCCATCGCCTACTGGACCAACAACCCGGCTGTTCGCTGGAACGAGATCGCCCTCGAACTCGTAGCCAAATACAACCTCATTCCCGGTCCGAATGCCGACGGCACGTATACGCTTCCGAATCCGGCCAACCCGGAAGGTCCGCCGAATTTCCCCTTCGCGCACCCGCCCTATGCGGTGCGGGCGCTGGCCTACCTGAGCGTCGCCCAATTCGACGGCCAGATTGCGGCTTGGCATTACAAATTCACCCACAATCGCCCGGCTCCGCATGAAGTGGATAACAGCATTCCCGCAGCATACGCCGGCAACCAGCTGCCGGCCTACCCTGCCGACGGCGCCGTGGTGGCCGCCGCGTCGCGGGATATTCTTTCGGCCATGTTTCCCCTGGAGAAAGACTACCTGGCGGAAAAGGCTGCCGAGCATTTGGCCAGCCTGATCTGGGCCGGCGCCAACGTGCAGAGCGATATTGATGCCGGGTCGTTGATCGGAGAGGAAGTGGCAAAAATTGCCCTCAACAGGGCCAAAACCGACGGCATGAGCAAGGCCCAGTGTCCAAAGCCGGTGTCCGACTCCCTCAAAGCAGCGGCATTCGACCGCTTTGGCTGGCAGTGGGACAACCTCGAAGTGCCCCCGCGGCCGGTGGGTCTGACGCCGCTGTTCGGCCAGGTAACCCTGTGGAATGTGCCAACGGTGGAGGAAGTACGCCCACCTGCGCCCCCGGCGCCCGGCTCGCCCGAATACCTGGAAAACGAGCGGGAACTTATCCAGTTTGCCGACAACATGACGAACGAATGGCGACGCATCGCCAATTTCTGGCAAGACGGGCTGGGTACCTACACCCCGCCCGGGCACTGGAACCGCATCGCCAAGGAGCACATTATCAAGTACCGGCTGAATCCCCTGCGCACGGCTCGCGCGTTTGCCTACCTGAACCAGGCCATGATGGATGGCGGGATCAGCTGCTGGGATGCGAAATACTACTACCATTATCCGCGGCCGATCAACCTGATACCGGGATTTAAAACCATTGCCGGAACGCCCAATTTTCCCAGTTACACCTCCGGGCACAGCGTTTTTTCGGCGGCAGGCGCCGAGGTGCTGAGTTATATTTTTCCGGAGGAAGGTTCGAAGTTTCGCAATTGGGCGCTGGAAGCGGCTATTTCCAGGGTGTACGGGGGCATTCACTGGCGCTTCGACGCCGAGGTCGGTACGACCCAGGGTATTCAGGTGGCGAATTACACGATCGATGTAGCGAAAAACGACGGTTCGGAATAAGGCCTTTTTTCAGGCAAAAAGAGACTGGATGTTAATTAAGCCTGCCGGGACCAGTGTTTTCAACGGAAACTGCTGGATACCGGCGGGCTTTTTTCGGACGCGCTCAGACCTTCCAGGTTTGCGAAACCTGGAAGGTCTAAAAGTCCAATAGTATGGCTTTTGACTGGAATTCCTTTTTTTTGCCTCATCCGGCGTGAGCCCTGGCCGGCACATTTTTTCAAAACAAAACTCCCTGACGGCGTATGTTCAGCTCCCGTTCCTTTTATCTTTTGCTTGTAGCCATGCTCATCGGCCTGTATTTCTGGTCGGCCCGGCAAACCACCGCCCCCGCTCCCGAACGCCCGAACGACCCCTGGGTATTCCGCTCCGTGCTCGACAAGCAACCGCGCATGATCACCTTTGCGTTGAACGACAAACTCTGGGTAGCGTACTCCACCGAAAACTGTGCGCTGTACAAAGCCTGGGCGGGCGGGGTCGATTTTGACGGCGCCGTGTACACCATGCGGCATGGCCCGCAGCCCGTTTCCATTGGCAACGCCTGGTTTGAAAATGCCTACCCCCAACCCTGGACGGTGGTGCGCGACGGGAAGCCCGAGCAGCCGCAAACGGATTACAAAGGCCACCGCTACCTCGATGGCGGGCGGGCAGAGCTGATGTACGACCTGGTTTTGGCCGACGGGAAGCGCATTCGCATCAACGAACGGCCCGAATTTGTGGAACGCGACCGCCAGGCCGGTTTTTCCCGCACGTTCCATGTGGAAAACATCCCCGACGGCACAACGGTATATTTGCGCACCAATGCCGGCTCGATTGCCGACCCGACCAATATCGAAACCAACGGCACCTGGGAAACAACCAGCACCAAACCCAACAACGCCCTCGAAGGCGTTTACGCCCTGGAAATTGACGGCCAGCTCACCCTGAACACCTCCAAACTCACGGAGCTGACCACCATGTTTGTGCCGGCGCCGCTTTACCCCAATCCCTTTCAAAGCAAGGCAACGGAGGCTGAAGCCGCAGTCGTGTCGGCCGGCGAACGGTTGATGGCCAAAAGCGACTGCCGTATTTGCCACAACCCAAGGATGCAAACCGTGGGACCAGGCTATGTCCAAATTGCCGAACGCTACAAAAACACGCCCGCCAACATCGAAATGCTGGCGCAAAAAGTCGTCGCCGGCGGCGCCGGAGCATGGGGCATCGCCGCCATGAGCGCCCATCCCGACCTGCAACCGGAAGATGCAAAAACGATTGTCGGGTATATCCTCGATCTGGATGAAGGGGAAGACGACGGCGAAGGCAGCGGGATTATGACCGATCCGGCAGCTATTCCGGCCAGCAGTTGGAAAGCGGCCGACAGCGGGGCCAGCGATTCCGAAATGCGGCCCGGACTGATCGGCAAACTGATAAAACTTCGGGAAAACCCGAATACACTCGATAAGGTCGACTTTGATGCTACGCCCGTAAAAACTGTACTCGCGCCAAATATCGACGCGGGCGTGATCGAGTTTACCCCCTACAAAACCGATGTAGCCTTTCGGGCCACCGGCTATTTGTACCTGGAAAAGGACGACAATGTACTCCTGCGCCTTGGCTCCGACGACGGCTCCCGCCTCTACCTCGACGGCCAGTTGCTGATCGACAACGACGGCCTGCACGGCATAGACATGCTGGATGCCGAAGTGGCCTTGCGCGCCGGCTACCACCCGATCCGGATCGATTATTTTCAAGGCGCCGGCGGCATGGGGATCCAGTTGAAATGGGCCCGTTCGGGCGACCCGACCATGCAGGTGATCCCGCCCACCAATTTCGCACACCAAACCAGGGCCGACAACCAGGGCCTGCCCGTATTGACCAGCGCGATGGCCGGCATCCCCGGCGACGGCCTGCCCCTCACCGATGTGCATCCTTCCTACGACCTTTCCCAAGCCCGGCCCGATGAATTTTTACCCAAAATCGGCGGCATGGATTTTCTCAGCGACGGCCGCATGGTGGTGAGCACCTGGGACCCCACCGGCGGCGTGTACATCCTGAGCAATGTGGAAAGCGGAAACCCGAAAAAGATTAAAGTGAAACAAATCGCCAAAGGCCTGGCCGAACCGCTTGGCCTGAAGGTTGTCGACGACACGATTTATGTTTTACAAAAACAAGAACTCACCCGGCTGGTCGATACCGATGGCGACGAAATCATAGACGAATACCAATGCGTCGCCAAAAGCTGGCGCACCTCGGCCAATTTCCACGAATTTGCCTTTGGCCTGGCGTACAAAGACGGCTACTTCTACGCTACCCTGGCCATCGCCATTTTGCCCGGCGGCGCCAGCGCCCGCCCGCAAATACCCGACCGGGGCAAGGTGGTGCAAATCAACCGTGCCGACGGCCATGTCGAGTTTATCGCCCGGGGCCTGCGCACCCCCAACGGCATCGGACTGGGCCCCGACGACGAACTGTTCGTGGCCGACAACCAGGGCGACTGGCTGCCCTCCTCCAAAATTCTGCATGTAACTCCCGGCGCCTTTTTCAACTCCTACGCCGTAGACAGCCTCGCTGTTGCCGGACTCCCGGTGCAGCCGCCCGTCGTCTGGCTGCCGCAAGACGAGATCGGCAACTCCCCCACCCAACCCATTGTCTTCAACGACGGGCCCTACAAAAATCAACTCCTGCACGGCGACGTGTGCTACGGCGGTTTGCAACGCGTTTTTATGGAAAAAGTGCACGGCGCCTACCAGGGTTGCGTGTTCCGCTTCACGCAAGGCCTTGAGGGCGGCACCAACCGCCTGGCCTGGGGCCCCGATGGCGCGCTGTACGTCGGCATGATCGGCAACCCGGGCAACTGGGGCCAGACCGGCAAATTCTGGTACGGCCTCCAGCGCCTGAAACACAACGGCAAGTCCACCTTCGAAATGCTGGCCGTACGCGCCAAAACGAATGGTCTGGAAATTGAATTTACCGAACCCCTGCGCGACGGCGACGGCTGGGAACCCGGGCAATACACCGTCAAACAATGGCGGTACAAACCGACGATCAACTACGGCGGGCCGAAAATGGACGAGATGGAGCTGCCCGTGGCTTCGGCAACGGTGAGCGCCGACCGGAAAAAAGTGTTTCTGGAAATTCCCGGCATCAAAGCCGGCAACGTGGTGCATATGCGCCTGCACGATTTGCCGCTGAGCGAATTGGGCCACGAAATCTGGACCACCGAAGCCTGGTACACCATGAATACCATCCCGGAAAACAACCCGGGCGTGGCGGCGGCACACCCGGTTTTCCCGCAGGTTGGCGATAACGAACTGTCCGACCGGGAAAAAGCCGCCGGCTGGGAGTTGCTCTTCGACGGAAAAACCATCGACAAATGGCGCAACTACAACAAAAACACCCTGGGCAAAGCCTGGATCATCAACGACCACGCCATTCACCTGCAAACCAAAGCCCTCGACGGCGGCGAATGGCAGCAACGCGACGGCGGCGACATTGTTTCCCTGGAGGAATACCAGGACTTTGAACTAAAACTGGATTGGAAAATAGGCCCCTGCGGCAATTCCGGCATTATTTACAATGTGGTGGAAGACAGCACGAAATACCAGTACGTGTGGCAAACCGGTCCCGAAATGCAGGTGCTTGACAATACCTGCCATCCCGACGCCCGCATTATCAAACACCGCGCCGGCGACCTGTACGACCTCATATCTTGTAAATACGAAACGGTGAAACCCGCCGGCCAGTGGAATCACGCGCGCCTGGTGAGCAAAAACGGCAAGGTGGAGCACTGGCTGAACAACCGCAAACTGGTGGAATACGACATGAACTCCCCGGAATGGCCGAAAATGATCGCCGGGAGCAAGTTCAGGGATATGCCCGGCTTTGGCAAGGCGCGCAGGGGGCGGATTGCCCTGCAGGATCACGGTGATCCGGTGTGGTATAAAAATATCAAGATCCGGCGGTTGTAATCCGAACCTCCGGTTCGGGCGGCCAGGGCGGCACACTACTCGTCCTACGACTCCAAGTCGTAGGACGAGTAATCTTCCCAGTCTACTTCGCCACGCGTTTCCCCATTTTCGCAGCCCATTTTTTCATCTTGGCCGTTTCCTTGTCGGTCAGTTTTTTCTCCGGTTGTTTTTCCAAAAAACGGTCGGGCGGCATGGAGCCTTTTTCCAGTACTTTCTGGATGGCGGCCAGTTTTTCGGCTTGCTGGTCGGCAGGCAGGGCGGCTAAGGCATCCCAGTTGAGTTTGTCTTTCGGACGGTTGTTTTTCGACTCGTTGTTGTGGCAGCCATAGCATTTGGCCTGGAAAATGGCGTTTACCTTTTTGGGAATTTTCAGTTTGCCGCCGCCTTCGGCGGTGAAGGCGGGGAGGAGCAGCAGGCCGCAAAAGAGGAGCAATACGCTGGTGATGAATTTTTTCATGATAGGCGTTTTTTTGTTTTGTGGGCTAAAGTACAAAGGAAGCCCCGTTCTCAGGTCAACATCAACCCTGGAACTAATTTCTAAACATCCCGGTTTGATGGTCATCATCGATTCAAAAAAGCATTTAGAATGGAAGTTTGCCCGGCGGCCATAGGTTTGGCTGCCGGGCTTTTTGTTTCGAAAAATCACCATCCTCACTTCACCACCCCCTCCAGTTTCCCGTTCTCAAAACCGGTAATCTCCACCGGCACCCCGGTTTTCCCTTCGCTCAGGGCAGCGGCAATATCGTCGAGTGAACAGTTGTGATCGATGGTCAGTTTGGCCGTAGTACCGCTCATACTTTTTTTCACGGTTTGCACACCCTTCATGCTTTTCAGGCTGGATTCAATTTTCGAGAGTTTGGAAAAATTGACATTGGCCAGCAGCACTTCCGAGTGTGCACCGCCGCCTGTTCCGCCCACACTGTTGCCGGCTGTTTGGGCCTGGCAGAGTTGCTCCAGGAAATAATCGGCCATGAGCGATCCGGCATTGCGCAGGGCAATTTTAGCCGCCGTGAGTTCGGTGATGTCCACCCCGCCGGCGTGCTGGCCGTCGGCGCCCAGGATCTGGGCATTGCTGGTGCGCACGGCGCGGGCTTCCACGCGGGCGGCGCAGGAGCGCAGATTGCCTGATGCTGTGCCGGCCGACTGGCTGAAGGCTTCGCCGATGATGATGATGTCGGCGCCGAACTGTGCGCCAAGTGATGAAGCGGCATTGGCATCTTTCAACGCGGCATTCATCTGCGCGCTTTCCCGGATGGCTTTGTACACCGAGGGGTCGAGCACCTTGAAGCCCGCGTCGATCAATTTGCGGATGATCTCCGTTTCACCGGCCGGGTCGGGGATGCGCTGGGTGATGTGCACTTCGGGGATGACCACCATCACCGTGGGCGCCTGGCCCGATTGCGTGACCGGGCAATTGCCCTTGCCGAAAAGGGCTGTTTTCGGCGTGCCGGTATCGCCCACGGCATCGAGCAGCAGTTGCTTTTCGGCCACCAGCCATTGACTGGATTCCAGGATGGCTTCTTCCACAGCGTCGGCCATGGCCTTGCTTTTGAAACCCAGGCCGCCGATCGGAATGCCTTTGATGATGCCGCCGCCAATGGCGCCCAATTTGGTGACTTTGCGTTCGAACGATTTCGACGTTACCAGTTCCCGGGTGGTCGGATTGACAATTTTGAGGATAAATCCCACATGAGCCCGCATCATGCCGACGCCGCCGACCATTCCACCCAGCAGGCCGCCGCCGCCGCCGCCGCTTTCGCGCTCGCTGAATTCGGTGATCTCGCCGGAGATCAGCAATTGAGCGCCCAGCATCTGGCCGGCCTGTGCGCCGGTGCCCTGCTGGATGAGGCCGTTCTTGCTCAGTTCGATTTCCTTGGACAGGTCATCCAGGTTTTTTGAACTTTCCAGCACGCGGAAGCAATTGGTTTCCACCAGGGTGTTCGACAGCATGGCCGCCAGGTTGTCGCCAAAAGCGCGGTTACTGGTAGCTGTGGTCACCGAAAATTTGGCCACGGCAATGCGGGTGCGTTCCTTGATCGGCAGGCCTTTGCAGGTGTAATCCACTTTTTCAGATTTGGTTTTTTGGGCCAGGGTAAAAATGGGCATGGCACAGCAAAGTGCTGCGGTCAAAAGGGCATAGCGAAAAATCGAGTACTTCATGACAAATGCGTTTTTAAACGTAAAGAATTGAATCGGGGCATTTGGCACTTAGTGGACAGGCGCCTTAGTTTGGTACCCAGGTCACGGGCTTTTTTTTTAAATTTATCTACGTAATGCTTTAAAATCAACTTCCCGATTGGGATGAATCCGGGTTCCTCCCCCGCAGGGCGGGGTCGGAATGACAAGTGCCGCTAACAAGAAAGGGAGGGGCGAAAGATGACGGAAACGAAACATTGCATAGCCCCTCCGATTGATGCCAAACGAATTGAGCAAGACCCAAGGACTAAATATGGGGGGCGCCACTTGCGGCCTTTGCCCAAATCTACCGCCCCCATGTTCTTTCTAAAGACCCTGTCATTCCGACCCCGCCCTGCGGGGGAGGAATCTGGGTTCAACAAATCGCGACTTTATTTTTTAAGCCTTATCTAAAAATAAGCGTTTCGCGTGGGCACCTTTTTTAGCAAGCTGGCCACTAACAGCCGTAAACCTGATTTATGTGGGAAATACCCCCCGGTACCAGCAAGCAGGAATAGCGGCGGCAAGCCCGGTGCTGATCGAAAGCCGGATGCGCATTTTATCCGGACGCATGCCGGGCCGGTCAAAATTTTTACGGATTTTTGATGCATCAATTTTCAAAACGGAACTACCCAACCACCTTATGCCGGCACAAACGTGGAACGACGAAACGCTGATCCAAGCCATCCAGGGTACTCAGAAAGAACGCGATGCCGCCTTGCTGCACATTTTTCAGCACCTGGACTGGCAGCAAATGACCGGGCGATTCGTCGTGCAAAACAGCGGCGACACCCACGATGCGGCGGATGTTTTTCAGGAGGCGATCATTCAACTCGATAAAAACCTGCGCAAGGGCAAATTCGAGGGGCGAAGTGCCTTGCAGACCTATTTTTTTGCCATCGTCAAATTCATCTGGTGGAAAAAACTGGAGCGACGCCGTTCTACCGAAGAGATCAAGCCGCAGCACCACGACGGTGTGGAGGAAAGCCCCGAAGTCAACATGATCAGCGAGGAAAAGCGCTCCTACCTGCGCGAAGCCATGGGCAAAATCGGCGCCCGCTGCAAAGAAATTCTCCAATTGTACCAGCTCAACCACAGCATGGACGAAATCGCTCAAGCCATCGGGTTGGGCGGCCCCGAAATGGCCAAAAAAGAAGCCTACCGCTGCCGGATGCGCCTGCGGCAGTTTTTTGAACAAAACCGGCTCTGGAAGACGCTGGTCAGCTAAACATACCCTATGGAAGACGATCTTCTTTTTGATAAAATCGAACGGTACCTCCAGGGTAAAATGTCGGTAGCGGAATCGACTGCATTTGAACAGCAGATCGCCGCCGACCCTGCGCTGGCCGAGCAAGTAGATTTGCAACGCTTTGAACTCGACAGCCTGGATTTTCTCCTGGAAGAAGACCTGCGGGAGAAGTTTACCCGCTGGAAAAACACGCCGCCCAATGCGGGTGCAACCTGGCGGCGCTGGTGGTGGGCGCCGCTGTTGGTCGTCGGGATAGCCGCCGTATGGTTTTTCTGGCCCGCGCCGGAACAAACCCAGACGCCTGCAAGGCAAGAGACTGCGCCGCCGGTATCGACCCCGGAACGGCCCATTGCCACGAAAGACCAACCGGAGCCTACCCAGCCCGAAAAACCCGCTCCGGCTACACCCAATACCGGACGGCAATATCTTGCCCTGGCCGAAACGAACTACCGCCTCCCCGACCGGCTCGGCGGCACCCTGCGCACCGGCAGCCCGCAAACGCCGACGCCCGGCAATGTCCTGGCTGCCGGCATCCAGGCCTATGGTGCAGGGGCGTATCCGCAGGCGGTGGCCGCCTTTCAAAAAATTCAGGAAACCGACGATCCACAGCGGTACCTGCTGGCGCAGGAGTGGCTCGGGCATACCTATTTCAAGCAAAAACAATTTGCCAAAGCAGCTGCTGTTTTTCAAATGCTGGTGGGCAAACAAGCCGGTTTGACCACCCAGGACGATGCCGAGTGGTATCTCTTGCTGAGCTTGTTGCCGCAGTATAATCAGCATAAACAACAAGCCGATCAGCTGTTGCAAAAAATGCGCAAGCCGGAAAATTACCATCGCTATGCGCCCGACGCCAATACGCTGGCCGAAAGCCTGAAGGCGATGCAATGATCCTCAACAGTTACCGCAGCGGCTGCATATCCCCAATGACAATAAAACCCGCCCAAAAGAAGGGATGCAGCGCCGTTCCCCCACCCGTTTGATTGTTGGCCAGGAAATCCAGTTTGGCCTGGTGCAACGCTTCGTCTTTGGGCTTGCCGGCTTTGAGGTGTTGGTAAAAACCGGCCATCAGGTCTTTGGTTTTGCCGTCGTTGACCTTCCAGAGTGTGGTGACCAGACTTTTTGCCCCGGCGTAGGCAAAGCCACGCGCCAGGCTGACGATGCCTTCGCCGCGCTGGAGTTTGCCGGCGCCGGTTTCGCAGGCGGAGAGCACCACGAGGTCGGCGTTGAGTTCGAGGTTGTACAGGTCGCGGGTGTACAGTTTTTGGAATGCGCCGGTTTTGCCCGGCGCGCTGAAGGCCAGGTAGGCGTAGTCGCCGTTGCGGTCGTCGGCCTGCCCGTGCGTGGAGAGGTGTAGGATTGGGTAGCGCGGCGCTAGCTCCCGGAACGCCTCCAGCGAGGCCGCGGGGCCGAGTAGGGTTTTACTTTTCCAAAGTTTGGCGATCGCCGCCACTTCATCGCCGCTGGCGGTGAGGGCGGTGAGGGAGTCGCGCAGGGCAACGTCGACGGCGAGGCCACTTGTGTCGCCGGCAGCGTAAATCGTTTCTGCATCCGAAGGCGCGAAAGGCGCCATGGCCAGCACACGGCTGGCGGTGCGTTGTTCGTGTTGTTTGTCGCGCATTTCGCGCAGCAGCGTGGCCGAGTAGCAGTAGCTGATCCGGCGTTCGCGGAGCAGGAAGGGATAGCTGGAAAACACGCCTGTGCGGCCCGGCGCGCCGGTCAGCAACGCTTCAAAAGGCAGATAGCCGAGCACACCGTCGGGGATGATGACCAGTTCATTGGTCAGTTTTTCCCGAACGGGAGCAAGCAGTTTGTCGTACAGTTGCCGGGCGCGGACGGTGTAGCGTGCATTGGTGGCCAGTTCGAGTGCGGCGGTGCGCTTGCCCTTCGGCTGGGTGTAAAAACCGTAGATGCCCCCGCGGGTCATTTCTTCCACCCATTGCTCCAGCGAATCCCGGTCGAGTTCAATGACTTCGAAATGATCTTTTTGCACCAAAAAAAGAAACAGGCTGCTGTCGCCCACCGCGTATTCGAGCAGGGTTTGGTTGGGTTGGAGCAGCTGTTGCTGAACCGAGTCGACGCTGATCGTTTGAAGATCATAACGGGTGGCGTAGTACTTGGGGTATGCCGTTGCAAATTGTTCGCGCAGCGCGACAAAGCGCCGGTTCAGGTCAATTCGTTTCGATTCGTTTTGGGTGCGGATGTTGGCAGGTTGCTTTGGGTTTTCCCAGGCGCTCTTTTCCAGGGCCGCGATCTCCACCCGGAGGTTGTACTCTTGTTCCAGCAGCGCATCGGGTATGCCGGCCACGCGGCGGGCGCGGGTTTCCTGCATGGCTTCGTAAAGCAGGAAGGCTTTGGAACGCTCAGTCAGGGCGAAGGCATCCTTCCAGTAGTGCAGGCTGTCGGTTTGTTGTTTTAGTTGGTGGTTGAGTTGGATGGCGCTATTGCACAACGTAGCGGCTTTTTCGGCCAGGCCGGATTTAGAGGCCAGGCTTATGTGGCGCGACTGGTAATTCAATGCTTCCAAAGCCGCTTGATAGTTTTTCAATGCTTCGTACCGGAGCGCCGGGTTTTGTGTTTTGGCGTACCATTCCTGGTAAACCAGTGCCACCCTTTCCATAGTTTGGATTAACCTGGGAATCGTATTTACACTGGTCAGCGCATCGGTGGAATGAAAATCCAATGCTGCGAGCGCATCCTGGCAGGCCTGGCGTGCTTCCCGGTACCGCCCCTCTTCCCGAAGCATATCGGCCAGTGTAATCAGGGGCAAAGCATTCGCGGGATGGATAGCGCCGTTCAGCGCGTGATACATGGTGCGGGCTTGTTCCAAACAAGCGTACCCTTCCGCTTTTGCGCCGGTTTTAAACAGGGCCTGGCCCAGATTGGTCAGGCTGAGCGCTATTTCGGGGTGCTTGTCGTCGAATAGTGTTTTTTGAATGGCCAGGTCTTTTCGATGGGACGCTACCGAACGTTCGAAATCGCCCATGAGGAAATAGCAGGCGCCCAGGTTGCTATAAACTTTGGCAACATGGACATGATTTTCACCCAGCGTTTCCTGAAAAATCCGGAGGGCTTTTGTCAGGTATTCGATTGCCTGGTCGTATTGTTTATTATCCAGGAAAAACGTGCCCAGGTTGTTGTGGGAAAAAGCGGTGCTCAGGTGCGCTTCACCGAGCGTTTGCAGCCGGAGGTGCAGGGCCAATTCGCTCAAGGCGCATTGTGTAGATTGATCGCCGATTGCGCCATAGCATTGACTGAGATTGTCATAATAGGTGGCCAGGGTGGGATGCACATCGCCGAAGTATTTACGATACAAGGCAATAGCCTTGTTGTAATGCACAATAGCGGTTGCATAATTGCCCTGAACCATATATGCCAACCCAAGGTTGTTATAGGCGGTTGCCAGTCCGGGGTCGTCGTTGTCCATATGCCGTAGCTGTATATCCAAGGCTTTTTGTTGGCAAACCAGCATAGAATCGTAGGTGCCGACCGCATCGAAATAGATACCTAATGCATTATACCCCGGCACCGCCTTCATATGCCCATCGCCGAAAGCCCGCAGGTACAGTTGGTGCGACTGTTGGAGGTAGTGATATGCGCTGTCGAACCGGCTATTGGCACAAAAGGCACTTCCCAGGTTATGGTAACAGGTAGCTATAACGGGGGCATCGGGCTCAACGTTTTTCAGACAAATATCAAGCCCTGTCCGGTAATACACCCGTGCCGAGTCAAACTGGCCCAGGTCCATATAGCAATCGCCCAGATTGTTAAATACAAAGGCAGCATTCGGAGCATCTTGCGCCGACCATTGATTGAGCACAGCCAGGGCTTGCCTGAAAAACTGTATCGCGTCATGGTACTTGGCTTTTTTGTGGTAACAGAAGCCCAGGTTGTTCAGATCATTGGCTACCGCTAAAAAATTGTACTGGTTCGTCTCCCTGTGAAAAGCCAGATCTTTCCGATACACTGCAATAGCCGAATCGTACTGCCCCTGAAGGGTCCGGATATTGGCTGTTTGTTTCCAAACGCTCATCAGAGCTCCCTCCATGAGTTTCGATCGAGGTACGGCTGTCAACACCTGTTCCGCCTCCTGCAGGAGCGCATAGGCTTCCTCCAGGCGGTATTCCCGGATCAGTTTGTCGGCTTTCATAGTTAAGCGGGCGGCCCGGTTTATTTCAAAAAAATCCGGAACTGGCGGTGTTTGTATCGTATCTGTTTGCGCGAACAGCACAGGGTTAGACTGCAACAGAAAAAACAGGGTAAGTGCAAGGTTTGCGGGTATCCGGGCAGGGGACATGGTTGGCAGGATTTAAAAGTAAAAAAGTGCAACGGTATGGTAAAAATAGGGCTGTTGAACCTTTCCAAATAATTTTTTCCAGGTCGTTGGGTACCGCTCGCCGATTTCCGGGTACCAATACGCACAACACCACACTGTTCACCTAAAAATAAAATTCGTCATGAAACAGGAAATCATGCAAACGACCCAACAAGCCCTGAACCAACAAAATTTTGCGCAAGCCCTGCAAGCCGCCAAACAACTGGTGGACGCTCATCCGGACGACGTGGACGCCCGCCTGCTCTACGGCGATGTTTTTCTGGAAATGGGCAACCGCAACAAGGCCATCGAACAATACACCGAGGCCACGGAACTCCGGCCCGACCTCGCCCTCGCTTTTTTCAAACTGGGCAAGGTGTACGACCTGGAGGAAAACTACACGGCGGCGCTCAACCAGTTTAAAATTGCCAACCGCCTCGACCCCGCCAATGCGCACATCAAAGGCTACCTGGGCAAACTGGAATACCAAAAGGGCCTGGAAAGCAACAATATCAACTACACCAACAGCGGCCTCGAACTAATGGAAAATGCCGTGGAAGCCGGCGTGGCCGACGAGGTCGTGTGCGAGGGCCTGGCCATTGCCTACCTGAGTCAGGCATTGGCTACCTGGCGCCCAAACCCCGACAATCCCGAGGAGTTTCTGGCCACCGAAGCCGAACACATTGCCTACACCCGCACCAAACTCAACCAGGTCAAACGACTCACCGACGGTTCGAACCAGGCCATCAACAACCGCATCGCGGAATTGGAGCAGCACCTGCAAGCGGTGGAAAAGCGGGAGTTTTCCGGGTACACCTACCTGATCAAGGCGCCGGCAGTAGTAGGCGTAATCGCCCTGTTTTTCGGGGCCTACGGCTTTGGCGTGTTGTTGCTGGTTTTGGCTGCATTGTACTACGTGTCGCAAATCCGGCCGGGCTACCTGGCCAACCGGGCCCAACTCAACCCCAACGCCCGTGCGCCGTTTATCATCCGCCGCCTGGATGCCCTGAGCGAGGAGATCGGCGACATCTGGTTTTTTGGAAGCCTGGGGCAGATTTTCTTTATGAAATTCATGTTCCGCTTTGTTTTCGGCGCGGTCCGATATACCATGGTTATTGTAGTGTTGCCCTATGAAATTATCAAAGGATTTATGGTGAATTACCAGGTGGCAGTACGGTAAGTGTTGTTTTTTTTCTCAGCCTGTCCCCCGGTGGTTTCTGCGCCGGGGGATTTTTTTTGGGGAGGGGAGGACATTCAGATTTCATAGCCAATGCTGCGCCAAGTCATTTCGCTGCAAGCGCACCGCACGTTCTTTTGCGCTGAACGTTTAAATCTGGAAAAATGGTCCGTAAAATCTTGCTCGGCTGCGGCATTTTGGCCTCCCTGTTTTATGCCGGTATGACTGTCTTCGTACCGATGCAGTTTGAAGGGTATAATTCCGCTTCGCAAACGGTCAGTGAACTTTCCGCTATCGGCGCCCCGACCCGGCCGTTGTGGGTCTGGCTGGCCATGGTGTATCTCCTGCTGTTTGCGGCATTTGGACTGGGTGTCCTGAAGTCGGCCGGTGAAAATCGCCGCCTGCGGGTGACAGGCGGCCTGATCCTGGTATACTGCCTGGTCAACTTCTACTGGCCCCCGATGCAGTTGCGCGGAAACGAAATGGCGCTGACAGATATCCTGCATATCGTTTGGGCAATGATCGCCGTGGCCTTCATGATGCTCATGATGGGGTTTGGGGCTGCGGCCCTGGGAACAGGCTTCCGCCGCTATACCATCGTCAGTTTTGTGTTTTTCTTAGTATTCGGCACGCTGACCGGCCTGGATGGCCCGCGCATAGCAGCCAACCTCCCGACGCCTTGGGTCGGCGTTTGGGAACGCATCAACATCGGTGTTTTTTTGTTGTGGGTGGTGGTTTTTGCTGTGGTGTTGCTGGTGGGTGGTCATACCTTGCCTGAAGGAAAGGAGGATCGGCAAGGGGTGGGGTTGTCGGCTCCGGTTAAGTAGGGGGGCTTTGTTTGGGTTTTAGTTTTGGGGATGGGTAGAGTTATCTCAATGCGCATCGAGAAAACGCACCCTAATTCTCGTAGAGAAACGGTTGCTGCCACCGGGACAAGTTGAGAGCCAGTTATGGCAACTCCTGTAAAACCAAAAAGGAGCCACACCAAACAGTGTAACTCCTTTTCTAATCAAGTGGGCGCAGAAGGATTCGAACCTACGACCCCCTGCTTGTAAGGCAGGTTTTGTTTGTTTTTCAATATTTCGCGATTTTTATTTTATTTACTGAAAACCAAATAGTTAGGCGATTTTCAATTTTTATTTTTTCGCTGTTTTTTGCCCTGTTTTGTACCTTTGATGTAAACCAGGATGTAAACCGGTTTACATGCTATGATCCAGGACGCTACCATTCGGGTTACCCTTTACAAGTCCAAAACGCTGGCCAACGGCGAGCACCCGCTTATGCTCTGCGTGACGCGCAACGGCAAACGCAAGTACATTGCCCTCGGCATCAGCTGCGCGCCCCACTTGTGGAATTCCGAGAAGAACGAACCCAAGCGCAACCATCCGAACAAGCTGGAAGTGGAAGCCATCATCGGCAAACGCATCGGCGAATTGCAGGGCAAGGCGCTGGAAATGAAAATCACGGAAAAGGAGATCACGCCGGAAACGCTAGTGGGGTCGGTGCAACGGCCGACGGGCAAAACGGATGTGCTCGAATTTTTCGACGCGATCATCGAACGGCTTGAACTGCAACGGAAGGTCGGGAACGCCAATGCGTACCGCGATGCCAAGCGGGCGTTGCAGGCATTTTTGGGCAAGCGCAAGACGCTGACCTTTTCCGAAATCGACTACAGTTTTCTCAACCGCTTCGAGACGCACCTGCGCAGCAAAGGTCTGGCGGAAACAAGCCTATCGGTGTACTTCCGCACCCTGCGCGCCCTGGTGAACAAGGCCAAGAAAGAACAGCTATTGCTACCCAGCCAATACCCCTTTGCGGAGTTCAAAGTGTCCAAATTCGACACCCGAACCCGGAAGCGGGCGATCAGTAAGGCGGAGGTTAAACGGCTCGAAGCGGTCGACGTATCCGAACAGCCCAAACTGCAACTTGCCAAAGACGTTTTCCTGTTCAGTTATTACTGCCAGGGCATCAACCTGACAGACATTGCGCGCCTGCGCTGGTCGAACATCGTGCAGGATCGCCTTTTTTACACCCGCACCAAAACGGGCAAGGACTTCAACCTGAAATTGTTGCCGCCGGCACTGGCCATCGTGAAATCGTACCGGCCCTTTACCGGGCGCCAAGCCAGCGACTACATTTTCCCGATTCTGGAACAAGACCGGCACATCACCCCGATACAGATAGACAACCGCATCCACAAACTCACCGGCCAGATCAATCAGGGCCTGAAAGCCCTCGGCCAGCAAGCCGGCATCGAGACCCCGCTGACGACCTATGTGGCCCGGCATACCTATGCCACGGTGCTGAAGTCCAGCGGTGTGCCGGTCGCGGTGATCAGCGAGGCGCTGGGACATGAGTCGGAGGCGATCACGCAGACGTATTTGAAGAGTTTTGAGAATGCGGTTATTGAGGCGGCTAATGAGGCGTTGTTGTAGCCAAGCAGCGGGCGGACGGATCAGTGTGATCCAACAATGGCAAGAGATGTAAAAAAGCCGGTTGTGGGACGTAGATGAGGATATTGTTGTCCAAAAGTTTCATATACGGGTGGACATGGCGTTATTCTTCCCGTCCAGGCAGAGACCGGTCTTTTTGGTTTTCTTCGAAATCCTGAGCAAACGCTTCAAAATCTTTACGGGCAGGAAGGCCTTTCAGGATAAAAGCCCGGTCATCTGTGGCCGCTGCGGGTTGCTCTTGACCGGGCGTTTTTTGAACTACACGGATATTCAACCGATCCAGTAATGCAAGAAGCAAATCCAGGTCTTTATCATGCGGAACTTCAAGAATAATGCGTGTCATGTCCCAGAAACTGTTTTTTAAGTGATTACAAAATTATGCAAAAATGTGAAGCGGGGAAAGACAGACCAATTTCCTGCGGGCAGTGCCTATACGACGACTGGCGGTATACGCTCAAAAAATTTACTTTTGTTAGAGAAAAATAACCAGACAGATATGGCTGCTAAAAATAAAGCCAGTACCAAATTAAGCCCGCTTCAGTTAGAGTTGCTGAAAATTTACTCCTTTCAGCCCACGGAAGAAGAGCTGCGGGAATTAAAAAATCTGTTGGCCAAGTTTTTTGCACACCGGTTCACTGAAAAGGCTGCCAAAGCCGCTAAAGCCAACAATATTACGGACGAGGATTTGGATAAGTGGCTGGAGGAAGATGAACAATAATCTTCGCTTGGTACTGGATACCAATGTTACAATGAATACATCCGCTCAAATTCAGGAAATATTCAACCGGCATCACGGCATCGTGGATGCCGGCACGCTGCTGAAAGAAGGCGTGAACTACTACCAGATCAACCAGCTGGTAGACAGCGGCGCCGTGCTCAAACTGAAACGCGGACTTTATAAATGGAGCGATGCCGATACCGACGAGATGGTCGATGTGGCGAGAATCGTACAGGAGGGTGTATTCTGCCTGCACTCAGCGGCACTATTTCACGAACTGAGCACCTTCATCCCGGTTGAATATCATGTTGCGATACCGGATAAATCGAAAGTTGTGCTACCGGAGTATCCGCCCATTAAACTTTATTATTGGGACCCTGTGCCTTACGAAACCGGGATTGAGGTCGTAACTATAACAGGTGCGCCTGTTCAACTGTACAGCCCGGAAAAGACGGTTTGCGATATGGTGCGGTTCCGACAGCGGGTAGGGATGGACAGTATGAAAGAAGTGCTGAAAACCTACCTCGATAAACCCGACCGAAACCTGAGCCTGCTCCTGCAAACGGCAAAAATCCTCGGTATCGAGGGTTTGATGCGGTCTTACCTTGAAATTCTTGTATGAAGAAGCCGGTTTATCAACGGCTTGTTTCAGCCGGGGATTTCGATTGAATAAATGCGCCGCCTACTTTTCATCAAGCAGCTGCTTTACAACTTTCTCCAACCGTTCAACCCGCTCCTCCAGCACCTCCAGCCTGCCCTTCCCTATAGCGGTTTTGCCATCAGGTACCGTTGTTGATTTTTCCTGTGTTGTGCTTAAAAACATCGGCCCATCGCCGGTTAAAAGCCAATGGAGGTTTACAGATTTATACGTTTGCGTTATACGACTTATAACCTCTGTTGATATTTTATTCTCACCACTAACCATCCGGCTAATATTCGGCTGTGTCATGCCCAAACTTTGCGCAAAGGTCGTCTGATTGAGTTTCAGCGCTTTAATCAGCGCTTTCAGGCGTGGACCGTGGTCGTATTGGATTTGTTCCATATTGTCATAAAAATGCCTTTTCGTTATATTTTTTAATTAAAATCAAAATAAAATATAACCAATGGGTATATTTTTGTTGAAAGTTACCAATAAATCAGAACCCGAAACCGGTGCCTGACTCAAGTAAGCCTAAACCTGAAAAAATATTTGGACATGGGAGCTGATAAGCCCACCGTAAGCAAGCCTGAGACCAAACCGCAAACCTACTCGCCGCTACTTCTCATTGGCCTGGCTTTATTGTTAATTGCCATAGTCATTCTTCCCAAAACTGGGTCTGAGGTCGAACCGGAAGCGCCAAAACTAAAGCCTGAAGAGAAAACTAAGCTCTTCAAACGCCTGCGCGAATTGGATGACTCGGAGCAATACGCACTCGTAGCCGCGGTGAATGGCTGGTATCCCTGCCTGCACAGTGGTCGCACCACATATTACCTGAAAACCGGCGAAGTGTGGAAATATGGCGTAACCAGCAAGGGCAAATTTGGCCGGTACACCGCGGCTTTTCTGATCCGGAACAAGGTGTCTTACATCATTCAGTTCAAAGGCAATTTGTCGGAATGCCTGAAACAGGAACAAATCAAACTTTACAACTACCCTTACCTCCCGGAAAATCTGGCTCGCCCGCCGGATGATCGACTACCCAGGCCGCCCTACAATCCCATCATGCGCTAGGTTGTACTGCTCACCCGCCGGAATTACCTTTGCTAAAAAACATACATGGTAGTCGTAAAAATAGCCGACCAGGATGTGGCCGACAAGATCGACACACAATACATTGAAACGCAGTTTTCCAGCTTAGAAAACGTCGGTATCGTATTCGTCTGCACCCGCGAAGATGATGGGGAAGACGATGATTGGACGGATGATGCGGGGGTTCGGCATTTGGTTATTCGGCTACCGTATGGGGAAGTGCTTAAATCAACTGATATGCGGGAGATGATTTTGGACTTGGCACGGAAACGGTTAAGGCAGCCGCCTAACTCATTCCCAAATTTACCAGACGCATGATAACCTACAGAACGATGTTGATTTTGGGAAAGATATTCATCCAACCGTTTTCCTTCCCATCACCCGCTCCAACCCAGGCTCCTTCCCCTCAGGAATAAGATACAACGCACAAATCCTCGGAATTTCCACTTCCGGCAAAATTTGACGTTTAGCCATCCAAAGTTTTTTGGCGCGTTGTGCCCAACGTTCCAGCTGGCCCGGATCGACTTCTGCAAGGGGCGTTTTCCGGGTGCAAGCAATCATATCCAAAATTTCATCTTCCTTTTTTGCCAGCAACAGATTGTTCGAGATATCGTACAACACAATTTCCGCCTGCCCTTGAAAATCCAGCAAAAGAAAAATCAGTTGGACATCGCCCGGGTAGGTCATCGCACTCGAAATATCATTGGGAATTGATTCCGCCAACTGTTTGTGTTCCTGCAATACCGCTACATGCCGCAGGAATGGCGAAACACCGGAAAACTCTTCAATCTGCCCGGGATCAGCAAGTCCGAGGTATTCAATTTTTATAGCCGACAAAGCACCGAGCGAGGCAAAGTCAACCTGATCAGACTCGGTAAGCAAGGGGATCTCGCTGAACTTTTCAGCCTGACTACTCCGGCCGACCAATTTGCGCAAGCGATTTTCCACGATAAAGGTTTGCTTGGCCCGGTCTTGATCTTTAAAATCGCCCAGGAAAACGATAAAGTCCACCCGGCGCGGATTGGGCCAGAACCGCAGGATACGACCCGCGCGCTGAATGATCACATCCGGCGTCCAGGCCAGGTCGTAGTTGATGACCACACTGGCATCCTGGAGGTTGACGCCCGTGCTATACGCGTCTGTACTGATAAATACATCGTAGTCAGCCAATTTCTCCCGGGGACCGATTTTATCGGCATTGGCTACCGGGGCAAAACCCTTGATCATTTGTAAAACATCCGGCTCAAAATCCTTCAAGGCCGGGCCGTCCGGGGTTTGTGCAACCGTATTGGCCACCGCTATTTCAGGCGCTTCGGCTTGTAAGGCTTCCTCCAGATAAATTGCCGTTGACAGGCGCTCCGTGAATAAGATCACTTTGCGTCCGTTTTGTTTGAACTTCTGCAGAAAGTTGACCAACTGCATCAGCTTGGCATCGTCTTGGGCCGACATACCGGTCAAGCGCTCCAACACTGGTTGGAGCATTTCGTGCCGCCGCTCCGGGGAAAGTCTAAACTTGACCTGATAGCTATCGTCGATCGTTTGCTGCACCACGCTGCGCAAGGCAGCCGGCGAACTTGTCCAGGCAATTTCCGCTTCTTTCTGAATGGTGGTGGTGGAAATCCGCCAGGTATCCCGGTGCTTGAACCGCAAGCGGTGGTGCTCGAAGCTGCGCTGTTTCAGGGCGTCCACCATTTCTGATTCGAGCAGGAGCGGCACGGTCACTTTGGTGATCCCGATTTGCGGAATCCAGCGTTTTTCAGCGCCAAACATCAGGTACTCGCCTTCCGCTGTTTGGGTAGCAAAATCCTTCGCTACCTGCGAGGTGCTCATCACTGTCGATACCGGCAAATTCAGAAACTGCTCAAAATATTGGTCGTTCTCCTGCACCTTCCAGGCCTCGGGAGCGATCAGTTCGTCCACCATGCCAGGAAGTACAAACTGCCCTTTGCTGGTGATGTATTTTTTTTCGGCGGTATGCGGCAGAAGTAGCAACTGGCTGTTCAAATCGGCGATTTGTTTGGAGTACGGCGTAGCGGTGAGCAACAACACGTAGGGTTTCTTTTTGCTGGTATTATCCATCAATCGGTTGAAAGAGTGCCGCTTTCGCCCGTCGACAGCCCGTAGCTGGTTGCGGAAATACTGGCTTTCGTCCAGGATGATCAGGTACTTGTCGTCCAGCTGATCGAGCGCGTCGTGTAGTTCCAGGGTCTTTCTGCCCTTGGCGCCCTCGGCCCGGTCGAGCAATTCCCGGGTAAAAACGTCACAGCTCAAGCCGGCGCTTTTCAGGGCGCGCTTCCAATCGGGATGCACCTGTTTGGGTGCAAAGACCAGGTAGTTGATGGTTTTCCGCTCCTGGGCCAGGCGCAGGGCCACATGGGTTGCCATCACGGTTTTGCCCAGCCCGGTGGAAGCGACCAGCATGGCGCCACGGTATTGCCGGAGCTGCCGGAGCACGCGGGCAATGACGACCTGCTGGTACTCCACCGGCATTTTATAACTTTCCCTCGGCGCCTCCACCTCCTCATCGCGAATGAGTTCCTGAATGGCCTTCAGATACACTTCAAATGGCGGACGCAATTTCAACCATTCGAGCAGGGCCTGCAGGAGCGCTGCAGTCAGGTCGTAGGTGTTTTTATCGTTCCAGTATTCCTGGAAAGTATCGACAAAAAAACGCACCCGTTCCGGATCATCCTGCAGGGTGCAGCTCTCTGCATTGTACAGCAGGCCGCTGGCAGTGAGATTAATGGACCCGACGATCACTTTGGACTCGTCCAGAATAAACACCTTGGCATGGTCGCGGCTCCGCGTGCGGGCATCGATGCGCTCGTCGCGCTCCCGGCGCTCCGTCAGGATAAACCGGCCGGCCTGGATGCGCTCCACCAACTCCTGCACCGCCGCCCGGCGATCTTCCGCACTCCACTGGCCCAAATGCGCCATAATATCTTCGATCAACTTTTGCCGGAGCCGCTCTCTGGATTGCTCGTCGAAGCCCACCAACAATTGCACCATCTTCCCCGCCAATACCCCGCGCACCATGTCATAACCCTGGATTGTGAAAAAACCGGTGGCTATTTGGACCAGGCGTTGAGCCTGGTCGAAATGCGGTTTTAGGAAGTCTTGGGCGCGTTTGTTCCAGTGGTCTGTGCGCATGGGGGAATGGTTAAACTGACTTAAGATGGCATGCCATTCTCTTCAGCAGCTTCGGCTTTGCGAAGATCAAATAAATATTCTGGCGGGTTTTTCCGAATCTTATCCAATTCCCGAGTCTTCCACATTTGAATGATCTCATCGGCCAATTCAAGTTGGGCGTCAGATATTTTTTCAAGAAGTTTTTTATTGGATGCCAATTCTTGACTTACTACATTTTGGGTTTCGCCTATTTTCATTTTGATTCTTTTGTTAATATCGTCGTTTATTTCTGAGATTCTTTCTGTCTCCTTGCTCTGTACCTCCTCCTCTTTTATCTCTAGGATAGTATCATAAATCCCCTTATCCGTAAGTATTTTAAAAACAAGCGGCGCGAGTTCTATACAAACAAACAATAGGAAAATTGCCAAATCAGCCCAATACATTCCTGTGTTTTCTTGAGTTAATAAGTTTAATGCGGCTATGCTGGCTAATAACCCGTCATAGGGCTCATGTTTTAATCTGCTGATTTCTGTATCTATCTGCTTGTCAATACCGTGCAACTCTTTTTTGGCTTGTTCAATTACGGCTTGATTTTTATTTTTTATCTCAAGGTATTCTGCATTTGCTCTATTAGCCAAGGTTTGCTTTTGACGGTAAATAGGACCCATGTTTCTTATTTTCGATCCACCTGTACCATCTGCTTCTTTTGTAGCTTCATCTTGCAATCGGTTTTTCTCGGCTTCCTTGAACTTTACTTCCTGTTCATAAGTAGCAAGCTGTTCAGTTTTTCTCTTAATGGATTCTTTAAAACGATCTCTAATCGCTTGCTCTTTTTGCTGCTTGGACTGCTCCTCTAATACAACCACTTTAGCATTGATCTCGCGCTCGAATATTTTCAATTCTAGTGGCTTAGAAATAACCAATGCTAGCATGATTGCCAGAAATATCCTGGGTGATGCTTTGAACAATTCTATAGATTTCAAAAATACACCATTCCAAAATGCGCTTTTGGGGAAGTACATCCCGGATTCTTTCTTCAATGTAGAGACTATAAAGCGATCAAGGCTAAAGATAAAGCAACCCCAAATACCTCCAAAAACCAAAGAAGCCCACCAGTTTTCAAATACTTTGAATAGGGCAAAACCTCCGGAAATTGCAGCAAAAAGCGCAGTGAAAAATACAGCTGAGCCAATGCCAGCATACTTGTTATGCTCACACATGCAGTCTTTTCTGGAAAGAATTGCAAGGTCGGCGCCTGAACATATCAGGAAGAATCTTTTAATACTAGTCAAGACCATACGTTTCTTTGATTTGGGATATGATTTTCAATGCTTTAGGGTTATTCTCGAATAGAACAGCCACTTTCTCTAATATTGAGGATTTTAGGCCTTTAAATCGGTCATGTTTTGCACTTATCGGCAACTGCATCTCGTGCATTTTTTTGCCATAGGCATCGGCTATTTCCTGAACTTTCGGGCGCCGAAGTAATTCCTTCAATAAAAGCCGCTCAACTTTTGGCACCCGCTGTACCATAGGAATTTGTGTATGCTCAAAGGATAAGGCAGTAAAGATTTTATTTTGAAATATATTCAGGTCTGCCTCTAAAGAAATTTCTGTGGGTACCGGTACGGGTATCGCTTTAAATGTAGGCAAAGGGTATACCAAAACACGTACGACTTGGCGTTCCGTTTTTTTATCGCCTATTGCTAATAGTTCATATTCTGTATCCGTAGTCGGTGTAACTGTAAACTCTCCCTCTTCTTCAACTGCGCGCGTCTGACCATTATACTTTAAAATGACTTCGTTAGAATCTTCAACTTTCCAGCGTAAAACTGTCTTCTGGCTTCGTATGATAACTTGCTCACTTACACTAAAATATTTTATTTTAGGATGCCGAACCATCCTGATCTGTACTGTCACTACCTTTTCCTGTTCTGGATTTTCTGCAAACAGTTGCAAAACCTGGTCGTGGTGAATTAACAACGTGTGCGCTCCGGAATAAGGAAGGTCATTGCCTAAAAGAGGACTGGAAACAGATGTTGCTTTCTCAACCTTCCAAACTATTTTAACGGATTCGCCTTTTTCAACTAGCGTTGATGCTGGAAGAAAGGAAACAGAAATATCTGCAGCGTTGCCAAAATCTTCGCGGTGGGCACCTTTAATAAGATCGAGGCACTCCTCCACATATTGATAAGCTACAGCCTCATCATGCAGTATTACAATATTTTCAGCATTGCTGGAGGCATTCCAGGTATAATTGAAAGAGCCGGTGATGACTTTCTGATAATCGATTACACAAAATTTATTGTGCATAAAATGCCGCCCCATGATATCCTCAGAACCATAAATGTAAAGCTCCCCACCTGAGGTTACCAGATTCCGAAACCGTTCAGCCTGATTGTATTCATGCGCAGAAATGATTAAGCGCACCGAACAACCCCGACTTACAGCCCGTGTAAGCTCTCGAATCAAGTCTGGTTCAGTAAGCCAAGCGACTGCCGCAAAAATACTGTTGTGGGCAGCCCGAATCTCTGCCTGAATACGATCCTTTATATTTTCAAAGACCGCTTCATGGCGATTAGTTTGTTTTCTCATAATAAAATAGAACCTATTTGATCGTAAACTATCCTTCTAATATCACATCCTGCACCAACCCATCAATATAACTGGAGTCAATCCCCCCTCCAGGATTGTCCTCCGTAATGATCAACACTTTGTCGTTCGTTGATGTGGCCTCCGTATGCAGTACAAAGCCGTCTTTTCGGTATCCCTCCAGCTTCTTCATCCATTTTTCCCGGTAGTCCTTCTGGGTCATCATCCCCAAATGTTCCCAGTAAAAAATCCGACCGGTATCCAGGTGCTCGATGGTAAAATCAGGTTTAATGGTTCGGTCCGTTGCTTCCAGCTGTAATTTATTTTCGTAGGCATAAGTCAACTGGCTTTTGTACTTGTTAAGGCAGTTGGCGATAATAACCTCGCTTTTGCTGATCATTGGCTCGCCACGCTCGCTGATGTTAACGTATTTCACATCGTACCAGCGATTCTTGTACTGCCGCAATTCTGGAAGTGAGAACAGATCGGTGTAGCGCTCAGCAGTAGCCGAGTTTTCCGTAGAAGCCAGCCGCAGAAAATCGCGGAATTCACCTTGATGCAGAATGATGATTTTATTCTCCTGTCGCGTCAGTGCCGTGTAGAGCAACTCCCGGCTAAGAATCCTTCCACGTGCAGGCAGCACAAAAAACACTTTTTTGAAGCCGCTACCCTGGGCTTTGTGTACAGTAATTGCATAGGCCAATTCTATGGTATAACTATTTCTACGATCGCTATCAAATTTGTCTGGCCAGAAAACATACTCATAACCAGGCTGGGTAGAAAACGCAATATGGATACTAGGTTCACCTTTCGTCTTGTTGCCTTTTCCTTTAAATTCCCCCGTTACTACACCGATTTCGCCATTTGCGATATAGTTCAAAGCCTCTTTTTTCTTGGCGAATGGCTTAATATGATCTTTCTCCCGCCAATTCATGTTTTTCAGGTTGATGATCTTATCCCCATAAACGATGTTGTCGTTCCCTTTGGGCTTGGCAATCTTACGCGCACTATGCCACTCGGCGCCTTCTCGTTTGGCATTTAAAGCCAACTCAATAAAGTTTTTGCGATAAGTGCTTTGTACGTACTTATTGACCTCCTTAACGCCGTAACCCATGCCGTTTACTGGAGATAGGATTTGCCATTCTTCAATTTTTTGCTCCGAATATCCGGAATTGAAATATTGATAATCACCAGAGTCAATGGCTCCAAGAGTTCGGTTGAAGGCTTTGAGTTCATCCTCTCCCTCAATACCAAGTTCTTCCTTTAAAATTCGCTTAAACAGTTCCTGAAAGTCCTGACTGGCATACCATTTCTCCAACCGGATATGGTTGCTTTTTATCTGACCGGCTGAGAGATTCCGAAACACCTCAAAACTATCCTCGGCAGGCTCATCGGAAAAACACTGGCTCAGCGCCACATCCCAGCGCTGATCTTCCGGCGAAGCTACCTGCCGGCGAATTTGCTTTAGCTCAGCATACGCAGAGCCACAGCGCACCTCCGGATCGTCAAATACTCCGGGTTTTAAAATTTGAATAATGTCTGCAAATGGCCGTCCGGTACCTATAGGCGGCAGTTGCCGGTAGTCGCCCACCAGAATGATCCGGTCCATAGCGCCCAGGCTGTCGAATATGGCTGCCAGCTGTTCCTCCGTCAGCATTGAGGCTTCATCGATAATGACATTTCGGGCCGATGAAACCCGGGGGGCCTCTTCGTTGATAAAATACCGGCCAGTATTTCCATGATAGCGATGCGGAAACAGAAACTGCGCCACCGTCTTCCCGTCGCTGCCCAATTTCACTCGGGCCTTTCCCGTTGGCGCCAGTTTAAGCAGATTGCCCTTGAACTCTGGCAAGGATTCCAGAATGTTCAACAAGGTCGTTTTGCCGGAGCCGGCAGGTCCGATTAGCACCGAAAAGCGGTATTGCGTCATGACGCGCAGGGCCTCCGCTTTTTCACGCCGCGCCAGCAATTCCGTTTCATAATCCGGTTCTTCCGGATCAAGTAGTTTGTCTTTAAACGCCTCGCTTTCATTGACCGTTTTCAACCAGTTCTTTTCAATCGGGAATGGCTGATTTTTGATGCGGTCGAAATTTAGTTTTCGTCGGATGACATCGCGCACCGCCGCCAGCCGGGATAGTTTCAAGAAGGGCGTCTGGCTAGTTTTATTCAGTTCGATAAACGCAATCTCCTCCTGAAAAAATACCGACTCGGCATAAGCCTGCAAAATATCTTCGTTGACCGGAAAGGCGTCAGCGTTTTCCAGGCACTTTTCTCCAATACGCTGCAACACGTCGTCGAAGGGAAGCAGTGTGTGCCCTTCGGAAGCGGCTTCTTCCAATATCCAGATACACAGCGCCCGCCCCCGGCGGTCGTCCAGCTTGTCGGTGAGCCGCGCCGAATCCGGCGGTGGGAAGCGTTCGGCAAACTCCTGTGGCGGAAACAAGGCCTTGTCTACCTGGCGAAAAGAAAGACCAAGTTCTGTCAGCCGCGTTTTTTCATAAATCAGATAAAGGTTTTCCAACACGTTCTCCAGTGAACCAAACAAGTCAGGGGCCTTTTCCACTAAATATTCTGCCTGGTAATTATTTAGTTGGCAACGGCTCAACAACTGATAATACGCCTTCTTTTTCGCCGGCGTACTTTTCCAAATACGGCGGACGGTAGCATTGAAAAGGCCTTGCGTCCGCTCCGTATCGAAAAAGGCTTCAGGCTGCTCTAAAGCCTGCTCCAACACTTCCCAAGGGTCGGTTTGCAGCAGATCGCCGTCCTTGTCCAGGATGTATTTTTCTATTTCCCAGGCAATGGAATTTCCGTTTTCCATCTTCATCGCACTAAGCACCGGCCCCATGCCCGGGAAAGCGCCCCGCATATCCCAAATGCGGGAAATCTCGGCGTCTACCCACTGCAGTTCCCGCTCGAACGAGCGCCCCAGCAAGTCAGCCGACTTGCGCAGCGCCTCGGCAATCAGCAGCAACGAATCGATGGCCGTGTCGTGCTCCACCAGTTCGGACGCGTAGGAAAACTGCCCAAAGTCCGGCGCGAATACCGCATAGTCCCGCAAGTCAACATCCGAGCTATTTTGCTCCGCGTATTCCAGGATGTCGTGGTAGGGCAGCAGCAGCCCGTCGTTCAGTTCAGGCGTGAGCGTATGCTGCACACAGCGATCCCAGGGATGCCCCCGGTGCCCTTTGAAACCCGCCGGAAATTCGTAGTGCAGTATCGGGCCGATTGGGTTGCGCACTTTGGCCACACCTACGATCACCCGTTCATTGGGTTCGGAGAGCGGTGTGTGTTTGCTGTAGAAAAAGATAAGCGACTGCCGGGGTTTCAGGCAATCGAAAAAGGCGTCCAACAATACTTGTTGGTTGTGCGGGTGCTGTACCCAAATATTACCCTCAAAGCCGAGCGATTGATCCACTTCGTCTTCCAATTCCGGCTTGTAATCCAGTTCGTAGGTAAATGCCTTTTCAGAAAAGTGCGGCTGACTGCTTTTCCCCTTTTCCTTCATCAACCACAGAAATGGCACGGCGTTGATCGAATAGGGCTTGTGATGGTAGGTGGCCGGCAAATATTCGTGAAACATCGGGTTGATATCCGTCCAGGCGTGCCGAAGCGGCCGCGTAAAATCTGCCGGCGACATAAATAAGCCCTTTTCACTCACGCAAGGCGGCATATTGTCTTCTCCAATAGGCCGGTCGTTAGGCTCTTGATCCGGCTCCTTGCGCTGATCGATGAGCGGAAGTATCCGGCAAAAGGAATTATCCAGCACATTACAGCAGGTACGCCCGTTCCAACGGTTGTCGTGCCAGGGAACTCGGGCGGAGAGGTGTTTGGTGGGGAGGGTTTTTTCCATGGCGGTGGTTGAGTTATTCGTCTATTCGGTCAATGTAAATCGGCCAATAAATTTTGAATGTGGTTATAAAAGGAACAATGCCATCGTTAATTGCATGATTATGAGCAGGAGTTGAATCAACGTGTATTTCACCTCCATGTAATTTAACTAAGATATCTGATATGTATAGTCCAACACCTGTGCCTGTTCTATTCCGATCTCTGCTGTTTATACCTCTATATCCTAATGAAAATATATCATTGCTTTGTATTTCTTCCTTTGTTATTTGGCAACCAGTATTTGAGACTATAATTATTAAGAAGTTATTCTCTTGGGCATAGGATATATCAACGACTAGATTCTTGTCTGGATAGCCCTTAAAAGAATATTTTATAGCATTTTGGATAATATTGCTCAGGACCAAATATAATTGATTTGGTATAGCATCTACCAGTTTGCTATAATTGTTATAGTGGTGCCTTATTTCAATATGCTTTTCTGTTGCAATATTTTCTAGTTGCTTTATTATGCTATTAATCATCCCATGGGCAGTGACTTTTCGAAGCATATTATAAGCAAACTCAGGTGACGTAGAAAGCAATAACTGTATTTGCTGCGATAGGTTGTTAATAGAAGACAGGTTTTCAGAAAGCCTTTCTATTGAATTAGCCGTATTTTGATTTTCCTTTATGTTTTCTAAATCACTTAATGCGCCTTGGATTGGAGTAAACAATTGGTGTACTAATCCTTGCATAAAAAAACTAAGTCTACCGAGAAGCATAGCAGTTAATAGGCTTATCAACATTTCATGCTTATCCTTGGACTCGGAATTGAAGGTTATACTTTCCCTTTCATCCAAAGCCTCTTTAAATTCTTTTTTTTGTATTCGAGATAAATCAGATAAGATGTTCTCGTCAAAATAGGATCTTGACTTATCAAAACTTAGTATAGAGTAGATTGAGACTGCCTCATTACTTGAATATCCCTCAATTTGACTTTTGGTAACTAAAAAGCCAAATGGGCAATATCGATCTTTTGAATCTTCAGATTCAAATTCTTTATAAAAATCTTGGCATACTCTTAAGTTTAATCCACAAACCTTTGGACACTTTTTACATGAAATTATATAATTGGGCATTCTATTAGGGCTAGATAATATACCTGCATAAAAATCTTTTTCCCTGACAATTACAGAGCCAAGTATTCTGACTATAGTCTTATTGGATAAGTTCATATTACATTAATCCTTTTGAGGCAATCGTTTTTATTTTGTTTCCTACGTTACCTGCAACCCTGATTATGGTCATTATATTTTCAATTTTTCTCAGTACATCATCATCATGGTTTTGCAGTTTTTTTTCTAAACTTCTTCTGTAAAAACCAAGCTTTATTTTATCCCACCAACCTAACTCTGCCTTTAAATCATTGTCTATGCGATGAAGCTCTCGTAGAATTGCGATCCCACACCAAAATTTATCCTTGTAAGATTTCATAATAGTTTCTACATCATCAGATAAATCACTTGCCAATATTGGTTTTTTTCGTACCAAATCTGCCCGGGAAATAACACTACTATCTTCTGGGTTAATTTTCTTGCCTGTAACTATCAGAATAGGAAGCATTGGATTTCGGTCTTTTAACATCCGAAGAACGCCAATTCCATCCTCATGGGTGATTTCATTTGCTATTTCATTTAAGTCAAGAATTATCAGATCATAATTGTCAGATAATAGCTCATTAATAGAAGGTACACGAGCGAGTTTTGTTAAATTCGAAAAGCCCTCCCGCTTCAAGCCTTCAGTAAGACTTTCTAAATCTTCAATTCTATCATCTACAATACAAATCTTTAAATTTCTGATTGATCGCCTGACCTCATCAGAAAGACCTTTGCTTTGAAGATCAATCTCAATCTCCTTTAATTTTTTTTCTGTAAGCATGGCTAAAATTTTTGCTAAAGATTTTTCAAAACAACCTCCCCTGCCTACAATCCTCAAAACAACTTCCCCTGCTTCCCCAAATAGCCGTCGTCCTCTCCAGCCTCAGCCTCCGCCGATACCTTTTTTTTGTTACCCTTCCCCTTACCATGCAACCCCCGTGCCACTTCCTCCGCATACACCGCATGATTCAACTCCAACAACCGCCGAAGCACCTCCTTCCGCGCCTCCGGGTGTATCGTAAACCGCACCCGGTCATGCTCCGGCAGATAATCCACCTCGTAGAAATCATGCCGGAGTGCGATGTCGCTCCACCCATACGCCGCCAACACCGCCTGATCCATTTCCACATGCAAAGTCCGCAGCCGGTGAATACCCGCCAACGCCTGCTCCAGCGTGTACGTAGCCGCCGCGCTTTCTGCCAGATGCCTGACCAGTTTGGCTACCTCCTTGCCGTATTGCTTTTCGATGGCCTTGGGCGGGAGGGCGGCTACTTCGGCTGCCTCCTCCGGAGCGGGGAGTTCTTTGGTGTGGAAGAGGTTGTAGGTCTTGGTAAGGCCCAGCCACATGCCTAGCATGAGCTGGCGGCGGTGCTCGTGGTAGGTTTCGCCGATTTGCTCCAGGTTTTGCTCTTGGGCAGGGTTGAGGTTTTGGGGGAAGGGGAAGGTTTCGAAAACATCCGATGGTGTGTATCGAATATCAGATTTTAGAGCTGAAGCATATTTATGTACCCATTCCTTATGCAATGAGTTTTGGAGTAAAACTAGATAAACCTCTTTATCGAATGTAAGCGCTATGCACATCATCGATATTACTTGATCACGGGGCACAAAAACGAACCCTAGAGTTTTGCTTACTTGAGCCACCACCAACACCCGCTCCAAAGGAGCAATAGTGCGATAGAGTGCAGGACGTTTTTCACCATATATCCACCATTTCTCTGGTAGTGGCTTTCTTAGTGCGTATTTACCAACAATTTCATTTCCTGAACTATCAGTTGCCCAGCGCTGCCGTTCCGGTTTTACCAGTTGTTCTATAATTTTATAACAATCCGGATACCCCCGTGCCTTTTCCTCCGGCCAGTCAAAGAAGTTGATCACCCAACGGCTGGGGCTTTGTTCTGGGCTGTTGTTCAGGTCATCGCCGTTCAGGTAGGGGAAAAGCACGTCTTTGTTTTTCGGGTTTTGGGCGATGAGCGCCTGCGCTTGTTCGGATTCAAGCACGAAGCCCTTGCCCAGCACAATGCTGCCCTGGAAGCTCTTGCCTGCGTTTTGTTTCAGGGCGTATGGGTTGCCGAGCGTTACGGCGTCGTCCAGGTAGGGCGTTATGGTTTTCACTTCCTTGCCGGAGAGGACAAAGGGGCCTTTCCAGGTCTGCCTGGTCACTGTCACCAGCGCTACTTCCACGGCGGCTGCGCCGGGCCACTTCATGCTGCGCACAGCGTGGTTGATGGCGCCGCCTTGTTGCACCAGCACATCCAGGCCATCCTCGCGGGCGCGGCCCTGGGCAATAGTATTGGTGGAAATAAGAGATTGGAAGCCCCCTGGCCGGATAATCCCAAAAATGCGGCGGAAGAAATAGGTCACCAAATCCACCGCGCCGATGGGCTGGTAGGCGTCTTTGATGTATTCCAGATAGTTATCGCCGAAAGTGCCGCTGAGTTTTTGCCCGCCTAAAAACGGCGGATTTCCCACCACACAATCAAAACCGCCGGCCCCCGATCCTTCGCTGCGCCCAGGATGTTTGCCTGCGGCAAACACCTCTGGAAACTCCAAAAACCAGTGAAAAAACCGCCGTTCAAAGGCCACGGCAGCGGCTTTGGCCACCTTGGGGCTTTGCCAGCCTTTGTAGCCGCCGAGGGTAAGGCGGTAGTCGGCGTCGGTCATCAGGTAATCCTTATTGGCCTCGGTTTTGGGGATAAAGAATTGGGCCGCCTGGGTATCGGCCAGGGCTTTCAGGAAGCTGAAGCCTTTGCCGTCGAGGAAGCGGCGGTAGGCTTTGGCTTTGCGTTCGATCTCCTCGGGGCTGGTTTCGGGCAGTTGGTTGAAGGCCCGGTACTCCGCGAGGGCTTCCTGTGCCGACTGGTCGGCGCTTTTTTCAAATTCAGCTTTGAGTTGCAGGGCTTTGGCCGCCCGTTCCTTGCGTTCCCGGGCGTTTTTGTCGCGGAAGGTTTTAGCGATAGCCTTGTCGGCGCCGGCGAGCGTTTTGAAGGCCGCGTCGGCGATGCCGTTTTCGAGTTCGCTTTTGTGCGCCAGGCCCACGATGGCGTCGCCGCATTTGATGCGGTGGTCGAGGAAGTTGAGCGGCTGGCCGGGGTTGTGGGCTTCGAGCCAGAGGGCCACCTTGCAGAGTTCAACGGCCAGCGGGTTTTTGTCCACCCCGTAGATGCAGTGCTGCACCACCTCGCGCAGGGCGCGGCGGTAGGGCGCGGGGGCGGGCTGGTCTTCCTGTGTGCGCGCCCGGGCGAGTTCCAGCGCGATGCGGCGGGCGGCGGCCAGCAGGATGTGGCCCGAGCCGCAGGCCACGTCGGCCACTTTCAGCGTGAGCAGGCTTTCGCCGGAGGGGTCTTGCTTCAGCCGGTCCGCGATGAGATAATCGAGCGAGTGTTTGATGAGCGGATGCACCAGCTCGTCGGGCGTATAGTGCGCGCCGGAGCTGCTGCGCTCCGTGCCTTTTTCGAAGCGGAATTCCCAGGGCTGGGCCTGCACGGCGGGTTGGTATTCCAGCAGGCCTTCATATACCGAGCCGAATTCCTCCACGTCCAGCCCGGCGTAGTTCACCCGGATGATCTGTTTTTGCTCGTTCTCGAAGGCCGAGAGCAGGAAAACGGCGCGCAGCAGGCTTTCGTTGTCGAGCCGGCACTGGCCCAGGTGGGCGAGGGCCTTGGGCGAAAAGAGGTCGCCCGCCAGCGGGGCTATGCCGAGAGCTTTGCCCTGATCGCCGGCCTGAAAGAGGCGGAAGCTGTGCAGCAGGCCGTCCCAGAGGTCGCTGTAACGCTGCTGGTCGTACAGGCGTTTTTCGGCCAGCAGGCGCAGGCGGTTCACGGCGTAATACTGGTAGTAGATTTGGCGGCGGCGGGTTTCGCCGGGGTCGGGCGCCTGCCCGGCTTCCGCTTCGGGGTAAATCAGGTTGCGCTCTTCGGTCACCATCAGGAACAGCAGGCGGTAAATGAGGCGCAGCAGTTCGTCGTACAGGCCGTCGGCCCGTAGGGGCGCCCCTTGCGGGCGCCCATCGTGCGGGCGTCCATCCCCGGCGAGCGCAGCGTGCAAGGCCTCATTCTCCGGGTGTTTCAAAAATCCGTTGGCAAAGGTCAGGATAGCTTGTTCCACGCTGCCGGCCAGTTTTTCGCGGATGCGGGAGCCGGCTTCCAGGGAGTCGGTGTGGTAGCGTTCGATCAGGGCGGCGGGGCTGTCGGCGGCCGTGCGGGGCATGCGGCTGGCGTGCAGCAGGCGGTACAGCAGGGCGAAGTCGGCATAGCGGTCTTCTTCGAGAATTTTGGTCAGGTCGAACTCCAGGTACGAAAGCCGGGTCAGGCGGGAGCTATCGCGCAGCAGGCGGAGTTGGGCGCCGTTGGCGACCAGGCCGTACACGTGTTCGGTCAGGTTGAGGTATTCCTGCACCAGGGCGTGGGGGCTCATGCTACCGCGCCCGCCGGGCTTTTTGTCCAGGCTTTCGCGGATGCCGGCGATGTGCACGGGCAGGCCGCCGAGGTTGGCAGCCTGGTGGCTAATGCGGTAGGGTTTGCCGTTTACACTTATGTCGGCAGGCGCCGCTTCCAGTTTGTAGCCCAGGTAGTCGAAAAAATCGAGCATCCAGTATTTGCGGGTTTCGGCGCGTCCGGAGTCGCCTTCCTTGAGTTTTTCCAGGCGACGGTTAAAAATCTGGTACTGGTCTTTCACGTCGGCCCAGGCGCGGTGGATTTCGTCGCGCAGTTTGGCGCCAGGCTCTAGCCAGAAGTCCTTGGGCGCCTGGCCCAGGGTTTTTTGATCGCTCCGTATCTGTTCCAGCAGTTCGGCCGAGAGGATATTTCCCTGGATATGGATGGCGTGAAATTGCATGGCGGCGGTTCGTTTAGTTTTGAGCGGTTATGTCTGGTACCAATACGTAAAGCCCCAGGAGGTCCATGGGCAGCACGGGTTCCACTACGCGGAAGCGGTGGCCTTTGTCGAGGGCTTCGCGGAAGCGCTCGTGGGCTTCCACGAGGTGCTCGGCGCGTTGGCTGGCCAGGGCGTCGGTCACGGGGCTAAGTTGTTGCAGGTTTTGCAGGGCTTCGTCGAGCCAATAGGCCTGTTCGGCCGGGGGCATGTTGGCGGAGGGCTTGGCACGGTTGAGCAGGTCTTTGGCCTGGTCGGGGCTGAGGTGGTTGGGGGTATCGCCGGCGTCGCCTTGCCAGCCCCAGAGCAGCATTTCTTCGGCCACGAGTTCCTGTCGGCCTTGCAGGGTGGCGATCACATTGCGCACGCGAAACTCTGCCAGCACCGTCACCAGCGTCACTTCGCGGCTGCGCAGTACACTGGCCCGGCCCACGTGGAAGCGGTTGTCTTCGGGGTGAAGGGCGTTGGCCAGCACCATCTGGCTGAGGCGTTCCACCAGGGGGTGGTTGCGGCCGATGTAGCGGTAGCCTTCCGGCGTGGGCGACTGGAAGCTGAGCAGGGCTTCTTTTTTGTGTTCAAAAATATCCCGGAGGCCGGCGGGCAGGTTGTCGGTGTGCAAGCGGTAGCCTTTTTTCCAGGCTTCGATCTGGGCGCCGAGGTAAGCCAGGGCCTGGCACACGAAATCTTCCACGGTGGCCACGTCGCCAATCACGGCGTCCACTTCTTTGAGGT
The DNA here is from genome assembly GCA_964484205.1 of uncultured Saprospiraceae bacterium. Taxonomy (GTDB): domain Bacteria; phylum Bacteroidota; class Bacteroidia; order Chitinophagales; family Saprospiraceae; genus M3007. The sequence continues at coordinate 135,553 of CAZAEZ010000002.1, read as the reverse complement.
CGAGTTCGATATCCTGCGCCTTTATGGCGTGCTGGGCGAAGATGGTTCGGATGGCTTTTTGCTGTTCGGCGGCCAGGTCGTAGGCGGCGGATACTTTGGCCCGGCTGTCGGTGTACACGGTGAATTCCCGGGTATCGAACAAAGCGCCCTGGCTGTACTCCTGCGCGCTTTGGGGGTTGAGCAGGGTGGCGTTGAGCACGGCGTCGATGATGCTCTGGCTGTTTTCGGGGAAGGGTACCGAGATGCCCAGCGCTTCGCGTATTTCGCGGGCTTTTTGCAGCAGCACTTTCAGTACGATAGCGTCCATGGGGTTGTCTTCGCCGTACAGCAGGCCGATGCGGACTTCGGCGGCGGACTGACCGAAGCGGTCCACCCGGCCTTCGCGTTGTTCGAGGCGGTTGGGGTTCCAGGGCAGGTCGTAGTGGAGCACGGCGGTGAAGAGGTGTTGCAGGTTGATGCCTTCGGAGAGGCAGTCGGTGGCGACCAGCACGCGTTTTTTGTGTTCTTTCAGGGCTTCCACCCGCTCGCGGCGGGCTTCGTCGTCGAGTTCGGAGGTCACCGTTTCCACGACGGCTTCCTTGCCCAGCGCTGCGCCAAGTATTTCGCCTACATACTTGGCCGTTTCGATGTAGCGGCAGTACAGGATGGGGTTGTAGCCTTCGGCCAGCCAGGCGCGCACCGTTTTCAGGGCTTCCGCCACTTTGCTATCGGCTTCCTGACCGCGCAGCTGCTCGATCTGGCCGGCCAGGGCCTGTAGTTTTTCCACCTGGTTTTGCGTCCAGGGATTTTTATCCAGCAGTTGGGTGGGTTCGGTATCGCCCTCTTCGCCGTAGTCCGAGTCGGTTACCGGGTTATCGTAGGCTTCCTCGCCATTGTTTTCGTCCTCTTCCAGCCTTCCGGCGCGGTTTTGCAGCATCAGGGCACCGGCAGCGGGCGAGGAAATGATGCCGCGCAGCAGGGCCAGGGCGGTCCAGTACTGGATGCGCTGGCTGCGATTGACCGGCTGGCCGATGCCCCGGATCAGGTCCTGCACAAACTGAAAAACATCCCAATAGGCCTGGTGGTAGGCATTGCTCAGTTTGTAGGCAATTTCTGCGGGAATGCGTTTGGGAAATGGGTTGGCCTCATCCATCCAGCGCTCAATGTCGGCGCGGCGGCGCTGCACGAAATGGCGGGCGATGGTACGCCGGTCTTTATCGTCGGCATTCGAGAGGTTCAGGGCTTCGAATTCCGGCTGGAGCAAGCCGAGCAGCGACTGGAATTCGCCCTGCTTGCCGCTGTGCGGGGTGGCGGTGAGAAGGATGAGGTGCTGGTTGGGTTTTTCGGAAATTTTTTTCAGCAGGAAATGGCGCTGTTGCTGGCTGTCGTGCGCGCCTTGCGGGCGGGCGCAGGTGTGGGCTTCGTCCACGATCACCAGTTCCGGGCATTCGTGGATGAACTCCTGCCGGCGGTGGTCCGATTTGATATAGTCGATGGAAATGACCTGGAAGGGGAAATAATGGAAAATATTGGCGTCGCCATAAATCTTGCGGTCGAGCTGCGCAGCCGTGCTGGAGCGGATGATCTCCGCTTCGATGCCGAATTTGTCCAGGAGTTCCTGTTTCCACTGTTCGCAAAGGTGGGGCAGGCACACCACGGCAAAGCGTTTGATTTCGCCGCGGTCGAGCATTTCCCGCACGATCATCAGCGCCTCGATGGTTTTGCCAATGCCCACGTCGTCGGCGATCAGCAGGCGCACCGGGTTTTCCTGGCGCAGGGCCATGATGAGCGGCACCATCTGGTAGGCGCGGGGCCGGAAGGAAAACTTGCCGATGGAGCGAAAGGGGCCAGCGGCGTTGCGGAAGGATAGGCGCGACGCGTTGAACAGGAGCTTCGCCGAAGCAAAATCACCCAAATCGCCCTTATCCGGCAGCGGAAAAGTGGCGGGCAGAGGCTGTTCGCCTGCGGCCTGAAGGGGCAGGTATACCCCGGTGAGTTCGTCTTCCGTGCCGCCCAGGGGCTTGAGCAGCAGCAAGTCGGTATCGGCCGATGGCATCACGATCCAGTCGCGTTGACGCAGGCGTACGAGGGCGCCGGGATTGAATTGCATTGGGTTCAGGATTTTACTTTGTGAAAAATATCGGGTCGTTTTTGAATTAAGGTTTCCAGGGGCTCATCGTAGCGCCACACCAGCACTTGCCAACCGGCGTTTCGGAGGGCTTTGCGTTTGTTTTCATCATCGGCTTTTACTTCCGGCTTATCGTGTACGCTGCCGTCTACAAAAATGGCTACGTTGGGTTCATACACAAAATCGGGTTGGATATACAGGCCGTTAATGCCGGACATCATCACCTGGGTTTTATCCGGCATACGGAAGCCGTTGTCGTGCAGGTATTGGATGAACTGCTGCTCCAGGACGGAGTTCCTGTCGCTGTCCTGCACGAGGATTTCTTTTTGGTGTTCCAAATTCCGGTATGTCGCTTTCGGCGGCAATTCGATCCGGCAGGTCAACAGCAATTCCAAGGCTTCCTTGATCTGAAAGCGGTTGATCTTATCATGGTCGCGCTGGTTATAGTAGGAAAGCAGATCGTCGTACGAAGCTACGGGTGCTTCAGGTGCAAGTGGATGTACATCCTGCCCATTCGCAAACCAGCAAACTTTATAGGCTTCCTGGACAATATCGAGGAAGGCTTGCGGGTCACGGGCGATCTGAGAAAGAATGCCCAGGCTACCCTCGGTGGCTTCGAAGAGCATGATATTTGGGCGTTCCGTTTCGCCCATACGGTATGCGCCGATTTCATTGGATTCTACCTGGTACAGATTTTCCACGGCCCGTTTCAGGGCATAGAGCACCGTTGTGGTTGCTTCAGTGTCCAGGTTCAGACGGGCCAGCGGCTGGATGTACAGCGCGTCGGCACTGCCAGTGGTGTAAGGCATGATGCGGCGTATTTCTTCTGCATTGGGGCTTGGGTTTTCCAACTCTTTTTCGCGCTTCCAGAAACCGGATCGCAGGCCCATGGGGAAACCGCGTTTTTGCGAGCGCCGCCAGCGAGTATTGACCTGAAAAATATTGGCTGCCGGGATGAAATACATACGCAGGAGCAGGTCTGTTCCGTGAAACACTTCAATGGGTTTAGTTTGTTCCAAACCGCCAGTAACTGAAAAATAGGTTCGGATATCGAAACCGGTGGAAGTGCGCTCTTCCTCTTCGCAGGAAATGCGCTCCTGAATTTCGCCCGTTGTTTCGGCCATTGGCGCCAGGTCCATCAACATGTCGCGGTGGGTATCCCCATCCAGGGGAGTGCCGGTCACCGGGCAGAGGTTGGCCGTATAGTCTTCGCCGATAAAAAAGTAGCCGGAGTGTTTGGATGTTTTGGCCTTCACAAGTTGGGAACCAGGGTCCATGGTGTTCATCCGGCCGATGTTGTATTTGGCGCCCTTGTGGTACACGATATTGCGCGGCCCGAATTCTTTGAGTGCCATGAAACGCGCCCGGCTGATGTATTCACCGTCAAGTTTGCCTCCGGAGAGGAAGGCGCGCAGGGGCAAGCGGGTGAAGTTGTAGCCGGGCAAGAAGCCTTCTGAGGCCAGGTAGCGGTAAGGGTAAAATTCGGAGAGGTCGTTGCCGCGGTTGCCGGATTCGTTGCGCAGCAGGTCGAGTTGCCGGACCGCTTGTTTTTCCAGGCGCCAGGCATTTTTCCGCTCTTCCGAGGCAGGCCCATACACGGGGTTGTTCAGTATGCTGTGCGCGCTGGCCAGTTGATCCTTTGCGTTGCGGTACAATTCGCGCCAGCGGTTAAGTGCGGTGTTAAAAACTTGTGGGAAATTTTGGATGTGTGCTGTTAAAAACTCCTCGGAGTACCAGGCGGTCTGGCTAAGTTGGCCCAGAATGTCCCCTAAAACAGCCCGCCCGGAGGCCAATACCTGCCGGGCGCGGGCCTCGTGTCCGTCGGCAATCTTTTCCTTCACTTCCAACTTCATAGGGAGTTCCGGATACGTTTCCAGGTCAATAACGTTGGCAATGGAACTTTCAATTCCATCCAGTCCAAGCGCTGCAAGGTAAATGGCATTGATATGTGAAAGCAGCAGATCGCGGTTAAGCAGGTCCATACGCGGCGGGGCTACCACACCGGCGATCATGGCTTCCTTATGCTTGAAATAATGCCGGTCGTGGGGTGCAAACGACGAACAATAGGTGAATACGAGGGCGCCTTGTCCGCTTCGTCCGGCGCGGCCGCTGCGCTGGGCGTAGTTAGCCGGGCTTGGAGGCACGTTGCGCATGTGCACGACGTTCAGGTTTTTGATGTCGATGCCCAGTTCCATGGTGGGTGAACAAAACATGGCACTGATCTGGCCCTTACGAAATTTTTCTTCGCGCTCGATCCGGTCGTCATAACCCAGTTGGCCGGTATGCTCCCGGCCTTCCAGGGGCTTTATTTTTTGAAAATCCTGGGTATACAGGTGCTGAAAATAGGCGTTTGGCGGTATGTCAACTTGCTCCTTATAGGAGAGCATACGTACGGTATCAACTTTGGCCGTTTTGCCGTCGCCCAGTGTCCACTGTATTTTGGATACGTCGAGTTGCCAAAGGGAGTAACCGGCATTTGTGGTGTCTTCCTGGCGCAGGTAGCCACAATCGGCTAGTTTAGTCAGGAGTTTTTCGGTAAAATCCAGGTAAGCCTGACCTTTAAGATCGATCCCGGAAGTCCGGAACGTCCATTTCAGGTATTTTCCCAAAGCGCTGTTCGACCCGATGCTGTTGGCAAATACACCCCGGCGATGTTCGGCGGGCAGGCGGCCCAGGCGGAGGTAGGGCGGAATGTCCAGGTCTTCATTTTCATCGACCGACCAAGGTTGTTTCAGGGTTTGTAAAAAAGTGCTTTGCAGTTGACGGGGGTTGCTGAGCTTGTGGTAGTTCAGGGCGTAGGCGGTCCTGAAAAAGTCGAGCAAGTTTTCCAGGAAAGTAAGCCGTGCGTCCGGCGCCATGGAATTAACGCCATCCAGGTCCGACCAAAATTCCGTGTTCGCAGCATCTTCATCGAGGTACTTATACGATATTTTAAGCAGCCCGCACTGTTCCAGATTAGGCACAGTCACCCGCCAGCCGCGTTTGAGATCAAGCAGGATGCGGGTCATCAGGTAATCTTTGAGTGCGTTTTCATTGTCGCGCCGGGCACCTGGCGTATTAGCCGGTTTTTGAGCGTAAGCCTCTTGCGGCAGGTTCAATGTTGAAAAAACGCTGTCGGCGATGGTGGTGTAGTCCAGCGCAGCGCCCTGGGTTTGTTGGAGCGCATGGAAAATTGCGGAGCGTACCCGGACGACTTGCAGGAGGTCGTTAAAGTGCCCGGCTTGCAGGGCAGCATCCTGCCGGTTGTCGGTAAAACTCAGTACTTTCTGGTCTTCATCCGGGATACCCGCCCGGTGTAATTCATGAACAATGGCGAAGGAAAGGATGGTGGTTGCAGAGCTGCGACCTTCGTTGCCGAGGGTCATAAGTTTGGTGCCTTCCTTGGTCTTTGGGTCGTAGAAGGCGCCACAGGTAAGGTCGAAAAGCAGCTTGGTTGGCATGTACCAACCCCAGCTTTCCAAGGGTTCGGTTTCCGAAAACCGGCCTGAGCCGTCGAAATAAATTTTTCGGGGCAAGCGGTTGCGGTAGTTGGGTTTGGCCTCCCAGGCTTGGCGGGTTTGGGAATATTGGATCCAGGCATCCGGCAGGTTTTCAACTTCGGAATCATTCCAGATTTCTTCATCGCCATGAGGTATGATCAGGTATCCGGCTTCCAGGTTCTCTGCATCTGACTCTTCGATCAGGCTATCGTGAAAATTCCGCGGTTCCAGGCAGCTTTCTTCATGGTTTTTCCGCACGCAAATAAAATCATGTCCGGAAATTCGACTGAAAACGACCGGAAAAATTGGTTTTCGGCTATCGCCGCCAGTGTTGATGTAATAGCCTGGTTCCAGAGTGATGACCCGCTTTTCGGGCGGGTCGAGCGACATATACACGCTGCCGGTCTGCGAAATAAATTGGTGTAATTTGAAGGGAAAAATGCTCCTGGATTTTTTCAAAGCGCTAAGCGTTTCGGACCATTGGAGCAGTGCAAGCACTTGGCGTTCGCAGGTTTCTGCCGGTTCGCCGCTGTCGTCGGTCAGCATTCCGGCGATGGCGTTTAAGGATAATGGTTTCCCACGCCGTATCCAATCTCCCCGGCGTTCGAGCACTACCCGGTTCTCCAGCCAAACAGCCAGCGGATGTACGCGAAGATTTTCCTCCGGGTTGCCCGGATCGATCGGCGTGTTCAGGGCTTGCCGCAATACAGCGGCATCAGGCAGTGGTTCAGAAAAAACTGTTTGTACTTTCAACGATTCATTGATTACCTGTTCCGGCTGAAAAGGGTTTCCGAAAATTTGAGTTGCGAGGGCCGCTACTTCTTCTTTTTGTTCCTGCAAGTTGTCGCCGGAAACCAGGGTTGCGGAGGTCCCCATGAAGCGGAGTTCTTTTTGGGCCTTGGCTTTTATACGCCGGATCAGCAGGGCGATGTCGCTGCCTTGGCGGCCACGGTAGGTGTGCAGCTCGTCAAAAGCCAGGAATTCCAGGTTTTCCTGCATGTTTTCCCGCAAATTGGCTTCACCTGAACGGGTCATGATGAGTTCAAGCATCATGTAGTTGGTGAGCAAAATATCCGGTGGATTAGCTTTGATAGCTCGCTTTTCATCCTCGCTTTCCTGGCCGGTGTATTTTTTGCAGGTTATCGGGAAAGGCTGGTTGCGTTGATCTTCAAAATTTTTAGCATACCGGTCCAGTTCCTGCTCCTGGGAGTTGATTAGGGCATTCATGGGGTACACGATAATGGCGCGCACGCTTGGCGTGGGGCTGGGGTTCCGCAAAATGTGGTTAAAAATAGAGGCAATGTAGGTCAGCGATTTACCCGAACCGGTTCCGGAAGTTACCACAAAGTTTTGCCCCGAAGCGCCCAGCATAATTGCTTCTAATTGGTGTTGGTACAGCGTATATCCTGAAAAAGTATCGGCCAAACGCGGTTCAAGTATGCCTTCCTGGCAAAGTGCATCGACGGAACCGGCCTCCTGGTATGCTGGGTTGAACTGCAGTAGCGGTTCCGGCAGCAGTTTGCCGGCCTGCAGGTCAGTTTCCACTTTTTCCCGGATAGCCGGGTGTTTGATCCGGATGAAACTATCCAGGAAGGATCGGTACTGGCGGATTATGTTATTTTGGAGAGTGAAGACGTGCATTTGGCGATTGTTTTAAATAAGTATTCAGATTAGAGTGGCTGTCAATTTTTGTCGTCCGTTTTTTTCGGAGCCTTCCCCCCAGCCTTCAACCGTTTCACAACCCGGTCAAAATCCGATTCAAAATTCCGGTCCTGTACAACCCGGAACTTTTCATATTCCTTTTCAGCCAGTTGTTTGGCCACTTCTGCCGAAACGGCGCCGGCGTGGTGCAGGATATCGTATTCGTTGAACTTGAGGAAAGCGTCGAGTTTTTCAATCCAGTCGCGCATGTGCATCAGTCGCTGGCGCGCGGCCTGGTTTTCAGCATAGTCGAGGTACATGCTGACGATCCGGTTTAGTTCCTGCAATTCTTTTTCATCGAGGTAATTTTTCGCGACGGATACATCGCTTTTCAGAATTTTACCGGTAGGCGCATTTTTCCAGGTGGTCAGTCCCATGTTGGGCTTGTCCGCACCTGCCCGGGAGGCGATGAGTTCGGCGGCTGTCTTGCCGGTGATGGCCCACTCCAGCTTGTTTTGCACCGTTTTGTAAAAAGTCTGGGTTAGCTGGGATTTAGGGTCGTAGTCCATGCTGCATTCGGCGTAGATATCGGTTATTTTCTGGTAAAACCGCCGCTCGCTGGCCCTGATCTCCCGGATCCGTTCCAGCAATTCCTCGAAGTAGTCTTTACCGAAGCGTTTGCCTTGTTTGAGCCGTTCGTCGTCGAGCACAAAGCCCTTCAGGATGAACTCGCGCAGCGTTTGGGTAGCCCAGATGCGGAATTGGGTGGCGAGCAGGCTGTTCACCCGGTAGCCTACGGCGATTATGGCGTCGAGGTGGTAGAAGTCAATTTCGCGAGTAACCTGCCGATCGCCTTCCTGTTGAACTATCCGGAATTTCCGGATAGTTGCCTCGGAATTGAGTTCGCCGGACTTATAAATATTCTGCAAGTGCTCACTGACCGTGCGGACATCCACCCCAAACAACTCCCCCATCCGCTTCTGGCTCAGCCAAAACGTTTCGCCTTCGTACAACACATCTACCCGCACCTTGCCGTCGGGTGCGGTGTACAAGAGGATGTCGTTGAATTGTGGATTTTTTTCTTGCATAGTCAGCAGGCTTTATGTGGTTGTCCGAGCGATATCCAGCCTAATATTAAGGTTTTCTGTAAAATCCAGTCCCGATATGCTGCCCATCATTTCCCTGCGGGCCAACACAGATAAAATATCCATTGCCCACGTGAGCATCCTGTGCAAGTTGTTCAGTCATTGCCCGAGTCTACTTTTTTGCCCTCCTTGTATTTTATTTTCTTCACTAATTGCCCATTTTGGTTGTATTGCAGCGTAGGTCCGTGCCGGAGGCCTTTCTTTATTTTGATAACGAGATAGCCGCCCTCTTGCGGCGTTCGAACGGTGAACTTGCCGGAATAGGGCTTGTGGGAGTCAAGCCGGTGATAGCGCTCTTCCACAATCGCTCCGTTTTCGTACTGAACCAACCTCAATATATTTTGCTCGTGGTAATAATACCGCCATTCGCCTTGCAAGCGGTTATTTGAAAAGGCACCTTCTGCCAGAATACGCCCGTTTTTATCCGTAAGCCCGGATGGGCCGTCGAACTGTACTGCATCGGGGGAGGCTTCTTTCAAAAACGAAAACGTTCCAACAAAGAAAAAAGGATCGCTTTCCGGCTCCCGATACCCCGGCGAGTACCGGACTTGAAAGGTATAAACGCTATCGGCAAATACCGTAAAATTCAACACGTAGGTTCCCTGGTCGAAGGACTGGATATCGAACCGGGATTTGAGTCGATTTTGCACCGTGTCCATTTTTTCAATGCGGGTCATAAAGCCGTCCCGGTAGCTTGCATTGAGGTACAACTCTCCATCGTAGTTGTAATACTTCATCGAGGTTTTCTGCCCGTCTTTGTAGTGGGTAAGCGCGCTGACTCTTTTAGTTCCCGGGAAAAACTCTTTCCAGATTCCATCTTTCTGGTCGTTTATAAAATTGCCGCTGACTAGCAAGGCATCATTGGCATTGTCGTACTTGTTGTAGTAGCCATTCAATTCATCCGCCTCGAAGTTACCTTCTATGCGATAAACCTTAGTACTGTCCAATGGGGCGTTCTGTATTTCCAACCATCGGCCTTGGCGCTGACCATTCCGGTATTCGCCCTTTTTGACAATTTGACCTTCGGCATTGCGCCATTCGATTGGGCCATGCAGTTCGTCATTTTTGTAGTAGGTGATCTCATGGACTTTGTGGTATTCCAGTTGAAAGCAGGTGTCGAGCGGGTTGACAGTTCCAATGCTTGTGTCGCACATGACGGGAGTTTGGTAGAGGTAGGCAAGGCGCTCGGTTCTGCCGCTCAATTTTCCATTCAGGAAGTTTTCAATTTTATACAGTTGGCCCGCATAAGGAACATCTTCTCCGTTGGGCATAGCAAACCGCTCCAGGTAGTACCGCCATTCGCCGTGTTTCAGGTCGTTCCAATAATCGCCTTCGTAGAGCAGCACGCCGGTCCGGGAGTGGAATTTCCAATGGCCGGTTTTGAGGCCGTCGCGATACCTGCCGGAGCATAGTATCTCATCTTCATCGAGATTTTTAGGTGGAGTTCCAAATATCCAAAGGGTTAGGGGCTGATAAGCCTTGAAATCACCCTCGAGGTTGCCGTTTTTGTAAGTACCAACCAACACAGAATCGTGCCGTATTTCCCGAAACGGGCCGTGGCGGGTTCCGTTTTGAAAGGTGACCCATTGGACCGGGTAATAGTTGGAGCTATCTTTCCAGTAATAATCCCAGCGGCCATCGGGTTCTCCATTCGAATGTTTCCCGGAAACCATCAGTTTGCCATTATCGTAGGCTTTGTATATGCCCTCTTTCTTACCATTATCGTACCCGGCGATGAAATCAAGCTTGCCTAAGGCATTGTAATTAATGACTTGCCCGTGCGGCAATCCATTGACCAGGGAGCCTTTCATCGACAGCGTTCCATTCTCGTTGTAGATTTCAAAAGGCCCGTTTTTTACATCATCGACATAGTTAAATTTTTCGCTGACCTTACCATTTAAGTTGTACAGACGCGTCTCGCCGTTACGCAGCCCATTTTTATAGTTTGCAACTTCAGCGAGTGTCTGGCCATCGGATTGATACTGCCGGAGCGTCCCGTGCAATTCATCGTCGAGTAAACTATACTCGATGAGTTTGTTTTGCGTATGCAGGTCGTACTGAGTGTGTTTGTCATAGTTGAGCCGGATGGTCTCGATTTTTTTAAAAAGGGCGCCATTCTTGTACAGATTCATTCGTGTGCCCGGCTGGAATAATTCGCCGAAAACCTCGAATACAATACCGTCCTCATCTGCGAATTTTTGATAAACGAGTTTCCCGTAATTGTACTCTTCCTTCGAAAGGACATTTCCATCCGTATCGTAAACGGTTGATTTGCCGTGTTTCAGCCCCTTCCTGTAATGTTCGGCAATACGCAATACGCCATCACTATCGTAAAAGCGGTAAGGGCCGTTTAGCAGCAATTTGCCTTCGGCGCCACCTACTGTTTCCTTTATTTCATTTTCATAAGGATCGAACGAGTAGTAGATCAGATTCTTTTTGAATGCAATTTTGGCAGGTGTCGCCACATTGAACTCATCCCGGCCGTTTCTGTATTCAATAATGCGTTCGCCGGCGCTTAAATCTACTGTGTAGTAGGAATAAGTAGAACTGGGATAAGACGGCTCGGTGTAATTGTTTGTATATCTGAGATTATTCAGTAGGCCATCAAAACTTGAATTTGATGGGGTAGTATTGAAGTTTGAGGCGGGAAAGTAATCTGACCGCGTATAAGTGGAGGGCGTGTATGACGGAACGGAGTAAGATGGCAAAGGATTATTATCCGGTTGTATCCAACCGGGCTGCAAGGTGTGTGGATTTGTATTTCCACGTGTAGAATAATTGTCCCTGTTGGTGCTGTTAGGATTTGTACGGTAATGCCCTTGAATATAGGTTCCGTTCCGGTAATGTCCTTTTACGTAATGGTAATTTGGGTTAACCTTACCTTGTGCAAACAAGATCAAAACGCAAAAAACGCTGAACAGCCCTGTAATAAACAGTTTTCTCATGGCGTATCAGTTTTAGATTTTCGAATAATACCGCGGATTCCAATAAAACGACATATCGCAATCAGGAAAGAGTATTTCCATCTTTTTGGCTTCGCATATGTTGAAGATTTGGCTTCGATTTTGGGTATCACCACCTCGAACGACTGCACGGTTTGGAGTGTCGATTCGATACGCTCATTCAACTGATAGGTCTGGGCCTGGTCGATATACCGCATGGCGTCTGGTTGGAGCAAACAACATTTCCCCGTCAGATCGACAGGGGTCTCAGGTAGTCCGGGAATAGATCGCGAGGGAGGGTAGTTCTTTGAGTTGTGCTGCTGTTGTATTGCCGGTTTTACTGTTTATGGTTTATTAACAAATCAACTTTTGCAATTCCTATGCCATTTTTTGGGTAGTAATTATCAATATTGCATAGGAGGGCATTTAAAGTGTAGCCTTTTTGCATTTCACAGAAAAATATTCTCCAAACCTGTATGCTGACCAACAAACACGCGTTACTACTCCTTGGCTCAACGCCCGCTATCTGGAAACCCGTCCTATCCATCCTTCGCAGCGGCTGAGCGATCAGGATGGCAACCGATACGAATTCAGTCTGCGGGTGATCATTAATCCGGAACTGGTAAACGAGTTGGTTCGCTTTGGGCGCGAATTGGAGATTTTAGCGCCTGAAAATTTGAGAGATATGGTTGCGGCGCGTTTGGGGTAAATACTTTAGTGCAAAGTAAAATTCACACTCCCCGCGCCAAATAAAACAAACTACCCAACCCAAACCGGTTTCCCCGCATACGCAAACAAGCCGAGTATTGCCGGTCCGTTTCGGCAGGGTGGTATTTCGGATTAAACCGGCTCAACCGGTGAAAGTAGGCCCTGCCGGATTCTCCAAATTCGGCGGCCAGGGCGCAGCCGATGGCAAACCAGTTTTGATAGCCGGCTGTGATGTCCAGTTGCCGGGCTTCGATGTGTCGGATCAATTGCTCTACGCGGTCGGGTGTATCGTTTGGCGCAGGGTCTTGAGGACGTGCTGGCGCCGGCGCAGCCGAGAACCGTTTCCGGTAGGGTATGGCCTCCGGATTGAACCAGGCATTCGGGTCCCAGGAGTAGAACCGGAAACTGGCCACATTGGCCGGGGCGGGATCGAGCCGGATACCCAGATGGCAGAAATCGAGCGTCAGCGCTGTAAAGTGTTCTTTGTGTTGTGCAGGCTCGCTGACCGGGATCAGAAACCAAAGCCCCATGCCCGAGGCCGACAAGCCGCAGTAGGCGATATTGCGGATTTTGGCGATCTGTTCTTTGAGCAACTCCGGATTGTACGGATTATCCTTAAAATCGATATCGCCGGCCAGCAAACCGGAATGCCGGACAAGGCCCGACTCAGCGCGGTTGGAAAAAATACCGCTTGGTGCGATGCCTGGCAGTAACGTTTTCTTGAGCCGATCGCGTTCTGCTTTGTCCACAGTGCCCCGGATGCGCAAGATGGCGTCCCGGTGTTTGGCGGAGCGCAGATACCGTAGTAAGTTAACGGTCGCCGGATGCTTTGCATCGGTACAACTACGGAAGTAGCTGACGTTTACGTCGAGTACGTTGGACATACGTTCAAGTTTTTGAACGGTTTACAAATGTCTATTTGGCTGTAAATATTTGTATATCAGCAAGATAACTGGATTTCGGGGCGTTCAATGCGTTCAAAAATTTGAACGGTTCACCGGAATTGAACGAAACGCACCTGCATCAGTGGTGTACCCAATAGTAAATCTTGCTTTTTTTGCCCCGGTCGCCCCAAATAATTTCCGCAATTGCAGCATAGGATTTTCCACTGGCATGCAGGGCTTTTGCGTATGAAATGCTTCCAGCTTTATCACGCAGTTTTTGTTCCGCATCGGCTATCTGCTGAGGCACTTTTGGCGCAGGGAGTTGGTAGAAGGTGTGTACACCATTCCATTTAAAAACCGCAATTAAATCCAGCGCATTTTCGAAATCCGTGTCCTGGCAGTACAAATGCGTGGAGAAATCGCCTTGCGGAAACCGGCGTAATGCGGTGAGCAGCATTGCAAGCCGGAAACAACACAACCCCATCCGGTTCACCGAACCATCCAGATCGTCGGAAACATGCTCGCGGATTTCATTTTTCAGTCCGCTGAAAAATTCCAGAAAACGCTGTTGCTGATCAGGTGTGAGTGAAAATTCTATGGGCGTTTTATCGCGCCGGATCAACTGCTGATATACATGCAACATCTGCTCGCCAGCCTGTCTGATGCGGTCGGGGAATTCGCTGGCATCGGGCTTAAACACATTCCGGAATTCAGGATTTGGCGTAAGCCAAAAATGTAAAATGCGGGAAAAAAGCCCGTTTTCAATGGTCGGGACTAGTTTTTGGTACTGGCCGAAGGTTGAGCTTAACACGACGGACAGTTTGGGCGCAACAATTTCCCGAAGTTCATCGTCCGTGCGGCGCCCCATGGTAATGCGTTCGTGGTGAAAGGCCCGCAGCAGGATATCTGCAAAGTTTCCCTGTTCCATCTTCATAGCCTGCGCCAGAGTCTCGCCTTCTGTCTCGAAGATCAATCCGCGGCCCTGGTTGGCGTCGAGCGTTTGAATAATGCCCGATTTGCTGTTGTTAGCCGGAATAGCCAGCAACTTTCGGCCCGGCCGATCCGGCGCTTCCTGGAGTACCCCGTCCTGAAAGTTTTTTAGATCGGATTTGTAGCGGGCAATTTCGCGGCGGAACTGTTCCTGGCGGTAATCATGCACCGGGGCAATGAGATCGAATGCAAATTTCAGGCTGCCCTTACCGGTACCGAATGGCGCCAGGATGTAGCAGTACAGGTTCGATTCGACTACACTGCCATCATATGTGCCGGTCACATTGGGCAAAATACCGGACAGGACGCCCAAGGCTCCAACGAGAAAGACCTCCCGTTCATTGACGTCTTTGAGGGCATTGCATGGGTGTTGCAGAATTTCAGGAAGCCGATCAAAGATTACCGGTTCAAATCCGACCTTCGACGGCGCATCGAACTGGTTGAGGTCGGTATCCGGATTGATGTGGATCGGGAAAGAGTCGTCGGAATGTTCCGCATTGGCGGGTACTGGTTTTGGGGAATTCATACCTTGCGTTTTTTGGAGGTGAACGTTGCGGCTTCCTTTTCAATTTCCGATACTGTTTTCCGCCGGCCCGATTGCAGCCAGGCTTCCAGTTCGGCCCTCCGGAAATACAGTTTTTTACCTTTTTTCAGAAATGGAATCTTTCGCGCCGAGGTGTAGCCATAAAGGGTTGCCTCGGCGATTTTCAGAAATAGCGCCGCCTCGGAAAGGCTGAGGAGGGTGTCTGCTTGTGTTTGGGCGGGCGCTTGTTCGCCCAGGGCTTCCCGGATACTGGCTTTGATCAAGTCCTGAAGTTCGGGAAGTGTGATCGGTGAAAGAATAAACTTGTCCATGATTTACAAGTCGCTGGTTTTTTGATGAAGCGACCTGCAAATATTTTTGCGATTTTTGGCGTAGGGGGTCCCCTATAGGGGCCCCTATCTTTTTATTTTTTTTGTAAGTCTTTGATTTTCTTGTCTATAGATTCAAGCGCTTTTGAAAAACCTGCTTGCTCGAAAAGTGGTCGGATTCGCTCCAGGTCAGGTAATAGCTGCGGCCGGAAGGTATCGACAGAGGCTTCTCTGTAGGTTTTATAAATTTCAGAATTCTGAATTTTGGGCAACGGCTTCCCTAAAACGACATGCATAAACCGGGCGACATCAGAGGTGTCCAGATCGACTCGGGCAGTCAGGCCCAAGGCCGCGAGGCTGTAATGAAAGACCAAAGCCCATTGGTAGGTAGTCAAGTCGGGCAAAGCCGGGTTTGTAGCAGCGTTTTGTTTCATAATCCGTGGAGTTGATTCCATAAATGCGTTGCGTTTTAGCCAGTCGAGCGTCGTTTCCTGAATTTCCGTTGAGATTTGAAAACCCGCCGCATTTTGAGCGGTATTCGCCGCATTATACTTGCGAAAGAGGTTGTGCAGGAAGGCTTCGAAATGCGGGAAGTTGCCGGCAAAACTCTCCTGAAGTTGGTAGGCCAAAAAACGGTCGAGTTCCATCAGGTCAATCTGCGCGCATTTCAGCGCAAAGAAGTAGTCGAAATGCGAATTATTGAGTGTAAGCGTTAGCGGGGTCAACAGGTCATAAGCCATATCAGCCCGGAAATAAACGCCTCGCATTTCCAGGTATTCCAAATGCGTGGAATTATTGTCAGGCTGAAAAACAGCGCCCGCATTTCGGGCCGGAATGCCCAGGTTTCGCCCTTGTAAATTCAGGAGCAAGCGCTCCCGAAATGCGGGTATTTCACCGGATTTTTCCGTAGTCAAGTGTCCCGGTAATCCAAAATGCGCCCCGATAAAACAGGTGTTAATACCGTAGCGGTCATCATCCGGGGGAATGCTGGAACGATCGTTTGCTTGTTCCAAATATTGCCGCCAGATTTCCGGGGAATTGATATCTGCCAATTGGATTTTAGGCAGGCTTTCTTGTGTTGCGCGTTCTTCCATGTACAGTCTTAGGAATAGAGATTGGAGCTGTTTTCACCGCATTTTCAGGTCATAATGCGGTGGGTTTCTTCGGAAATGCGGGGAGTTTGCTCAAAAATAAGGGCTGTTTTTGAAATTTTGGGCCGGAAATATTTGCGGAAATGCGTTGAGTTTTGATAAATGCGGCGAGTTTAACGGGCTAATGCGTGTAATTTGACCGGGAGCGAACGCATTTGCGACAGGGCTTGGATTTAATATCCGTGGAATTTTTTCAAACAATGCCTTGGGTTTTCGGTTGGACGCCGGTTCCCTGATTTCCGTTGAGGGTTGGGAATATGTTGTGTGGTATTCGACGCATTGTATTTTTGAACGTGTGTGTGGGCCGGATTTGAAATGCGGTGGATTTTTGTCAATGTACCCAGGGTTTGGTGGTCTGAAGGTTTACTCCGGCCGGTTGATCTGTACGCATTTTAACGCGAAGACGTGGTCGAAATAAGGGTTGTTGGTAGAGAGCCTTAGCGGGATACTTGGGTTAAATGGGCATATTGCCCAGGGAATAAACTTTCCGCATTTTCAGGTATTCCAAATGCGTAGAATTAGTGTCGGGATGAAAAACTGCTCCCACATTTCGGGCCGGAATGCCCAGGTTTCGCCCTTGTAAATTCAGGAGCAAGCGCTCCCGAAATACAGGTATTTCTCCGGATTTTTCCGTCGTTAATTGCCCCGGTAATCCAAAATGCGCCCCGATAAAAAAGGTGTTGATACCGTAGAGATCATCATCCGGGGAGATACGGGAGCGGTCATTGGCTTGGGTCAGGTATTGGCTCCATCTTTCTGGTGAGTTGATATCCGCCAATTGGGTTTTAGGCAGGCTTTCCTGCGTGTTGCGTTCTTCCATGTACAGTCCTAAGAATAGAGATAGAGTCGTTTTCACCGCATTTTCAGGTCATAATGCGGTGGGTTTCTTTGGAAATGCGGGAAGTTTGCTCAAAAATAAGGGCTGTTTTTGAAATTATGAGCTTGAATTATTTGCGGAAATGCGGTGTGTTTTGAAGAAATGCGTTAACCAGGCCAGAACTATCCGCATTTGAGGTTTTGCGAGGAATTATAATTCGTTTAGTTGACTCAATATATAGCGTGGGTTTCGGCAGGGTGATGGTGCCATTGTTCCCGTTTGGGCTTGGTAATCTATCGCATTTAAAAAGGGCATTCAATGTATTAAACTGGTGAAGGTATATGTGCAAAATAGGGTCAAAATGCGGTAGGTTGTTGTTAAAAACAGGGCGTCCGGGCAATTTGCCCGCATTTCAACACCAGGTAGTAACGGAATGCGAGACGCAAAGCGTAGGCAACAGAGATATCAGTCTATCGGCCTGGAATTTATTCACCGCATTTTCCGGTATTCCAAATGCGTAGAATTGGCATTTTGATGAAAAAGTCTCCGCATTTGGAGTCTTTCATATGCGTAAAGCGAGATTAACCTGTGAAGTTATTTTTGGATAAGACCGCCTGGAAAGCCATCCCCAAGCAGCCCGAAAACCCAAAAACCGCAATTACACCTTACAAATTAACACTCACCGGTCCCGCCAGCGGCGAATACGAGCCATCTGCAAATTTGGCCATTACCCAGTACTTTAGAGCACCCGGCTTAGATTGCGTAGGGTTGCTCATATTATAGGCTTGCGGGCTGTCGGCAGCTGGTGGGATCAAGGGTGGAGGTGGGACCGCTTGATTGACATCAAGCGAACTGTTATAGAAATACATGAAACTTGACTTAACATAATCCGTAAACGCAATATCATAATCCAAAAACTGACATTTCAGGATGTTCCCGTCAGGAGTGACCGACATGTCAGCGTAATCAATTGTTGAGGGTACCGGATATGGAAAAAACCGGTAAGAAAACATACTTGAACTATCATACCCACGGTAAATCTGGAAGCCAATCAAATCAACATCTTTCGGGTAATCCCATTCCAATAAGGCGTGACTATAGTCGGATCCGCCACTACTAACTAGCGACCCGGTAAAATTGAGTATAGCATCACGCAAGCCATCGTTTATAGGTTTAGCTTTGACCACCCGCGAACCACCTCGGTTTCCCACTTTGTCTATAGCTACCAAGCGGTATTGATACCAACGGCGTTTACTTGCAGTTGAATCTACAAAGCCCGAGTCCGGTTCTTCCGCCGTGAATTCCAATAACACCGTCCAGCCTGGCAAGCCTGTCACTTTCCGCTGAAATTCATAACTATAGGCATCCGGACTGCTACTGCCAATCCATTCGAATTCCACACCTGCCGGGGTCGATTCAACCGTCGTGATCAGCGGCGGCGCGGGCGGAATGATATCGGGGCGGATAACCGAAGCCGGATCCGACATCACCGACTCATTGTGGTGATAGTCCAATGCTGTTACACCAAAATAGACATACTCGTTGAGGGTATTCAGGTTTAGCGCATACTGGAAGGTTGTATCGTTCAACCAAACAGAAGTCACTTGTGCGAAGTCTCCATTCGTTGCGTTAGACATAAAAACCCGATACCCCATCACATCCGGCTCGGGATTGTGCGGCCAATGCAAGGTGACAAGGCCCGAAGCGTCAGCCTCTCCAACCACAGTCCCTGGCTTCGAGGGAGGCGTTTCATCTTTGGTTTGGCCCAAACGCGGGAAACTATGCAAGGCATAACCATTGACATCGGTTGTCCGAATTTGGTAGTAATTCACCGGGTTGGGTTCGACGTCATCAAATTCACGAATCGAACTGTCCAGCTTTTCTTCCGTCAATTTTTCAAACGGCCCTTCCGGCCCGGGGCCGCGGTATACATCGAAGCCAAGAATTTGAGACTCCATTTCTTCCGGAAAATTCCAGGTAATCGTCAGTTTGCCTTCATTAACTTCCTCAATGCCTTCGACGGACAACAGGGCGAAAATTGGTCCGGGTTTACCCGTCACATGCACCGTGTCGGATGGCGCACTGAGCAAGCCAAAGGGCGACCGCCCACGCACCCGGTAAATAAATGCTACTTCATTGGCATACAGGGAATCGGAAAATGCGATCGTCCCATCATCCGCCCCTAATGACGCCGCTGAAATAAGCGGCCGCTCATTCATCTGGATAAAATTCGTACCATCGGTAGAACGCTCTACGACATAACTGGTGAAATACTGGTCATTGCGTTGCCAATTGAGAATGGCAACACTGTCACCGCCGTGGCCCTTAAGCCCTGTAAGTACCGGTAAAACAAAGTTTGAATCGGTCTGTATCAATGCAAACCCGTTCCTGATCTCAGCCAATGAATCGGGATCGTGCGGCTTAATCCAATACACATATTTACTTTCTGCCGCTACACTGGTATCCACATAGGCCAGGCCCATCATTTCAGCCACAGAAATATCCTGGTCGGCGGCAAACAGGCTGAAACTGAAGCGATTTTCTACCTCTTTGCTCTTGTAATAAATATTGAGCAGACTGGGACCTTCCGGCGGCAGCAAGTCGAGACTGTCACCGTAGATTGAACCGGCTGCTACACCTGCCAGATCATTCGAATCCGCATAACTTTCCCATTGGTTTTCCGGCAGCGGCTTGAGCGCCGTAGCCAGGCTGACCATGCTGGAATCGTATTGATTACCGTTGAGTGTGTCGCCCTGGTCGATCACCGTGTATCGCACCAGGTCGTAACCCTCTGCATTGCCCCATCTCCAGGTTTCCAGGTTGGCCGGCGCCCAACGGATAATCACTACACTGTCCACAAACGCGGCGCTGGCCTCGATGTGCAGGGTAGAAGCCGCACCCTGGCCCAATAGCTGGAGCGCGGTAAAAAACATGGCGGTAACTGTCCCGCCCAGGCGGGAAAGGCTGGTGGAAATGGGTTGCATGGCTGTGATTTTTAGATAATAATGTTGCGGTGTTACATCAATTGTACATTGCACGGCGCCGAAGGGCTAACCTCAGGGCATCACAAACACCCGCTTCACCCCGCGCTGCCCGGTTTCCAGACCGGTAATCCGGACTGCATAGGTCCCCACGGGCAGGCCGGACAAATCGACCGGTTGCGAACCGCCGTTCAGTGTTCGGATGGCGTATGTTTTTCCAGTCAGATCGTGTACTTCAAGTCGCAAAGGTTCGGTTGTATCGGTATTACGCTCAAGCACGAGATTGAATAAGCCCGTGTTGGAAACCGTCGGATTCAGTTCAAATTTCAGCGTATGATCAGGCGTGTGCGTGCTTACGGCGCTCAGGTCGTATTTCCATAATTCGCGGCCTTGTGCGATATTTTGTGCGAAAAAAAACAGTGCGTTGTCGATGACGTGGTAGTTGGAGGGGTTGGACTCCGCCGCGCCGGGGTCAACATCGGATAACAATACCGTGCCATCTGCTGTGCCATCGCTGATCCAGATTTCGCGGCCATTGATGCCGTCGTCGGCCGTAAAAATTAATTTATTCTGAAAAACTGTAAATGGCACGGTAGAAAACCGCAATCCGTCGGCAGCCCCCGGCCCAATGTCTTTAAGCATTATCGTGCCTGCTGAAGTACCGTCTGTTATCCACAATTCATAACCATTGGTTCCATCATTGGCTTTGAATAATACATAACCGTTCAGGTTGGCAAAAAATTGAATACCGCTGTTATTAGCGCCCGGATTGATGTCTGCCAGTAATACCGTGCCAGCCTCGGTACCATCGGTTGACCAAAGTTCTTCGCCAACCGTGCCGTCATTTGCTACAAATAAAAGTTGATTTCCCAGCCATGCGGAGTTTCCCAACCCGCCAAATGGTTTGGCACTAGCGCTACCGGGATTGATATCCTTAACCCGCATGGTGCCGGCTCCGGTACCGTTGGAACGCCACAACTCCGGTCCGTCCCCGTTGCTTGCTCTTGCCCAGAAATAAAATGCATCCGGACCAACGACCGGTGCATCCATTTCGCTATCGCCAAATGAGCTGGTATTGATGTTTTTGACCAGTTTGGTGCCTCCGGTCGTGCCATCGCTTTCCCAGAGTTCGGAGCCTACAATAGCTGAATCAGCTGCGAAATACAATTTGCCCTGAAATACCGTAAATCCATAAGGCTGGCTGCCTGATCCGCCACCACCGGGATTGATATCTTTTAACAGGGTGGAACCTGCCGCTGTTCCATCGGTTACCCACAGTTCCTCACCAATCGTATAATCCTGCCAATTGAGGTATAATTTCCCATTGTATTCAGCCATAGGTCTGGGACGGGAGCCATAATTAGCCCCATCGCAGTCGGTTGGACAGGCATCGCGGATTAGAACCGCCCCTTCAGGTCCGTCATCGGTACGCCACAGTTCAGTGTCGTACATCGTATCTCGTGCCGTGAAATACAGCTGGTTGTTATACACCAGGTAAAATTCCAGCGGACCGGCAAATGATTTGCCTGGATAAATATCCCGTACCATCATAGTGCCCGTTGCTGTTCCGTCGGACTTCCATAGCTCGATACCGTGGACATCATCATTAGCGGTGAAATAAAGCGTATTCCCAAGTACCGTAGAACGAGCGGAACCAAGACTAATTCCGGCTCCTAAGCCGGGCTGAATGTCTTTGACCAAGGTTGGCTGGGCCGAAAGAAGGCCTGGTAAAAACAGGCAAAAAAGGGATTGTATGAGTTTTGTCATAATGGACGGGTTTTAACGCTTTTATGTTTTAGAAAATGATTGTTGTATTTGGCTTTTGCGCTCTATAATCTGATTTTAACTTCACTTACCAATTCGCGGTTAAATTATCGCGCCATCACGGTACCCACCGCTGTGCCGTCGGATTTCCACAACTCGAAGCCATGTACATCGTCGTTAGCTGTGAAATAGAGGTAATTTCCTGCTACCGCCGATTTTCCCAGGGATAGAAAAACGGAAGAGCCCAAGCCGGGTTGAATGTTTTTTACCAGGGTGGGCTGGGCGGAGAGGAGGCCTGTTAGGAACAGGAGGCTGAGGTTTAGTATGAATTTTGTCACGATAGAGAAGATATTTAGCACTACTTCCAATCTTGAAGTGAAAAGAAATTCCGTGTAGATGCTCACGAATAGTTTGTAGTTTGTTTATAATTTGCGGACACTTGAGCCAGCAGAGAATAGATTTTAATATTTCTTATTGGCAGTTTAATTCGGGAGAAAAAACGCTCCCATTTATCTTTTCTTTAGATAAGAATCTTGAATTATACCATTTGTATTGGTATAAAAAGTCATTACTCTGGGAATATCTAATAAGATCTCTTGGGTTTTTTTTGATATTTTCATTGTTCGTAACATCTGTCATTTTATAGAAAAGAATAAAGTATTCTGAATACTTGATTAGTGAATTATCCATATTTCGACAAGCAAATTGATCTAGTTTTTTTTCAAAAATAGGACTATCGCTATATCCTGAAACAAGATAATAGTCTAATTTGTAATAAAAGACATTATTCCCAGAGATAATCGTATCTATCCTATTGGCTGAATCAAATGATGTAATTCGGATATTTGCATCCTTGCCACAAGATTGTAAATTAGGATAAAATTGAACAAGCAAAACAAACAAAAAAAAATGCAAGCAATTCATTATTCACTATTTTATATTTTACCTTTCAGTGTTGCTAAAATTGTAAACTTTGTTCTATACGGTGGGTAATCTCTTTTGTGCTGTAAGACCCACCAAGCTGCAAAGCCCAATTGCACTCCTTGGTATTTCAATACATCCTCCTTATCTAACCCAAAATGATCAGTAACTTCAAAATAAAAATTACCAGACCAAACTCCTGTTTGGGAATTCAATGTAAAGCCATCTAAATAATATATAGTTGTATGTTCAGTGTCATTAATAAGGATAGTTAACCCATGAAATCTATTATACATTCCTGTAAATGCTGGTCTTGTAGTCATTAAAATTGGTGCTCCTATATTAATATTTCCATTATTACTACGCAACCTGTTATTTAACTGCTCTCCAAATGATTTCATGTAGTTTATCATATTGGGACTTTGTCGGACCTCTTCTATCAGACCTAGATGATAATAATCTGAAGAAATTTTATCTCTAAATCTTTGTATGAACTCATCACCAATCAATTGAAGGTTCCCCATACTAGTATTATGAAACAAACCGGTCATCACACCAAACAAATATTCATCGTCATAGTTGTTGAAGCAATTTCTAATTATCCCCGTACAATCCCCATTTGTACCATGGCTAATATCTTCTGTATTACCTCTAGCAGGACTTTCAGCAATTAGGGTTCCATATAGTTGTGAGCCAACGGAGGAGTTTACTATCTCAATGCCATTATCAATTAAAGGAGTTGGTGTTACATTTTCCGGAGTCGAATTCCCAATTATCCCAAAAACCTCATAGGCCTCTATTAGGTCGATTATATTAATATTTTTATGAAGGCTATGCAAATAAATCGTATAAAAAAAATCGAAATTTGGGAAATCATTCATGTTAGCAATTTCTGGAGGAATTGACAAATACTCAAAACAATCTTCCGTGCCAATTCCTAAGGCTCGATATAATTTACAATATAACAAGTTTATAATTAAGTTTGCTGTTTCACTGTCTTTTATCCAAGAGGTAGTTTTATTATTCCATATTATCTTTACATTGGAAGAAGTTAACCCTTGTCCTGTAGGCAAATTTATCTGGCAAAGAAAATCTTCACTAAGTTTGAATAAATCCAGATTTGACCCCGAAATTGAATCAATGCACAACGACTGGTTAGAAGTAACTAGTACATTTATAGTAAACCATGTATTAAACTCATCTAATATACTACTAAGGTGATTGCCTAGATAGTCCGTTTGTTCGCTTATTGTAACTTTATGAAATGAGTAATCACGAATTAGACTAAACTTTATATTTGCAAAAGCAGCAGGAGTTAATTCTAAATTGATTTTTCGAAAACCACTCAGTTCAAAATAGGAATTTGCTATTTCATCACTACATCCATCGCAACTCGAAGAACGATTACCAGCCCTGGCAATGCAGCAATCTTTTATCTCAGCAATAATTGAAAATAGTTCATTTATGCCCGCAATTTCTGCTCTGTGATATTCAGTATGTGAATTACCTAACTCAAGATATCGTTCTTCCGTTGTAGTTTGAACCCTTTTAAAATAAACTTCTCTTTGCAAGGCTGTCATACAAGAAAACTGTAGCGAATCAGGCATTTTCAACTCTACCCATAGTTTTGTATACACCCCGCTTTGATCAGTTTGTTTTCCAAATAACAAATAATAAGGAGACAATTGCTCGACTTCAAGTATTTTTTGGGTAAAAGGTTCTGGATACCACCCTTGAGTTACCTCCTGGTGCAAATAAAACCCAAAATCATACACCTTAAACTGTCCTTCAAATCCGGCAGAATCAAAAGCAGCACAAAGCGAATCAGCGGCCGCTTCCAATTCCGCAATCTGCTCCGCCGTAGGCGTATACCCCGAAGCGTCATCGTCCAGTCGCACATAACAATTCTGCCCAAAAACACCCTCAATGAGAAAGAACAAACAAAAAAAGCAGGCTAAGGAGAATCGTATGGTTTTCATGTACAGGCGTGGTTAAAGGTAATGAACAAAAAAGTAATAAGGGTTTCAGAGGCATTTTATTCCGGGTGCACCAAATTGATATAATGTGTGGTTGTCACCTGATCCCAGCCCGGCATGCGGTATTCGAATTTTACCGGGTAGGTCGGTTCGTAAGTGGGAATAGTCTGGTTGCACCCAGTCACTAACTTTCGGAATCCTTTTGAATACTGGGTATAATTCGGCTCGTCACAAAACGCTTCGAGGCAATACGCAGCGGAAAAATCACCCGGGCAGCCGAAGTAGGTAAGTATTTGCTCCTGGTGTGTGAATGCATAGGCTTCTGCCTCCAATTTCAATTCGTTGTAGCTGTCTTGCAGGATTTTCGGCGCATTAAAATGGATTTTCTGCACCAGCGAGGCATAGGAAGCCGGGAAGGCGCCGGACACGTAGTTTTGCTTCGTCACTTTCGGCGGCTCGTCTTCGCTGAGTATCCGAACTCCCAAAAATGGATTTGGGATTCCGCCCGGCCATTTATTTTGGTCGGTACCTATTCCAAGTGTCTGATCCGGAAAATAACCTCCAATAATGATGTTTTGCGGCATTTTGCCAAACCAGGTATTTGCAAGGCCGTTAAACGGTTGCTGCGGCATGGCGCCGAGCTTTACCCCGTAGGTTACCTCATAAACATCGAAAGGCTCGATATTGGTCAGTACCTTAAATTCATTGGCGATTTCTTCCGGGCCGATAAACTCCGGTAATTCCGGATTGCCGCCTCTTGTTGCACTCTCCAATGTTTGGAAAACATCCAAATCCTCCAGCTTTTCCATGAAGCTGTTGTAGGCGCTGGTTCGGAAATAGACGCTGTACAGTACTTTTTCAACCGGCACAGGAGCCGGCGGAGGGCCAGGGGGTGAATTATCCCCGGCTTTTTGCGTCTGCTGTGTTCCGCCACCTGATGGTACCGGCGGCGCGCCCACACATGGCGCCGCACCGGCAAAACCCTCGCCCCAATTGGGATCGGAAAGCGGGAACTCAACCAGCTGCATTTCGTAAATCTGCTCCGGCGCAAAGAAACTTGCCGGTATATCAAATTCAATACGTTTTTCCCAGTAGCTATCCGAGTTGATCTCCACCAACTGGTAGGTGCAGCCGCCGCCACTCTGGCGGAAGCGGAGCACTTTCACGTATTCCTCCTTGTCAAAGAATACCTCGGGCTGGCCTCTGTCCAGTTGGACATAGCCTTTGTGTGTTGCGATCTGGTCTTTGTGGAAGTTGTACTGCCCGTCGAGCGGATAACTACCCAATACATTGTTGGATGGTATGATGGTCAGGCCAGGCCCGGTGGTAAAAGTCACAATGCGCTCCTCAGTGTCGATGGTCACGCCGGCGCTGTCCACGTGCAGTTTGATGATCAGGGTAAATGTATCTTTTCCGGGCAGGTAGGCGCCGGTTTTCAAAGTGAGGTGTTTTTGCCCCGATACCCAAACCTTTTCAGTTCCGATTTCCCAATCGCGCCACAGCAGTTTTGCAGAGTCCAGGGTGATCTTGTATTTGATCATATTGTCATTCAGGTCCTCAAAAACAAATTCTTCGTTGATCGGGAAATTGAAACTAACTGCCGGATAAACGCTAACAGGTACAGCCGAAGCGCCAGGTACCGGGTTTGTTGCCTGAATGATCGGCACATTGGTAAACGGATCGACGCCCTGGATTTGGCATTGTTCGCCGATTTCTACCTGGAAATCCGCTTCTCCCTTTACAAGACCGCCCATTACATTATATTTTACACCGATGGATGCGCGGGCCCAGAATGGATTGGGGAGTTTGGCCTCCATTGCCGCTGCTGCTGCTATACTCAGTATTTCAAATCGTTTCACCTTTCCAAAAACCTTTACCTGAATTCCAATTTTTCCTTCTATACCAGCATAAATCTGCCCACTAGCATACCAGCCATTAATACCGATAGGCTCACTTTCGCCGGCACAAATAGCACCGGTACCGTAATCCAGTACTGAAATATCAAAACCCAGTCGGACATAAAGCCCGGCATAAAAAATCAGAAATTTGAACTCTTTATTCCCAAGTTGCAGGTCGGTACCGAATGCAAAGCCGTTGCCGGCGCCTACCTCGGGCGCCCTGAATCCTGGAGAGACACCTGCAACCCCGGTAAGTTTTGCAATTTCATCGGGCAGGGGCGGTATATCTTCAATGTCGTTTCCAATCTGGAAGTACGATTGGGCAACGGCAAGGTTTCCGAAGCCTGGTATTACCACTTTCAGCCCGGCGCGGTTGGTCGGTGATCCAATTTTAATATACCAATTTCCTGGTTCGAAATGAATAGACGCATCAACTACTTTGTCATTTGCCCCTGCACCGCGGATGATACCTCCGGCAATAGAAGCATAGACTTCAAGTTGCCCGTTCATGACAAAGCCATCGCCGCCAAAGGCCATATCTAAGCGCAAATTGGCGCTGATGGCGGCATTATTGTCCGGTTTGGCATTTTCCACAAAAGTTGGCAGGCCGGAAACGTTCAGATCACCCATAAACTGGGCGTTTCCATACAACCAGATTTTTTCCAGACCGCCACCATCAGAAAAGAGCACTTCAAAAGTTGCATTAGCGTTGAAGGCGCGTTCTGAAGCGCTCAGGGCAACTGCGGCGGTAAACTTAAAACCAAGTCCAACGGAATCATTTGGCGTATAGACTATGCCAGACAAGGAGGCGCCAATTTCGGAGGGTATAGGCAGGCCGCTGCAAGCGGGCAGGCCATATAAGCTATCGGGCCGTGTCATATTGTTATACACCCCCCCTCCAAGTCCTTTTATGCTTAATGCACCGGCCAGAGGTATGTCGCCACAATACAGTGCATCAATCATAAAATATTTATAGTTGGATGGCATTCGCCCAAATTGACCAACCACCTGGATTGAGGCATCAATTCCGACAAACTTGGCCCCAAGTCCACCCCGAAATCCCGTACCGTAAGTTTCATCATTGTCAAAAAAGACAGCGGTGCCATTTAGATGTTCCACCGGGCCAAAACCACCGGATATGTACAGCTCATCCACCCCGAAACCTTTATACTTCCAACGCTGCCTGCCATCATCAGTAATTAGTTCTCCAATAATTTTGAACCCACCGCTGGCCTTAATTTTAGATGTATCGCCTCCAATATTAACATAGGCGCCAAATCGCAAGGCAGGGTCGCCCTCTGCGGTTGCTACCATACCTATATTGGTAAAAGTGAGTTCAAAGCCTGCAAATTTTGCCCCGATTTGATTCGGGAACTCCCAATGACCTGGGCTGAAATAGGGGGCTTGGTTCGATACCT
This sequence comes from uncultured Saprospiraceae bacterium, assembly GCA_964484205.1. Classification (GTDB taxonomy): domain Bacteria; phylum Bacteroidota; class Bacteroidia; order Chitinophagales; family Saprospiraceae; genus M3007. Next base: position 107,879 of record CAZAEZ010000002.1, on the reverse strand, counting down.
CTACCCCTTCAAAACGGATTTGTGGGACGTTGATCGATACATTTGGCAATAAATCACTGTTAACCACTGCCGATCCACTCAGTGTTGCAATGGCTGTAAATTCGCCGTTATTGTATTCTAATAATATTGCAGACCCTTGATCGAGCACAACCGTGCCTGCTTTCCAGATATCCACCGCATAATTGGATGTAAATGGTTGTAGTTCAAAACTATAAATATTCCCAGGGTCAATGCGGGCCCAGTAATTCATACAATCCAGGGAATCCAGGCTACCAGTATCGTTCGACGCAGCCCGGAATATCGGCACATGTACCTTACCGTCGAAGACAGCCCGGCTGAATTGATTCATAATGACCGTAAGTTCAAATTGATCGATAGAAAATGCCCAGCCCCCGGCGCTACCTGCACTCAAAGGCAGAATATTGGAAGCCGTTACCGATCCACTTACTCCCATGTTGTCTATCACAACATCCTCAACCCCCACATTGATAGGCGTAGTGTCTTTGGAAAAAGCCTTCGGGAGCCGGACAATCAAACTGTCCATATAAAACCCTTTCCACATTGGGGTAAAGCCACCAATTCCAGCAAAGGGCGTACTGTACCCAAGGGGAGGCGTACCTGTGGGAGAAATACTTTCGCTTAAATCAAGTGCAACGCCATTGATTATCCATTTTATATCTTCAGCGCCCGGAATAGCAAACGGATCGATGGAAAGCGACACAAAGAACTCACTGAAGTTGGGCAAGTATATCTGAAAGTGCCCGCTCACACGTTGAGGGTCAGGTAAAATTGCATCTGTTGCAGGGTCATATGGCAAAACAACATTCCGGCATACTTCAACATCGGCTTCCACTCCTAATCCGGCAAATCCCAGGCAATCGAAGGCTACATAGGTATTGCCACTAGAGAGCAATTTTAGCCGGGCATTGTTATTAATTCGCACATATACATCGTTTGCCAACTCAATTTTAACAGGATTTACAACCGGCCCCTTCGGTGTAAATTCCACGTCTTGGGCCTCGAATACCAGCTTTTGGCCGTCGAAAGGTGTTTCAATAATGATATACGCATCGAGGGTGGCTTTGAAAGTGTAGAATTTGATGTCGTCGAGATACACCTTGTAAAGTTTCCCATCCGAATTCCGGTTTGTCACCTCAATTGGCATTAACAAGGAATCGTTTGCCGTAACCGCCCAGTCCGTCAATTTCCACCTACGGGCATTGGCCATTCCTTCCAAATAGTAAGCCCTGTGCACGCCATTGACTATGCGGAACCCTTGTTTGAACTCGAAAGCGATGTCCTCGGGTCGCGTTTCCAATGCTTGAGCGAGCAAGAGTTTCCCAAGTTCGCCGTTCAGATTGTCGGCCAAAGCTTGGCTGCTAAAATTTGTAAGGGCTTTACTGGCTGGTGTCGCTGGATACATTCTTGAGGGTGCCCTTGGAAAGCCTAAGCGTTCCAATTCCGGTTCACTCTCCCAAAGGCCAATTCCTCCGCCGTATTGGATAATGTATTCATCCTTAACGGCTTGCTCCACCTCTTTTGCCAGCCAAATCTCAAACAAATTTGGGTCGGCCTCCCACTGATCAATAGTAGCTTGGGGCATGGACTTGATTTTGTCCAATATCGATTCGGTCAATTCAGTCAAGCCTGCACCTAAGTAATCCGCAATGATGTCGAGATAGTACTGGTAAACATATTGTGCCTTGTCACAATGATAGAGATCGATATGCCTGTTTTCCAATGCCTTTACGTTGGCATTCCGCACCATATCATTGAGCATTTTACTTGGTGCAGCGCGGAAATTCTGGTGCATACCGACTTTGAAATAATTGTCGTCGGGGCCGAAAATAAATTCACGACTGTAGCCTAGCGTAGTCAACAAGGCTTCCATGGTGTCTCGAATTCCAGTGCATATCGCTAGCTGGCTATCGCGCTTGGCCTCATAGCTATCGTTTAACTCGTTAAGGACCGCCTGTATCCAAATGCTGAGTGAATCTTCGACCTCACTGGCAAATTCGAGCCCGGCCTGCGTTGGTGGATTTGGATTGTTTGGATCCATCCAGGAATACGGCGGAATATTGGGGTCGCAAGTGTCGCCTTGAGCTGTAAACCCTTCCCGGTTACAACCTGCCGGATTAAACGGTGTTCCTGTTAAGGCATGGTTGCCGTCAACATCGAATCCGTTCGGGTCATATGTTTTAGTAGTGTCATAGGGCATTCCGGGTTGGTAACCGGGGTAAGGTGGTTGCTTATCGTAGGTTCCTGTTGGTCCAAACCCATGTTCGTCATAGGGCAACCCTGTTACGGTGTGAATTCCATTTGAATCAAATCCCGGGGCTGACGGAGGAGGTACACAGATTTCACCTCCAAATGCAACCGGGCCGGGGTCCAGATTGGGATAATACATTGGATCATCTGCCAAGCCCAAAACAATCCCCGCACAGATATTGGAGTCTTTGTTAATTTTCACATTTTCCCATTCTACCCGGACTGCAGATTCGCCAAAAGGCAACGGGACAATTCCTGTGCCTGACCAAACTAATTGGTTTTCCGGATCAAGGTGACTGGAAAATGATTCTACTTCAATGGGGAAGCCACCTATATAAATAACGCTCAGTTGAAAGGTTGAGTCATCAATAACATCGTTACTGGTACAGGGATAGCTGGGATAGGGAAACGAATCGCCACATGTGAATGGTGGAAGTGGAATCCGAACGGGCAGGGTTTCCACTTCTATTCGAACCCATTTACTAAGTACAGGGCTTCCGTCTTTCCAGTAACAGATTTTTTGAACCTCCACTTCATAGGGTGCCCCTTTGTCTAAGCCCAAAATTTGAGCAGAGGTACCATTGAGCACCTTTTTTTCTCTCCATGGCTCCTTGGCATCCAATAACCGGTATCGCACAACGTATTCTGTTTCACCGGGCTGAGCTGATTTGCCTTGCCAGTGCAGGATAAAACCATCCAGTTGTATATCTGTTGCTGTCAAGTCTCGCGGATCAGAGCAATCGGGAATATTGTCAAACTGCTGCATAAGAGCGGAAGCAGTCGCCTGACCTGCCTGAGTGATATAAACATCTGAATTGTAATGCTGTGACCACGAGGAATAAGCAACACTTACTAAAAGCAAGACGCAGATAAATGGCTTTTGCATATGCGAAGGAGGATTTTGCCTTTTTCCTACTTTGTAGGAGTGGAAATGGTCTGGAGAAACTTAAATTGTTTGATGCGGAAGCAGCTCAGTGTTTGTAAAACCGGGCGAGGTAGGTATGTCCTTCCAGCCTGATTTTTACAAAAAAAACACCAGGCTCTAAAAGTGACACATCTAACGAAAGGATGTTTTCACCTGGCATGATGGTGAGCGGATTTGATTTTCGTATCCGGCCATTCAGGTCGATCAGAAGTAACTGACCTGCCAAAGCCCTGGTAGCCGTTAAGTTAATTTGTGCTGCGTCTGTCGCGGGGTTGGGCACCACCTCTGAAACATCAAGTACAGCATCCTGTAAATTATTTAGCACTGTCGAAGTGCTCGTGTTGCAGGGGCCTGCAATTTCTTTAAAAGTGCACGTGCCGGAAAATTCCAGGAGGAAGCCGTTTGAAGACCTAAAATTATTTACGAATAGGATATAGGATTCCCCAGATTCCACGCTGACTAATTCCAAAAAGTTTTCGGCCCCGACCGGGCACCCCTCACCAAATGCAGTTGGCGCCGCTCCTGCCACCAATCCTGTAGCACCCGTGCAGTTCTGACCTACGGATTTACTCTCTCCCATTTCCGGTCCATAGGCCAGACAGCGGAGTTCTTCACGTAAATCATATTGGCTTAAATCTCCCTGCAGGCGATATAGCACGAAATCAAAATCATCCTGTTCATTAATAGGTAGAATGGTAAAGCCTAATGACCCGGATGTTTCAATGGTCCACTTAAACCAGGAAGAATGGCTTTCCGGAAACGGAAATTCAAGGCAGGATGGCGTCCCAACTTCGGATGTGTTACTCCCCGCACCATTAAGAAATGGCACTGTCACCAGGTTTTTATTACAAAGGAGTTGGGCATTGGCGCAATCATTCGATGTAGATTGGCTCCGAAGAAAAAATGGGAATAAGAGAAGTAGTAAACAGGCGGGTAAACGGTTCTTGATCATGGAGATTAGTGTAGATTGGTCGGTTCTGGACAAAGTTGCGGTTTGTAAATTGTTAATATCCACCCCAGCATTTGCGCATGTTCCGACAATTCTGTCTCTTTGGAAGACATTTTAATCCTTTTCCATTGCTTCATTTTATTCTCCATTTACCAGCCAGCCTATGGAAAACCTGGCCTTCAAAATCCGCCGCTTACGTGAACTGCGAAATTATTCCCAAGAATATGTTGCCCTTGAACTTGGAATATCCGTCAAAACCTACCAAAGGCTAGAGGCGGGGAGAGCAGCCTTATCTGTTCAGAAGGCAGCCCTATTAGCACGGGTATTTGGAATTAGTTTTGATGAACTACATCAATTTAATCCGGATACCGCGCAATTCGAAAAACCTTCGAATCATGTTGTGGATGGGCTCCATTCCCTGCAAAAAGAAAATGCTGCGCTTTTAGAGCGCTTGGAGGCAGTGCGAAAGGAGAAAACGCAACTGCTAAAAATAATTGAACACCTGTTGGAGAAACGGGCGCTGCCACCGGAATAAACCGGAATCGTTTTGTTTTGACGCTCATGTAAACCGCCATGTAAACCAAAACAAAAAGGAGTCACACTAAACAGTGTAACTCCTTGATAATCAAGTGGGCGCAGAAGGATTCGAACCTACGACCCCCTGCTTGTAAGGCAGGTGCTCTAAACCAGCTGAGCTATGCGCCCCCTTTCGCGTTAAGCGGCGGCAAAGATACACCCCCACGCCGCAAAAGCCCAAGCCTTTTTCAAAAAAATATTTTCCCCGATTTTAAAGTACTTTTGAGCGTCAAAACAGAATGCCATACTATGCGTTTTTTCGCGCCTGGCTGCGCCTTTTTTCTCCTCGCCTTGTGGTCTTGCCGCCCCGATCCGGCGCCCGAACCTGCCACTATCGTTCGGCTGTGGCAAAATTATATCGACCACAACCAGTTCGATTCCGCCCGGCTGTACAGCACCGAACTTGCCCGGTCGTATGTCGACTTCCTCGACGCACTCACCACGAAAGAGGACTCCGCCGACGTGTACGAAACCGCACTCTATGACCTGCAATGCAACATTCAGGGCGACTCCGCCATTTGCCACTACCTGATCGAAGGCGAACTCGGTGAGCGCATCCCCGACACGCTCATCCTCTACAAAATCAAAGGCCGTTGGCTCGTCCACCGGGTCGAAGGGTTCATGGTGATCCCCGTCGATACGCTGCGCCCCGGTGAAGCAGAACTGCTTTTTCCCAGCGATTCGCTGGACGCAGAACTGGAATAAGTAGCGATGAGTGATGAGTGGGTTCACCATCCCGGACGGTGAACCCACTCATCACTCATCACTACTTATTTCGAGAGCTTCCCGGCACCGGATACTTGATCGCATAAGCCCGCGCTTTGGGAACCAACTGCCGCAAACGCTCGCTACGCCGCGACGGATCGGGGTGCGTACTCAAAAACTCCGGCGGACGCGCGCCACCCGACTTATTCATACGCTCCCAGAATGGCGCCGCAGCATTCGGGTCATAGCCCGCCATGGCCATCAGGTACAGGCCAATCTCGTCGGCTTCCGATTCGTGCTTGCGGCTGAATGGCAACAAGACACCCACCTGGGCGCCAACGCCCGCAGCCGCCAAGAGCATATCCCGGGTTTGTGCCGGCTTTTGTGCCAAAGCAACCTGCAACGATGTCATCCCCAACTGAGCCACCACGCCCTGACTCATGCGCTCATTGCCGTGGTTGGCCAGGGCGTGCGCAATCTCGTGGCCCATCACCACCGCCAGCGCATCTTCCGTTTGGGCAACCTTGATAATGCCGGTATACACCACCACCTTGCCACCCGGCATGCAAAATGCATTTACGGTGTTCGGTTCATCAATCACGTTGAACTCCCAGGCAAAATTCCGGAGTTCATTTTGCAGGCCTTTCGACTTGTAATACACCTCCACGGCTGCCTTCAGGTCGTTGCCCAGACGCCGCACCATATCCACATCTTTGCCGGTAGTCACGGGCTTGTTCTCCGACAAAAAGGATTTGTACTCGGCAAAACTCATTTGATTTATCTCGCTGGCAGGGAATAAATTCAGCTGCTTACGGCCGGTAAACGCCGTTTTATTACAAGCAAGCAGAAACAAAAAGGCCAGGAAGCTAAACAGGATTGTCTTTTTCATAATTATTCGATTTTAATGTTGGCAAAAACAGGCCCGGAAAAGGCGCTATTTCAGTTCTGTTTTAATACGCATCTGTGGTTCTGTTGTCACGGGCATAAACGCAGGAACCGGCGCATTCTGTCTGTATTTTAAATTTTCAATAACAAGAACTACGAATCAACGCAAAAAGGCTTCAGCCCGCAACGCCGCATTTTCGCGCACATTAAAGTAATACAAATTCAAATCGCCTACATGATAATTTTTCCGAATAAAGAAAATACTGCCGGGAAACTTGGGCTTCGAACACATCAACACGCCGTTGTACACTTCGGCGTCGCACAACGCCGGGTAGGTCACACAAAACGTGCGCAACACAGCCCCCCGGTTTAGCGATTTGTCTGCGTAAACGCCCTCCCGGGTATTCCAGGCCAAGGGGTTGGTGCAAACCACATCGGTTTCGTAGGCCTTTTTCAAAGCAAACTTGCGCTCATACGTACGCCAGCTGCAAAAACACCCGGTTTGTTCCGGCGTTTCGCAGGGTTTTATTTTTTGAAAAAAATCCTGTTTCACCGGCCAACCGACAAGATAGGCCGCTACCAGTTGTTTTTCCAGCGGGCTGCCTTCTATTCGGTCGCGTATCAAATACATACCCTGCCGGGCGCCCTGGCTGTGTCCGGCCAGGATAAACGGCCGGCCCTGGTTCCAATGTGCCAAATAGTATTCAAACGCCGCACGGACATCTGCGTAAGCCGAGTCCAAAGCCTGCGCCGCCGATTTTTTGTCTTTGGTAAAAAACGCATGGAGGTGTGCCTGCCGGTACCGGGGCGCAAATACCCGCCCGGCGCCATTGAAAATGCTGGCCTGGTACAGGATGGTCGTGCTGTCGGTTTTTTGATTTACCCCAATGTTATCAATTGCGGCATTCCAGTCGCGCTCTCCCTTCCGGGCGCCGGTATAGGTTGTCGGGTGTAAAAAAAACACATCGATTTCAGCCTGGTCCTGGCTGTTAAACACCTCCGGGCAAGGCGTGCGGTCGGCAGGGTCGGCCTTGTCGGGGTGCGCCGCCCAATTGTCCATACGGGAATAATCGGGTGCCGGAGGAGCTTTCCCCGGGTCAAATACATGCGTCGGATGCACCGACACACAAGCCTGAAGCAATAAAAACAAGGCCGGAATAAGCCGGGATTGGCGGGTAGAATGGTCCATATGGACAAAAATAAGCGGACACTTTCCGATGACGCGGAAAATCCTCGATTCTTTTTCCTTTAAATATTTCGAAAATTCGGGGTGAATGCACAACTTTGAAGCGGAACATGCAACGTTACGTAACCCAACTTTTAACAGACCTCGAAACGGCTACCCGCAATGCACCTGCATCCAGCACTTACCGTTTCCGCCATCCCTTCGACAACGACGATGAACGGGATGCCCCTGCGTATCAGTTGCGCTACGTCCACCTGAACGAATTGTTCGGTTTGCCTACCGGCATTTTCCCACCCTCCGAACGCCTCACCAAGGAACAACTTACCGCATTGCTCACAGCCATCGAAAACCTGTGGCGGGCCTGGACGGTCAGCTGGGATTGCCCGCCGCGCCTTACCGCCCGCCGGCGCTATACGGTCATGGTGGAAATTCTGGAACAGGATTCCATTCCGTATAATTACGAATCCGGCGCCGCCATCAACTTTTGCAGCCGCCGCGGAGAAAAAACCTGTCCCTTCGGCGACAGCGGCCAATGCTGGTGCGATGAACTGGATGCCTGCGTACAGCACGATATGGATACCTGGGAGGATGGCCTCGAATTTCAGGACATCGCTCCCCGAACCAGCTCGCCTGTGGAAGAACTCCGCAAATGGCTCGATGCCGACAAACCGGACCTTTCTCCCTGGGAAATTGATGAACAGCCGGACCACTGGAACGAACTGATGCACGACGAGGACAACCTGACCTGGCTGTTTTTCTATGACCAGCACCGCAACCAGGACCTGGATGAGGCCGCCGAAGACCAGCCTTCCCCCGAAGATTATGAAGATTTTGACTGGCACAGCGAAGAGGATGAATTTGGCGACTTGCCGTTCTGATTACCTTCGCTGCAAACGTTGAATTTCCCCGGGTCCGGCACTTTCCCGGTCTTGTGCTGCGTTTTTCTCTAAAAACAATTCCGGTATGCCCATCAAAACCCTCGCAACCGGGCGCCTGCTCGCCACTTTTTTATTCCTAAGCAGTATTGCATTTTTTACCTGGGTAATGTTCAACATCATTTGGCCCTACCGGTCCGGACGGCTTGACATAGATTTTTTGCTTTCCAAACAGCATATCATACACCTGCTTCATTACAGGGCCGCTTTTTACCTGCATATTTTCCCCGCACTGCTGGTATTGGCCGCCGGGATCACCCAGTTTTCCGGAACTATTTTGCGCCGGGCGCCGGCACTGCACCGCTGGGTAGGCAGGGCATATGCATTCAGTATCTTACTGGTGTGCGGCCCGGCAGGCATGTTGATGGCATGGTATGCCAACGGCGGTCCGGTGGCGCAAACGTCTTTCCTGCTGCTGAGCGGTTTGTGGTGGTTGTGCACCTGGGTTGCCTGGAGGGCAATACGTGCGAAAAATTTCCGCAAACACGGCGCCTGGATGTTGCGCAGTTACGCCCTTACGCTCTCGGCAATCACGCTCCGGCTTATGCAATTTGGCCTGGCCATGTATTCGAATATTGACCCGGAAACCGCCTACCGCCTGGTGGCCTGGCCCAGTTGGTTGATCAACCTGGCTGTGGTGGAGTTGATCATTCGCCGGACGAATTGGTTTGGCTGGATTTATGAAAAAACAAACCGCGCAGCGGAATGAACGGCTGCGCGGTTTGGGTCAATTTTGTATTGGGAATTAGCGCATAACAGCACCAATCGTTTCCACTTTCTCCGCCTTTTTCTCCGGTTTTTTCAGTTTCAGTTTCCGGGAGTCAATTATATCCAACTCTGCCGGCTTCGTCAAGTCAATTGACTCAGAACGCTCCAGTGTGAGGCCCGTGATGCTGTTCTCCTCCAGGCTGACTTCGTTTACGTCGCTTGTCCAGTTCACCTGGTACATGGAGCGCACTGCTTCGAGTTTTTCATTGATGGTGGAAGCGGTCAGATAAGAACGACCTGCGTTGGCCAGGCTGTGTGTAGCCAGTTGTTTCCCGGCTTGATCAAAAACAGCAATATGGTATGACCGAAAGGGCCGGCTAAATCCCTGCGACACCATATAAATAACGGCATGGTACTGTCTGGTAGCGAATTGCGCTACAGGCTCCTTGTAGGTCGGAACGCGGCTGACATATTCGAGGCGATCGGAAGAAATAAACCGGTCGGGATCGTCGATAATTTTAATAGGAGCAGATTCCTTAATAGGAGCAGATTCCTTAATGCCATCGAATTCGTCGTCAATGGGCTGCATTGCCTGTTTTAGCTGATCCAGCATCTGCTCTTTCGAAATGGCATAGGGCAGAGTTGCTTTGGGGAACTGTTTCAAAAACTTTTTGAACTTGTCGTTTGCAGGCCTGTCGGTCAATGAACTTTTTCCGGGAATTACCGTAAATGCAGCGAGTATGCCAAGTATAAGCAAGGCGGAGATACCCAAAATCATGTTTTTCATAAAAAGGTTTTTTTAGTGATGCGGCATAAAAAAAGTGCTACACATCTGGAAACCGCATAATAAAATGTCGGAATCGGCAGACTGTATAAAACAAACGCGCTGTACGGGCACAGCAATACGCGCATTGTTTTTTTAACGCTCCCCAAGCCTATCCTAAAAGAAAAAACCCCCGTCCGAAGAAGCCGCAGCCGGACGGGGGTTTGCAGGGCAACCTGCATGGAATAGTTTATTTAGCAGAAGCAGAGGCAGACATGCCGCCGGTTTTGTACGCCCAGTTCACCTGCTCCACCATACCACCCGAAGTGAGCAACATTACCTGCCGACCGGCAGACGTCATGCTGTTGATGGAGTTGCCTTCGGGGCCGTTTTCGGTATAGTCCTTGGCCCAGTTGATCATGTACGCCTGAACGACAGCGCGCAGGTTTTCATCGATCGTAGCAACCGTCAGGGTTCCGGGGTTTACACCGGCTACGAAGTTGGTAGCAATGTGGTTGCCGGCTTTATCGAAAACAGCAATATGGTAGCTTTTCAAATTTTTAGTGAATGCGCGGCCGGTGTTGTACAGCACGGCGTAGTTCTCTGCTGTTTCAAAAGCGGCTACAGGCTCCGGATAAACCGGCATGCGGCTGTAGCGGGCGCTTTCTTCAAGCGTGGGCAGAAACTGGTAGTAGTCCCAGGCCAAGCGCGTGGCTTTCGGAGCCGAAGTGCGGTTTTCCAGTTGGTTCTGGAGCACTTCTGCATCGAAGGTGTACGGCAAACTGGCTTTCGGAAACTGAGCCAGAAAGTCCTGGAACGTAGGTTCGGCGCTGTCGTTTGAGGTGCTCACGGCGGCAGCTTGGCCTGCGGTGAGGTTAATAAGCGCGAATAAAAAGACCGGGATTAAGAAGATTGATTTCATTGTAATGGATCGGTTTTGGTTTTGGTGTGTGTATGAGGCGGCTTCTTTTTCTTTATTGCGCAGGTTGGAAGATTTGCCGCTTGGATTAAAATACCTGCAAGTGATTATTGGTACTTGCAGGTATATTTCCAAACGACGTGCCAAAAAGCAGTTCCTATGCTTTTTTAACTTTTGAGGCCTTTCCAGAGGTCTTTTTTACCTCTGCCGGGGTAGGGTTTTTCCCTGAAATGACCGGCAGGCGACCTTGCGCGGCGTCACTCACATAGGTCCCCCAGCTCAGGTTATCGGCGCCATCTTTATGGGCCAATGCCCGTTCGATGGCCATGTTTGCGGCATTTTCAACCACCCATTCGAAATTCTCTTCGCCCACGGAATGCACGTCGGCATCGGGCGCCGGATTGCAAAAATCAATGGCATACGGAATACCATCGCGGATGGCAAACTCAACGGTGTTAAAATCGTAGCCCAGCGCGGCATTTATGCGCAAAACGTAGTCGTGCATTTCGGCGCGCAGTGCTTTCGAGGCCTTGTGATCGGCTACATAGCGCAGGTGGTGCGGGTTGCGGGGTTCGTAGTCCATAATGCGTACATACTTTCCACCCAGGCAATAGCAACGGAAATACCCGTCGAACTCAATCGCCTCCTGCAGCAACATCACCAGGTCACCGGTTTCATTGTACGCATCAAAAAACTCATCAAAGTTGTTGACTTTGTACACGTTCTTCCAGCCGCCACCCGAGTGGGGTTTCATAAACAGGGGAAAACCGCCGAGGTATTCGATCATATTTTCCCACTCCAACGGGTATTTCAGGTTGCGGAAACTCTGCGCACTGGTATCCGGCGGCATTTGTTTGGACGGCAGCAGCACCGTGCGCGGTACCGGCATGCCGATTTTGGTGGCCAGGCAGTTGTTGAAGTATTTTTCGTCGGCGCTCCACCAGAACGGGTTGTTGAGCACAGCCGTGCCGTTCAGCGCGGCGTTTTTCAGATACGCCCGGTAAAATGGCACGTCCTGACTGATCCGGTCGATCATGACGGCATAGGGTGTAGGTTCCCCCTGCATAACTTCGCCGACCAGGGTTGGTTCAGCCTCCACGCCTTTAACTCCTTTGGCGTTGACCCGCGCTACAAAAGCTTCCGGGAACGTACTTTCCTTGCCATGTAAAATTCCGATTTTCTTCATCCGTTTTGCGTTTTGAATTTCAATAAATAGTAATGCATACGCGACAAAACTACTCAATTCGGCAAGCATGCCTAATGGGTATGTCGCAAGTCCATTTCAATTGTCAATAAACGGCACGATCTCTACCTTCTCCGGCTTGGGCGGCACCACCACTTTTTTAGTGATTGTTTGCAATTTCACCTCCTGGCCCTCGTATTTGGCGTACAGCGACACCTGGTATTTACCTGATTTGGAATAGGTATATTTCAACACGCCATTGGTAAACTGCCGGCGCCCGCTGCCATCGCCGGGGTCGATCTCGTACACCGCACCCTGCGAAAAATTCGCCATTTTAAATTCAAACGGCTGCCCGACCTCGGGATATTCCGCATCACGGCTGACCAGATTGCCCGGAATGCGCTGAATAGGCGCCGACACCACTTCCGGCTCGCCCTTCTGCTGGGCGCTCGACTGCACCATCGAGCGCTCGTCGGCGCGCGCTGCCGGTGTTTTCCGGGCAAACTGAAGCGCCAGCAAACCGGCCGCGCCAATCAGCGCCACCACGACCAGCAAAATAACTTCGCGGTTTTTCCCGGGTGTTTTGGTTGTGTTTTCCATCGTATGTTCTTGTTTTTTAAAAAATTGCGGCTCAAGTTGTGCAAAAGTACACCCAACTGCGCTGAACCCCAACTGCGGGCCTTTGTTATGTTTGTCCCATGAATGGTCCCTGGAACGACAGCCTGAATTTTTTAAAAAAAACAACCCTCCGGCGCGGCTGGAACTTCGCCAAAGTACTGGCCTCCTACTACTGCACCCGGCTCCTCCGCAAACCCGTCCAGTGGGGCATGCCTGTCATGCTCAGCATCGAACCTACCACGGCCTGCAACCTGCGCTGCCCCGAATGCCCCTCCGGCCTGCGCGCCTTCACCCGCAACACCGGCAATCTGCGGACCGATTTTTTCCGGCGCATGGTGGATGAACTGCACCCCGACCTGCTCTACCTCTACTTTTATTTCCAGGGCGAACCGTACATCCACCCGCAGTTTCTCGACATGGTGCGCTATGCCCACCAACGCAAACTGTACACCGTTACCAGCACCAACGGCCATTTTCTCGACGATGCCCGCGCCCGCCAAACCGTGGAATCGGGCCTCGACCGGCTGATCATCTCCGTCGACGGCACCACCCAGGAAACGTACGCCCAATACCGCATCGGCGGCCAACTTGAAAAGGTGCTGCAGGGCGCACGGAATGTGGTGGCCTGGAAACGCCGGCTCAAATCAAAGCACCCGCATATCATTTTTCAGTTTCTGGTCGTTCGACCAAACGAACACCAGATCGAAGACCTGAAAAAACTGGCAAAAGAAATCGGTGTCGACGCCGTAAAATTAAAAACCGCGCAAGTGTACGACTACCAACACGGCAACCCCCTGATCCCCCTGCAGGCGCGCTACGCCCGCTACCGCCAATTGCCCGACGGCGCCTGGGCGCCCCGCCACAGCCTGCACAACCATTGCTGGAAACTCTGGCATGCCTGCGTGGTCACCTGGGACGGCCTCGTGGTGCCCTGTTGTTTCGATAAAGATGCGGCACACCAAATGGGCGATCTGAAAACAGCGCCCTTCCGGGAAATCTGGCAAAATGAACACTACCGGAACTTTCGCCGGCAAATTTTGAAAGGTCGCAGCGCCATTGACATTTGCACAAACTGCACGGAGGGCTGTAAAGTTTGGGCGTAGTTTTCGTCCTTTGTGCAGGTTGTTTTATCACCACGGAGGCATGGAGGACACGGAGTTTTGCCGCCTACGGCGGTGTTTTTTTTAGACAGAATTGACAAGATTAAACAGGACGTATCTATTTTATCATGTTAAATCCTGAAAATCCTGTCCATTTAAATAACTCCGTGTACTCCATGCCTCCGTGGTAAATCCAAAAAAAACAAACATGACCATAAAAGAAGCGCAACAAACCGTAGACCACTGGATACAAACCATCGGTGTGAAATACTACGCCGAACTGACGAACAACGCCATCCTGATGGAAGAAGTGGGCGAGGTGTCGCGCCTGCTGGCCCGGCTCTACGGCGAGCAATCGTTCAAAACACCCGAACAGGCGGCCACCGCCCGGGAAGACCTGGCCGATGAAATGGCCGACGTGCTGTTTGTGCTCATCTGCCTGGCCAACCAAACCGGCGTCGACCTGACCGAAGCGCTTCAAAAAAACCTGAACAAAAAAACCACCCGGGATGCCCAACGGCATGCCGCCAACCCCAAACTGCGCTAATCTATGCCTGTAACCGGATGGCTCAATGCCCTGTCGACCTACCTGCAACAATCCATGCTGTTCCGGCCTACCCGGCTTTCGGCCGATTACGCGTTTAAATTTTCGCAGCCATTCGACGAAATTTTTCTGGAAACCCCCGACGGCATCCGCCTCAACCTGCTGCATTTTTCAACAGAAAAAAAAGTGCGCCAGGGCGTTGTGCTGTTTTTCCACGGCAACCGGTACAACCTCCGGCATTGGGGACAAAAACACCGCGATTTCACCAGCCGGGGCTACGATTTTGTTGCGCTGGAATACCGGGGCTATGGTAAAAGCACCGGCGCACCGGATGAAAAGCGGTACTATCAGGATGCCATGCAGGTGTACGAATGGTTGCGGGAAAGGTACCCGCCCGAACAAATTGTGCTCTACGGCGCCTCGCTCGGCACGGGCATTGCCGCGTACCTGGCCGCGCACGTTCCGGCCAGACTGGTCATCCTGGAAACACCCTACGACAGCATTGCCGGCCTGACGGCCAGCCTGATCGGCCTGTCCAGCCTGCCCATCCAGCCGGCATTCCAATTCCCCAACGACTGGCACCTGGCCCAATCAGCCCTGCCCATCCTGATTTTTCACGGTACCGCCGACCGGGTCGTGCCTTACAAATCGGCCATCCGCCTGAAAACCGTCCTCAAACCCGGCGACGAATTTGTGACCATCCCCGGCGGGCGGCACAGCAATTTGCGCGACTACGATTTGTATCAGGAGCGGCTGGGGAAATGGCTGGAGGGTTTCTGGTTGCCCTAGCGAGGGGGTGGCTGGTAGCCACCCCCTCGCTAACACAGGAGCGGGAAGTCAAGTGAGGGGGTGACTACAAGTCACCCCCTCACTATCACAGGTACTGGTTGTTCATCATCCCGGGATGGTGAACAACCAGAAACCTTCTAACCAGAAACCAGAAACTTTTTTAGTTTAATGAGAATTGCACCGCCACCCCGGCATTCACCGTCGTGATCGGGAACGACTGCGACGTTTTCGGCACCGTTTTGCGGTAGTCCGTGAAAAAGCGCAATTTGAGGCGCCGGTTCAGGGCGTAGTCTACCGACGGGTTGATGCTGATGGTCCGGGCGCCCCGGGTGGGGATGGCCTCGTCGAGTTGGTCGAGCCGGTGGTTGATCGTGATATCGTCGCGCAGGTCAAAGTCGAACTTGAAGTTCATGTCGTTGGCCTGTTGGCCGCCGCCGCGGGGCGCAGGCGGGCCCGTTGGCGTGGTCGGCGGTTTGGAGGAGCGGCTTTTGCTCTTTTTCTTGCCTGTGAGGAACGGAATATTGACGTTTTTCAGGCGGTAGCCAAAACCAATGGTATAGCCCGTAGAGCGCGTTTCGGCCAGTTGGTAGTCGATGAACGACATGGCCAGCGTGCGGCTTTTTTTGAAATCCACTTTAAACGTCATATCATTTTTCAACTTGATATCGATCCCGAGCATGGGCGCGAACTGCTCGTTGATCACCACCTGAGGGATTTCATAGCGGGCAACGTAGTTAAAACTCAGCGTATCCGGTGTGTACGGCGCGGCATTGTCGAAGAAAATATCCGTGTTGTAGGAATTCACCGAGAGCGAGTTTTTGTAGCCGTGGGTGATTTGCACACTGGCGAAAATCTTGTCCAGGCCGCCAATTTTCGACAGGCCGTTGTAGTTGAGCCGCCAGTTGATCGCCGGGCGCGTATCGAAAATATTCAGATTGACCGTGTTCGGGTCTTTGTCGGCATACGCAGCGATAAACGAAGGGATCAGCACTTCCTGCTGGATTTTTCCGTAGCCGTAGCGATAGCCGGGGCCGTCTTTTTCGTGCGAATTGGTATTGCCCGCCTGTTGGCCCAATCGGTCGGATATGATCGGGCGAATGTTTTCAAAACGGGCAAACAAACCGTTCAGATCATCATTAAACAGGGTGTTCAAGGTAAAATACGACACCGTCAGGCTACCCATTTCGCGGAAGGCGCGGTGTTCGAAATTCACCTCGTTGGGGTCGAGCAGAAAATTCTGGTCTTTGAACAATTCGGTTTCGTTGCGCGTAAACTGGCGGTTGGCCGTCAGCTCAATGCGGAAATCGGTGAAGGGTTCAATCGTTGCCCCCGCGTCGATATTTTGCGTGTAATTCCGCACCACCTGCTGGTTCAGCTCCGGGCGATGGGTGATCCAGCCTTTGGAGGCCGCTTCGTCCAACCATCCTGAACTCGGCTGAATACCGGCCACAAATGCCCAACCCGGCGCCGAAAACCCTTCGCTCAGGCCCATGAGCTTCGTGTCGGGCGTGAAGCCCGGGATCACCGTGCTGAAGTTTTCGCTGTACGTAAACCGCGCTTTGCGCACCATCATCAGCGGGCGCAAGGCGATGCGCTCGGCCAGGGAGGGCTCCCGGTCTTTGTTCTTTTCTTTTTTGCTTTTCCGGTCGCGTTTGGATTTCCCGCCTTTATCGTCGCCGTCGGCTGCCGTGGCTGCCGGATCGTCATTGCCGCCGGGGGCATTGCGGTTGCGGGCGGCAGGCGGGTTGCTCAGCTTGTCGCCCAGATTTTTACCGTCTGCCGGGGCATCGCCGCCGCGCCCGGGGTCCATGCCGGGAATATCGCCGGGATTGCTGCGGTTGTTGCGGTTATTGCGCCCGGAACTGGGCGTGCGGCCGCCGGGGGCGCTGCGCTTGTTGATTTTCGCCAGGTATTTGCTCTTGTTGTACAGCGTTTCGAAGTTGAAATCGCCGTTGATCTGCCGAACGTTGTTGTTCTGGATCACGTTGCCCAACGAACGCATGTTGACGATATCGGAATACTGCGACGGCACATCCGGCAGGTATTGCAATTTGAGCGACTGCGCCGTCCAGGTGTATCCGGCCGTATACGATGCTTTGACCGTGATCCAGTCCATGAGCGGGATCACTTTAAACGGCAGGGTATAGTTCAGGCTGGCCGTGTGGGTGTAGTTTTTGGGTCGGCCCAGCGATTTGATATTTTGCCAGATGGAGTCTTTCCGCGTTTGTTTGGACACCACTTCGCCGTTCATGTACTGCAGGGGCTCGTCGATGAGGCTGCGCGCCACGGCGTTGAAGTTGAAGCGCAGGTTTTTGGTGATCTCCCAGCCCAGGTCGTAGTTGCGATCCCAGGTAAAACGGCGGTTGTAGTAGGTATCGAGTTCGGGGTCGCCGCCGGCAAAGCGGTAGGTCGTCACCTGCACGATGCGTTCCAGGTTGGTGCTGAAGCCGTAGGTACTTGGCAGCGGATTGAAGTTCATTTCAGTGATCCACTTGAAGTACTTGTCGTTTTTGATCATTTTTTTGAACGGCTGCAAGGGCTTCAGGCCGGTGGCGTACTGCCAGTCGAGCGCGCCTTTGTAGCGGTTGATCTGATCGTTGATGATAAACGGCGTGCGGCGTTTTTCCTGGTTAAAAGCGTAGGTCAGGCTGAAGTTTTCGATGTTCCAGGGCAACGGAATTTTGCGCGCACCGCCGCTGCGTTCCTTGCGCACATTGGTGAAGTTGAAGCCGCGCGTGATCGTTACATCCTGGGCTTGCGAGCGGATTTCCTCGCGTTTGATCGGGTCGGCCTCGTCGTTCAGTTTGTCCTTCAGCTTGATGTCCAGGTCGTAAGGGTCGTACTCCGGATTTTTGGTCACATTGGAGTACTGGGCGTAAAACGGCAGGCGCAGACCGAATTTCTCCGGAAAAAACTTGCCGAGTTCGAGGTTGGTGGAAATGTCGTACTGGATAATTTCCTCCCGTTGGCGCTGGATCAGCTTCTGCTCGATGCTCCCCCAACCGATACTGGTGTAGTTTCCGGCCATGGAAACATTGCCCAGGTCGGCCAGTTTCATATCCAGACGCGCCTGTCCGGCGTAGCCGCCCTGCTCGTTGAAACCGTTGAGGCGGAGTTCGTTGATCCAGACTTCGACGCAGTGCGGCAAATTTTCCGGGTCCACGTTGCGCACGCCCACCATGGCGCCTTTCACGTAGCCGAGGTTGGGGTTGCCCACCACTTTTACGCGGTTGCGCGGGTTGTCGGGGTCGGAAATGATGTAAGGCAACGACACGTCCCAGTTGACATCCTTGTTGCGCAGTTTTTTTACCTCCGTCAGCAGTTCGAGCGGGAAATCAAAGTTGTTTTCCGGGCGCCAGACTTCCTCCTTGTACGAACGGCTGTCGGGGTTGCCGTTGATCACATTGTCGGGATTGGAAGGCGTCAGCGGAATTTCGTATTCGTAGTAGTTCCGGTAAAAATCGGAGCCCAGGCGGACAAAAACAGTCAGGTCGGTGGTGTCGAGCGGCTCGTCGACGCGCTCGGCATGCACAAACATTTTCAAACGTTCGAACTGCCGCAGGTCCATGTTCAGGGTTTTGAAAATAGCGCGGGCGTCGCACTGTGTCAGGCTGCAAATCGACATCGAAAGCGCCTGTTCGTTTTGCAAAATATCAGGGAAGGCGCCCACCGACTGCTCCCGGGAAATGCCGTATGGGATGGTGTAGTTGAAGGGTGCGCGGGCAGCGTTTTCCTCGATGCTCACGGCGTTCACGTCGAACGGCGTATTGGGTGTCCCGGCGTCGCAACCCGGAAAGGCCGGATCAGGCAGTGCCTGTGTAAACCGGCGCCACTGGTTGCGGCCCAGTTCGAGCGTGGCAAAACGGAAGGTGGTGCGCTCGTCAAAGCCTTTCCAGAACATGCGCACAAAGCGGATCGAACGGAAATCCTGGATGCCGCCGATCGTTTGGCGGCGGCTGTGGTCGAGCGGCAGTTTGAAGCGGTACCAGACAAAACGGGCGCCGTTGCGATCGAACACCACGGTGTCGGTGATCAGGTCACGCAGCGCCGGGTCATCAATATCGAGCACCTCCATCTGGACGCCGTCATTGAAGGTAACGCCCGTTTTTTTGAGTTCAATTTTATAGCGGAAATAGGCCTCCGTTTCGTTCAGCGAGTTGTCGCGGTTGAGGTCTTCCGAGTCGGGGTAGTTGGTGGCCGAAGGGTTGAGGTTTTGGGTTTGGTTGACCGGCGAGTTG
The DNA here is from genome assembly GCA_964484205.1 of uncultured Saprospiraceae bacterium. Classification (GTDB taxonomy): domain Bacteria; phylum Bacteroidota; class Bacteroidia; order Chitinophagales; family Saprospiraceae; genus M3007. The sequence continues at coordinate 88,588 of CAZAEZ010000002.1, read as the reverse complement.
CCTTGCGGACTGTTGAATTTGCGGTAGCGCTCCAGCAAACCCGGGGTGGACGTATCGAAGGCCTGGTCGCGGAAATACACAAAGTTGTCGTTGGAAGGGTCGGCCAGGATGGAGTCTTTCGCGTTCGGCGACAGCGAGGAGGCCAGGATGGCATTGACCCATTCGGCAAAAAAAGTGCGCTCGTCTTCGTCGTTCAGGCCGTCGAGGCCCAGGTCCTGCAACACGCGTTTGGTCGGATCGTTGTCGAAGGCGTTGACCACAGGGCGCAGCACCGGCACGCGGCCCCAGCGGGTTTCCGCCGTCGAATTGATGCCCTGCCCGGTCGGCAGCGCATTTTCAAAAAACTGCCGCGAGTCGCGCATGATGTCTTCGGAAATACTGCCCAGGTCGATGTACATCGAGCCGTCTTTGGAAATATTCGTGTTGTCGCCCTTGTCCATGTAGGGGTTGAGCATCCAGAATTCGACAAATTCGATGTTCGCAGCCTCAAAATCGTTGGTGTTCAGGCCTTTCATAAAACCCGCCCAGCGGGTGGCCGGCTCGTCGAGTTCGCCGGTAGTTGTCAGACCAGGGGAAATTCCGGGGTAGCCGTCGGGCAGTTCAAAGTTGTACGGGCCGCGCTCACGGGGGTAAATGGTCACGTCGAGCGGGCGCAGCGCCGACTGCTCCAGCGGGGTCAGCTGGCGGTTGGGGAAAATGTCCTGGAATTCAATCCGGCGGGTGTAGGGGTTGGTGTTATCCACCCCGTCGCGGGCGCTGGGGTCGGCAATGTACCAGGCCAAACGCGAGCGGTTGACGCCCAGGGCCAGCGTATCGGTCAGATCGGACTCCGGGAACAGGATCTTGTCGCCCCGGGGCACCGAAGCCAGCACCCAGGTATTGGCCGGGTTGGCCAGCGGCAGGTTGGCGGTGCTGCCCTCAAAGTCGTCGATGTACACGATCCCGCCTTTTTCCCCGCTCTGGTTGATGGCGCGGTTGTGTCCGGGATCAAGCCAGGCCACCTCCGCCTGCGCGGTGATCGAAGAGGGCGCTTTGGTGTCGAGGAGCGGGAGTTTATCCACCAGTTTGGTCAGCCAGGGCGCTTCCTTGGAAATGTTGACGTCGAGGCCGTACATTTTGTTGTTGATGGGGTCGTCGCCGAAGTTTACTTTTTGCGTCAGCGGGCGTTCAAACAGGTTCATGAACGTCGCGCCAATGTTCACGTCCTTGTTCAGCGTGTAGTCGAACCGCGCGCCGAGCATGGTCCGGCTCTGAAAACCGAACAGCGTGTTGTCTTCAAAACTGACGTTCACATTTTGCCCGGATTGCAGGATGGCGTCGCTCAGGATTTTGACTTTACCGATGTTGTAGTCCACGATATAATCCTGGCCCTCGATCAGCTGGCGACCGCCGGCGCTCACCCGCACCGAGCCTTGGGGCAGGTTGAAAGTCCCCAGCGAAATTTCCGAAGAGGTTGACGATTTGTACGAACCCTTCAGGGTAAAACGGTTCAGCTGCTGGAATTCCCGGGCGCGGAACAACGTGGAGTCGTAGAGTTGGGGATAAATATATTTTTCCACCACGGCGGGATCAGCGCCGGCAGCGGCGAGTTTGCCGCCCAGGTAAGCGCCGAAGGGCTCCAGCACCGGAAACATGATGCGGCCGCTGCGCAGGTTGATGGTCAGGCCGGGCACAAAGTCGAAAATACCGTCGGGGCCGGGGTCGCCCTGCAGGTTGAGGGTATCGAGCCGGAAAATCTGAAGCAGCGGCAGGTTGGCAACGCCGGCCGGAATGTCGGGGCTGTTCAGGAAGCGCTTCTGGCCTTTGCCGGGGTCTTCGTAGAAAATATCGAAACGGAACTCCTGCGGGTCCACGTTCACCGAACCCACCGAGTACACGTTTTTCATCATCAGGTCCCAGATCGGGTACCGCACGTTGGCCGTGGTGCTTTTGAGCATTTTGACGAAATGGACGTTCTGGTTGAGGCCGGTGGTATCGGCCGGGCCGCTCACGTCGCTCGAAAATTCCCCGATTTTGTACGGAATACCGTTGTAGGTGTATTCCAGCGCAACACCCACCACCTGGTCGGGCTGCACGTTGCGGCTGATGCTGATGAAGCCCAGTTGCTCGTCGTAGCTGAATTCGGAGGGGGAGAGCTGGTAGGCGGTTACTTTTTCAAAATCGCGGGTTTGCACCAGGCCCAGTTCATTCGTGAGCCGGTTGACCACCTTGTCGGTAAAACGCAGCGTGGAGTCGGTCGACAAAATGGACGCAATTTGCGGGAACAGGGTATTGTTGCCGTTGGTGGGCAGCGGCTGCCCTTTGGCGTCGAGTTCGGTCGGTGTTCCCTGGAAATCCTGGTTGTACGGATTGGGTTCGGCAAGGTCCATCAGGGCCACAATGTCGCGGATACCGCCGTCGGTACGGCCCTGGTCATTGGTGATCCACACCTCCAGGCGGGTGATGGTAAACAGCGTTTGCGGCACCGGCAGGCATTTGAGGGCATCCTCAAACTGGTTGCGGTTCCAGTGGCTGACCAGGAAGTGGCGGTTTTCGTCGTATTCGTCGATGGGTTTTTCGTACACCTGGAGCTGGGAGCCGCCCTGCACGGCGATGGAGTTTTGCCGCGAACGCTGCTGGGCGGCGAGCAGGGTCATGTTCAGGTGGCCGAATTTCAGGCCGGTTTTAAACCCAAACAGGTTTTGCGCGCCCTGGATCAGGTTCGAGCGCAGCGGCAGCGACACGTTACCGGCTTCAATGTTTTGAATGATCTCGTCTTCGGAAAAGCCCTTGGTGTCGTAGTTCAACTTCATCTGGTTGTCGAAGTCGAAAGTCGCCTGGGTGTTGTAGTTGAAATTCAGCTTTAGTTTTTCACCGATCTGTCCCGATGCGCTCATGTTGATGTCCATGTCGAAATCGAAATTGCCGGTACGCTGCTGGCGCAGCGTCAGAATGGGGTTTTGAATTTTCTGATAATCAAAACCGAAGGTCAGGTTGATATTGCCCTGGGGTTTGATATCGACATTCGTGCCGCCGAACAGGCGGTCGATCAGGGTGTTTTTTATTTCAAATTTGGCAATCGGATCGGTAATGCCGCCCGAGCTTTTGCCGGCAGACTCCACGCCCTGCAAGCGGTCGAAGTACTCCTGTTGTTGCTTGCGGTCGCGCCATTTCACATACTCTTCGAAAGTCAGGTAGGTCGGGGCGCGGAAATAATCGTCGCCGATTTTTTCGGTGATGATGTACATGTTGGTCACCGGATCGAACTCCACCTGTTGGTCGATCACCTTGGGATCGCGCAGGTCGATGGGGTTGTTGTTGTTGCTGTTTATGAAATCACCGGTGCGGTCTTCCAGCGGCGGGAAGGTGTCGAGTGCGGAGTATTCGAGTGCGGAGTATTCGAGTGCGGAGTGCGGAGTGCGGAGTGCGGAGTGGTCCGATTCCGCAAATGAATAATCCGGGGCGATAGGTAGTGTTTTATCGGGAAAAAACAGGGTAAGTACACGTTCGTGGGCGCTTTTCGCACCTTGCGGGTTTGTAAAAGCAAATAAGGTCGCCAGAGAAAGCAGTCCAATCGTCGCAAGAAGTATGTTCTTCTTCGTCATGTTCAAAAGCAGGTCTGTAAATAAGATTCGTTGGTTGGAATGTAAACTGGTGGATGACGTATTGCAGCAAAAAATGGTTGCCCGGGTGTATGGATTTCAACGTTCCCCCGGTCTATACTACTGGACATTTTGTTTTTCGGACGCGCCCAGACCTTCCAGGTTTGCGAAACCTGGAAGGTCTAAAGTCCAGTAGTATGCCCCGGTCAAACTTTTCGGCTCATGTTCCCGTTTGGCTGAACGGGAAGACAAGTGAGGGGGTGACTGCCAGCCCGATGGGAACATGAGCCAAATTTTTCAAAATTGGAGCAGGATTAATGAGCCAGCCGCTGCCCGAACTGCCCGCTGCCCGACAATTTTGTATTTCCCCAAAAAAGCATAACGGACAAACTTGTCCGCTATTAAAAATACGCCTAGTTTTGTCCGAGAAAAAAGCACTCGATGTTTTCCAAAGCCTGTGAATACGGTATACGCGCTGCGGTTTATATCGCACAACAATCCGGCCGGGGTGTGCGCACCGGGTTGAAAGATATTGCCGAAGCCATCGACTCCCCGGAGGCCTTTACCGCCAAAATTTTGCAGCAGCTGAGTAAAAACGACTTGATCCAGTCGTCCAAAGGACCGACGGGCGGGTTTGAAATGACGGCGCACCAGCTGCACACCGTCATGTTGAGCGACGTGGTGCAAACGATCGATAGCAACCTTATTTATACGGGCTGTGGTTTGGGCCTCGCCAATTGCGACGCCCAAAACCCCTGCCCCCTGCACCATGAATTCATGGGCATTCGCGAACAATTGAAAACCATGCTGGAAACTACCGCCATCCGGCAACTGGCCGATTCGCTGGAAAACGGCGCAGCGATCTTGAAGCGCTGATTTTTTTTACCCTCAAAACGGACAAATTTATCCGCTACCAATCAAATCGCCCAAACCGGAAAAAATTAAAAACATGCCTAAACCAATAAAACGACTTGTCGCGCTGCGCCCCTTGAGCCGTGAACACCACCACGGGCTGCTGTTGTGCTGGAAAATAAAAACCGGGTTGAAAAACCATATCGAACCGGAGCGCATAAAACGCTATGCCGACTGGTTTTTTGAAACACACCTCACGGCGCATTTTGACATCGAGGAAAAACAACTTTTCCCCATTCTGGGCGCCGGCAATGCCCTGGTTCAACAGGCCGTTTTCGAACACCGGCGTATCGAAGAACTGTTCCATACCACAACCGATTTGCCGGTGATCCTGGAACTGATCGCCGGAGAACTCGACCACCACATCCGGTTTGAAGAGCGGGTATTGTTCAATGAAATTCAAAAAACGGCCACTGCGGCACAACTCCGGTTGCTGGAAGAAATCCACCGGGAAGTGCCCGATTCGGACAACTGGGACGATAAATTCTGGGAACAACCCAATGCAACCCCGGGCGCAAACGGATTGGATGCCTGAGCAGCCGTGCTACTAAAATTTGACCGCATGAAAATGTTTTTATACCTCCTCCCGGCACTTGTGTTGCTCGGGAGCTGCACAAAAACCGGCGACTACAAAACCGAATTGCTGCAATTGGGGCAACAGGAAAAAGCCATTCGCTGTACGTTGGGGGCACTGCAAACCCGCATTTCCAGCGAATGGGACGGGATCAATGCCCTGCTGGAAGCCAAGCTGCCGCCCGGCATGCCCGCGGAAGAAAAATCCAACATGCTGAACGTCCGGAATGCCGATCTGATCCGGATGTTCGAATCGTTCCAGGCCATCGACCCGGCGGTGAAACAAGCCCTGGCAACCGTAGAACAGGCAGACGTGGAGATGCGCAAGCAAATCCTCGCCTTGAAATCGCAGGCGCAACAAATCGAATCGCAAAAAATGGCGCTGTTTGAAAAAATAAGCCGGACCGGCGGTACGCCGGCCCTCGGGGCATACCGGAAACTGTACAACGACATACTCCGGGAAACCTGCAACTAGCGCGCAGGCATCCCCGCAATATACCACCTCCCACATTCCGCTTACGCAAAACCCGATTTCCCGGGCCGGTCGGCAGACCGCACCCGCCTGGCAGTGTGCGTCCTTGTACGACCCCCTTTCACCAACCACAGCATGTATTTAACAACGCTAAATTTTTTGATCTTATGAATAAACGAATTCTACTCCTGTTGACCTTTGTTGTCCTGTTTGGCGCCTGCAAAGAAGATTTTAACGGCCTGGAAATCAGCAGCCCGGCAGCTTCATTTTCCCACCGGATCCCCATGATCTGGAACCAGCTGTACCTGAACGTCGAACGGTATTGCCCGGGATACAAACCGCCGGTGTCGGCCCGCAACATCGGCTACATCAATTTGATCGCCTACGAGGCCGTCGTGCACGGAAGCCGGGGAAAATACCAATCGTTTTCGGCGTATTACCCCAGACTGGTTATCCGGGAGCCGGAGCCGGAATACGAGTACAACTGGGAAATTTGCCTGAACGCCGCGTACGAACGGGCTTTCGAACTGTACTTTCCCACCGCGCCTGCCGAACAGCAATTTCACATGCTGGAAATTGGCGGCGACCTGCGTACCGACCTGCAATCCCGGACAACCCCGGCCATCTACAACCGTTCCGTACAGTACGGCCGGTATGTCGCCCAAACCGTGTACGACTGGTCTGCCGAAGACCATTGGGGCCATGAAGCCTACCTCCACAACACCGACCCCGCGTACGCCCCGCCGGCAGGGAGCGGGCTATGGAAACCGACCTACCCCGACTACCAACCGGCACTCCTGCCGCACTGGGGCAAGGTGCGCACCTTCGCCGCACAGACTTCCGATGTGGCCCCGCCGCCGCCGGCGTTCAGCACCGACCCCGGGGCGCCGCTATACGCCGAAGCCCTGGAAACCCGCAACCTGGTAAACGAAATCAAAGCCGGTGGAAAACAGGAAGACCACTGGATTGCCGAATTCTGGAGCGACGACTGCCCCATCCTCACCTTCAGCCCGGCCGGCCGCTGGATCAGCATTGCCAACCAGATCATCGCCATTGAACGGCCGGACATGCTGGAGGCGGTAGTCACCTACGCCAAAGTCAGCATGGCGCTTTCGGATGCCGGCATCAAGTGCTGGCAGGAAAAGTACAAGTTTAACTACCTGCGTCCGGTCGATTACATCCGTGCCTATCAGAACGACCCGGGTTGGAACACCATCATGTGTCCGGATGGCTCCGGCGGGTATTACACGCCCAGTTTTCCGACCTACCCTTCCGGCCATGCAACGTTCGGCGCAGCGGCTTCGGTCGCCCTGGAATCTGTTTTCGGCACGGATTACCGGTTCACCGACCGCAGCCACGAAGGCCGCACGGAGTTCAACGGCGCCCCGCGGTCGTTCAATTCCATAAAAGCAATGGCTTTGGAAAATGCGTACAGCCGTATTCCGCTGGGCGTGCATTTCCGCTCCGATTCGGATGCCGGCACCGATTTGGGTTTTGCCATCGGGCAGCGCGTAGTTGAACTGCCCTGGCAATAGTGCTCCAATAATTTGCCGGTCGGAGGGCTTGAAAACTTTTCAAATTGACTCATATTCCCTAAGGGCTGTAGTGTCGGGGGGGGTGTTGATGAACCCGCCCCCGTAGAATTTAATAAAAAGACCAAAATTAGAATTAACAAACCCCCACACCAAAAAAA
>CAZAEZ010000002.1:15808-81347 GCA_964484205.1 uncultured Saprospiraceae bacterium | reverse complement strand
GTGTTGTGCTTTAAAATTTTTCAATTCCCCTATTCTTCCCTAGGGGGTGTTGTGGGGGGGTTCTTCCACGCCCCCCCGACACTTGCATTTGAATCAAAAGGCCAATTTGAAAAGTACTCACCCCCTCAGCCTAACATCTTCAACGCCGCCTTGATCAGCTCCTCCACCGTGGTCAAGCCCGGCTGCTCCTTCAACACCTGGTTCAGCGCTTTTTGCGCCCCGATGCGGTTGATACCCAGGGCCATCAGTGCGTTGATCGCTTCGTCGCGGGCTTCGCTGCCGGCTATGGGCAGCAGCACGGGTCCGTCGGGGGATTCTTTAGCGAGTTTGTTTTTCAGATCGAGGATGATCTGTTTGGACGCTTTCGGGCCGATACCTTTGGCACGCTGCAGCACATGGGCCTGCTCGCCGATAATGGCCGAGCGGATTTCATCGACCGACATGGCCGAGAGCAGCAGCAGCGCCGAGGTAGGTCCTACGCCGGTGACGCTGATCAGTTGCACAAACAAATTGCGCTCGGTTTGCGTCGAAAAACCGTAAAGTGTATGCGCGTCTTCGGTCACATGAAAATGCGTGTACAGGGTGCAGCGTTCCTGCCCTTCCAGGGCCGAATAGGTGCTGAGCGGAATGTTTACATGATACCCGACGCCATGCACCTCCAGGGTGACAAAGGCGGGTGTGCGGTAGGTAATTTCTCCTTTCAGGTAGGCGTACATACTGTAGTTTAATAGAAACGCAGGGAAATATGCCTGGCAAAAATAAGATTTAATTCACCACCAAGCGTTTTGTCACCCGGGCCCTATCCGTTTGAATGACAATCCAGTAAATCCCACTGGCAAAATCAACCGGTAACTCCCAATAGTTTTCGACGGGTTGATATTCCCGAATAAGCCGGCCCAAGGCATCTATAACTGCAACTCGCTGCATCGGTTGTTCCGATTTCAAAAAGGCATGAGTACCGGCCGGGTTTGGATAAATCGCAACCACATCTGATGCGCCGGCGCCATTTTCATAGCTGGTGCTAGAAATGTCCGTAAGCGTCAGGAGTTTGGTATTCGTCACCACAGGACTATTATAATCAAAATATATGGCCGCCTTGTTGGCAATTGTCATGCCGGGCATGATATCGCCCTGGCGGCGAATGTTGAATTGCACAAAACCATGGGATTCCAATTCATTTGTGGTACTGTCAGGCAAGCGGATGGGGTTAAATAAAAAACGGACAAAGTGCCTACCCGTGCGAATATCTGTTTTCAGTTCAAATTGATACGGATGGCTTGAAATGCCGGGTACAATTGATTCCGGAATGACCAATGCAGGCAAGGTATCGACCAGCATAACCCGGAAGGCGGTATCGGTACCCGTATTTTGAAAATTGATTTGGTACAGGATTTCCTCTTCAAAAGTGTAAATACTATCGACATCCCGTTGTACTCCATTTATGAACGCAACAATATTGTTAGGGTCGTAGGAGCCTGTATTATTCCGACATTCCCGGTAAGTATACAAGGTATCGTAGCCGGCAACACAGGGATCTACAGGCAAAATTGAAGCGTCCATGCAATGCCCCTGCCCGAGCACAGCGTCGCAGGAAAGATTAAAGTAAAGCTGAAACGTGCCACACTCGCCTGCCTCTAATGCTTCGGTATCAAACCATAATTCATTCCCATTTTGAAAGTTAAGTGGAATTGAAGCGCCCAGGTACGTTGCCAACGAATCGAGCACAACGCGAATCATACCAGCCGGAGCATCGGCCGTACCGCGGTTGCAAAATTGCACCGTACAGCGGTTGTCAAAACAACGCCGCAGTACCGGCGTGCCCACCCGGATTTCCAGGTATGGGCAATCCAACACTGCATCAGCGGCAAAGTCAAGGGTATCCCGGTCGGCGGTGTTGATCAGATCTGTCGCAAGCGGATCGGCGCATACTGACCACATAGCATGGGGCGGCAAGGCTGAAACACTGTATTGCCCGGGCGCAGGCACGTTAATATGGTACCGGTAATCCGGGTACACCGAGCTGTAATAAACCTGGGCGCCTTGTTCGGCCCTTACAATCCAATTTTTTAGACGGCGCTCGCCGGGCTCCGGCAAACAATCCGGGTTCGTATCCCGATGAATCGAGCCCGACAGGTTTTCATAGTCAGCAACCGGCGCCGTTGTCCGGAAAACAGGCAGCGGAGCAGTAGAACAGAAATAGAGATACTGGTCGGGGGTAAGAAAAAGCGTCGGGTAGTAATCCGATCCGGGGGCATTTCCAAGTCCCGTATTAACCAGACTGGAGGACCAAGAAAAGCCGTCATTGAGGCTACGGCGTACCGCAGGCGTGTTGCTCTCCATTCGGTACATGACGTGGTTATTGTCGATCACCATGGCCTGATAGTTGTTGGAAACTGTGCCGCCTGTAATTTTCCAGTCAGCAAACTTCGTATCGGTGCGGTATAATTGATAGCCGGCTGAATTTTTCGCCGTGAAATATATCGTGCCGTCCGGGAGTATCCGGACGATCTGTGGGCGCGTAAATGCGCTGCTAAAGACCATTGGCGTCCAATCCAACCCATCAATTGAACTGGAAATGCTGACATTGGAATTGTTATAGGTATTCAGAAACAAGGTACCATCCGGGTGCTGGTGCAGCCAATGCCGGACAAAGGCATTGCCATTTGTACCCAGCCAGCTGGCGCCGCTATCCAGGGAACAATACACCCGGTAGTTTTCTAACTGGTTATAACAAAACAACTTACCATCGTTGCTGCTCTGCAACAGGTAGCGTTCCGGAACAGGGGCCGGGGCAAAGATGGGTGAAAGGAAGGAGGCCCAATTTAATCCGGCATCATTGGTGCGATACACCACACTATCGTCCACGGCATATACATAGCCGTTGGGCGAGCCGTGAATATCTTCGATGTCTGAAAACGGGTCTGTAATCGGCAATAATTCCCAGGAAAAGCCTTCATCAGCCGATTTGCTCAACCGGCCGCCGCAGGAAAGGGCATACAAATTTCCCAGCTCGTCTTTTTCCACTTTGACGCTTTTGGCAGCAGTAAACCGGTCGTCGAGTGCTTCCCAGCTTTGTCCATCGTCGAGCGAACGCAGGAAAAATTGCTTATCACATATGCCGTCGAAGATGAACATCAGGCTGTCGTTGCCGAACTCAAGGCCCGACAAGCCATGATACCACTGAGAATTGAATAGGGGAAAAGGAAACAACAGCACCCAAGAACCACCGTTGTCTTCCGAACGCCACAAGCCCTTTGAACTCACTGCATACAATTGCTCCCCGCCCGGAGAATTATAAATCCCGTACACCAGCACGCCCTGAAATGCGCTGTTGTTGTAGGGTGTCCAGTTATCGCCGTTGTTAATTGAAACACGCAGCCCGCCCCCTGTCGTAAACCAAAGCCGTTGATCGGCACTTTCCGCCAAGGTATGATCTTTGCTTTTGGGACCAGAAAGTACCAATTTGCGACTGCTTCCGTCATCAGAAAAGCGATACATACCCAAGTCGTCAGTCCAATAAAAATTCCGGTTGTTTCCAAAAACAGCTAACCCGTACGGGTCATCAGACTGGCTAAACAGATTTGCCCATTCTCCGGTAACACTATTGCGTCGCGCCACTACCCCACCACCGGAGTAAGTATAAATATCTCCATTTGGAGCAATGTCAAAATAGAAAGTGGAGGATTTTATAGAAAATGCCCCGAACTGCGGAATATACCGGTAAAGCACAGCATTGGATTTATAATAAACATTATTATCAAATGGTCCTGCCTTCAAGTCCTCGATGCCATTCGAATTGGTTAACACTGATGTCCAAGTATCTCCCTTATCCTCGGAGCGGTAAAGTGTTGTTCCAGACGTCATATACACATCGCCGTTTGTTGCGATGGCAATCTGATTGGCACTAACGCCTGAAATCTGACTCAGCGGTTCCCAGAAGTTTTGGGCAAACAACAGCAGGTTGGTTAATAACAGATAAAAAGCAAGAAAAAAGCGGAAGAAGCGGAACATAGGTAAGTACGGTTGGCAATTGCGGAATCAGGAATAATTGAATTAACCGTAAATATCCATCGCAATGCACCGGTAGTCAAGAGCAGTCGGTTAAATTGCCAAATAAAGCGAATTAAGTTCTGTGACAAGATTATTGAAACAACCCTCCAGGGTTCCCGGAAACGCCCTAACAATTGGCAACCCAAAAGTGCCTTACAGCCCCAGCCCCACCATCTTCCGCACCAACTTCCCAAACGGCGTCACCAACTCGTAGTACAGCACCCCGCCGGCACCGGGCACATGCAGTTCCACCGCATTCAACCCTGCCGGATATTCGCCGTCCAAACGCAGCAACTCCGGCCCGCCGACATCCAGCACCCGCAACTGCGCCGTACAGCCTTCCGGCAACAGGAAACTGACCGTCGTAGACTCGTGAAAGGGATTCGGCCGGTTCTGGAACAACTGCAAACCTGCCGGCGAAACCGGCGCGCCGGTAGCCGTGACGTTTACAAAATCCAGCTCCACGGCGCTTTCCGTCTGCGTGCTGGTGTAGGCAAAACCGGGCAGGATGGCAGGACCGAGGCCCAAGGCTTCCCGCAGGCGGCCGCCGGTTTGCAGCACCTGGAAATGCAGGCGAAACACCGAAGCACCCGCTTCCAGGTCGAAGCCCTTGCTGCCGTTGGACCAAACCAGGCGGACCTCCCCCTTGTTTTTGTCAAACAAGCCAACATCGCCCGGCCCCAGCGGCAAACCTTGCAACAGTTCGATACTGTCGAGGGTCAGCTGCGCCGGATCGAAGCGGAAAGCGCATTGCAGGGCGGCCAGGTCGTCGAACGCAGCCGCGGCAACCGTCAGCGCCAGCGGACCGGTTTGGTCCAGCAGTTGGTCGGCGATCCGCCAGCGCAGGGGCTTGCTACCGCCGAAATTGGCCGGATCAGCGTAGCCGGCCGTCAGGTCGCCGAGTTTGATGCCGGTAAAATCCAGGCCGCTCTGGTCGCCGTTCACAGCCAACAGATCGATCTGTTCGGGAAAACCCCAGGGCGGCATGCCCAGGGAAATACTGCCCGGAACGAAGCGCCAGGACGTATTGAAAATAGTATGCGCCAGCGGATTGTTCAGCAGCACCTGTTTGATGAGCAGGGCATCGAACGTGCTGAGGTAATTGCTTTTGTCCACATCGCCCGCTACCATTTTGTACGGATCGACGATGGGCACATTCCCGGTCAGGTGTTGCTGAACAGCCAGGGCATCCACGACGGACAAGCCGTTGGTTTTGTTTATATTTTTTAAGGGTTTCAGGGTATAATTTCCACTGACCAGCGGGATGCTGATCGTGTAATCGCCATTGATGTCGGTTTGCCCGCTACCCGTACCGGCGCCACTCAAGGCTACGGTGGCGTCTTTCACCCCGGAGGCATCATCGTGCTCCCAAATGATCTTGCCGCTAAACGTCAGCGGACAAACATTGGCAACCACCTCCACCTGCTGGGCGTCGCTCTCGCAACCGTAATCGTCCAGCACCCGCACCAGGTAAAATCCGGCAGACAAACCGGTAAACGTGGCCGTCGCAGCGTAGTTCGCACCGTTGTCGATCGAGTACAGGAAAGGCGCCGTACCACCCGTTACATTGCTTATGGCAATCTGCCCGTCCATATAACCCGCGCAGGATTCCGCCGAAGGTGTGGCCGTGAAACTCACCGCGCACATGCTGCAGGCCGTAGATGCCGGGGGACTGTAAAATCCGCTGCCGCAGGAAAGGCAGGCGGTGGAAGCGGTGGTATTGCTGTAGGTATTGACCGCACAGGCGGTGCAGGCTACTGCACCCTGGTCGGCACTGAAATACCCCGCCGCGCAGGCCTGGCAGGCCGTCGCGCCTTCAACATCGCTGAAATAACCCGCATCGCAAGCCTGACAAGCCGTAGCGCCCGGAGTCGAATTGTAATAACCCGCCGCGCATAACGTGCATGCCGTAGCCCCGGTGGTGGCGCTGAACGCACCTGCCGGACAATCTTCGCACACCGTCGATCCTGTTGCCGCGCTGAATTCACCCGCCGGGCACTTCGTACACACCGTAGCGCCGGTGGTGGCATTAAAACTGCCCGCAGCACAGGGAATACAGGAGACCGAGCCGGTCACATTGCTGAACCTTCCCGCAGGACAAGGCACCGCCGCCAAACCATCCGGGCAATACGAACCTGGCGGACAAGGCTGACAACCGATGATGACCGTTTCGCTGTTGCGGATCTCAGTTACCTGAAAATAGCCCGGCTCGCATTTGCAGGTACCGGCATTAAAGTTGGCCAGGCCGTCCACAGCCAGCGGACAATCGTCGCAGGCATCCCCTACCCCATCTTCGTCGGTGTCGGCCTGGTTTTCGTTGGTATCCAGCGGGCAATTGTCGCACTGGTCGGGGTAGGTATCGCCGTCGCTGTTGGCATTGCCGGTATTGGCCGTGCCGGGTGTAATGCAGGTCAGGCCGAAATCGCTGTTGTTGTCGTTGGTATCATTGCCGTTGGGCAGGCGGGAAAGGCCGACGCCGTGGGTACCGTCGCTGTCGCTCGAAGCGGTACCCGTACCTTCCGCGGCACCCGTAACGGTACCTTCGTAACTGAGCGCATCCACCTGTAAGGCGTTGTTGAGCAGCAGCCGTACGGCATCGGGCGCACCGTTTTGAATTCGATTCGAGAGCGCGCCTGGAAAAGGGAAATCGCAATTCGGCACCGTCGAACCATTTCCACAAATCACAAAATAATCGCCCGGCGCCAGATTGATATTCGGGAGGTCTACCGTTTGGTAAACCGTGTTATCGCCGCCATTGACCAGTTCGAGCGTGTAGGAGTCGAGGTTGACCGTTGTGCTGCCCACATTTTTCAATTCGATAAATTCAGCCATGTCCGTCCCCACCTGGTCATAATCCACTTCGTTGATGACGAGTGTAGGCGCAAAACAAACACCCAGGCTGTTAAAAAAAGCATCGTGGAGGCCGCCGTTTCCGGAATTAAAATTGAACAAGCGTACCCGGTTGATGCTTTGCCCGCCGGCAGGATTTGAAAGGGCGCCGGAAAAAGTGACCGGCGCGCCGCCGCCCAGCGGGGTGACGGTCATTTCGTAGGTGGTGGCGGTGAGCAGGCTAAAACTCAGGCTCAGGCCTTCATCGGTAAAGCCCAGGCCGATATTTTGCTCGCCGCCGGCATCGTTGCGTTTGTAAGAATCCACGGCATCGCCGCCACGGTAATAAAACTCGAGCAGGTTATTGCCGGTGCTGTTTTGCAGGCCAAACCCGACGGAGGCGCCGTTGTCCAGGTAGCCGTTGTCCATAGCCAGGGTAAATTCCGAGCCCGGCGTCAGGTCGGTCACAAAATTGCGTACTGCATTGGCGGTGCCGCCGCCGTTGGCGTAAGTACCCCAGGCAATGCCGGAGGTGTTGATATCGCCGTCGGCATTGTTGTCGCCGTTGCCGTTAAAATTGGATGCGCTGATAAAAAATCCGGCGCTGCCGCTGTTGCTGAGCGTCCAGGCGCTGAAGCCGGTTCCGCCGTTGTCGCCATTTTGCCAGCCGTCGCCGTAGGCGCTTGCGGCGGCATTGTCGCCGGCACAAAAGGGCTGGTTGACCACCACCTGCGAATTGAAAGCCAGGATGCGGGAAATTTTAAACCCCGAATTGTAGGCAAATTCACCCTCGCCGGTGGTCAGCAGTGCGAACGTGGAAAAGTTGCCGTTCCGGTTGGGTGAATTGGGGCGGCTGGGCGAGAAGTTGAAATTTTCGCCGGAGGCGGCAAACTGCACCGTCGCGATCTCCAGTTCCGTTGCAGCGCTGGCGTCGTACACAAACAGGCGAAAAACTTCGCCGTCGACCATACCGGCAGCGGCACTGGCGCCGCCCAGCACTTCAATGATCATGTCGTGCACACCGTCCCAGCGGAAGCCCTGCCCGATGCGGCCGATGCCCACCACCTGGCCGCCGGCGTTTTTCACCGCCAGCTCGTCGCCGGCAGCGATCGGCGCGCCGTTGACGATGAGGTTTGCCGCGTCGGCGACGCAAATGGCGACAAAGTGCGGGTAGCCGCCCGGAGGGGCGTTCATGCTGAAATGACCGGCGGGCACACCCGGCGGACGGGGGTACAGGCCCGTGGGCGCCCACCAGGAATAGTCGCGCGGTTGCGCTTTAACGAGAGCGCGGCTATCGCCGAACGCTTCGGTAGCCTGGAACAGGTAACTGTCGGAGTAATCTTTCAGAATTTTGTTGGTAAACGGTGTGTTGACCCACACGGCATGTTCGGTGTTGGGATCGTCGTTCAGGCCGAGCACCATGCCGTCGCTCACCCCGCCAGTGAGGCCGTTGCGGCGCATGGCAAACATGTTGCCGCCATGGTTATCGGGGGTGAAGGGTGCGCCGAGGTTCCAGTCGCCACCCATATTCTGAATATGATCGGAGCTGCCGGTGGCGGTAGCGGCGCGCAGGGCGATCTGCCAGGTGACGTCGTCGGCCATGCCGTACCAGAACCAGTCTTTCCAGAATACCACCGGGCGCCCTTCCGAAGCCAGCAGGAAGGGGTAGCCCATATCTTCCTTGTCGGAAACGATGGGATCGTGATCCATTTCGGTGTGCAGTTCCAGACAAGCCGCGCCTGCGGGGATCGGGCAGGTGTTCGATGCCGCGCCGATGTAACCCTGGCGGTCGGTATCGTGGCTTTCGAGCCAGGTGACTACGTCGAAGCCGCCCATGGGCGGCGGGTCGGGCGCCATCCAGGACGCCGAGCCCCACACCAGGCCGGCATTACCGAGGGTATTGTACAAATCGGTCGTGCCGGAAGTATTGTTCAGCACCGCCTTCAGGGAGGCGCGCAAGGGAAAGTCGAACAGGGAAATTTTGGCGTTTTTCACGCCGCCGCTGTTATCGGGTTTTTGCACCTCGTTCCAGTAGTTGCCCAGGTTGAGCGGGGTGTAATCGAACGATTCGCCGACGGCAAAGGGTTGTGCCCCGTTGACCGATTCGATCAGAAATTTTTTGGTAAACCAGGGGTCGATGTGCTTCACCGCGTCGAGCCGGAATTCGTCGAACCCCACGTCATTGTGCAGCCAGCGGCCCCACATGATGAGCGAGTCGCCCATGGAGCCCATGAGCGTAGGCGCGCCGAAATGCCAGGCGCCCGCCGAGCCGTCGGGGTTGGTGGGCGGGTTGGCGTCGTTTTCGTTGAAATAGCAGAGGTCTTCGAAAAAAATGGCATTGTGGTAATCCGGGTTATTGTCGGGGTGGAACGTATTCGGATGCACATGCGCCGGACCGCTGGGGATGCGGGTACTGGGTGGTGCGAACACGTTGTAGCCCGTGCCGCCGCCCACCTGGTACATGGCCTGGGCATCGGCGCCGCCGCGGTGGTTGAGCACCACGTCGCACATGGCCTTGAGGCCGTTGCTGTGCAAGGCGTTGAGCATTGCGTCCAGTTGGCTGCGGCTGCCGTGGCGGGTGCGCGTGGAAAATTTACTGTCGAACTCGCCCAGATCGAAATAATCGTAGGTGCCATAGCCCATGTCCCACACACCGGCAAAACCCTTGGTCGGCGGGGGCGTCCACACGGTTTGAAAACCGGCGGCGGCTATTTGCGGTGCGGTATTGCCGATGGTATCCCACCAGAGGCCGCCGGTGGTCGTGTTGGTCACATCGCCCGGGTGGGTATTCCAGTAGAAGCCCTGAAGGATGACGTCCTGGCTGTGCAAGGGGGTAAAAAACAAGGAGAGGAAGGGGAATAAAAACACGCGGAGCGCAGGGGCGCAGGGTAGCGGACTTTTCATGAACGAGACTTGAGCGGATTAACTATGGATTACAAAAATCTGAATTTTGAGGGACTTCTTTGTATTAATTTGTTTTTGGGAAAGAATGGCCAGTGAGATACGCATTCCGGCGCCGCTTTTATCTGCCTCCGGATTACCTGCAGGTTGGTTGGAAGTTTTAATAAATGATCGGTAAGTACGAGCGTATTCTGGGACATCGCACTCTGCCCGGGTCATCCATGCCTCCTCACACCTCCGCGCGCATCACGGCGTCGTAGTCCAGATCCCGCAAGCGGGGCGCTTTCCACCAGGTTATTCCCACCACCACAATGGTCATCACACCGCCGAACACCACTGCCGGCACGGTACCCATCAGTTTGGCCGTCAGGCCGCTTTCGAACGCGCCGATTTCATTGGACGAGGTAATAAAAATGGAATTGACCGAGGATACCCGCCCTTTCAAATGATCCGGCGTCAAATGCTGAATGAGTGAAGCCCGCACAAACACGCTCACCTCGTCGAACACACCGGCTAAAAACAGCAGCCAAAACGACAACCAAAACACCTTTGACAGGCCAAACCCGATGATGCACAGGCCAAATCCGGCCACACAACCCAGCATGATCGCTCCGGCCTGGCGGCCCATTGGCCGGTGTGCCAGGTACACCGCCGTACCGATAGCGCCCAGCGACATGGCGGCCCGCAAAATACCCAGCCCCTGCGGCCCCACCTCCAGAATATCCTTGGCATAAACCGGCAGCAGCGCCACCGCTCCGCCAAACAACACGGCGAACAGATCCAGCGCGATCGCCCCCAGTATGATCTGATTTTTATACACAAAACGAAGCCCCTCGCGGATGCGCGTCAACGCCGGCGTCCGCCGGTCCACTTCGGGCGCGGGTCGCGGCTGGATTTTCAGTAAAAAAACGAGCGCCAACACCGTCAGAAACGCCATAGTTCCAAACGCCCAGGTAACACCCGCAAAGCCGTAGAGCAACCCGCCCAGGCCCAGGCCCGTAATGCTGGCCACCTGCCAGGTACTGCTGTTCCAGGTGATGGCGTTGGGCAGTGTTTTTTTGTCGACCAATTGAGGAAGAAAAGCAAAATTGGTCGGACTGAAAAAACCGCGTGAGATACCCGTCAGAAAGATTATGGTAAAAATCCCGCCCAGCAAAAAGCCCTTGGGCAAGGCCGCCTCCTGCCAGGCCATGAGCACCAGCGCCGTTGTGCACAACACCATCAGGCTCAGACAGGCAACCAGGATGTTTCGGCGGTTGTACTTGTCGGCCAGGTGGCCCGCCCACAGGCTGATCGCGATGGCCGGCAAAGCTTCCGTCAGGCCGATCAGGCCCAGCATCAGCGGGTCGCCGGTGAGGTCGTACACGTAGTAGCCCACCGACACCGACATGATCTGGATGGCCAGTGTGGTCGAAAGCCGCATGGCGGTGTAGCGGCGGAAATCGGGTACCCGCAAGGCGGCGTAAGCATCGGGGCGGGAGGCAGGTGTGGGCGTGTCAGGTTTCATTTTTGCGGAACAAGGAGGCGCAAAGGTGTAAAGATTGTGCGAAAAGGCCGCGTTTTACGACCTTTGGCCCGGACGGGCTTTGACTTTTGACTTTGGACTTTTGACTTTTGACTTTGGACTTTTGACTTTTGACTTTTGACTTTTGACTTTTGTAATTCACTCATTCACTCCTTGAAATGAACTTGCTCGACGGAAAAGTAGCACTCATCACCGGCGGTTCCCGCGGCATCGGGGAAGCCCTCGTACGCAAATTTGCCGAACAGGGCGCCAAGGTCGCCTTCACCTACGTATCGGAAAGCTCGGCCGAGCGCTCCCGCAAACTCGCCGAAGAACTGGGCGACAACGTGCGCGCCTACCAAAGCGACGCCGGCGATTATGCCCAGGCGGAAACGCTGGTCGGCGAGGTCGTCAAAGATTTCGGCAAACTCGATATCCTGATCAACAACGCCGGCATTACCCGCGATACCCTGCTGCTGCGCATGACCGAGCAACAGTGGGACGAGGTGATCCAAACCAACCTCAAATCGGTGTTTAACATGACCAAGCACTGCCTGAAACCCATGATCCGTTCGGGTGGCAGCATCATCAACATGAGCTCCGTGGTGGGTGTGTTCGGCCAGGCCGGCCAGGCCAATTACGCCGCTTCCAAAGCCGGCATTATCGCCTTTTCCAAATCCATTGCCAAAGAATACGGCTCGCGCGGCATCCGCTGCAACGCCGTGGCGCCGGGTTTTATCGAAACGGAAATGACCGCGGTGCTCGACGAAAAAACCCGCGATGGCTACCTCAGTGCCATCCCGATGAAACGCCTGGGCAGCGGCGAGGAAGTGGCCAATGCCTGCGTTTTTCTGGCCTCTGACCTGAGTTCGTATGTGTCGGGGCAGGTGTTGTCGGTTTGCGGGGCGCTGAATACGTAAGGGATTGCGGATTACGGAGTTGCGAGTGCGAAGTGGTTCACCATTTGGGTTGGGGGAGTTCAATGCATTTGTAAAGCTGAAACAAAGAGCCACCCCAATACAATTACCCAAATGGTGAACCAATCCGTAATCCGTAATCCGCAATCGAACTACGCTTCCACCGCCGCTCCCGCGTACACCGGAAATCCTTTCATAAACGCGTTCACCTCGTTTCGAACCACCGCCTGGTGCTCCGTATCGCCCGGGCGGGAAAGCACCGAATCGATCCATTCCACTACGCGCACGCAATCAGCCTCCTGCAGCCCGCGGGTGGTGATGGCCGCTGCCCCGACGCGCATGCCGGAAGTCACCATCGGTGATTCCGGGTCAAAGGGGATCATGTTTTTGTTCACAGTGATATCCGCAGCACCGAGGGCGTCTTCTGCTATCCGGCCTGTCACGTTTTTGCTGCGCAGATCAATGAGCATGAGGTGGTTGTCGGTACCGCCGGAAATAATGTTGTAACCGCGTTCGACAAAGGCAGTTGCCATAGCCTGTGCATTTTTGATCACCTGTTGGCCATACGCTTTAAACTCCGGGCGCAAGGCTTCGCCAAAAGCCACCGCCTTGGCCGCGATCACATGCTCCAGCGGGCCGCCCTGCATGCCGGGAAATACACCGCTGTTCAGGATGGCCGACATCTGGATGGGTGCGCCTTTTTTAGTGGTGCGCCCCCAGGGATTGTCAAAATCCTTGCCCATGAGGATGATTCCGCCGCGGGGGCCGCGCAGGGTTTTGTGGGTGGTACTGGTGATGATGTGGCAATGCGGCAGCGGGTTGTTCAGCAGGCCGGTGGCAATGAGCCCGGCAGGATGCGCGATATCGGCCAGCAGTAGTGCGCCCACGCGATCGGCAATTTGACGGAAGCGGGCATAGTCCCAGTCGCGGGCATAAGCCGACGCGCCGCAAATGATCAGTTTGGGCAGTTCGCGCAGGGCAATTTCCTCCACCTTGTCCATGTCGATGCGGCCGGTATCTTCCTCGACGCCGTAGAACGCCGGATTGTACACTTTGCCGGAGTAGTTGACCGGAGAGCCGTGGCTGAGGTGGCCGCCGTGGGCCAGGTTGAAACCCAGGATTTTATCGCCCGGTTGCAGGCAGGCCAGGAATACGGCGGCATTTGCCTGGGCGCCGGAGTGCGGCTGGACATTGGCCCAGGCTGCGCCGAAAAGTTCTTTGAGCCGGTCGATGGCCAGTTGCTCAATTTCATCCACCACTTCGCAGCCGCCGTAGTAGCGTTTGCCCGGGTACCCTTCGGCGTATTTATTGGTCAGGCAGGTGCCCATGGCCTCCATGACGGCCTGGCTGGTAAAATTTTCAGAAGCAATCAGTTCAAGCCCGCGTTGCTGGCGGTCGAGTTCTTTTTGGATAAGGGAAAAAACGATATCGGACATGCCTGTTTGAGTGATGAATGATGAGTGATGCGTGATGAGTACCGGGCTTTTGCGTTACAAAACGCTGCAAAAGTAGCCATTTGGCTTGTTTTGTTTTGGCCCTTAAGGCGGAAATGCGGGGATTTGAAAAATTCGTGTCAATAAGTGCGCCGCATCCATCACTCCGTTTTCCAGGAAACCCGCAGGTTAACCCAAAATTTTCGCCCCGGCGCATTGATCCCGGAGGTAAAATTCCGGTACTGCCGGTCGAGTAGGTTGTCTATGCCCGATTTTTATAATCAGTTTAAAGAAGGCAAATTATCGGAAAAAGGGCCGGTTCCAGTGGGTATTTCGACCCATGGCTTTTACTTTCGCCTGAACTAGCATTTTCAAAATATGGCAACGTATTCAGCAAACGAGATTGCCGCCATGCGGCGAAATTACACCCAGGAGTCCCTTTCGAAAACAGCGGCAAACCCCGACCCGGTGGCCCAGTTTGACCACTGGTTTACGGAAGCCATGAACAGCGCCCTGCCCGAGCCCAACGCCATGACGCTGGCAACGGCTACCCACGACGGCAAACCGAGCGCGCGCATTGTTTTGCTGAAAGGCTTTGACCATCAGGGTTTTGTTTTTTACACCAATTATGAAAGCCGCAAAGGCCGGGAATTGGACGACAACCCGCAGGCGGCCTTGCTTTTTTGCTGGCTTGAACTGGAACGGCAGGTGCGCATCGAAGGCACTGTGGAGCGCGTTACTCCCGCTGAATCAAAAGCCTATTTTCAAAGCAGGCCCCGGGAGAGCCAGGTCGGCGCCTGGGCCAGTCCGCAAAGCCGGGTGATCGAAGGCCGTTTTGTAATCGAAGAAAAAGTGCAGGAACTGGCCGTCACGTTCAAACACGATGAAGTGTTGCCCTTGCCTGCCTTTTGGGGCGGCTACCGGGTGCGCCCGGATGTGGTAGAGTTCTGGCAGGGCCGCGAAAACCGCTTGCACGACCGGATCCGGTACACCCGTGAAAAAATTGGCTGGACCATCGAGCGCCTGGCGCCCTGATACACCGCCTACTGCCATTGCCACAATTCCAATACTTCCCCGTTTTGCACCAGCAGCAGTCCGGGGGCGATCCAGGCTGCGGCGCCGGTTTGACGGGCGGAATCCGGCAAGGGGAGACTCCGGGAGTCCGACACCTGCAACTGTTCGACATGGACGGCCTCCGGACTTTGGTAGGCCAGCGTATTCCGGCGCACGGCAAAACGGGAAATTCCTTTCCAGGGCAACAATTGTTGAAACTGGGCATACACATCGAAGCGCAGCAGGCCCAATTCGGCATCGGAGGCCAGTACTTCCGCGCCTTTGTCGCGAATACAGCTGATGGTAATGCGCTCCGATTGAAGGAGGTTCAGCGCCTGACTTTCAAATTTGGTTTGCCCTTCCGGTGTCACTTTTTTGAGTTGGAAAGCCACTTCGTCGTACAGCCAGAGATTGCCGTCGGCAGCTGCAGCTACCGTGCGCACCTCCGGGTATCCGGCCCGAATCAGGTTGAGTTCGCCGAGCGCGGTCAGGCTCCGGTTGAGAAAAACGACCGACCGAAAATCGGCATACCAAACCAGCACTTTCAGCGGGTTGGTGACATCCAGCCAGGCGGCAGTCCCCAGCCGGTTGTTTGTGTACCGAAACTGGAAGGTACCGTCGGGACTGTATTTTTCCACGGCATTTTGCGGAGTGATCACGTAGATATTGCCCAGGTTGTCGGCCGTGGCAAAGGCAGCCTGAATGGGCAGGCTGTCGAGCAGGCGCAGGCTGTCGGCCGGGGCTTGCGCGTGGGCGGTCAGGGCGAGTGCGCAAACAAGCGCCTGGAGCAGGAGTGCCCTTCCCAGCCCGGGCCTTAAGAACTGGGAGATCAGAAACGCCGGGTGTTGCGATGCATTTTTCATGATTCTGTTTTGCCGAATTGCCAGATATCCCCCCAGAGTCGCATGCCGCCGTCCATGTAAATAGTGTCGCCGGTCATGTAAGCCGCCATTGGGCTTGCTAAAAACAGGGTGAGCGCAGCCACTTCGGCCGAAGTACCCAGGCGTTTCATCGGAATGTGTTCGGCGATGCCCTCCACCAACTCGAGCGGGTATTGCTCCAGTCCGCTGCTTTTTATAATGCCGGGTGCGATGCAATTGAGCCGGATGCCGCGGTGCACCCATTCCACGGCGAGCGATTTGGTCAGGTTCATCACCCCGGCGCGGGCCGCTCCACTGTGCGCCATGCCGGGCAGGCCGCGGTAATTGTTCACCACAATATTGATCACGACACCGGCTTTTTGTTCAAAAAAGAAACGTTTGGCCATTGTCTGGGTAACAAACCAGGTGCCGTTGAGGTTGGTGTTGACTACGGCTTTCCAGCCGTTCGGACTGACGTCTTCGGCAAGACTTGGGAACTGGCCGCCGGCATTGTTCACCAGGATATCGAGCCGGCCGCTCTTTTCAGCGATGTAACCGGCCAGGCCTTCCAGCTGTTCCGGCTCCCGGATGTCGGCCTGGTAGCAATGAACGGCGCCCAGGGGCTGCAAAATTTCCAGCGCCTCCTCAAACCGTTCGGCCTTGCGCGATGCGATGTAAACAGTGGCGCCATATTGCAAAAACTGGCGGGCGATCTCAAGCCCGATACCGCTGCCGCCACCTGTAACGAGGACGGTTTTTCCGTCGAATAAGTTTGCCTGAAACATGGATTTACGTGCTGAAATAACTGATTTGTGGGTAAGGGTCGATTGAGCGTGTCATTTTGGCATTAATGCAATTAAAAAAGTGTCATTTTGGCACACGCACTCGACATTTGCTGCCAAAATATCGCTAAAAACGGCTTGGTATGCGAATTGAAATAGAGCGGGTACAATTATCTATAAAACTTAAATTGTAAAATGATGACCAAAATAGCAAAATTTCGCCAGATCCCTTCAACCAATTACTTTTCCAACGGTTTATTGGATGACTTTTTCAATCGCTCGATAGCCGACTTTGTTGGTTCCGATGCGTTGACCAGTCAGCCGGCGGTGAATATTGCAGAAACGGATGCCGCGTTCCGGATTGAGGTGGCTGCCCCCGGCTTTGAAAAGGGCGATTTTTCCCTGAATGTTGAAAACGATCAACTGACGCTTCGCGCCGAGCGCAAGCAGGAAAACGCCGAAAACAGCGAACGGTTTACCCGCCGGGAATTCCGGTACGCATCGTTCGAACGCACCTTCAAATTGCCCGAAACGGTGAACCAAGACCAGGTTTCGGCTGTTTATGAGAACGGTGTTCTGCTGATCGCACTGCCGAAAAAAGAAGAAGCGAAAGCCATCAGCAAAACAATTGCAGTGAGCTAAAAAAATACCGCCTTTGCGGTTTAAGAATAGTTTTCATAAGGTTAGTTAATAGGGTTTTAGGTGTTTTCATAGAGCTGGGGCAGCAATGTCCCGGCTCTTTTTCATTTAACGAACCGGAAACTTTACTTTTACATTTTTATTCTGTTTATAATTCATTTCAAGCAGCGCGTGACACACCCGACCGGACAATTTCCAAACGAGACTTACCTGAATGGCCTGCGCGACAATCCCGGGCCAACGCTGGCGGTCGTATACGATGAATTTCGGATGCCGGTCATCCAGGCGATATTGGAGCACGGAGGAACTGAAGCACATGCAGCCGGCGCCTTTCAACTCGCCGTCAACGACGCGGCAAGCATGGGGCGCCAGGGCACGCTCCCGGAAACTGTAGCGTTTTTCCAGTTTTTGAAGGCGCTGAGCCTGGCGCATTTTGAAGCCGGGCAAGCGCAACCGGAGGAACCGGACGAACACCTGACCGAGGCAGCGGAAGATACCGGGGCAACCATTCCCGGATTGCCTGAAAAAGAGGCCCTCGACCTGAGCCGGCAAAAACAGTTTGCCTGGCAAAAACTGCAACAACTGGAACCCGGCTGCCGAAAAATAGTCCTGGAAGCTGCCGAAAAGCCGGAAACCGCCGAAACAGATATTGATGCCGAAAAGCGGACCGGATGCCGCGAAGCCTACCTGAAATTGCTCGCACCGGAAGCCGAACCCCTGGAAGAAATGCCGCATTGGGCAACTACGGCAATCCAGGATCGCGACGGGTATGCAGTTTGGCAACGCAGCCAGGCCCTGGAAGCAGAATGGAAAGCGGGGCCACCGGCGCCACCCGAATCGAACCGGATTTGGCGCTGGGCAGTGGGCATTTTGTTGCTGGTTGCTGTCGGCTACGGGATTTTCCAATTTTATTTCCGACCCAAAACAGCAGCCGAAGTTTTTGCCGACAATTTTAACCCTCCGGCCAGTCTGTTGGCCGACCTTGAAACGCGCTATGGCGCCGAAATGGGCAATGATTCCTCCGGAGCGCAACCCAACGAGTGCCTGCTGTTGTTGCGGGAAGCGGATGCGTATTACCAGGCCAATGAGTACGAAGCGGCGCTCGACCCGCTGTTCCTGATTGCACTGGGCCCGGGCTCGATCTGCCAGTCCGATGCCTGGTTTTTCCTGGGCATCATTCATTTAAAACTGGAAGACCCGGTGGAAGCGATCCGGTGTTTGGCCAAAATTGAAGATTTGGGGCGGTATGGCGAGGATTTGTATTGGTACCAGGCACTGGCATTTGTTCAACTGGCAAAAGAAAACCCGATGTTGCGGGACAAAGCGCGGGGCGCCGTCGAACGCACGCTGGGGAATACCCGCGACCCCGAGCGGCGCCAGCAGGCCGAGCAAATGCTCAAAAATTTGTCGCAATAGCCCTACCGCCATGCAAGCCGTTCTACACTATTTTCCCGACCTGGACGCTGATCAACGCGCCCGATTTGAACAACTCGATGCCCTTTACCGGTCGTGGAATACCAAAGTAAACGTGATTTCCAGGCAAGACATTGAAAACCTGGAAGTCCGGCATGTGTTGCACTCCCTTGCCATCGCGAAAGTGTTCCAGTTCAAGCCCGGCGCGCGCCTGCTCGATCTGGGTACGGGCGGCGGTTTCCCCGGAATTCCATTGGCCATTTTGTTGCCTGAAGTACAGTTTACGCTGATCGACGGAACCGGAAAAAAAATTACCGTGGTCCGGGAAGTCGCGCAGGCGCTGGGGTTGAACAATGTCACCGCACGCCATTGCCGGGCCGAGGATCTGAAAATGGCCCACAGCTTCGATTTTGTCCTGACCCGTGCCGTGGCCCCGTTGGACAAATTGCTCGGCTGGTCACAACGCCTGTTAAAGAAAAAACAAACCCATGCTTATCCCAATGGCCTGATCGCCCTGAAAGGGGGAAAAATCCAACCGGAAATTGCTGCGCTTCCGGGTGACGGCAGCAGTTACACCGAGCTATTCCCGATCAGCGCTTTTTACGACGATCCCTGGTTTGAGGAAAAGTGGGTGGTGTACGTGCAGGGGTAAGCAGTTTCAACCTTTTTTACATCCGGTCAAAACGGTGCAAATCATACCGTTCAATTACCCCGATAAGTTTTTCGGCATACGACCGGTCTGTGGCATAGCCCAAATTTTCCAGGCCCTGCGCCCATTTCCGGTAATTTTTACCAAATTTTTTGAGCCGGGCGTAGCGTCCGTTCGCTAACATGAGGCTGTGCGCGCGCCAGCTGTCCCAGGGTGTTTTGTAAATCCGGAAAAAATCTTTGTGATGGTCGTCGCCAAAATTGGAGCAGTGCCCGTCGCGGCATTTTTTGGAAAAGCACTTCATCCCAAAATGATTGTTGTTCCGAACGGCCAGCGTGCTGGTGCCGTAGCGGCTTTCCACCAGGCCCTGGGCCAGGCTGATGCTGGCCGGAATCCCGAACTTATGCATTTCCTGCACAGCGGTTTTTGCAAAACGCCGGATATATTCATCCGTCTGGCCTCCTTTCATCTGACGCGCGGATATTGGGGCTGCATCATTGCCGCTTTTTTTTAGCTTTGGAAGTGCGGGCTCGACCAGGGTTTCTGCCTTTGGTTCCGCTGTTACTTTCCACTCCAACGAGCGGCCGGAGGTTGGTTCCACAGCATCTTCCAATGCTGTTTCAACAGGCCCCAACTGCATGGACTCACTCAATTGGCCCGGTAATAAAAATTCGGATCGCTGCTCCGAAAGCAATAAAAAATAGCCCAACCCGAGGACCGTCCCCAGTTTTAATGCCGTCCGTTTGCGAAACGCGCCCAGGGTGTATTTGTTGGCCTGGAACAGGAAAGCCAGCCAATGCCGCCGGAGCCGCCAAATTATTTGCCGGATTAAGGCCCGTAGTGAAGCAGGTTCGGGTTGATTGTCGATCCAGTGGCCAAGCGCAGTTTGTCGGCGCTGTCGATATTGTGTTGTATTTTTACGAAGTACCGGCTGCTGTAAATTGTCCTCCATCGTGGCGTACCATTTCATTTTTCCCATGATGACGGCGGTATTAGTTTTTAGAAACGACTTGTTACTTATCCTGCGACAAATTTAAAACAAAAAGTATTTTAAAAACAACACTTTGTTTTAAAAAATTATTTAGATGGCTTTTTGTTTCAAAAACAAAGTTGAATCGGGTGCAAACGCCCCTCCCCGGTAAATAATCGCCATTGCCCGGGCAGCCTTTCTGAAAATTTTTGCGCCAGTACAGGCAGCATATGGCTGCACCGTTTCGTTTTTCATTTGCTCGTTAGCAGGCGGGCGCATCCTGATGCCGTTTTTCTCCAACGTTTGAACCGACTATTACATATGGATTTTGCCCTCCCTTTGGAAAACACGGAAAACACATTGTTAGCTGCCCTGACGCGTCAGGAACGGTGGGCCCAGGAGCAATTGTACCAGCAGTACTACGGCAAGATGATGGGTATTTGCCTGCGGTATGCCGGCTCCCGGGACGAAGCGCTCGACCTGCTCCATGAAGGTTTTATCAAAGTATTCCAAAATATCGGCCGCTTTAAGCCAGGCACTTCCCTGCCCGCCTGGATACGAACGATCATGGTTAATACCTGCATCGACTATTACCGCAAAACGATCCGGCGCCGCACCGAGGATATCACGGAAGCGCACGCCTTGTCGAACGACGACCCGGATGCCCTGAGCCAACTGACCGAACAGGAAATACTGGCCGCCGTACACGAATTATCGCCTGCCTACCGCGCCGTTTTTAACCTGTACGTTGTGGAAGGTTTTTCCCATAAAGAAATTGCCGACGCCCTGCAAATCACCGAAAGCACCTCCCGAAGCAACCTGGTGAAAGCCCGGATCAAACTAAAAGAATTTTTTACTGCACGACGGATGCAGTTTGACGAAAATGGACGACAAGACTTTTGATTACAGCCTGAAAGCGGTTCTGGATAATCTGGAGCCAGCCTACGATCCGGCCAGCTGGACGGCCCTGCAAGCTCGTATGGATGCAGCCTTGGTGGAAGAACACCCGGCTGCCGTGGATGCCGTGGATAAAGCCGTATTCCATACCCTACAACGGTTGGACGTACCGTTTCAGACTACGCATTGGCAAATGTTGGCTGCAAAAATGCAGATCCAGACCAGCCGCATTTTGCGCTTGCGCCTCGCCAAATTGGCCGAATGCACACTTTTACTGCTCTTTTTTTGGAATTTCCCGGCATTCTTTGGACCCAATGCCGCTGAAAGTCCAAAAAAGCCGGTGTTCCCTGCCGATGTGCCAATTGCAGAAGCCGGCGGGACAAGCTCAAACACCGACTTGGCTGTGGCGTCCAATGAAGCATTTTCAGATGGCAATTCAATTTACAAAGCCGCTATTTCCAGCACGCTGGCTTCAAACCCGGCCATTCCGTTTCTGGGTACTTCAGATTATCGCAACGCAAATTCTATTCTTGAAATCCTGACCGACCTGGCGGCAATTGGCGCAAGCGCCAAACCCATGATCGCTTCGGTTGATTTGATCCCATCCGATGTGCTGGCCGGTTTTTCAGTACCTGAACGCCAACTGCTCATGCCCATCGTACCCACAAAACAGGCCAACCGTCCCGGACCGTTTTACCTCGCCGCCTCGGCGAACATGGATCAAAACAGGGTGCTTGTGCATGGCACACGCCGGAATAGTGCCGGGTACGGAGGAGCCATAACCGCAGGTTATCGCACTGGAAAATGGGGGATTGAAGCCGGCCTGGGTTATGTTCAAAAAACGTATACGCCCAAACGGGAAGTCGAAATTTACAGTGGGAATATCGCCAATGGCTACTACGGTTCGACCCTGACCGACGTGCATACCGATATGGTAACCGTGCCTGTGAAAGTGACGCGCCGGATCGCCCGGATCGGCAACACCACAGCACACGCAACCGCCGGCCTGACGGCCAATTTTGCTTCGCAAAAAACATACGACTACGGGACGGTTTACTATGCTCCCGATGCCTTGCCGCCGAATTTCCTGCCCGATCCCAACCAATCGCCGCAGCTCCGGCAATCGGGTCGCGGGCTCCTGGAAAAAGGTAAACTAAACGACAACTTCTATGCGTCGGTGGATGCCGGCATTCGTATTGAGCATCCAATTGCCGGGAAACGGTATACGGCGTTTATTGAACCCGCTTACCGGCAGTCGCTCTCCGGAAAAGGAGTCGGCCCGAAACGCGAGCCTATCAACACCTTCTCCATACAGGCAGGCGTTGTGGCATTTCTTTGAGGTTATTGAAAGTAGGTTTATCCTAAGTTCTCCCGTGTGCAAACGCGCTTTTAAATTTTCACCACGGAGGCACGGAGGGCACGGAGTTTTATCCTCCGTGCCCTCCGTGTCTGCGGACACTCGTCCTACGACTTGAAGTCGTAGGACGAGTAGGGTACCTCCGTGTCCTCCATGTCTCCGTGGTAAAAAAAATACGCTCCGGCGAGCAAATGCACGATCAAAGAATCCCCCGGCTGCGCCGCAGCTCATCCCTGATTTCCGGCTTAAGCCGGTCGGCAGCCTGCATCAGCATGTGTTCATCCTGCGGGAAGGGCTGCGGGCTGTTACCAATCCGGTTGCGCGAGTCGCGGCTGAGCGCCCTGCGGTCTCCCTGAAATGTAGAGGCATAATTTTCAAACAAGATTTCAGTACCCAGATCGCGCGAATCAATCCGGGTATTTCGAACAGCATCGTAAATATCGATGGTGCCGGTCAGGCGTGCCGCCTTGGACTGAAAAACCTCCAAAACCTCGGCGCGAATGCAGACCATGCGCGGCTTCTTGATATCGTTGCCTGCGGTATCTTTTTTTACGTTTCCACGTTCGTCCAACACGTAATCCCAACCGTCCTGAATATCTTTTTCATCCACATAACGCCGTTCGCTGATCCGTTCGGGGCTGATGTCTACCTGCCGGATATTGAACACTACCCGGTAATCGACCGGCAAACTGGAATTGGGGGCAAAGTGAAATGCGCGCCACTGGCTGTTCAAATCGGAAGCATTTAATGCCAGAATCCGGTCGTTGAAGTCCCTCGGCAGGTATTTGTTGCTCCGGTTTTCAATTTCAAACAGGATATGGGTGGTGCCAAGATTCAATGCATCCTGTAACAGTTGCGCTTTGTTTTTGTACTGCTTGTAATAGCGGGTTTCCAGGTCAAGCAGGAGCTGGTAGGCATCGCGGGCAGCCTGGCGGTCGCCATTATCGGCGCGAAATAGCAAATCCTCAGCACGGGAATACAGGTATTCGGCAGCTTTTCCACGGCTTTCCGTTTCCAATTGGCTGATATTTACAAACTCAAAATTCGCACGGTAGCCGTCTTTGGAAACCAACGGCAGCAAAGGGGCAATTTTATTCTGACGGGTAAGTATCTGACGGTGGATGGAGTTGATCCGTTCCCAGTTTTCAGGCCGACCGCCGGCAGCAAGTTGATTGGCGGTGTTCAGGTCGCGGGCCTGGGCTTTGCTGAAAGCAAGTTCGAGGCCACGAACCAGCTCGGTTTTTTTATTTTTTTTGCCGCGTAATTTGTTGATACAATAGGCGATTGCGCCGTCGTAGTCGCCGCTTTCAACAAATTTCTGAGCAGTTTGGCAAGCCGTAAGCAGTAAACTGAGCGTTAGAACGGCAATTATTGGCGTGGTGAACTTTATTCGAGCAAACATGGCGAGCATTGTTTTACAGTTGTTTTTCAAATTTGACCGAAAGTTGCACCTTCAGGCTGCACTTGAAGTATTAAGACTTGTTAGCACAAATTGAAACTTTGTTAAAAAAGCAAATGCCTCGTAAACGGCATCAAACGAATTGCAAACAGTCGCGTAAATCAGACATCCATGGAGAAGATCACTGAAAGTCCGTCAAAATACCGGCACCTCGAAAAAATGCCGGTGGAGGAACTCCTTCGGAATATCAACGCCGAAGACCAAACGGTGCCGCTGGCTGTGGAAAAAGCAATTCCGGAAATTGAAGCACTGGTCCAGGCAATCGTGCCGAAAATGCGCGAAGGGGGCCGGCTTTTTTACATCGGCGCAGGCACCAGTGGCCGGCTTGGAATACTGGATGCATCCGAAATTCCGCCTACCTATGGCGCCCCACCCGGCTGGGTGATCGGGATTATTGCCGGTGGCGACAGCGCGATCCGCAAAGCCGTGGAAGGCGCCGAAGACAGCCCCACCCAGGCATGGGAGGATTTAAAGGCGCACCAAATTGATACCCAGGATGTTGTCGTCGGGATTGCAGCGTCCGGCACCACACCTTATGTTGTGCATGGCCTGCGCGCCTGCCGCGAACACGGCATCACCACGGGTTGCATCACCTGCAATCCCGGCGCGCCGGTTATTGCCGAATCGGATTTTCCGGTATTGGTGGTCACAGGCCCTGAGTTTGTTACCGGCAGTACCCGGATGAAAGCCGGAACCGCGCAGAAACTGGTTTTAAACATGATCTCCAGTACGGTAATGATCCAGCTTGGGCGGGTTCAGGACAACAAAATGGTGGATATGCAACTCAGCAACGCCAAGCTTGTCGATCGCGGCGCCAAAATGGTCATGCAGGCAACCGGTCTGGACTACGATGCTGCGCAAGGCCTGTTGTTAAAACATGGCAGTGTCCGGGAAGCGGTGGGGGCGTACTTTAAAAAATAAGGGCAGGACAAAACCGGTTCATACCTTGAATTCCAGCAAAAACCGCTGCACTTCAGCTTGGAATTCCGCTTCGTCGTTATCGCAAAATTCCACCACCGCAGGCAACACAAAAATGGAAATCTGATTTTCCCACAAAAACTGCCGGTGCAGCTCGAGCCGGGTAGCATCTTTTTCAGTGGTGAGGATAATGTTATGTTGCCCCGGCATGGCATTGAAACGGCGGCGCACAGTGTGCAGATCGGCTTCCGTGAAATAATGATGGTCGGAGTACTCCAGTGCCTGCACCGAGTTCACCGTTTGCGCCAGGTACTGCAACAAATAATCGGTATTGGCGATGGCGCTGACGAGCAGCACGTCCGTTTGCAAGTCGAGGTTGCGCTTTAAATCGGGGCGCAATAATTCATAAGGCAAGCCGTAGCTGTATTTGGTAAAAAAAACGCGTTGGCGCGGGAACGGGTCGATTTCCTGTTCCATGTGCAGGCGCTGCCGGGCTGTAAGATTATCGGGGCATTTCGTAACCAAAATTATATCCGCCCGGCGATACTCAAAACGGCCCTCACGCAGGCGGCCGGCCGGCAGGAGCCAGTCGCGGGTGAACGGCCGGCTGTACTCTGTGAGCAAAATATTGAGCCCCGGCGTAACCGCCAGATGCTGAAAGGCATCATCGAGCAGCACGCAATGCAGATCGGGGTTGCGCCGCACCAGTTCGGGCACGCCAAGCGCCCGGCTTTCACTGACGCTGATGGGCACTTCCGGAAATTTGCGTTTGAACTGCACCGGTTCGTCACCGGCCTGCTCCACGGAATCGATCACACTGACCGGGCGATAGCCTTCGGTTTTGCGGCCATAACCGCGACTCAGCACCGCCACATTGATGTATTGGTCGAGCCAGCGCAGGAGGTATTCGATATGCGGGCTTTTGCCGGCGCCGCCCACCGTGAGGTTGCCCACCGAGATTACCGGCAGATCAAACTCTATGCTGCGCAAAAGCCCGATGCGGTAAAGCAGGTTTCGCAAGCCGATCACCATGCCGTAAAGCAGGGCCAGAGGCAGGAGCAGGACTCTTATGACGATATCGTCGGACATTATTTTCTTGTGCGGAGTGGCGCGTGAAAGGATGTAAACGAGTAGCGGAGCAAATGGTTTCGATGGCGAAAGTAGCGATTCCAATTTTTCCGGGATTTGCAAGCGACCGGATCAAAACAAAAAAGCCCCACAGAAAACATCTGCGGGACTTTCAGTGGTACCTCCCAGAATCGAACTGGGGACACACGGATTTTCAGTCCGTTGCTCTACCAGCTGAGCTAAGGTACCAGCCTGCTGAAAAAGCGGGTGCAAAGGTAAACGGAGCAATTTCAAATTGAAAGCATTCCACACAATTTTTTACAGACAAAAATTAAACGGCCGCCGAAATCGCTCCCCGGTACCGTATTTTTGTCCGGTTATGCGTCAAAAATTTGCCAACATCCTTGCAGCCCCCTTTGTCGGCGGCGCGCTTTTTTTCCTTTACCTGACCTGGACGAAGGACAGCTACCTGGCCCCCTGGATCATTCCGTTTGTGGTGATGGCCACTTTGATTTACGTGTTCAGCCCGCAATTGAACTGGTGGTGGTACAGCCGGCGCCCACCCGCACTGCCCGCCGGCCTGCAGGAATTGCTGGAGCGCAGTACGGTGTTTTACCAGGGCCTGAAAAAAGCGGACAAGCAGCGTTTTCGCGACCGAACCGCACTTTTTATGATGGCAACCGACTGGACGCCAATGGCCTGGCCCGACGAAACGGTACCGCTGGATGTACAGCTGGCCCTCGCAACCCAAGCGGTGACGCTGACGTTTAACCGGCCCGATTTTTTGTTTGAAAAATTTGAAAAGGTAATTGTCTACCCCTACCCGTTCCCTACGCCGGAATACGATTTCGTGCATGCTTCCGAACTGTATGAGGCCGACAGCTGTCTGCTGTTTTCGGCCCAGCAGCTCATGCTGGCCTACATCGAACCGGCCAAGTATTACAATGTCGGCATGCACGAATATGCCAAAGCGTTTGTGCTCCTGAACCCACAACTTGACTGGCCCGACCTGACCGACGATGCCATTTGGGAAAAACTCCAGGTCAGCAGCCAGATGTCGCGGCAGCATGTCGAGTCGGTTGTCGGCCTGAGCGATTTGCCGGCGCTGCCCGTCGCGATGCACCATTATTTTATTTTTCCGGAACAATTCCGCGTCGTATTGCCTGAGCTGGCTGCGCGGTTTGACCGGATTTTTAAATAATTATCTACAAAGACTAGCCTAGGGGGCAAAATTTACAGTTTTTCAGTTTTTTAAAGTGGGATAATTCTAACCCATCCAGGATTGCCCAAATCGTAATTCGTAAATCCCAAATCGAAAATCTTTTTTAAAAATGCTCCACACCCGCGGCATCATCTTTCGCAGCATCAAATACGGTGAAACCAGCGTGATTGCCGACATTTTCACCGAAGACAAAGGCCTCCGGTCATTTATCGGGGGAAGCGTGCGCACCGCTAAATCGCGCATGCCGTTCAGTTTGTTCCAGCCGATGATGGTGGTCGACCTGGTTGCCTATTTCCGCGACGCCGACGGGCACTTGAACCGCCTGAAGGAGATGCGCGCCGGTGAAATTTTCCAACAAATCCCTTTCGATATTAAACGGGGCGCCATCGCGCTGTTCATGGCTGAAATTTGCCAGAAAAGCATCCACGCGGGAGAAGAAAACCCCGAACTGTTCGATTTTTTACTCGATCAGTTGCATTGGCTCGACAGCACGGCCCACCCCATTGCCAACCTGCATTTGCATTTTTTGCTGCATTTGTCCGGCTTTTTGGGCTTCCAACCGCAAGGCGATGCAACCGGCCCGGTATTTTTCGACCTGCAGGAGGGTGTTTTTTTGGCGGAAGCACCGCCGCACACGCTGTACTTACAGCCCGAACAAGCAATGCCCCTGCTCGACTTGCTCAACAGTCCGCTGGCACAATGTCACGAAGTAGCGCTCAGCCGCCCCGAACGCAAGGCGCTGTTGCGCGGGCTGTTGCAGTTTTACCAGCTCCATGTGCCGGGTTTTTCGGAAATAAACACACCGGCGGTTTTGGAAATGGTATTGGACCATTAACCCGCCGTTTGCAACTTATGGGTCCACCCGAACGTTTATTTTCCCGTATTTTTGCAGCCGTTTTAACTAAAAAATTGTCCCGCTCATGAATAAATACATGCTCGCCACCTTGCTGGCCCTGTGCTGTTCCGCCATTTTGCCGGCCCAGGGTATCGATTTTTTTCACGGAACCTGGGCTGAAGCGCAGGAAAAAGCCAAAGCCGAACAAAAGCTGATTTTTGTAGATGCCTTTGCCGCCTGGTGTGGCCCCTGCAAACGCATGGCTGCCCAGGTGTTCCCCGACTCCAAAGTGGGCGACTACTTCAATGCCAATTTTATCAACCTGAAAATTGACATGGAAAAGCCGGAAAACAGTGCGTTTGCCGGGCAATACCCCGTGCGGGCATACCCCACCCTGATGATTCTCGACGCCGAGGGCAAAGTAGTGCTCAAGCAGGTCGGCGCCATGAACGCCGACGCGCTGATTGCCTTCGGCCAAAAAGCCGGCGGCAAAACGGACACCTCGAAAGATTTTGAAAAAGAATACGCAGATGGAAACCGCGATCCGGAATTCCTGCTCGGTTACGTACGCGCATTGAACCGCGCCAACAAGCCCTCGCTAAAAATTACGAACGACTACCTGAGCACGCAGTCTGACCTCACGACTTCCCTGAACCTCCGGTTTATCCTCGAAGGCGCCATCGAAGCCGACAGCCGGGTTTTTGATCTGCTGCTGGAACACCGCGCAAAAATTGCGGCGCTTGAGGGCAACGAAGCCGTGGAAACGCGGATCAGCCTGGCCTGTCAGAACACGGTTAAAAAAGCCGTGGAGTTTCGCAGCGAACGCCTGCTGGAAGAAGCCAAAACCAAGATGGAAGCGGGGCTTCCCGAACGCGCCGCGGGGTTTGCCGCAGAGGCGGAAATGAATTTTTACGCCACCACCAACGACCCCAAAAAATACCTGAAAACCGTACAGAATTACCAGAAAAAAGAAGTTAAAAACAACGCCGCGCTCCTGCACGACCTGGTAGTCAAAATGCTGCGTGCGTTTCCGAAAGAATCCCAGGTGCTGAAACAAGCCGAGAAATGGGCCAAAACAGCAGCCGAAAATGGCGGACTATCCGAATATTACCTGACACTGGCCGAAGTGTACAAACGCCAGGGCGAACAGGAAAAGGCCCGCGCTGCCGCGCAAAAGGCCCGGGAAGCGGCTAAAAGTGAAAACAAGGGCATGGACGGGAAGGTAGATTTCTTCTTGCAGGGTCTGGAAGAAAAATAACCGTTGAACTGTGCGTACCCGGTTGTTGTTTACAAAAAAACAATGCACCACGGAGGCACGTAGAACACGGAGACTTGCCAGGTTGAATGGGTAATACTCCGTGTCCTGCGTGCCTCCGTGGTAAAAAAACAAAAACATATGTCAAAGCGCGGCAAAGCCCTCGTCGCCATGTCTGGCGGCATCGATAGCACCATTACGGCCGTCCTCCTGCACGAGGAAGGTTGGGAGGTTATTGGTGTCACCATGAAAACCTGGGATTACGCCACCTCCGGCGGTTCCAAAAAAGAAACGGGCTGCTGCTCCCTCGACAGCATCAACGATGCCCGGCAGGTAGCCGTCAAACTCGGCTTCCATCATTTCATCGTGGATATCCGGGAAGAATTCGGCGACTACGTGATCGATGATTTTGTGAACGAATACATGGCCGGGCGCACCCCCAACCCCTGCGTGCTCTGCAATACCCACATTAAGTGGAACAGCCTGCTGCGCCGGGCGGATTTGCTCGACTGCGAATTCATCGCCACCGGGCACTACGGCATCATCAACGAACTTGACGGCCGGAAATACATCACCCGCGCCCGCGACCGCCAGAAAGACCAATCGTATGTGCTCTGGGGGCTCAGCCAGGAGTGCCTGAACCGCACGCGCATGCCGCTTGGCAATTTCACCAAACCCGAAGTGCGGCAAATGGCCGCCGAACGCGGCTGGGACGAACTGAGTAAAAAAGCCGAGAGCTACGAAATCTGCTTCGTGCCCGACAACGATTACCGGGGTTTTCTGAAACGCCACGTAGAAGGCCTGGAAGAAAAAGTAGCCGGCGGCAACTTTGTCGATTCCCAGGGCAAGGTGCTGGGGCAACATCAGGGCTACCCGTTTTATACGATTGGGCAACGCAAGGGCCTGGGCATTGCGCTGGGCGAACCGATGTTTGTAACCGAAATCCAGCCGGAAACCAACACCGTGGTCCTGGGCCGCGAAGACGACCTGATCCGCAACGGCATGCTCGTCGGCAAAGTCAACCTGATGAAATACGGCAACCTGCCCGATGCGGGGCTTGAAGCCGTAACCAAAGTGCGTTATCGCGACGGCGGTACGCTCAGCACTCTGTTGCCGGTCGGCAACGCTGTGGATGTTCAGTTTCATGCCAATGTGAAAGGTATCGCGCCCGGCCAGAGCGCCGTCTTTTATGAAGGCGACGATGTCGTCGGCGGCGGCATTATTCAAGGGAATTTGTCCATGGAAAACTAATGCCAGCACGCCTATCGTGGTCCGACGTTTTTACTTTCTGATTTTCCTTTTTACCAACTTGCTGCAAGGGCAAAACCTGGTCCTCAACCCAGGTTTTGAACAACTGAAGCCGCCTGCTTCCCCGGTGAGTTGCCGGTTCATGCAGTCATCCGCTGAATTTAATGCCTCGGTGGAGTACTGGACTACTTTGGACGCGCTTACGCCTGACCTGCATCGGGTTGACACGGGGTGTTCCTGGTTGGCTCAAAGCCGGGCCGGGAATTATTGTGCCGGCCTGATCCATTTTCTTCCCGCTGCCGACATTGGCCAGCGCTATGATTACCACGAAGTGATCCAGGGACAATTGCGCCAACCATTGCGGCCCGGCGCGCGGTACCGGGTGGAAATTTGGGTGCGGGAAGACTCGGCGATCATGCGCGAACACATGCAAACTGTTTATGCATCCAACACCCCCGTCGAAGCGGTAAAAGCAGGAAATCTCGGCGTTTATTTTTTAACGCAACCGCTGGAGGACCATGTCGCACTGCCCCGTTTTTTACAGGAAAAAAATACACCGCCCCAGATCAATTTCAACGAGGTGATCAGCACCAACGGAGCGTGGCAGAAGGTATCCGCCACATTCGTACCCGACCGGGCATTTCAGTTTTTTCTTATCGGCAACTTTTTCCCCGACAGCCAAACCCCCACCAATCTCAATCCGGCACGGGACAGCAGTATTGCGGAGCAAAACAATAAAGCAGGCAGCCCTTTGGACAGGATCAAACGCGCCGGCTATCTCTGTCTGGACAACATCGTTGTTGAACAACTGCCGGAGCCGGAGAGCACTCCGGAAACGCCTTCCAGCCTGGAAAAGACCCTACTGACACAAAAAAGGATAAACTTCAGTGCCGCTGTCCTGTTCGACTCCGGCAAAGCCGATTTGCGCGAAACAGCCTATAGCGAGATAGATCAGCTATTCCGGTTTATGGTAAAATTCCCGGCCATCCGCATCGGCATTGCCGGACATACCGACGACGTTGGCACGGAAAATTACAATCTGGACCTGTCTGCACGGCGTGCGCGGGCGGTTTTTGATTACTTGCGTCAAAAAGGGATTCCGGAAAACCGCCTGGACTGGAAGGCGTTCGGCGAGACCCGTCCGGTGGCTGAAAATTCGACGGAATCGGGGCGACAACAAAACCGGCGCGTGGAATGCCTTATTTTGGACTAAGGGGCCGGAGAAGAATAAGTTCCTCTTTTCAGGCTGGAGATTTTGTCGCTGGACAAGGCACGAAGAACGCGCATAGCCCAGCTACGCAAGTGATGAGCAACGAAGTTTAGCGGCAAAAGCTTAGCATCAAATGGGGAAGTTATTCTTCTCCGGCCCCTAAGAGCCAATCCGCCTAAAAACCGTTTCTTTACGCCCGTAAACATGGCCAAAATTCTTCTGATTGAAACTGCCTCCGAGGTTTGTGGCGCTGCTATTGCAATCGACGGCCGTACCCTTGCCCTGGCTGAAGATGCCGACCAGGCTCGCCACGCCGAACGGCTTACCCTTCTCATTGCCGAATGCTGCCGCCAGGCAGGCCTCAATCTTTCCGATCTCGACGCGGTGGCCGTAAGCCGGGGCCCCGGCTCGTACACAGCCCTGCGGGTAGGCGTATCGACGGCCAAAGGAATTTGTTTCGCCCTCGATAAGCCGCTCATCACGGTGGATACCCTGCAAGCCCTGGCTGCTGCCAGCCTGGCGGATTATGGATTATCGGGCGCATCTGGTGGGCTGGAACTTTCCATGCCTGCGAGCGGAAATAATCCGCAATCCGCAATCCGCAACCCCCAACCCGTACTGGCGATCCCCATGCTCGATGCCCGCCGGCAGGAAGTTTGGACGGCGGTGTACGATGATCAACTACGCACTTTAGCGCCGGCACAGCCCCTTATTTTGCAACACGAATTGTTTAAGGATTTTATAAACAGAATTTCGGATTACAAACCGGAAACGGTGTGCATTATTTCAGGAAACGGCGCAAAAAAAATGGTAGATGCCGGTATCGTTGAGAATATGGTTTTTAGTTCGGTAAAAAATTGCTCGGCAAATTATTTAGCGGGCCTTGCGGAGCATTTTTTTCAAAAAAATGATTTTCAGAACATAACATATTTCGAACCTTTTTATATGAAAGCCCCGAATATCACCACGCCCAACAAGCCTGCATTTTGAGAAAAAATGATAAAAAATATCAAATTGAGAAAATTTTGCTCTATTTTAGCATTGTAAATCAATGTGTTTACATCTGAAAATAAAAAACCATACGGAGTTGCGGCATGTTGATCTGGCACAGTTTTGGAAACATAATCGTACCTTGACATATGGTTTTTTGATATTTTAAAACAAATTCTATGAGAAAATCCAAGAGCGAGCCTGTCGTCTTGAAAGGGGGCCAACAAGACGTTCCGCTCGACTACAGTGAATTGCGCAAAGCAGTGCTGGTTTTGCGTGCCGTAAACCACAAATTACGGCAACGCATGATCGACTTGCTGGAAGAAAACCAGCGAATGACGGTCACCGATATTTATATCAAACTTCGCCTGGAACAAAGTGTGGCGAGCCAGCATCTGGCCATTTTGCGCAAAGCCGGTGTGGTAAAAACCGACCGGCAGGGCAAGTACATTTATTATTCCCTGGACAGCGAACGACTCAGCCAGATTTCCCGGCTTGTGGAAGAACTGGCTATTTGATTAGATCTCCTTCATCCGAATTTTTCAATCGTACTTACACACCTTGCTGCATGCAAACCAGATACGCTGGTTGCATGCAGTATTATTTTAGGGGTGCCGGAAAGTGACAATGCAGAAAAATGCATATTTGCTGATGAAAGGGTCCATTGCTTTCATCCGCTAATCCGTCCGTCCCCCTATGGTTAAACCCGAGCACATCCAATTCAACGCCGAACAGTTCAACGCGGCCACAGACATAATGCGTGCGCTGGCACATCCCCTCCGCCTGCGTATGATCGACCTGCTGCAGACCCATCAACCGGCATCTGTTCAGACGATCTACACCGACATGGGAATTGAACAGTCGGTGGCCTCCCAACACCTGCGCATTTTGCGCGACGCCGGGCTGGTGCATACCCAACGCCGGGGAAAATTTATCGAATACCTGCTTAACGAACCACTGCTGCTTCGGGCCGGAGAGGTTGCGGCCAAACTGGTCAAGCCATAATAAACATGAGTCATCCCGAATTTTTAAGTAAAACTGACCTCGGAGAGGTCAAATATTTGTAGAAACTTATCAACATCATGTTACTCGACCTCTCCGAGGTCGCCGCGTTTCATTAAATCATTGATCTACAAATATTTGACTTCTCTGAAGTCAGTTCAAAAATTCGGGATGACTCTTGTTTAAGCGTTGTAAATCAGTATGTTTAGAAAAAGAACCCCAGCCGCAGCGAAAGCGCATTAAAAGCGCCCTTGGAGTCCTCCTTTTTCCAGGTATTGGCACCGGAATCAAACACGGACCCGCTATCGTCGGTCAGGTCGGTAAATTGCTGTTGGAAATACAAGCCGGCGACAATCGTGGCATTGGAGGCCAATTCGTATTCGATACCGGCGCCTACGCCCCAGGAAAGGGACAAGCCATTCACATCCTTGCGAATATTTTCATCTTCCGACTGTATCGGGGTATTTCCGCGGATATCGCCCAGAGCTTTACTCACAAACCCGAGGGTAAAAATGGGCGCTTCGGCGTAAAATTTCATCCGGGAGTCTTCGTTGGAGCCGCCTCGGAAACGCAAGCCGAAAGGCACTTCCACGTAGGTAACCCGGTAGTGGAGCTTGGCGTCTTTTGACAGCGTATCCAGCCGGGGGTCGCTCAAATCTGTTTTCGGCCAGAATGTGCCTTGTTGATACCCGTTGAGCAGGGTACCGCCGTGGTTGAAACCAAAACCAAGGCCGGCCATGAAAGCATAGTTGTAGGTAAAATAATATTCACCGACCACGCCGAATTTCAGCCCCCAATTTGACCCGGTACTTTCCAGAAATTTATCATTGGTACGCATCCAGGACCAAGTCGGGCTCGCCTGTATCCCAAAACGAATCTCTTCCTGTGCCGAGGCGAATACCTGAAACACAAATAAAAAGCCAAATGCCAAAGCAATTTTTTTCATAACGTGTTGTTGTTTTGTGCGTTAATAGCTGGGAGCATGGTTGAGTCTTTCAAACAGGGTCTGAACAGCTCCTGGTTTTTTCAGCGCTAAATTCGCAGAAATTTTTTTAGAGTATGGGCAGAAATGCAAATTACCTTCCGATAAGTGCCGTTTTCTTCATTTTAATGCTGCTCACGGGCAGTTGTACCAATGCGGATTCAACCGCTGCACCCGATGTAAGCCACATCCGGGTAGACCTGCAACTCCAGCGATTCGAACAGGATCTGTTTGCGCTGGACACCACGCAACTCGAACCCGGCCTTCAGCAACTCGCCACCAACTACCCCGACTTTTTGCCCTTTTTTATCGCCGAAATCGCACACGACCAAACCAATCCGAACGAAACCCCGCTGGAGGCGATCACCGGTTTCGTAACGGCGCCGCAGGTGCGTCGGCTCAACGACTCCTGCCAGGCCGTATTTCCCGACCTGAAAACCCTGAAAACCGACCTGACGCAATTGCTGCGGTATTACCAGTATTACCTGCCGCAGCGCCCCCAACCGCGTTTTGTTACTGCCGTTACCGAGTTTATCGGCGATGCCTATGCCGTCAATGACAGTCTTGTCATGATCGGACTCGACATGTTCCTGGGTGAGAATTTTTCGGGCTAT
Organism: uncultured Saprospiraceae bacterium; assembly: GCA_964484205.1. Taxonomy (GTDB): domain Bacteria; phylum Bacteroidota; class Bacteroidia; order Chitinophagales; family Saprospiraceae; genus M3007. The sequence continues at coordinate 46,290 of CAZAEZ010000002.1, read as the reverse complement.
AATCCCGACTATTTTCCCCAATACCTGCGCCGCCAGTTTTCCAAAGAATTTATGCCCACCAAGGTCGCGCTTGCCCTGTCGAGCCGGGTTGTGGGCCCGCCGCCCGGCGAACAAATTCTGGATTACATGATCAACAACGGGAAAATCCTCTACCTCATGGACTTACTTTTGCCGGCAACACCCGACAGCATAAAAATGGGGTACACCCGCGCACAAATGGAGGGATGCTACGTCAACGAGCAGGAAACCTGGGCCCGGTTGCTCGATATGGGCGTGCTGTATCAGCCGCTTAGCAGTAAAAATCAGAAAATCGTGATGCCCAGCCCTACCGCCGATAATGTATTTCAGGAAGCACCCGGCGAAATCGGCAACTGGATCGGCTGGCAAATTGTTAAGGCATACACGCAACGCTACCCGGATGAATCTTTCGAAGAAATGTTGAACCTTCGCAACGCCCAACAATTTTTAGAAAAAGCAAAATACAAACCAAAGCGCGTCAAATGATGCGAAACATACGGTTCATACAAACAGGTTGCCTGGTCATCTGCTGGTTGTTTTTTCATCAGCAGGCGGCGCCTGCACAAGGAACAGCCACGTTCGAATCGGAAGGGCCGGCGAAAGAAGTGCCGGAGGGCAGCCGCTTTGAAGTTTCTTTTTCCTTAAAAAATACGTTTGCCAAACGATTTATCCCGCCCGATTTTAACGGCTTCCGGGTCACCTCGGGGCCGTCGGAAATGCGCGGATCGGGGTTTGTCAACGGCAAATCGTACAGCCATCAAACCTGGACCTATGAACTGGAGGCCGGCGCCCCGGGCACGTACACCATTGGAACGGCCACGGTGCAAACCGACAACCGCACACTCCGCACGCAGCCCCTGGTCGTTCGCGTCGGAAAAGCCCGCAAAGGCAGTACCACACCCCCACCCGGGGCCGACACCCGGGTGTTTATCCGCGCCGAACTGGACCGCGAAACAGCCTGGGTAGGTCAGCAGGTTGTGTACCAAATCGTGCTGTACACCCAGGTGGGTATTTCCGACTACGACATTTTGGACCTGCCCGCCTTCGACGGTTTTTTTACCCAGGAACGCCGGCGTTTTGATACCCGGACGCGGCAACAAAAAATCAAGGGCAACCGCTACGTCACCCGGATTTTGCACGAAATGGCCCTGTTCCCCCAGCAAGCCGGCGACTTCCGGATCGGCCCGGCGCGCGTACGGCTTGGCATCGAGCAGGCCGGCAGCCTGAGTGCGCTGTTTGGGTCCCGGCCCGAAATGGTTCAAACGCAGGCCCTTAAACTCAAGGTAAAACCACTGCCCGAGCCCGCCCCGGCCAATTTTTCCGGCGTAGCCGGGCAATACGACTGGCAGGTAGCGGTCGATAAAGACAGCCTCACCACCGACGATGCCCTTACCCTTACCGTTACGATCGAAGGCAATGGCGATGCCCGGCGTTTTGCCAACCCGGTATTCGACCTTCCCGACGGCCTGGAGGGTTTTGAACCCAAGGTGCCGCAACAGGAGGAATACGAAACCGGCGAGCAATTCGTACACGCCCGCACCCTCGAATACGTGATTTTGCCCCGGCAGCCCGGCGATTATTCTTTTATGCCGGAACTGGTTGTGTTCGACCCCGACAGCAATAACTACCGCCGCTTGCCGGCCGATGCCCCGGTGCAGCTGCATGTAACGGCAGGGCAGTTTTACGGCCAACAAAGCACCCCGATCGATTCGATAGCCGGCATTCCGCCGCCACCGCCATCGACCCTGGATAAACTTTGGCAAACAACTTCGGTGCTCTTGCGCGACCCGGTGGCCTGGAGTGCCCTGGCCGGCCTGGTACTGCTGTTGTTCTGGATCTATTTCTGGCGGAGAAGACCGCGAAAGGCCCGGCCAAACATACCTGAGACACCGGTTAAACCCAGCCTGAAATCCGTGCGTGGAAAGATGAAAGCCCTTGCGCAACACATCCAGGACCCCGACCCAAAGCTGTTTTACCACGAACTGCTCAAAATAGTGCAGGAACATGTGGCCATGCACCTGGACATCGAACCGGTTTTGCTCACAAAAGAACGCATGCGGGAAAAACTTGCCGAACGGCTGGTGCCCGGGTCTACGGTTGACACGCTAACCCGGATTTGGCAAACCTGCGAACAGGTGGTTTTTGCCGGGCAGGAACCGGCCGTGCACATGAATACAACCTGGCAATTGGCCGATAATGTACTGCGCGAACTGGATACGGCACTGAAGTAGCCGTCCCGCAGCTACACCGATATCGCTTCCGGATACAGCTGGGGCAACCGCTCCCGCAAACCCGCCGGGTACAGCACGACATCGTCCCGCAATAATTCAGCCACGGATTTCCACACTGCCCGGAATTCGAAGGTGTTGTCGATGAGTTTGACTTCCGGCACACGGGTCAGCCGTTCGTCCAGCACGGCTGCGCGAAAGAGGAATACAATTTCGTGGTGCGTCTTGCCGCCGTATTCAAAAATATTTTCCAAAACATGGACCAGTTCCGGTTCGGAAACTTCTGCCGCCAGTTCCTCCTCGATTTCCCGGCGCATGGCAGCGGCAGCGTACTCGCCGGGCTCGATCCCGCCGCCGGGCGGACGGAAAAAGTAATACTGGTCGTGTTCGTGCCAGAATTCCTGGAGCAAAAGCCGGCCGTTGTGCTCCAAGAGGCATTGAGCAACTACGCGCATAAGCAGGGTTGTTTTTAGAAAAAGGAAGGAAAGCGTACGTAACGGCCCGAACCGCCAAAAGGTTCCCCGATTTACCGGAGCAACTTATAATTTTTGTACTCGCCTGGCCGCCAGCCGGTGTACTTTTCCAGGGTACGGGACAGGCGGTCTTTCCAACTCCAATGCGCCGCCAACGGATCGCCGCCGAACTGCCAGTTTACCGCCCGAATACGCGGCAGCATCACTGCCGGGTGGGTGCCGTCGTAGCGCTCCAGGGGTTCGGTGCCGTCGTAATCGTACACCTCGGCATCGCCCACCAGTTCGCGCACTTTTTCATCGGGGAGCCAAAGCCGGTTGAAAACGAATTGTTTGCGCTGTTGTGCCGCCGGGTGTTTTACCCAGCCGTAGTGGTGGATGTGGGCGTCTAGTTGACGGACGTGTAATTTTTCAGCCTTTCGCGGGCCGAAAAGCCGGAACCCCTGCGCATCGCGATACGACCGTATCCGTTTATTATTCCGAATTAACCGAACCTCCCGGCGGTACCAGCGCCGGCTCACTCCGATATAATTGTACGAGCCGTAAAAATGCCGGTACTTGAACAGCAGGCCTTCCGTGGCCGGATCGTCGAGCCAGCGCGCCATGCCGGCCCGGATGGCAGGCAGATCATCCTCGTGCACACACTCGTCGGCCTGAATGTAAAAACACCAGTCGTACTCGGGCGGAATGGCATCGAACGCTTTGTTCGTTTCTTCGGCCAGCACCCGGCCGCCCTCGCGCAAACTGTCGTCCCAAACCGTTTCCAGAATATGAATTTTCGGGTCGCCGATACCGCGCACCAGGTCGAGGGTGGCGTCGTCCGACTTGCCCACTGCTACCACAAAATAATCGCAAACCGGGAGAATAGAGCGTATGGCCTCCACCACCGGGTAGTCGTACAGGAGGGCGTTTCGGATGAAGGTGAAGCCGGCACAAAGCATGTTTTATGTTGAGATGTTGATTTGTTGATTTGAGTACACTATTCCGGTGGATTCAAAAAAAGCGGCACTTTTCCGGAAATGGAAAAGTGCCGCTAAGGAACGATGAAAAACTTGACTAGCCTTACTCCACCGGCCTCAAATGGTGTTCCACGATCCAGAGACCAACATTATTGCCCAATTCCTGACCCTTTTCGCAGGAAAAGCGGAAGTGAATGCCGGCCACTACCCGCGACTCGGCGTTTTCATCAGCGGCCTGTAAAAAACTGTTGTAACTCCGCGCCGAACCCGGCACTTGTGCCGTCGGGGAATGCATCGTGAACCCGACATTTTCGCCCAAAACCGACGTCAATACGGTAGCAGCCGCGTTGCCAAGCGCGCTGTGCGTGGAGGGGTAATCCTGTACAGGCGGCGTTGGCATCAGCGGTTCCCAGTTCGGGTCGGCTTCCGTGTTTTCGTTGCCATCGAGATCGGCTGCGCGAATGGCCGTGAACGGCCGCCAGAAATTGAAGTGGAATTTGGAATCCCACCCCGCCGTGTACGCATCGGCCAGCGCCATGTCCACGAGGGCAAACAGCCGGGCCGTAGCGAGCAAGCCCAGTTTTTTGTCGACAGCAGCCACGCGGGCCACGCGGTTCCAGCCCGCCTCGGAGAATTCGTACCAGAACATAGCAATGGCCGTCTGCCCGGCGCTCCGGTATGTGCTGTCTTTTTGCCCGATGCGTTTCACTTCGTCAAAATCCTCCGCATAGGTTTGGCTCGTGAGCGCCGGTTGCGGTATGATGCGAAACTGCCCGGGATTTTCCAAAGCAAAAGGCTGCATTGTTTTCCAAAACGGCGCGAACACAAAGTCAAAGGGCGGCACTACCTGGTATTCACCGGCCAGGCCGGTGCCAACGGGCACCACAATAGGATTTTCAAAAGCGCCGTCGTTTTTCCGGAGCGCCAGGATGGCCGCTGCCGCCTGTTTGCCCAATTCGATGCCTTGCGTTTTGGCGCTGCCTTCCGGTACGGTCGCCAGCGATGCGGCTAAACAACTGTCGAGCAGCGGCTTGGCGGCAGGAAGCTGATTCACCAACACCTCGTAGCCTGCCGACGCGGCAGCCGCAATGGGGTCGGCATCGCTGTTTTTCTGGTGAAAAGCGTAGGTCTGGTAGCGCGGCGCAACGGCATTCAGCGCGTCGTGCATGGCGATGTGGGTCATGGCGTTGATGCGGGCCGCCAGCAGCGAATGCTGGTACGAGGCGCCGCCCATGGCCTCATAAGCCGCCAGATTCCAGTCGAGGATGATTTGGTTGGAGTATTGCTCCAAATCATTGCCGGGTTCGGCCGGGTTGTCCTTGCAGGCGATTTGCCACGCCGACAACAGGGAAAAGGCGATTAGGATGAGCATTTGTTTCATTGCTTAATTGTTTGGATTTGAGAAAAAGGTGTTGAAATTCAATTGGTAATGTTGTTTCGGAAAAAATCAGGGTAGCCGGAGGCCCGGCGAATCAATAAGCGTTTTTCCCGGCACAAAGAAGGGGGCGTTCGACAGGCAGTGCAAGCCTGTTTCGGTGAGGTGCATCGGTGCTTCGATACACTGAAAAAATACGCGGCAAGTGGAGGATATTGTAAAAAAATGCCGTTGAACGGGTGAAACACGCAGGTTGCACCCGTTCAACTAAGAAATTCCGCCATTGACCGAAACAGAAAGGAAATCCGGCAAATACTTCAGCGCAAATTTTCAACAATCACCGGCTCCAGTTTCGCTTCCATTTCCTCGCTAAAGCCGGTGTGCACGTACAGCACGGCCTTCGTTTTGGCGTCTGCAATGATCAAAAGCGGGTAGCCCTGAATGCCGACGGCCTTGGGCAGTTGTTTTTCCGGATCAAAAACGGTGTTATAGCTGACATTGCGCATTTTCAGCCAGTCTTTGATCTGCTCGTTGTTTTTATCGAAAGGGTTCACGCCGAAAACCTTCAGCCCTTTGGCGGCGTATTTCTGGTGCAGGTTTTCAATTTTGGGCATGGCCAGCTGGCAGGGAAAACAGCCTTTGTACCAAAAGTCCAGCAAAACCAGGCCATCGTTCAATTCATTCAGCGCAATGGTTTTCCCCTGCAGATCGGTGAGCGCAAAATCGGGCAATTGGTCGCCGGTTTTGATCAGTTCCTTTTCCCGTTTTACCGGTGCATTGGGATCGTATTGTTCGAAGCTGTAGCGGTTTGCCAGTTTCTCCGGATCGAAATAATCGGAAAATTTGGCGCCCTCCGGCAACGGGGTAATGGGCGAAAACACCTTCCGGTCGTACTGCCAGCCGTCGAATAGCCATACTGATTCGGTGCGCTGCACGAAGTAATAATCAGGCAGCGCAATGTCGTACTGCACATCAAAAAAGATTTTGTTGTTCTCCACGTCGCCCAAAGCCTCCTCAATGCTGGTATCCCGCATAGTCAGGCGGAGCATGTTCAGACCGTTTTCCTGCACGGCACTGATCGCCACTTTTTCAAAGGAACCCAGGGTGAAATTCGGCTGATCGATCCGGAGCAGCGGCTGGTACACCAGGTTGCTTTTCATCACATTGCCCTGCAGCATGCGCCGCACGCCACCGGCTGCCGCCACATCGGTGACCCAGTATTTTTCCGGTCCCATGGATTGAAAAAACGTCTTGCCGTCGAAGGCCAATACCGGCCGGTCATCAGAAACCACGACAAAGTGCGCGAGCGAATCGGGGTTGGACTCCCGGAAAAAGTAGCAGGTTCCCCGGTGCGCGATCGTGTCTTCGCCGTCGGCAAACTTGAAGCGGGCGTCGATGGTAAACATGCCGTTTTTTAGAGAAACATACCGCTCGTTGAGGGCCTGGATCAGGGGAGTTCCGTCAACCGTTTGGGCAGTACAGGCAGCGGCAACAGCGCTGAAAAACAAGAGTGTACAAATTGTTTTCATAGTCATAATTGCGTATATTTTAGGTTATTTCGTTGACGAAAAATAAGGCGTCCGGGTTGTCCAATCAGGGCCGAATACAAACTTATCCCGATATTTACCCCCCGTTCAACAGAAGCGCCACACCAACATGTCCAAACCAGATTTTACCAACATAAAACTCGACCTCAACCTGCGACCTACCTCCCCCGGGAAAGGTGTACACTCCGCACTCCGTACTCCGTACTCCGGATTCGTAGCCGGCCTCCCCCCCTTCCCCGGCGGCCCATACGCCAGCATGTACGTTACCCGCCCCTGGACGATCCGCCAATACGCCGGCTTTTCAACCGCCGAAGAAAGTAACGCCTTTTACCGCCGCAACCTCGCCGCCGGCCAAAAGGGCCTTTCGGTGGCTTTCGACCTGGCCACCCACCGCGGTTACGACAGCGACCACCCGCGCGTGGAGGGCGATGTGGGCAAAGCGGGCGTAGCCATCGACACGGTGGAGGATATGAAAATGTTGTTCGATCAAATTCCGCTCGACCAGATGTCGGTGTCCATGACTATGAACGGCGCCGTCATCCCCATCATGGCGTTTTTTATCGTGGCGGCCGAAGAGCAGGGCGTAGCGCCGGAACAGCTGAGCGGCACCATCCAGAACGACATCCTCAAGGAGTTCATGGTGCGCAATACCTACATCTATCCGCCCGCAGCATCCATGCGCATCATCGGCGATATTTTCGCCTACTGCGCGCGCCGCATGCCGAAGTTCAACTCCATTTCCATTTCCGGCTACCACATGCACGAAGCCGGCGCCCCGGCCGAACTCGAACTGGCCTACACCCTGGCCGACGGCCTGGAGTACATCCGCACCGGACTGGCTGCCGGGCTCGACATCGACGATTTTGCGCCACGGCTCTCGTTTTTCTGGGGCATCGGGATGAACCATTTTGTGGAAATCGCCAAGCTGCGCGCCGGGCGTTTGCTCTGGGCCAAACTCGTCAAACAATTCAACCCGAAAAGCGAAAAAAGCCTGGCGCTGCGTACGCACTGCCAAACCAGCGGCTGGTCGCTCACCGAACAGGACGCGTTCAACAACGTGGCGCGCACTTGCATCGAAGCCATGGCGGCCGTGCTGGGCGGCACGCAAAGTTTGCATACCAATTCCTTCGACGAGGCCATTGCCCTGCCCACCGATTTTTCGGCCAAAATTGCCCGCGACACCCAGTTGTTTATCCAAAAAGAAAGCGATGTGTGTCGCGCCGCCGATCCCTGGGCGGGTTCCTATTTTGTGGAAAACCTGACGCAGGAACTCGTGGAAAAAGCCTGGGCGCTGATCGACGAAGTGGAAAAACTGGGCGGCATGGCCAAAGCCATCGAGGCCGGACTGCCCAAACTGCGCATCGAAGAAGCCGCCGCCCGCAAGCAGGCCCGCATCGACGCCGGGCAGGAGCAGATCGTGGGCGTGAATGTATTCCAGGCGCGCAACGATGTGAAATTCGATATCCTGGAAGTGGACAATACGGCTGTGCGGGAAGGGCAGATTCGGGGGATCCAGGCGGTGAAAGCCGGGCGGGATGCGGCGGCGGTATTGGAGGCTTTACAGTTATTGGAAAATGCTGCGCGCAACCCCACCCCTAACCCCTCCCCCCGGGGGGAGGGGGATACGCCCTCAGCAACTGTTGGGCATTCCAATGCGGCAAAGACAAACGAAAACTTGAATCAGCCCCACCTTCCCCCAGGAGAGGGGGATACGCCCTCTGCAACTGTTGGACATCCCAACATCCAAAAATCAAACGAAAGCCCGAATCAAGCCCCCCGCTCCGCCGCGGGGGGAAGGGACGGGGGTGGGGTTAACCTCCTCGAACTAGCCATCCAGGCCGCCCGCGCCCGCGCCACCCTGGGCGAGATATCCCTGGCCATGGAAAAAGCCTTCGGGCGCTACACCGCCACTACCCGCACCGTTGCGGGTGTTTATGCCGGAGCAATGGAAAAAAACGACGATTTTGAAAAAGCCCGGGCTATGTCCGATGCCTTCGCCGAGCAGGAAGGCCGCCGCCCGCGCATCCTGGTAGCCAAACTCGGGCAGGACGGCCACGACCGCGGCGCCAAGGTGATCGCCACGGCCTTTGCCGATCTGGGTTTCGATGTGGACATCGGCCCGCTCTTCCAAACACCCGCCGAAGCCGCCCGCCAGGCCGCCGAAAACGACGTGCACATCCTGGGCATTTCCTCCCTGGCCGCCGGCCACAAAACCCTGGCGCCGCAAGCCATCGCCGAGCTCAAAAAACTGGGCCGCGAAGACATCCTCGTGGTGGTCGGCGGGGTGATCCCGCCCGACGATTATGATTTTTTAAAAAAAGCCGGCGTGGCGGCGGTGTTCGGGCCGGGCACGGTGATTGCGCGGGCGGCGCAGGAGTTGTTGGGGTTGTTGAGCGAGGCGACTTGATTTTATCCCTTAAACAGGGTAGATTTGACAGCCTTAACCCAACTCCCTGTGTATAACTCTGCCGCTTACCTGTATACTAAAAAGAGGATGCATCATAAGTCCTCGCACGTGCAGCCAATTCCAAATTTTCACCACGGAGACACGGAGGCCACGGAGTTTAATGCTCCGTGGCCTCCGTGTCTTGTAGATTTGTCAGGCCATGCGGGCACTCGTCCTACGACTTGGAGTCGTAGGACGAGTAAGGCACCTCCGTGGCTTCCGTGTCTCCGTGGTGAAAAACATTCTACACCGGGCATTTCAGATTTCGCTGTTTTACCTTCAAATATATTCCTATGAAATCTCCATTACTCTTTCTGCTTCTCACCTGTTTTAGCTCAAACCTTTTTAGCCAGATCAACTGGCAACCCACCAACGGCCCGCAAGGCGGCGCAACCTGGTACCTGTATTACAATGACCAGTATGCTTTTTATCCCGACGAGTACAACTTGTACCGCAGCGCCGACGGGCTGAGTTGGGAACAACTGCCCTACGGAAATTTGTGGCCTATTGCCGCTTCGTCCACGACCATTGCCGCCTTGCAAGGCTATGGTTTTAGCACCGGCGCATCTCAATTGCGCTTCCTGGTCAGTCACGACAATGGCCTGAACTGGACGGAAGGAAACCTGCCACCGACCTCCTACGGTGGCGCCTTTTCCCAAATGGCTGTTTGTTCACATGGGATTTATGTGCCGGACGGTGTGGGTAATACCATCCACCGCAGCACCGACGATGGTCAGACCTGGGAAAGCATTGCCCCGCCCGGCCAGTACGCCTACGACGTTTGGGCATTCGACGATAAATTGTACGTCGAATGGTATAACAAATTCTGGCGACTTGCAGCTAATGGCGTAGACTGGGAACTGGTATCGCCCGATTTCGGCGCCCAGGAATATGCCAACGATATGTTTGCCACCGGCCCGCACTTGTTGTTTGCCACGGAGAACAACCTCTGGGGCTCCAACGACGGCGGCACAACCTGGAAAAAAACGCCCATTCAATTCAACAACAGTTCCGGCGCCTTCGTCCAACTCGGCGACCGCATTTACAAGGATGCCGGTAGTACCGGACTGATGTACACCGAAGACTTCGGCTATACCTGGAAAAGCGTGCCGATACCCAATGACTACAACATGCTCGACCTCGGAAAAGCCGGCGGTCGCCTGCTCAGTGCCTCCTACAACCAGGGCGTATTCCGGCTGGATGAAACCGCCAACCTCCTGCTGCCCGCCAACGAGGGCCTGAACTCCGCCGCGGTGTATTACCTCGATGCCACGGACACCGACCTTTGGGCCGCTTGCGGAAACGGGGTGTTTGCCTATGATTTGGACGCAAAAACATGGGACAGCAATGCTAATTTGCCGGTGCCGGATCACAACGCCTTGCAGGTGGCCTCCAGCCCATCGGGGAAACTCGCAGCGGCAGACCTGTTCTCCGATAAGTTATACGTATCCACCGACGACGGGCTTACCTGGGAAACCATTTTGCCCTATCAATCGACCGGCAGTTGGGGTACGATAAAAAAACTGATCTGGCTCGACGAGGTGCTGGTGATTAAAGGCGATTTTTCCAGTGGCCTCCGGTCAACAGATTTGGGGCAAACCTGGACCCCGAACAATTCCCCCGAACAGGTCCTGTTTTTCAAGGGCAAACACTACGGCATCCGGGACATCGGCGCAGGCTTGTTTTCCAGCAGCAACCTGGGTGAGAGTTGGGAACTGGCCTCCTACCCGGTAGGGCTATTCCCGTATAAAATTGCCGCAACTGTCGACCGCCTGTTCCTCGAAGGCGCCGTGCAAGGCAATCAACGCACGCTGTACTACACAACCAACGGCAGTAATTGGGTGTACGCCAGCGACGGGTTGCCGGAGATCGATATACTTCCACCACATGACGAGATTTACAAAGGCAATATTTGGGAAAGAAACGGCACCTACTATTACCACGATCAACAAATCGGTTTTTTTGCCTCGATCGACTCCTGCCAAACCTGGCTGCCCTTGCAATACATCCCTTATAACATGTTGACCCTGGTGGATACCACATTTTATCGGGGCGGATTCGGCGGTGGCGTAGTGAAAACCGGCTTGCCCCAGAACTATGGCGCCCTTTCGTCGGGCTTTGTTTTTAAAGACGATAACAACGATGGGCTCCAAGACCCCGGTGAAATACCCCTGCCCTTTGTAAAGGTTCAGGTGTATGAACCGACAGCCTGGCACCCGCTTTGGATGACCACTACCCGGCAGGATGGCAGTTACACCATCGGCAGTACACCCGGTAGCACAGATACCTTGCGGGCAAACCTCCAATCGCCCTATATCGAACAAATCAACCCGCCTTATCACCTGGTAAGCGGCAGCGGTACCGACCGGAATTTCGGCGTACACTTCAGTGCCGATATCGTGGATGTGTCAATCGCGGGCAACTTCGCCGGTCGGCCCAGGCCGGGCTTCGACCTGAATGCTCACCTGCAATTCGCCAATGTGGGCACGCTACCGGCCACCGGAACCATTTCGCTTCAACTTGATCCCAATTTTAAATTTATCGAAGCCGACCCTGCACCTTCCGCGGTTATCGGCGACAGCCTGGTTTGGAATTTTGCCCAACTTGCACTCTTCGAAAAACAAGGCATTCGCATCAGCGGCCAATTGCCGGCTGCTGTGCCGCTGGGGAACTTGCTAAAAATGTATGCGCACGTCGAACCCGATTTGCCGGATGCCACCCCGTTGAACAACCACCTGCTGCTTTGCGACACCGTGGTTGGCTCCTTCGACCCCAACGACAAACTGGTGAACCCGCCTTTGGGCCTGACCGCCGCCGAGATTGCCGCCGGAAAGGAACTGCACTACACCATTCGGTTTCAAAACACCGGTACGGCCCCGGCCAGCCGGGTGCGCATCACCGACCAGCTCGACACGGCGCTCCAGCTCACGACGCTGCGCCTGATCGCTTCCAGCCACCCGGTTTCGGACTTCAGGTTGTTGCCGGGTCGTCTGCTGGAAATTCTGTTCGAGCCGATCGACCTGCCGGACAGCCTGTCGGACGAAGCGGGGAGTCACGGTTTTGTGACGTTCGCTATTCAGCGAAACAAGGCCTACCGGTCCAATTATTTTGTCCAGAATAAAGCCGCGATCTATTTCGACTTTAACGAGCCGATCTTCACCAATATCGTCAAATCGGGTGTCATCACCATACCGGTTGCTACCGACGAACCCGGTGGTCAGCAGCAAACGGGCAATACCCTGCGCATAGTTCCCAATCCGGCGCCATCCGGTTTTACGGTTTATGCGACGGGTGGTCGATTGGATGGCCCGGGCACGCTTGAAATTATAAACCTGGCAGGGCAAAGTTGTTACCGGCAACCAGTGCCCGATTTATCCAGTCCGGTATCAGTGCCTGAAGTCCGGCTTCCGGACGGCGTGTATGTGGTGAAAATTGCCGGGGCGGCGGGGGGGCTGGCTGGGAAACTGATCGTTCAGCAGTAAGAGCAAAGGCAAGGCTCTGCCGCTAAATGCGACTGGAATAAAATAAAAAGGCATGAGTCGAAGAACAGAGGTGGAAGGTGTTTTTCAGCATAAAAGCCGCAGGACGACTCTCCACTGGGAGGAAGGTCGTCCTGCAGTAAAATCAATCCGGGCGCTTTTTGCTCAACGATGCACGACCAGCTTCCGGCTTATCCGGCCTTCCGACGTGCTGACCACGACCTGATAAATGCCGGCGGGGTAGGATTCGAGCGCCAGCGGCGCCGTCCAGATTTCTGCGGGCTTGTCGGCGTGAAACGTAGCGACAGCCTGGCCCCGGGCGTCGAAAATCTGCGCCTGCACGGCGCCCCGGTAGGGCGAAGACAGCGACAGGAGGGCGGTCGAGGATGCCGGATTGGGCGTCAGCTGAAGATTGCCGGCCGCTTGCGGCTCACGGGAGGCGACGGTAACCGGCGCCACCTTGACTACCCAGGCATCCTGCATGGACGAGCTCAGATCAGTCGTGCCGCAGAAAACCACACCGCCGGGCGTGAGGTCGGCGTTCTGGCCGAATGGCCGGGTGGCGTCGTTACCGAAAAGCTGGTGCGAGAGCGCGTTGCCGTCGGCGTCAAGCCAGCTGACGCTGATCCGTTGGCGGAAAAACGAGGAGGTAATAAAATCGGGGTTTGCCGGCGGCGCAAGGCTGAAGCCGGTCATGCACATGCCGCCTCCGCTCGTTGGCAAAATTGTGTAGCCGATCCAGTAGGAGTTGGCCCCCTGGCTGAACGTTTTGTGCCACTCGGGCGCGCCGCCGGCCGGGTTTGCTTTCAAGGCCAGGGCGTCATATTGCGTTCCAGCGGCGTTGCCGGCGACGCCCGTCGCCAGCAGAAAACCATCCGAGCTATGGGCCAGGGAAACCAGCATGGCAAATGGCGCAACAACATAGGTTTTTTCCCAAACCAGATTGCCCGCCTCGTCTACTTCGAACAACCAGGGTTGGCCGCCTTTGCCGCCGGCGCCGACAAAATGACCGTTGGGCAGCGCGAGCACGTCGCCCAACAGGCTGCCGTTATATTGTTTTTGCCACACCATATTCCCATTTTGATCGAGGCGGATCAACATCGGCATTTCAGGATTGTCGGGGTCGATGCAGGCAATGTATCCAGCATCAGGCAACGGATAGGCCCGGAAAAAATCGGACGAGTAGTTGGTTGCCAGGATCAACTTATCGAACAACAAATTGCCGCCGGGCGAAAGTTTCAACAAGTGAAATTCTGCCTCGAAGCGGTCGGAGGCTGCAAATACGGCAATATTTCCCGCTGCATCCACATTCACCGAGCCGATCTCGGCATCTGAAAAAATGTCGGCGCCTATGGTAATAACACGTTCCCACAACACTGTACCATGCGGGTCGGCCTTCAACACCCAGACAGCATCTTCGCCCAAGGTATCTTTGCGCACTCCGGCCAGTACAAAACCGCCGTCGGGCGTGCTGGCAATGTCGTGGCCGGTCTCGTCTTCATTGGTCGTCGAGACGCCGAACGACTCCCGCCAGAGCACTGCAGGAACCCCCGAAACATCGATCCGGTTGACGATGTACTGTTCTCCAGTAGAAGTGGAGATATTCCCGAACAAGTAGAGTGAGCGGCCGGCGCCGAAGACATACAGCGCATCCTGACCGATAATCAGGGACTGAAGAAACGGCACGCCTGCCGAGTCCAGTGTACTGCCGTCGGTCGCCGACAAACGTTTGTAAAAAAACGGGAAGCTGTGTGCGGCAACGCCGATCGTACCGTCGTCGTACGAATGTACGGCAGCGCTGGATACGTTGCCGCTGTGCTGCCGGCGGCTCCAGAGTACGGCGGCATTGCTGTTGGCGCGATGGATCAGGTGCAGGGCGCCGGCCTGCGTGCCTAAGCAAAACAAAACGCCCGTATCGGTAGCTTTAAGGTCATACAGGTTGGCAATGGTCGAACCGGTGTAGATGCTCATGCCGGATATCGAGCCCGACCACTGAACTTCGTGCATCGCATCGTATTTAATAGCCGCCGCGCTGGTTGGTGAAAAAAAGGAAAAACCCGATCGCAAAACAGCGGCGTAGCCGCCATCGGCGGTTGCCGTCATCCGGACCTCTGTAACCTCGTTCGCAGCAGGCGATTCGACATAGTGCGTCATGGCGCCGGCAACAGTAAAGGCCGCCTGGAAAAAGGCCGCTGTATTGTCGGAAACGACGGTAGACCCCATCACGACCACCGTGCCGTCGGCCAGCTGACAGAGCGCCATCCCGATGTTGGTAGCCTCGTCGCCGAAAGTTTTGTGCCACAACAGATCGCCGCCTTCGTCGATGTGCAGCAGTACGGCATCGTAGCTGCCGTCGTCCGGGTTGAGCACGGCGCCGGTTGCCAGGTAGCCGCCGCCGGCTGCGGAAATCACGGCCGAAGGCAGGCCGGTTGCCAAATGAGGGTAAGTTTTGCGCCAGAGTTCAACGCCGCTGGAGTCTAATCTTTGCATAAAAAAACGAAGCGCATAATTCTCTTCGAGGACGCCATAGATCAGCATACCGTCATCGGGGGCAAGCACGGCGCTGGTGGATTGTTCGAAATTTTCGGTGTTGACGCCGTAGCGCCGGTCAAAGAATACCTGGGCAGCAAGCGAACTGGCAAGCAGCAGGAAAAGGCAGGACAAAAGCAGTTTCGATTGGTTCATAACACGCAGTGAATTAGTTAGGAAAAACAGGCGGAATGCCTGCTGGAGTACGTGATAAAAGATTATCGTGGCGCTTTCCGGAAAACGCCGATGTACGCGGTGAGAAACGGATACAAACATAATCGCATCAGCGGTACGTCGCTACCCCGAAAACCCTGATTTTATTGCTCCCTGAAAACCGTTACCAGGCAAGGCCATACCCGAGAAAGGGTATGCAGAACGGCAGAGGTACGAGCAAAGCCTGGATATGGCCGGCGTCCCGAAAAATTTGCAAACCACTTTCCGATGGGGATAGCAAACCCGAAAACCTGCATTTAAGTTGGAATAATTGTGCCAGATCGGATGTAAAATCTACATTTACCAAAACCGACGAAACAAACGATTCTTTCACTAATATCAATCAAAATGAATACCAACAAAATTTTACTCGCCGGACTCATCGGTGGAGTCGTTGCCTTTATCCTGGGTTTCCTGTTTTATGGCTTGATCTGTAGCGAATTTTTTGCGTCGAACATGGGTTCGGCCACGGGCGTAATGCGTGGCGATGATGAGATGCAGTGGGTACCGATGATCCTTGGGCACCTTGCCTTTGGTTTGTTGTTTGCCGTTATTTTTGGCCGCTGGGCAAATATCAGCACCTTCGCTACCGGGGCTAAAGCAGGCGCCGTGATCGGCTTGTTAATATCCCTGGCCCACGGTATGATCCAGTTCGGATCGACACATTTGTCCAACCTGACGGGAACGCTTGCCGACATTGGGATCGCAACGGTGCTCTCTGCTGTTACAGCCGGTGTGGTCGGATGGTTTTTGGGCAGGTAGGCGCTGGATTATGAAATTATAGTCAACTCAGATTGTGCCCATCGTTCATGGAGACAGATTTTTTTATTTTTTAGACAGGATCAACATGATTTTTACGAGGGCGTCTCATAAGTCTTTGCGCGTTAGGTAGTTTCCAAATTTTCACCACAGAGACACAGAGGCCACGGAGTTTAATGCTCCGTGGCCTCTGTGTCTCTGTGGTGAAAAAATAATCTACGGCGGGCATTTCAAATTTTGTACTTGTGAGACGCCCTCGTTTTTTCCTGTAAATCTTGTCTGTTTTATTGCATGGTCTCAACTTGAACTAATTAGTACCGCCTGCATGAGCCCGAACACTGGGTTAGTTCAACAATCCAACCAACAACCCCCGAAACACCCCCGACTGGTACATCCCCTGCGCATCATGCCCCACTCCCGGCACCGGCACTTTCTGGCTGTTGTGCACCCCCGGGTAGTTGGTTTCCAGCAAGAAAAAAATATGCTCGCCCCGCTTAAAGCGGTTGGCCCCGAGCAGCACGGCTTCACAGTCTGCGGTGTTCAGCGTGCCGCCGGTAGCCGTGTCGGCCGTGCCGAGCAGGTAGGTCACGTTGCGGCCGACAATTTGCTGGTCGACGGTGGCTTCAGCAACGCCGGTGAGATAGGGCGGCGGGTTCACAAAACCCAGTGGCCAATGGTTAAAAGAGGTACAGCCCGTGGGCGTGACAAATTGCCCGCTGTTTTCATCGTACCGCTCATCGTCGGGGTAGTAGAAATACTGGCTGTTGGCCACGATGTAGGTAAAATCCAGATCGGGATAAAGCGGTTCCGATTTGTTGGCAGCAGCATAGGCATGGGTGAACAGCGCCCCGGAAGAGTGCCCCGTCAGCACCACCTTTTTCAGCACGGGAAAATGATCCTTGTCGGCCAGCCGGGCTAAAATGGCATCGATAACGGCAAACGCGCTGATGCCGGCAGCGGCGGTGTTGGCGTTTTGCCCTTCCCGCCAGCCGTTGTCGCTCCAATACAAATCGCCGGCTTGTGCGTCGGCAGTATTTTTGAAAAACGGTGCGATCAGGATGGTGTTGCCGTCGAGGTTTTCATTGCGGAGCGTGGTCATCAGGTAGGCGTAATAATTGTCGGCGTCGCGGTTTTGGCCGTGGGTGACGATGACCACATTTTTCAGTTTTTCCCAACGGGCATTGTCCAAAAAAATCGGGTAGCTGCTGTAAAAGTCGAAGTTGAAAGCTGTACCGGCGCCGATGGGCAGCACCACCGTTTCGAGGCAGGCGTTGGTTGCCGAAATGCAGGGCGCCATTTCGGTGATAATGCCCCCGCCCACCGTCGTGAAACTGATCGAAATATTCTGGTCCAGCACCTCGCCATTCAGCCCGATGGCCGTCCGGTTCACGTTCAGGGTGTACTGCGTGTTGGGCGCCAGCTGGCTGAGTGCAACCAGGGCTTTCGAGGAGGCATTGGCATAGCTGAAACCCGGGCCGACAGCGCCCGAAGCTGCCGTCAGCGAAAAGGCCGCCTCAAACTTCGGAATATCCAGGGCCGCGGAAAAAGTCAGCTCAATCGTCACATCCGTCGGCACGTTGACGGTGCCGTTTACCAGGTTGATGCTGTTGGCCGTGGCGCTGAGCAGGAAAATTGCGCCCGCGTCGTTTTTTTCTTTGCCGCAGGCAAAAAACAGGCTTGCGAGGAAAGTCAAACAGCAAAAGCTGAAACTGATCAACGAGTTCGAATTTTTCATGCGTGTTCAGGTTTTTTTATTTTGATCGGGAGATTTGTGTTTTTGCCCATAGCGCTCAACAAAAGCATTTTGAGGGCTTTAAGGCCAACGCAAAGCTTTAATATAATAACGTGCCGGGCGTATTGTCGGCGTGACTTCGAGTCACGCCGACAATAGACGAATCGCCTCCGATTTTTCGCAAACCACTTTCCGCCGGGTATAATAAAATCAATAAAAACTACTCCCATCCGCCCGTGTCCCCGGCGAATAGGCCGCAGCCGGGTTGGCCGTGGTATGCAGGGTAAAGTTACCGTCGATATCCGGCGAACGCGTGATCGACTGGTCGGCGCCAAAATCCAGCCCCAAACCATCCGTGGCCGTATCAAAAGTCAGGAAAACATTTCCCTGCGCATCTTTTATCGTGATGGCATCGGCGGCATTGTTCAGGTTCATATCGCCCGACGTGGACACACCGGTCATGGCGCCGCCAAAACTTCCGGTCGGCGTGCCGCCGCCAAACAACACATAAGCCGTTCGCGCCGGCACGATCGTACCCGGCGGGAAGGTGTGTTTGGGCACATCTGCCATCAGCCCGTCGGTGTCAAACAAGGTAAAACCGCTGAGGTCCACCGGTTGATCCGAGTCGTTGATAAATTCAATAAACTCATCCTGAGAGGCGCTGCGGGTACCGTCGCCGTTGGCATCACCGGCCAGCCCGCCCGGCGGGTCGTACAACACCTCGTTGATGATGAAGCCCTTGCCCGGGTCTACGTTTCCGCCAAAATTGGTGCCGTCTGCTTTTTTGCCGGGCGAATACGCCAGCGCGGGATTGGCCGTGGTGTGCAAGACAAAATCGCCGTTGATGTCCGGCCAGCGCGTTCCCGATTGATCGGCGCCAAAATCGACGCCTGCCGCATCGCTGACAGAATTGAAATCCAGAAATACGTCGCCCTGCACATTTTTCAAAACAATGCGGTCTTCCGCATTCGACAAATTCATATTGCCCGAAGTGGATACTCCAACCTGGGCATTGCCGAAATCGCCCGACGGGGAGCCGCCGCCAAACAACACGTACACCCCGCCGGGCGGGATGATGATGCCTGCCGGAAACGTGTGCCGGGGAGTGCCCGAGGCCAGGTTGGTTTCGTCGAACAGGGTAAAGCCGCTCAGGTCGACCGGTTGGTCCGAGTCGTTGATAAATTCGATAAACTCATCTTCAGAAGCACTCCGCGTACCGTCGCCGTTGGCATCGCCCGCCAGACCGTTTGGCGGGTCGAACAGGGTTTCATTGATGATAAATCCTTTGTCGGGAAAACCGTCGCCGTTGCTGTCGATATCGTCGTCGAGCAGGGTGATCGTCACTTTTTGCGGTGTGATCTCCACAGCGTTCACGAGGCCGGCAATGGTGATCTCGATCGTTTCCGTGCCTTCAATGGCGCCGTCCTGCGTTCCGGTCAGGGTCACGGATGCGGTAGTTTCGCCCGTTGCGATAACTAGCGAGGAAGCGGTGGCTGAAAAATCCGACGCGCCGGCACTGCCGCCAAATGCCAGGTTAACCGTCACGTCCTTGTCTATTATTTCGCTGAGCGTAGCCGTCACCGTAGCCACCCCGCCGGCCTCGTCCATGCTGGAAACATCGGCGCTCAGCACCACGTTGGCCGGTACGAAAGGCTGGGTGGTAAAACTGAGCGTAAAGGCCGCGCGCAGTTCCTGCCCGCCCTCCGCATGAATGCCCGGCGCCACCGTGATCGTGTAGGTCGCCTCGTTGTCCAACGGGGTAGTATTCACCAGGGTAACGGTCGAATTGGTATTGGAATACGCCAGGTCAAACGGCACGGCGCCGGAAGGACCGGTGAAAGAAAGCGCCGGTTCGAAGCTGCCCGTTTTCAGGGTATGCGAAAAAATCAGCTCGATGCTTACGGCCGTTTTGATGCCGGCAACGCCGTTGGCGACCTTCACGCCGTTGATTTTTTGCGACAACACCGTCAGGGTGTCATCCACCACAATGTCGTCTTTTTTATTGCAAGAGGCGCCCAGCGCGATCAGGCACAGCAGGGCAAGCAGTTGTTTTATGTGTTGAATACGTTTCATGATGCAATTTTTTTTGATTCATGTTTATCGGTTCAATCCCGCCATTCCACCGTTTTTCCCAAATCAAACTCCCCAACACTTTGCCGCAGAAAATCGCCGTCTTCCGGCAGCACAAAAAGCAGGTAGGTCAGTTCTCCGGATTTGTCGGTCGTCGTTATCCGGTCGGGGATTTTCCCTACCGGCAGGCCGCTCAGTTTTTTAAAAAAAGCGAGCCCGGTCAAGTACGTTCCGACCGCCGTCGGGTGTTTGTCGTCAAAAAACAAGTCGAGGTCGGGGCGCATCTGGCGGACCGAAGCCCACAAGGGCCCCACGGGTATCTGATCGGCCTGCATGGCGCCGGCCAATTTGGCATAACCCTCCGTGAGGGCCGGTTGCATCAAGGGGTTGGAGGCATAGGCCCAGGTGGTGAAATACAGCGGTTCGGCGCCGTGCGTACGCGCCAACTCGCCGAATTTTTTCCCGTACTCCATAAAATTCTCCGCCGCATCAATGGGCCGCCGGCTGTGATCCTGAAGCACCACATAATCCCAGCCGCCTGCTTCGATGAGGGCCTTCGTTTTCAGGCCCTTGGCGCCCTTCCAATGCTCTTCCAGGCTTGCGCCGCCTGCCGTCGACTGGCGGGTAAGAATTGTTTTACCCTGATTCGTTGCCATGGCCTGCACCACTTGCGGGAGGTTCCAGTAATAGGTGAAACTGTTGCCCACAAAGAGCACCCGCAGGGTGTCGCCCTGCTGCGCCGGCAATAGCGTCGGCGCCAGCAGGACGATCAGCAAAATGATGAAGCGTAATTTGTTTCGTAACAGCATATCGAATGGCCGCTTAATTGTTCACATCGGTGGGTTGGAAAAATCCGGGTATGGGGCTGGGCGTATTGGCATTCCGGTCGATCTCGGTTTGCGGGTACAGGAACCGCTGCGGCAATTGGTTGCCCACATTCGGCTGCACCGGCACGCGTACCGTAGTTTCTTTTTCGGTGCGCCGGGTATCGTTGAAACCTTCCGTTTGGCCGAAAAAGGTAACGTAACGCTCTTCCAGAATTTCACGCAGCAGTGCATCGTTGGCGCTCAGCCCGTCGGTATTTTCCATACCGCCGTTGGCAAAATCGGCCGCCACGTAGGCATCGTATTTCAGCTGGGCCGGATTTGCATTGGTCATGTAGCCGCCCGCAGCCAGGTAGGCCCGGAAGGTGTTCAGGTGGTTCAGTCCCACGTCGAAGCCCTGGGTTCGAAAACCTGCTTCGGCAAGGATCAACAGGTTTTCCTCGTAGGTCACCAGCGGCGCGGGGGCCGTTTGCGCAGCAAAACCGCTCACCGTATTGGGCTGAATGCCCACGCTGTTGGTCAGGAAATAGTAATTAAACCGGCCGGTTTCATCCGTTTTGGCGTTGCCGCGGTAGTTGGCGAAATCCGGGCTTGCTGCCGGATCGGGGTGTACCAGGCTGGCCATAAAGTCGGACGTGACCACGTCGGCGCCGCGCACTTCCACGGCAAAAAACAGGTAGGTCAGGTTGGACTCCTGGTTGCCCGTGCCGTGCGGTGCGTACATGGCGTTGTTGCGCGCGCTGATGCCCTTGCCGGCTGCCTCGTAGGCTTCTGCATATTCTTTGGTGTGCATGTAATACCGGGCTTTGAGCGTGTAGGCCACCTCGATCCAGGGTGCAGGTGCGCCGTCGAAATAAATTTCGGCGCCCCCGGCAGGCCGTCCGGTTCCGGTTTCCAGGTTGCGAATGCCCTCATCGAGCAGGAGCTGCAACTTGTCGTACACCGCGCGCTGGTCTTCGTAGCGCGGGTTTTCAATTTCGATGCGACCGGCTTCCTCGAAGGGGATATCGCCGTACAGGGCGGTTGTGGTGCCGATCACCTGCGCTTGCAAAACCTGGGTAATGCCGATGGTCACCCCGCTTATGCCTGCCGCTTCCGCCGATTTCTGTGTTTCCAGGGCATTGCGGTAGGAATTGACGTAGGCGTCGTACCACAGGCTGTTGAAATCGCTGGTGTTCACCGAATACTGGTCGAAACCCAGGTGCTGGCGGTCGAGACCGGTGTAGTAGCCACAGAAAATGCCGGCGCGGCGGGCGGTTTCACCCGACTGGAGAATAATGTTGCCCACCTCGGCCCCGGTCAGAATATTTTGGTAGGAGGTACTGGTCGGGTTGTTCGGATCGTCGTTGATCCCGTCGACCAGGTTGCTGCACGACGTCGCGAGCAGCATGGTTAAACTTATGTATATCAGGCGTTTCATAATTTCGGTCGGTTTTAATTTTTAAAAATTAAGCAACAGGCTGAACACCCAGGACTGCGTGCCCGGGTTGTTGAAATACTCCAGCCCGCGGGCCATGCTGACGCCCGAAAGGTTGGTGTCGGGGTCGTTGCCTTCAAACTCGGTCCAGAGGATCAGGTTGCGCCCGGTAGCCGTCAGTTCGATAGAGCCCAGGCCGGTGCGACTTTTTAGCCATTTCGAGTTGAGGCGATACGACAGGCTGATCTCGCGCAGGCGGGTCCAGGAGCCGTCTTCGATATAAATTTCGTCGTTTCCATTGCTGAAAAAGCCACCGTCGCCATTGTACCAGGCTTCCGTGAGGGCTACCGGCCCGGCGCCGAAATCGTACACGTTGCCGCGGAACGTTTCGCCGATGTTGATGATGTTCCCATTGAACTCCTTGAGGTTGCGGGTAGCGGTCACCTCGTTGCCGGAGTCTTCCCAGCGGCCAAGGTCCAGCAACACCGACTTGGTGCCCGCATAGATGTCGGCGCCCTGGTAGGTTTCGAACAGGATGTTGAGTGTCAGATTTTTGTACCGGAAACCGCTCATCAGCGAGCCCTGCCAGTCGGGGTTGGGATCGCCGATCACCCCTTCGACGGCATCCTGCTCAGGGAAGCCGTTTTCGTCAAAAATGATCGAACCGTCGGGATTGCGCAGGATGCGCGAGCCCCAGATCACGCCGATGGGCAGCCCTTCGACGGCCCGGGAGTTGGCAGCGGCCAGGCCGCCCAGGTTGATCGATTCCACGCCGGCCAGGTCGAGCACCTTGTTTTTCACTTTGGTGAAGGTGCCGGTGAGTTCCCAGGAGAAATTCTTTTTGCGAACGACGGTGTAACCCAGGTCGAGCTCCACGCCTTTGTTCTCCACTTCGGCGCCGTTGGTGTACACCTCGCTGTACCCGCGGGAGTTGGCCACCGGAAAATCGAGGAGCACGTCTTCCGTTTTGTTGTAAAAATAGGTGCCGCCAAGCGCCAGCCGGTCGTTCAAAAACCGCAGGTCGGCGCCGACTTCAACTTCTTTTTTCCGCTCGGGGCGCAGGGCGGAGTTGCCGCGGTTGGCGCTGGGCACAAAACCGCCGTTGCCGTAGAGGCCGAGGTTGAGGTTGCCGCCGTACTGGTCGCCAAAGCTGGGCGAAACAAACACGTTGGAGGTGTTGAACCGGGCCGGTTGCACGCCCACTTCTCCGTACGAAACACGAAGTTTCCCGAAGGAAAATACATCGCTCT
This sequence comes from uncultured Saprospiraceae bacterium, assembly GCA_964484205.1. Taxonomy (GTDB): domain Bacteria; phylum Bacteroidota; class Bacteroidia; order Chitinophagales; family Saprospiraceae; genus M3007. The sequence goes on along the minus strand of CAZAEZ010000002.1, from coordinate 22,974 downwards.
CCAGGTCGCCCAGTTTGGAAAACTGCCAGGCCACGGAAGTCGAGGGAAAGAAAAATGTATTGTCGGACGCATCGCCGAAAGTGGACGCCGACTCCACGCGCAGGGTGCTCGTCAGGTAAAGCATATCCCAACCCGACAGGCTGAGCGAACCATAAACTCCTGCGGTGCGTTCGCGCCCCTGCGAGCTGGTGGTGGTCACGTTTTCCGGCAGGGCATTGTCTTTGTCGCGCACCACGCCGGCCACATCGGCAAACTGGATAAAATTGGTGGTTTCCACGCCGTTGACCGAAAGTGTGCGGCTGTTGTAATTAAAACCGACCAGCAGTTCGCCGTCAATGTCGTTCGTCAGTTTATGGCTGGCCCGCGCGATGTAGTCCATGTTAAAAATGCTGTTCGACGCGATCTGCTGCTCGTAGTATCCGGAAGCAAACGCCCCGGCTGCCGAACCCGGTGTGAAAAACTGGTTGCGCTTTTCCGTGTAATGGTCGATACCCACGCGGCCGATCAGGTCGATCCAGGGGAGTGGGGAGGCGGTCAGTTCGAAGCTGAAAATGAAGCGGTCCACTTGCGCGCGGTCTTCCTGTTCGTTGATGGTCCAGCTTGGGTTGTTGTACACCGGGGTGTTGTCGGCGCCCAGCGGTTCGCGGTACGAGCGGTGGCGGTTGGGTACCGGCGAGGCGTTGGGATTGGCGTAAAAATCGCCCCGGTAGCCGGCGTTGTCAAAATCGGGCGGTGTGCGCAACAGGCCGAGGTAGAGGCCGGAGGAGCTGGCGCCTTTTTGTATGCGGTTGGAGCCCGTGCGGGCGTAGGTGGCATTGGTTTTAAGCCGGATTTTGTCGGTCAGCAGGTGTTTGGAATTAAACCGGGCAGTGGTGCGCCGGTAGTCCGAGTTGTTGCGGATGATGCCCTGCTGATCCAGATCGGTCAGATTAAAATAGGCGGCGCTGCGTTCGTTTCCGCCGCTCATGGTCAGGCTGTTTTCGAGAAAATGGCCGTTGCTGAAAATCTGGTCAAAGTTGGCATCGTCGTAGATGGTGTGCGAATTTTTATTCAAAACCGGGTAGTAAATCGCGCCGTCCTGGTCGACGTAAAACTGGCCGGAGGTATTGAACTCATCGGGGCCGCCGGGACGGTCGGCAATTTTATCGCCCCAGGAATCGCGCGCGCGCTGATCGTACACACCGTTGTCGCCCTGGCCGAATTTGGTTTGCAGGGGATATTTCCGGTTGATGATATCCATCGAGTAGGTGGAGCGGACTTGCACGTTCAGTTTGCTGGCGAATTTGCCGCTTTTGGTCGTGATCAAAATTACCCCGCCCAGGGCCTGCGTGCCGTACAGGGCAGCCGCCGAGGCGCCTTTCAGCACCGAAATGCTTTCGATGTCGTTGGGGTTGATGTCGTTGAGCCTCGATTCCGGGTTGGTGCCGCCGCTGTCGCTGTTGCCGCGCACGTCGTTGCTGATCGGAATACCGTCGAGGATGATCAGCGGCTGGCTGTTGCGGGTGATGGTCGACACCCCGCGGATCTGGAGGTAAGCGCCTGCACCCGGGTCGCCGGAGTTTCGGGAAATCCGCACGCCGGATGCTTTGCCCGAAAGGGCATTCAGCACGTTTGCTTCCCCGGAATTCACCAGGGTGGTGCCTCCCACTTTTGAACTGGCATAGCCCAGTTCGTCGCGGTTTTCTTCAAATCCAAGTGCCGTGACGACGACCTCGTCCAGCAAATCCACTTTTTCCCGAAGGGTAACATTGAGCACCGACGCGGCGCCCACCGCCTGCGTTAGCGGTTCCTTGCCAAAATAGCTGAAGGTCAATTCGGCATTTTCGGTGGTCAGCGTGATGGCGTACGTACCGTCCACGGCCGTTTTGGTCCCGTTTGTGGTGCCCGCTTCCTGGATGGACACCCCTATCAGCGGGGCGCCGTCCTCGTCGCTCACCAGGCCGGATACGACTTTTTGGGCATACATCGCCTGCCCGAAGAGGAGCAGCAAGGCGATCAGATGGATTGGTCTGCGTTTTTTCATAACTTGAAAGGTTAGTTCAACGAATGTTGTTTTTTGAACTCGAGCGGGAAGGCATCGAGGCTAAATCCCCACAAATAGGGCAAGAGGAGGTAAATGACAAGCGTCAGGCAGATGATGGAGATCAGGTTGAGCCGGAAGCCGGTCCGAACCATATCGGGGATGGTCAGGTAGCCCGCGCCGAACACGACGGCATTGGGCGGGGTGGCCACCGGAAGCATAAAGGCACAGGAAGCCGCCACGGCTGCGCCAACCATCAGCGCGTAAGGATGCACATTCATCACCAGGGCCAGCGGCGCCAGAATGGGCAGCACCATGGCTGTTGTGGCAATATTGGACGTGATTTCGGTGAGGAAATTCACGGCGGCGATCACCACGAGCAGCAGCACCAGCAGCGATGCGCCTTCCAGCAAGGTGAGTTGCTGGCCGAGGTAGGTAGCCAGCCCGCTCGTTTTGAAGCCTTCCGCCAGCGCCAGGCCGCCGCCAAAAAGCAACAGAATGCCCCAGGGCAAACGTACCGCTTCCGGCCAGGTGACCAACGCCCGGTTATGTTTTTTCGAAGCCGGGATGGTAAACAACAAAACCGCCGCGGCAACCGCGATAATCGTATCGTCCAGTTCGGGAATGAAGCGGTTCAAAAACGAACGGCTGATCCAGGTTACGGCTGTCAAAATGAAAATGCCGAGCACCATTTTTTCCTCGTAACTGATGCCGCCCAGCGCCTTGAGTTGGCGCTTAATTTCTTCCTTCCCGTCGGGAAATGATTTTTGTTTAAACTTAAAAGCGTAGCTGGTCAGGTACTTCCAGCAGAGCAGGAGCATCACCACCGAGATCGGCAGGCCGAAAATAAACCACTGGTAAAACGTAATTTCCACGCCGTACAACTCCTGGACCATGGCCGCCAGCACGAGGTTGGGCGGGGTACCGATCAGGGTGGCAATGCCGCCGATGGTGGCGCTGTAGGCAATGGCAAGCATGAGCGCTTTGCCGAAAATTAGGTTTTCATCTTCCCTGGTTTTAGGGTTGTCTTTCAACTGCGTAACGATGGCCATGCCGATGGGCAGCATCATCACGGCGGTGGCGGTATTGGAAATCCACATGGACAGAAACGCCGTGGCTACCATAAACCCGAGGATGATGCTTTTCAAATTCGTCCCGATCAGGTTGATGATCATCAGGGAAATCCGCTTGTGCAGGTTCCAGCGTTCGATGGCGATGGCGACAATGAACCCGCCGATGTACAGAAAAATATACCGGTGCCCGAACGAAGCTGTTGTTTCGTCAATCGGCATGCCCCCGGTGAGCGGAAACAGGATGATCGGCAGGATGGAGGTTACAGCCAGCGGAATACAGTCGGTGATCCACCAGGTAGCGATCCACAGCGTGCTGGCCAGAACCGCGTTGGCTTCGGCCGACAACCCTTTGGGGTGAAAAAACAGCAATACCGCCGTAAACAGTGCCGGGCCAAGCAGTAATCCAGTTCGTTTTGTATCGGGCAGGTAGCGCATAAGTTCAGGACATTAATTTTCCGGAAGTAAACAGTTCCCGGAGTTGACCCGGGTACACCGTTTTGAATGGATTAATTTTAATACTTTTGGTTGTGTTCTTCGATAAACTCCGAAAGCCACAGACTGCAAACATATTTTGCGATTCCAACCAACCAAAATTTTTAATTGTATAAAATTTTATTTTTATAGTATTTTATACCGTTTTACACTTTTTTACACCGCGTATTTAGATGGAGTTGGATTTGCATGATCAATTTTTGGAGGCCCTCGAGCGGAAATACGGACCGCGGGATTTGCTGACGTCCAAGTTTGGTACGGCTTCCTTTGGCGACATTGCAAAAGATCTTTGCATCAGTGCCAGCCAGTTCAGCAAGTTGATATCCGGCACAGCCACTCAGGGCATGTACATGCGATCGATTGAGAACATTGCCCTGCTGGAAAAACTCGATACACTGGAAGCGGAAAAACGCCAACTGGAGTCTGGCGCCGAACAACTCAACGAAACTCTCCGCCAAACCCGAAGTTCCTTGAACCGAACCGTGCGGAACAAGGCCCTGCTTTACGGCCTGCTCACCTTTCTGATTGGTTCGGCGCTGACCTACTTTTTTGCTCTGAACGGAAATTTCGGCCGTTTTGAAAAAGCCGAAATCCTGGGGCACCCCCTGGCCCGGTATTTCGACCACGATTTTAATACGCCCTACGATTCGCCCTACCTGAATGAATCGGAAGTGCAGGACTACTGCCCCTGCAGCGCCTACGAAGGGATTTGGGCCCTGAATGCCGAATACAAATTACCCCTGCCGGGCAACAAGCGACCGGGCGTGTACTACCTCGCCAAAAGTTCGGATGTGCGGATGAAGTGCGCGAAAAGCCAGAAAAACGCCACAGGTCAGGGCATTCATTTGCTGGGCTATGAGTACCTGGTTAATGAAATCTGGGTGGATACGGAGGAGACCCCCCTGTCGCCAAAATATTTTGACAAGGAAACAAAAACCTTCACCGAGGCTTACCACCGGCTGGATTTTTCCACCAACCCCAAATTCAAAAGACTGGCCACGATCCATTCCTTCTTCATCAACAATTTCACCATCCGGCCCGACAGCATTATCCGCAACGGGGAGCCCTGCGGGCGTTTTGCCACCGACGTTGATTGGGCACTGGCCCGGAAATTCGGCGTAGACCCAAAATATGTGTTGGAAAATGTGCTGGCCGACCTCACCATTACCGATTGCAATACGATACCCAATCCATTCTGCGATCCCAACGAATTAAAAGAAGGAAAAAGCGTTATCGGTTTTGATTGCTACTACACCATAAAAACCGAAAACCTGGGCATTGGCCGGGGCTACCCCTACCGGAAAGCATTTAAACTGATCAAGCAGAATTATTCGGATAATCTGCTTTGCGGGTGCAAGTGATTAAGCCCGACGAAGCAAATTTCCCGCAGATTCGCGCAGAAAAGGCCGCAGATCAACGCAGATTTTTCCAGACCGAGTTTACAAAATCAACCTGTTTTTTAGCCCCGGACAGGTCCTCAATCTTCCAGACTGCCCGTCAGCCGCCGCACCAGTTTGAACTCGCTGAAAAACTCCCGCGCGATCACCCGAAGCACGGTGTACACCGGAATTCCGATGATCATCCCCACCACACCGCCGAGTTTAGCCGCGATCAGTGTAACAATAAAAATCTCCAGCGGATGGGCTTTGACGCTGTTCGACATGATGTACGGCCCGATAAAATTGTTGTCGAGTATTTGCACGCCCTGGATGGTCAGCACCACTTTGATGAGGGGCGCCACCATGAGTGCAAAATCCGATTCGATGTAGTGGGAGATTGTAAAAAAGCAGCCCACGACAATGCCCAGCAGCGGCCCAACGTACGGAATGATATTGAGCAGCCCGGCCATAACGCCGATGAGCAGCGCATTGGGCACGCCCAAAATCCAGAGCGTTACCGCTACCAGCGTGGTAAAACTGGCCGTTTGGATAACCAGCCCGTCAAAATAGCGGGTGAGCATAATGCTCGAGCGTTTGACCGCATGGCGTACCTGGCGTTCCCGGTCATCCGGCACCACCGTGAGTACGATATCCATGAACAGCGAATCGTTTTTCAAAAAAAAGAACAGGATAAACGTAATGGAACCGATTGCCACAACCAGGCTGCCTGCCGTGGAGATCAGCCCGCCCAGAAAATCGCCCACCATGGTCGGCTTGAAATATTCCGACAGGATTTCCTGCGAGCGGGTGCCCAGCGATTGCCCGGGCTCCAGCAGGGCCCATTCGTGCAGCCAGTTGTCCAGTTGGGCAAACGGCCCCTGGAGTTTTTGCCCCAATTCTTCGTAATTTACAGAAGCCAGGTGGCGCGCCTGCCCGACGATAGTCGGAACGAACAAAAACAATACACCCGACAGGATCAGGTAAAAGGAAACAAGGGTAAGCGCAGCTGCGCCGGCCTCACCCAGCCGCCAGTTCCGAAACCGGATGCGGCGGCGAAAAAAAACCATGAGCGGCGTGCCCAGCATGGATAACACCCAGGCGATCAAAACATAAGCAACTATGTCGGCAAAATAATAGCCTACCGCCAGGGCTGCGACGATACCGAGTATCCACAACAGGTTTCGAATCATAAGGTGTTCCGCTTAGGCGTTTTTTACAAAAATATGGGCCAGTGCAGCATCCAGTGCCGGGTATTGAAAATGGAATCCGGCCTGAATGATTTTCTCTGCCGACACCCGCGTACTGAACAGGATTGCGTCTGCCATTTCGCCAAACAGCAAGCGCAAGGCAAACTCCGGCACCGGCGCAAAGATAGCCGGTTGTTGCATTGCTGCCGCCGTCGCTTTCACGAGGTCGATATTCCGCGCCGGATGCGGCGCCACGGCATTGTAAACGCCTTCGATGCCGGGCGTTTCAGCCGCCCATTGAAAGGCCCGGCAAATATCGTCGAGCGCAATCCAGGAGTACCAGGCCTGCCCGTCGCCAAAGTACGCCCCCAGGCCAAAGCGCAGGGGTTTGATGATCTCCCGCAAGGCGCCGCCCGATTTATCGAGCACAATACCCGTGCGAAAAATGACCGTGCGGATGCCGGCAGCGCCAATTTTTTCGGCCGCCTTTTCCCAGGCCAGGCAGCATTCCACCAAAAAACTGCCGTCGGCCGGGGCATCGTATTCGTTCACCCAATCTTCCCTGGCGTTGCCGTAGTAGCCGATCCCGGCAGCCGACAGGTAGGCGTTGGGCTGGTGTCCGAGGCGCTGAAACGTATCCAGCAGTAGTTGCGCGCTTTGCACCCGGCTGTCGACGATGAGTTGCTTGCGCGCAGGCGTCCAGCGCCGGTCGGCAATGCCTGCACCGGCAAGATTGATCACGATATCGGCGCCGATGACGGCCTTGTCGTCAATCGTGCCCGCCGCAGGGTCCCAGGCATATTCGCCGGCCTCGCCCGGATTGCGGCTCAGGATGCGCACGTTGTGGCCTTCTGCCCGGAGCAGTTGCGTAAGCCGGGTGCCGATCATGCCGCTGCCGCCGGCGATTAGGAAGGTTTTGTTTTTCATTGTTGGACATTATTTTGGTCATTGGGGGTCATTGGGGTCATTGGGGTCATTGGGGTCATTGGGGTCATTGGGGTCATTGGGGTCATTG
>CAZAEZ010000002.1:0-15708 GCA_964484205.1 uncultured Saprospiraceae bacterium | reverse complement strand
GCCGAACAATTAAATACAAAAATGGCTCATGCAAAGTATAGAAAAATTAGTTTTGCCAGTCTCTTAAAGTTCCTGCCGTTGTTGTTGGCGAGGACCCAACAAGGGCAAAATGACCCCCAATACCCAACCAATGACAAAAAAGACAACCAACGACATGACTTCAACGGTAACATACACCACCGCCCTCAACTGCGAACTGACGCACCTGCTCTCGGGCATCACCATCACGACCGATGCGCCGCCCGACAACCAGGGCAAAGGCGAGGCCTTCTCCCCCACCGATCTCTGCGCCACTTCGCTGGCAGCCTGCATGCTCACCACCATGGCCATCCGCATTCGCGATCGTGGAATCAGCATCGACGGCGCCCGGGCTGAAGTGACCAAGATCATGGCTGCCGACCCGCGCCGGATCAGCCGCATCGAAGTGCGGCTGCTGATGCCGCAAAACAATTACTCCGATGCCGACAAAAAACTGCTGGAGCACATCGCGCTGACCTGCCCGGTGGCGCTCAGCTTGCACCCGGATCTGGAGCAGGCGGTGGCGCTGGTTTGGTGACCCGTCCTACGGCTTTGAAGCCTGCTTCTGCATCATCCGAACAGTAAACCAACCCAACAAGCCAATCACCACCGCCATTACCGCCCACAACCAAAGTTTGTTCATAAACAGCGGCGCGGCCGCATCGGGCGCACGGGCAAGTGTTTCCTCCGGTCCCAACGCCAAAGACGCCAGGCGTTCCGGAATCGTTTCCGCAAACCGCCCGATGTCGTACTGCGGCATCCCGGCATCCGGGTTGCCATAGGCCAGAAAATACGTTGCCCCGGGTTCGGTGAACCGCGCCACCAGTTCGTGGATGTAACCGCCGACCGTCACCGAATCGATCTGCAGGGGCTGGTTGTCGTGGTTTTGAATAATGAGTCTCAGCCGTTGCAGGATGGTGCTGTTGAGCGGAAACGTGTTTTCTTCCAGCGAATTCAGCGTGCCGGAGGTCAGGGTGCGGTAGTTGTACGTCCAGCCTTTTTCCGTTTTTACGCTATCGGAAAGATACTGGATGGAAACTGGCCGGTAGTAGTCGAAGGTGTCGTGCACATGCACGCGGAGCCGGCTCACCGGCACCGGTAGATGCAAGTCGATTTCAAGTTGCGTTTCCTTGTTTTTTTTATCGTCTTCCAGGCTAAACCGCTCGACGGGGTAGGTTTTGTATGCTCCGTCGGAAACGGTGCGTTGGGCGAGGTTTGCCGACAGCAGCGCGGGTTTTTCACGCGCCGGAATGCGCAGTCGGAAAAACCGGTACCTGGCGTCGGGGAAGGCCAGTTTGGTAAATTGAAAATCGGTGAGCCCGTTCCGGATGGAAAGTATGCGGTAATCATCGAGGATGGTGAACCACTCGCGTTGGTCCGGACTGCCTTCGAGTTGAACCCGCCAGTCGAAGTTCGTTTGCTCGAAGGCCAGTTTTATTTGGTTGACCGCCGTTTCGGCAGGTATTTCAAAGGTGAAAAACCAGCCGCGTGCGTTGTGGGCCGTGTTGATCAGTTTGAAATCGATGGCCTGCTCCGAAATTTGCTCTGTGCTCCGGCGCAGCAGGTAAGGCGCTTCGAGGGTGTCGTTTTGGGGGGTTACCCCGTAAATCCGCAGGTCGGCCAGGTCGGCGGCCACGTTGCCAAAAAGCGCATCGGGCAATTCCAGTCGGTGCCATTGTTCGGAAATGCCGTTGATGCCGCGCTTGTACGCGAACTGCCCGTAAGCGCTGGCACAACCGGTCAGCAGCAACAGGGCGATTTTAATTTTCAGCTTCATCGAATATGCTGTTCTTGTACTTGTTGTATAAAAAGGAGATGATCAGCAGCAGCACACCCAGCGACACAAACACGATGGTTTTGGCGATGGTATCCAGGTCGGCCAGGTCGTAGAAAAACAACTTTATCAGGGTGCCCCCAAACAGTCCGATCGCGCCGATGCGCAGGTATTTTTTCTTTTTCCAAATCCCGAGCGCGATCAGCAGCAGCGCGTAACTGCCCCAGAGAATGCTCAGGCCGAGTTTGTACGATTGGGAGGCGGCTGCCATGTCCATCCAATGGATCAGCTCGCTGCTGGCTACCCACAAGATGGCCGTATGCAGCAGCGCGTCGAAGGCAATCCTGAAATTCGGTTTTATAAATTCCGAGCGCGTGTACCGGTAACAGGCCGCCAAAGCCAGCGCGAGAAATGCCAGGGAAACGTACCGGATACCGATATGCATGGCGCCCCGCGGATAGTATTCAGCGAGCGTCTGGCTCAGGTAACTTTCGCGCAATTCGCTGATAATGTACAACCCCAATACCAAAAAACTGACGATGGACAACACAAGGAAACCCAGGTTGACAAAGCCCAGCAGCTGATTTTTCAGTTTCCGGATATTCAAAAAAGCGAGCAGGGAAAAAAACAGCAGGCTGTAGTTCGCAATCCAAACCATTTTGAATTGCATCAGGTCGTAGTTGTGGTATTCGGAGGAGTACTCTTGCCCGTCTTTGTTTATGCTCAAAAAAGAATCGGTGTACAGTTGATTCCAGTAGGTGGCAATTTCCAGGCGAAAGGTGTAGTACAGAATAATCAAAAGCATCGCCGGAATAGAAATGGAAATAACGTCGGGCGGCAGTTTCCGGGCGGCAGGTTCCGGTTGGTACCGCTGGTTTGTGTTTAAAAAATGAATAAATCCGAATGCGCCGGCAACCAGCATGGCGCTGAAAAAATGAATGTTCAGCACCGGCGAAATACGCGAGTCCGGTATTTCCTGAAAATACACATCGTACACCGTCGACCAGTCGTGCAGCAGGCTGAAAAATGCCAGGAACATCAGCGCGTAGGACAGCAATTCATAAACGGGCACCCGTCGGGTCCGGCCTATCCAGAACAAAAGCGCCGCTTCGCCGGCCCACAGCAGGGTCACCCAGTTGCCGTCGAGCTGCACCGGTGCGGCGATGGTGAGAAACGTGAGCACCAGTCCGGCAACGAGGTAGAACAAATTCCGGTCGGCCAGTTTATTCCGGTGTATGGTAAAGGCCACAAAAAAGTGCACCACGGCATTGCCGAGGGTGAAGAGCCCCAGCAGATGTTGGCCGGTTTCATGGTCGTTCAGGATGGCATACCCGATGCCGTAGAAAATAAAGGCGTTGGCCAGCAGGAGCAGGATATCGTCAAATTGGAACTGTTCTTTTCGCAGCAATTTGTACGAGAGGAAAGTCAGGTAAAAAAGGACAAAAAACAGGAAAAGAAATCCCAGGCCGAGTCCAAAATGGGTATCGGTTTGATAACTGGTGACGTACCAGGAAAAGTAGATCAACCAGGTGAGCACAAATGCCGAGTAATAAATGGGCTTCCAGTATTTTCGGAAAGCGAGCACCAGGATGCCCGCATTGATGATGGCGGTGTAGGAAAACAGGATTTCCACCCGGCCCGAGTCGTCGCTGAGCAAAAACGGCACGGCGTAAGCGCCTACCAGGCCCAGATGGGCAATCACCTGCTGGTCGTACCGGAGTGCCGCTACCACGGCAAAACCCGTAAAAACCACCATCAGCCCAAAGGCCAATGCCTGCGGGATCAAGGCGTAAAACCCGTAGGCGGCATAGGTGATGAAATACAAAATAGCGATAGCGCCGCTCAGTAAAACCGCACTGAACTTTTCGTAGTTTTTCTTCAACGCCATGGCAAATGCCAGCAGCCCGGCGCCAAACAAATAACCCAGCACAATGCGGGTGAGCGGGCTGATCAATTCGTGATCGATGGCATATTTGACGCCGATGGAAACGCCGATCACGGTGATGATGATCCCGATCTTGCTGATCAGGTTTTCGCCAATAAATTTTTCCGCGTTCGACGGCTTTCTCGGCGCTGCTACGGGCGCCGGCGGGGTAGGCTTTTGCGGGGGCGGAGGAGGCGCCTGTTGGGTTTTCACCGGTTCGGCCGGTGGACTGGCTACCGGTTTTTCTTCAGCCGGTTTGAGCCGGTAGATTTCGGTGCGCAGGGTGTGGATTTCTTTTGAAAACTCGTCCTGCTTTTTCAACAGAGCCTCCAGTTTTTCGAGGAGCTGATTGATGTTTTCCTGATTGGTATCCATGGTGTAGGTCGTGTCAATTCCGGATTTATGCCGATTCAAATTTATTTCATTTTTTGAATCTTATGCCGGGCAATGGATGTTGGGGCTGTGGCGCCGGTCGGACTGATGCCGGTGGTGGATGAACCGGGGGTGGGATAATGCGCATAATCACCTGTCAGTGCTCTGTCGGGTGTTGATTGGTTATAACCGCGAAGCGGTTTAATTTGAATAGCCTTTGTAGCAAAAGAGAGAAATCCAAAATGCCCGCCGTAGAATATTTTTTTCACCACAGAGACACGGAGGACACAGAGTTTGATTCTCTGTGTCCTCCGTGTCTCTGTGGTGAAAATTTGGAAACGTGGCAGAGCCACGTGTTACGTAAACTCCCAGGCGGTGCGGTAGGCCCCGTGTTCGGCGACGTAGTCCAAAAACGCCTGGTAAAATTTATTCATCCCGATGGTAGCCGAATCGCCGACAACCACCAGCAGCATGCGCGCACGGGTCATGGCCACGTTCATGCGCCGGTAGTCCTGCAAAAAGCCGATCTCGTGTTTCCCGTTGGAGCGCACCAGACTAATGTAGATCACGTCGCGCTCCTGGCCCTGGAAGCCGTCGATGGTGTTGATGGCAATATTTGCGGTAGTTAGCAAAGGCGCGATCTGGGCGTCCTCGCGAAACAATTCTTCCAGGTGATTTACCTGCTCCCGGTAGGGCGACAGGATGCCGATCTCGGGAAGTTCGGGCGCCGGCGCATCATCGCCGGCCGGATACCCGAACGATTGCAACAACTGCAACAAATGTTCGCGTACCAGCAAGGCCTCCTCCGGATTGAAGCGGCTCAAATTGCGGTGCAGGGCATCCGGGCTTTCCTGCAAGCGCTCGTCGAAGCCGCAGCCTGCGGTGTCGATGAAGGTGATTTCTGCTCCGGCCTCACCCCTAACCCCTCCCCCCGAGGGGAGGGGGATTTGATCCCGGGGAATGTTCCCCTCCTCTCGGGGGAAGGGGTTAGGGGTGGGGTCAAACAACCCGCGTTCCGCCACACTTTCATCCGCGATCAAAGCGCCGCCGTAAAAATACTGGTTGGAAAAATCCATGATCACCCGGTGCATGCGGTACTGTACCGTGAGCAGGTACACCCGGTCGGGCAAACTATCCAGGCAGCGTTCGATCAGTGTGGTGCTCAGGCCCTTGCGGGCAGCGTCGGGGTCTTTCACCGTGGGCGGCAGTTGGAACGGGTCGCCGGCCAGCACCACACGGCTGCATTTGGCGATGGGTATCCAGCAGGCGGGTTCCAGCGCCTGGGCAGCCTCGTCGATCACACAGGTACGGAACGTGCGCTTTTCAAGGAGCGGATGCGCGGCGCCGACCAGGGTGCACACGATGGCTTGAGCGCCGTCGAGAATTTCGTCGACGAGCCGGTCTTCCAGCATGCGGGCCCAGGCGTCAAGTTCCCGAGCCTGTTGTTTCAGGTGTCCGCGTTCGCGGCGGGCATTGGCATCGAAGGTGCGCTTGAACCGGCGGGCCTGGCGGCGGTACTCGGCCGCTTCGATCTTTACTTTTTTGATGTTTTTGGCTTCGGGGTGCGCCGCCAGCAGGGCGTCTACCGTGTGTTCGAGCACGCTGTCGTCGACCCGGCTGATGTTGCCGATGCGCACCACGTTCAGGCCCTGTGCCGCCAGGCGTTCGGTAAGCAGGTCGGCGGCGGTATTGCTGGGGGCGGTAACGAGCACGGTGTTTTCCGTTTCCACCAGTCGGGTGATCGCGGCTACCAGTGTCGTCGTTTTTCCGGTACCGGGCGGACCGTGGACAATGGTGACATCGCGGTTTTGGAGGATGGCTTCGATGGCGGCGGCCTGGCTTGTGTTTAACCCCACCCCCATCCCCGCCCCTCGGAGGGAGGGGGGCCTGCCCTCGGGCAAAGAGCTGTTTTTGGGTAGGGAACTGTTTATCGTTTTCTGAAAAGGGTTGGAGGGCATACTACTGGAAATTTCCGTTAGACCTTCCAGGTTTCGCAAACCTGGAAGGTCTGAGCGCGTTCGAAAAACAAAATGTCCAGTAGTATGGTTGGAGGGATTTATGTCACTCAAATTGACAATATCCTGAGGGCGAGCCCCCCTCCCCCCGGGGGGAGGGGATGGGGGTGGGGTTAACACACCCCGCAACTCCGCCAACCGGTCCCCCCGAGCCATCATCACCCGTTCCAGCGCGCGTTCCATTTCGCGGTAGCTGCGGTCGTCGAAGAGCATGTCTACGCCCAGATGCCCGGCGTTGAGCCAGTCGGGCACATCGCGGGCGTTGAGAATGATTTTCATGCGGTTGCGCTCGACGTAGTTGATCACGCCCTGTTTTTCCGGTTCGTCAATGTGCTGCGCCTGCGTGAACAGGCTGACGGCTTGCCCCGCGCGAAGTTGGTGGGGCTCGTTCAAATGTGTGGTGCGTTCGACTACCACGAATGCTTTTTCACCCAGAGAGAACCCCGTGTTCAGCACATTAAGCGGGTACCAGGTGTACCCCTGTGCTACCCGCTCCGAAAGCGGATTTTCCCGCACCAGTTGCAGAAACGTGCGGTAGTCGGCGGCCTTTTCCTGGCGAAGCAGGTCGAGGAGTTTTTGGAAATGGGCGTGTTGGTGTTCGGACATGATAGCAGGCGGCAAATGTACGGCACCGGGGCGGAATGGAAATGGAACGGCGGCTGTGATAGTCAGCGGCTCACTCGAAGTGAGCCGCTGACTGGAAAATCAGGCCAGCACCCTATCCGCATACATCTCCGCCCGCAGTTTCCGCACCTTGTCGCTGTGCAAATACTCCCCGTAATGCATATTCTGATCGATCAGGCCATTTGGCGTAATCTCGATAATGCGATTGGCCACCGCGTCGAGAATATGGTAATCATGGGAGGTGAACAGGATATTGCCGGCAAAGTCGCGCATCCCGTTGTTCAAGGCCGTGATCGACTCCAGGTCGAGGTGGTTGGTGGGTTCATCGAGGATCAGGAAATTCGGATTGGCCAACATGATCTTTGACATCATGCAGCGCACTTTTTCGCCCCCGGACAACACCCCGGAACGTTTGAATACCTCCTCGCCGGCAAACAACATGCGCCCCAGAAAACCGCGAATAAACGCCTCGTCTTTTTCCTTCGAATACTGCCGCAACCAGTCGATCAGGCTCATGTCCTGGTCGCCGGAAAAATAGGCGCTGTTGTCATTCGGCAGGTATTGCAACGAAATGGTCTGACCAAATTGGAAGTGCCCTTCGTAGTTTTTGTCTTCACCGGAAAGAATGGCCAGCAGGGCGCTGACTGCCTGTGCGTTGCGGCTGAGCACGGCAATTTTTTCGCCTTTGTTAAAGCGGAGAAACAGGTTTTGAAACAGGTACTCGCCGGCAAGGTTTTGTTTCGACAGGTTTTCAACATCCAGAATGACGTCGCCGGGCTCGCGTTCGGGTTTGAAGGCGATGTAGGGATAGCGGCGGCTGGAGACTTGTATTTCTTCCAGATTTAATTTTTCCAGCGCTTTTTTACGGCTGGTCGCTTGTTTGGATTTGGAGGCATTGGCCGAAAAGCGCGCGATAAAATCCAGCATCTCCTGGCGTTTCTGCTCCGTTTTTTTGTTTTTATCGGCTAATTGGCGGGCAAGCAATTGGCTGGTTTCGTACCAGAACGTGTAGTTGCCGGTGAACATGCGGATTTTACCAAAATCCACATCCACGACGTGCGTGCAAACCATGTCCAGGAAATGCCGGTCGTGCGAAACGACGATGACAATGTTCTGGTAATCGGCCAGGAAATTGCAAAGCCAGTCCGACGTTTCCGCATCCAGGTCGTTGGTCGGCTCATCCATGAGCAGGATATCGGGTTCGCCAAAAAGGGCCTGTGCCAACAGCACTTTTACCCGATCCGAGCCATCGAGTTCTTTTACCAGTTTGTGGTGCAGCGACTCGTGAATGCCCAGGTTGCTGAGCAATTCTGCCGCATCCGTTTCGGCCATCCAGCCATTCATTTCTCCAAATTCGCCTTCGAGTTCGGCCGCCCGCATGGAATCGGCTTCGGACGCATTTGGGTTGTCGTAAATGGCGTTTTTTTCCTCCCGGATATCATACAGGCGCTTATGTCCCATGATCACGGTATCCAGCACCGGGTATTCGTTGAAGGCAAAATGGTTCTGGCTGAGCACGGCCATACGTTCGCCGGGGGTATGCTCGACGGTTCCCCGGTTGGCGTCAATTTCGCCGGAAAGAATTTTCAGAAAAGTGGATTTGCCGGCGCCGTTTGCGCCGATAATCCCGTAACAATTGCCCTTTACAAATTTTAGATTGACCTCGTCGAAAAGCACGCGTTTCCCGTATTGCAGGGCGACATCGTTCACTGTCAGCATCGTAGTGCGTATATGGTTTTTGAAAAAGGGCGCAAAGGTAGGGGTTTCCGGCCAGGATTTGGGTTAGAGAATAAATTTCGTTCCGGCGCCCTGTTTTATCAACGGCGCACGTAGTGCAGAGTGATAAAATACAGCTGGTGCATGGTATGTTTTTTAGGGCGTAATGACAGGCAATTTATGCACGGCGCAATTATGATTTACCAGCCCCCGCTTTCCCCGCAGGGCTGCAAGCCTCCAGCCAATAGCGGCTTTTTTTATACACAGCCGGGTACTTTTTGCAGTTGAGCAGGGTTTTCAGGGCTTTTTCCTTGTTCGATTGTTTGGCGAAATACGCTTCCGCGATTTTATAGCCGATAAAATAACCTAGGTCGGCGGGGCGGCCTTCCGAGCCCTGGCCCTGATACAGCCACCTGGACCTATCGCGGGGCGCGTCGGCCATGTCTTTCTCAAACATTTTCCAGAGGGTGCATTCGTGCTTGTTGCCGTAGTTGTGGATGACGGGGTTGATGTTTAGCCCGGTCAGTTTTTCGGCGATAAAATCGGCCGAACCTTCGGAGATACAACCGGTGAGCAGGCTGTATTTGCTCCGGTTGAATTGCTGGGTGTGCACAGTTTCGTGGGCGATCATCGCGACGATGTCTCCGGTATGGCCCATGATGCTTTGCAGCCAGGGGGAGAGTTCGGCCGTTTCGACGGTAGTATCGGCGGCCGCAATTTCGGACCCGATCAGGATGAGGTTTTTGCTCACCGTTCCGCCGGTGCGCAGGCAGCCGATGGCGAAGCAAACATTGGGTTGCTTGAAGCCCGGCAGCCCGTTGCGGAATTTTTCAAAAACCTGCTCGATTTCCGGCTTGCGGTTGGCAATATTTTCCGTTAACGGCCGGATGGATTGCCAGTATTTCGGATAGCGTTTCAGGAGTTTTACGTACTCGGGCGCGGTGAATTTCCGGATGCGGATAAATTCTTTGAAATAAGGCGTTGCCTTGTCGATGTACTCCGTTTGGATGATCCGGATACTGTCGTCTTCCGTGGCGGCGCTTTGGAGTTGGTCACAGGCGCGCCAGAAATTGTCGATATCGGTGGTTTCAATGTGGTATTGCTGAGCGCAAAGGCCCGTTGGGAGCAGCAGCAAAAGGAGTTGAAAAAAGCGCATAAACAAGTTTATGTGTTGCAGTGTGTTAAGATTCGGATACGGCATTTGCGGGATTGGGTGTACATGGCGCAATTGAAACGGAGCGCTATAGATAGCCATTTTTTTAAAAAATAAAACAGCCGGGCTGAAAAACAGATCCTGTTGTAATCCGGAATTTTATGGCCTGCATCCCTGCGATTGATCCGCTAATCGAAATTTTCAATTTGGCCCTGCGCAACCACTTTGATTTGTACTTGTTTCAAACCGGGCCTGCACGGCCATACTTTTCCAATATCAAATCTAAACTGTTATGAAAAAAGCACATTTTTTAGCATTTCTGGTACTGATTATTCCTGCATTCGCTTCAGCGCAGTCTGCTGAGGAAATTATCGCCAAACACCTCGAAGCCACCGGCGCAGCCAACTGGAGCAAGGTAAACAGCATTAAAATGGAGGCAACCATCTCCTCCCAAGCGGCAGCCGGCATGACGATCGGCTGGACGATGACGGCCCTGCGCGACAAAGCCGCCCGCATGGACGTTTCCGTGATGGGCATGACCCAATCGTCTGCGGTCAAAGACGGCGCAGGCTGGTCTAACAATCCTTTTGCCGGTCAAATGGACGCCGAACCAATTACGGAAGACCAGGCCAAATCCATAATGGATATGACCGATATCGACGGTACCCTGGTGGGGTATGCGGAGAAAGGCTATACCGTGGAATATGTCGGCACCGAAGATGTTGAAGGCGTGGAAGCCGTTAAAATCAAGGTCAACAAGGGCGGCAAAAAAGTGGAGTACGTCCTCTTCGACCCGGAGACGTACTACGAGATTATGAACATCCAGGTTGACGAAGTTGACGGCAAAGAGGTAGAGTCCAAAACGAGTTACTCCGATTTCAAAGAACAGGATGGTATTATTCTGCCCTTTTCCATGCAGCAGGAAAATCCAATGATGGGCAACAGCACCATCACGCTGACCAGCATTACGATCAATCCGAAGGTCGATATGACGATTTTTGATATGCCGGCCAAGAAGTAGGCGCCTGCGTTTTTTTCGGCAACGTTTTGCTACAAAGGCATTGCATACGCTGTAGTTTTTTATGCAAAAAGCATGGACACTGCACTTGCAGTGCCTTTGTGATAAACCAAACACAGTACCGACAAATCAATAAAAAAATGAAACAACTCCTCCTCCTCGCCCTTTTGCTCTCCCCCTTTATTTCACTGCAAGCACAGGTTAAACTCACCTCGTCGACCTTTGGCGCCATTGAAGCCCGGAATATCGGTCCGGCCGTCATGAGCGGGCGCATTACGGCCATCGAGGGGGTAGCGCAAAACCCGAAAATCCTGTACGTTGGCGCGGCAGGCGGCGGCGTGTGGAAATCCACCACTGCGGGCATGACCTTCGAGTCTGTTTTTGACAAACACCCGCAGTCGGTCGGCGCCATTGCGATCGACCAGGCGCATCCCGACACCGTTTGGGTGGGCACCGGTGAAAGCAATATGCGCAACTCGGTGGCCATCGGGCTCGGCATTTACCGGACTACCGACGGCGGCCGCAACTGGGTGCGCATGGGCCTCGAAAAAACCGAGCATATCGCCAAAATTATTATTCACCCGGCTGATCCCAACACGCTGTACGTTGCCGCGCCCGGCCCCCTGTGGAGCGACAGCCCCGACCGCGGCCTGTTCAAAAGCACCGATGGCGGCAAAACCTGGGAAAAAATCCTGTACACCGACGAAAAAACCGGCTGCGCGGATATCATCATGGACCCGCGCAACCCCGACATACTGCTCGCTTCCATGTGGCAACTGCGACGCACCCCGTACAGTTTCAGTTCCGGCGGCCCCGGCAGTGCCCTGTACAAAAGTACCGACGGCGGCAAAACCTGGCGCAAGATCACCAAGGGGCTGCCCGCCGGCAATTTTGGCCGCATCGCGCTGGCCCTGGCCCCCAGCGCGCCCGATAATATGTTTGCCATCGTGGAAAGTGAAAATACCAGCCTGCTCATTTCAACCGACGCCGGCGAAAGCTGGAACTACCAAAGCGCCACCGCCAATGTGACCGCCCGGCCATTTTATTTCAGCACCCTTGTTGTCGATCCTGTCGATGAAAAACGCGTTTACCGGCCGGCTTTTTCCCTGTCGATCAGCACCGACGGCGGCTACGCCTTTTCCGATGCCGGCAGCAACAGCGGCTGGGTGCATGCCGATCACCATGCCCTGTGGATCAACCCCAACAGCACCAACCACCTCTACCTCGGCACCGATGGCGGGGTATACATGAGCCTCGACTACGGCGTGTCGTGGACACATCTGAAAAACCTGCCCGTATCGCAGTTTTACCAGATTGCTACCGACAATCAGACACCGTACAACGTGTATGGCGGCTTGCAGGACAACGGCTCCTGGCGCGGCCCTTCGCAGGGCAAGGGCGGGATTCAAAACAAAGATTGGGAGTCGGTTGGCGGCGGCGACGGATTTTGGGTGCAACCCGATGCGCTCGATCCCGATATCGTGTTCAGCGAAAGCCAGGGCGGCAATATCAACCGGTTGAACCGGCGAACCAACCAGAGCAAGCTCATCCAACCCCAGGAAAAACAGGGCGACCCCAAGTACCGCTGGAACTGGAACACACCGCTGGTCAAAAGCCCCGTCAGCCCGCAGACCCTGTTCTGCGGCGCACAGTTTTTGTTTAAAACAACCGACCGTGGACAATCCTGGACGCGTATTTCCCCCGACCTGACCACCAACGATACCATCAAACAACAACAATACGCCAGCGGCGGCCTCACCCTGGATAATACTTCCGCCGAAAATCACTGCACGATTTACAGCATCGGCCCTTCCCCACTGGATGAAAACCTCATTTTTGTCGGCACCGACGACGGCAATATTCAACGCACCCGGGACGGCGGAAAAAACTGGTCCTTGATCGCGCAAAATATTCCCGGCATTCCCAAGGGCGCCTGGGTCAGCCGGGTGACCCCCAGCCGGCACGACCCCAACCGTGCTTACGCCACCTTTGACAACCATGCCTACGGCGACATGCGCACCTACGCTGCCCGTACCGACGACGGCGGCGACACTTGGTCGCTCATCAGCACAAGCGCCGCCTTGCAGGGCTATGCGCATGTGCTGGTGGAGGATTTGGTCAATCCGGACTTGCTCTTTCTGGGCACCGAATTCGGGCTTTACATCAGCAACGACGGCGGCCAAAACTGGGTGGCTTACAAAGCCAAGTTTCCGGAATATGTGGCCGTGCGCGACATCGTCATTCAGCCGCAAACCAACGACCTGGTGCTGGCAACCCACGGCAGAGGGGTGTTTATCATTGATGACATTTCGCCCTTTCGCCGGTTGAACGCCACCCTTTTACAAAAAAATGCCGCTTTGCTGCCCACCCGGCCTACGCCGGTCACTACCGGACACTACAGCCAGTCTTTCCCGGCAACCGATGCCTATGTCGGTCCAAACAGCACGGAAAATGCCGTGATCCAGTATTACCTCAAAGACCGGCAGAGCACCGGTGAGGTGACCATCGAAATATACGATGCGGCCGGCATAAAAATGGCCGCCTTTCCCGGTTCCAAGCGCAAAGGGATCAACGTCGTGCAATGGGACATGCGCACCGCACCACCCAAAGCCGCAAAGGGCGTGCTGGTACAGGGAGAGGCCGGTGTGTATGCCGGATTTATCGGTCGGATGGCGCTGCCCGGCGTGTATGAGGTGCGACTTAAAGCGGGCGAATTTACGGATACGGGCACGCTCGAACTTATCCCCGATCCGTTGCAGCCCGGCCTCGACTACACCCAACGGCACAACATTTCCACCGAACTGTACGACATGGTGGAAGCGCTTGGGTTTCTGGTTGCGCAGGTGGAAAGCGTAAGGGACAGCACGGCACACCGCGCTACCCTGGTGCGGAACAAACAACTCAAAAACAAGCTGAATCAGTACAGCCTCGAGCTGGAAGGTTTTCGAAAAACACTGACGGAAACCATCGTTTCCAAAGGGATTACCGGTGAGCAGCAGCTCCGGGCCCGTTTGGGCCGACTGTATGTCTTCACGGAAATATCGGATGAGCCGCCCACTCAATCAATGCTGGACGGCATGCAAGCCGTCCGGCTTGAACTGCAACAAGCCCGCGCCAAAGCCGATGTGTTGTTTGACAATGATTTGGCGGCACTGAATACCGGGTTGAAAAAAGAAAATATCCGGGCAGTCACGCCACCCGACCGCGCAACAGTTGAACGCCAACACGAATCGGGAACGGCGCCTGCAGGAAAAGGGAAAGACTGGATGCGTATGTTTTTTAAAAAGCATACAGCCTTGCGCGGTAGATCTGTTTTGTCCGGGCTTCTATGGCATTTCAACTATAAATGAGGATCGAATTGGCACTCAGTTTGAAAGAGCCGTTTTTTGTCTGCTGCGCCACAGTTTCGTTTCCAATGTAGTTTAAAACCGCTTCCCGTTTTTCGAGCGGGATGCCCGTTTTAGCTACCCACTGTTCGGCGCCGGGCACATAAATGACGGCAACCACGTCGCCACCGCCAAATTCGTAATACATAGAAAATTTGCCCGCGGGACTTTCGTAAAAAACATGACCGCTCCGGCCGTCATTCGAAAACGAGACCTTTTGCCCGCTTGTCCCGCCGGTGCGGGTATTGGGAATGTTTTGCCTGCTGGCAGCTTGCTGCCTGGCAGCATCAAAAATCCGGCGCAGCTGCCCGGCTTTCAGCTTTAGCCCAAGGAAAATCCCGCCAATGGCCAGGGCGAGCACCGCCAGATGCGCGATGCCAAAGTCGGCGGGTAAAATTTTGCTGCCATTAAAAATAAGCACGAGGAATAAAAAACCCGTTCCCCCGAGGATGGGAAGCAGCATGACCAGCAGATTGGCCAGGCCCGGCCGGTCATTTTTCCTGGCTACAATTCCGGCCAGAACAAAAAGCGCCAGAACAAGGGCGACATAGGGCGGAGCGGGCTTTCCGAGAAAGGGATCATGCGCCGTGTAATCCGCCCAATACGAAAGAACGGACGAAGCGATAAAGAAAAGGTTGATCGCAATGCCAAGAATAAATATCCAGGTCGATTTCATTGTATTTCCGTTGTTTTCCCGGTAAAAATAGGCTGGGGAATGGCCTCCCGGAAATATTTGCCGTTGAAGCGGGGCGGAAATCAAATGAGACAGGGCGAAGTGGTGTTCAGCTGTACTTCCCAATTTTAAAACACATTGACGGCGCCTAACGAGGCTGTCGCACAAGTAATTCTTTCAACACTAAGAGCACTAAAAACACTAAAAACACCATATGAACTTAGTGAAAACTTAGTGGTACTTAGTGTTTTTAGTGGCAAAAACCATCATATGAGGCAGCCTCGTTCAAACCCTGTCGACGTTCACTGCCGACGTTCAAGGAAATTTTTATCGCGCCGTTAATCCACCATCCGAACTTGTTTTTCAAAACACAAACTGGTTTCAACCCCGGCATACTGCCCGTAATTCGGGATTTGCCTGTAGCCGTTCTTTTTGTACAGGGCGATCGCTTCGGGCTGGTTTATCCCGGTTTCGAGCATACATTTTTCGTAGGATAATTCAACGGCCCAGCATTCCAGCTCGGTCAAAACGGCGCCGGCAATGCCTTTCCCCCGGTGCGCCGGCAGGGTGTACATGCGTTTTATTTCCATCGCATCGGGCTCAAATGCTTTGATGGCGCCGCAGGCGATGGCCTCGTTGTTTTCATAAACAACGACCACGTATTTGATCCGGTCGATTTTATTGAATTGATCGTAAAAAGCGTGGTCGTCGCCGTCGCGGATGGCCAGCTCGGCGTCGAGTAGTTTTACCAGCGCGATGAAATCCGGGTGCTGGGAGTCGGTGCGTTTCAGGCGTATCATTTTTGTTTTATCATTTTGTCCGGTGTGTCTTGCGCGTACACGCTGAAGGCTTCGCCAAACAAATTATACACAGTGCCAAAAACGCGCCATCCGCGTTTTTCATAAAAATCAACCAGGTCGGTGCTCAGGAGAGCATTTCAAATTGTTGTCGCACTTCCGCGTCCCAACCTCACCCCCGGCCCCCATAGCCATCAACTTAAGGCGACCAGGTTTGAAATTCAATTGATTACATGAT
>CAZAEZ010000001.1:299107-382096 GCA_964484205.1 uncultured Saprospiraceae bacterium | reverse complement strand
AAGTTATAATTTTACTCCGTCGCTGCCTTTCAAAACCACTTTGCGGCGGCTATATTTTTTGCAATTCTGCTTGCTCCGTTTTGAGGTTTTCAAATATTTTGGTGGAAATTTGATGTTGCCGGTCAATAAGCAACATTAGCTTTTCTACTGCGGGTATCTTCGTCACGATATCTATATTCAGCAGAACAACAATATTCGCGATCAGGCTAAATGCAATAGATATTGGAATTGTCAAACTTGATATACCTGTTTTACTGATTGGTCCTTCTATTTGATATTCAATTAGTGCTGCACTTAAAATGAATACAATTAAACTTACAATTCCACCAATAATTTGTGATGAATTTCTTTTGATGAACCTGTTCATAATGGATTTTTATATAGGATTTAATACAAAATTACTATTTGAGCGCATGTACAGACATCTGCCTGAACAAAAGTGGTTTTCGAAAAATCGAAGCGTAATAATCTCCCGTATGCTGCGCCGGCGATCGTAGTTTGAATTGGAAAGTCAAATGTAGACCAAATTATCAAAACCCGATTCGCTGGTTTAAGAAATTTCCTCAATCAACCTTTCGCTGAAAATCCTGTCAAAAAAACACATCGCCGAAGGCGATAACTCCGTGCCCTCCGTGCCTCCGTGCCGAAAAAAAATCACGCCAAAGTTTTCTCCAAAATGACAAACTCCAGCGGCTGCTTCGGCACGCCAAATTTTTCGGGCGACTCAAAAGGCTCTAATACCCCGGTGTTCCGGTATCCATGCCGCACATACCAGTCAATCAGCTCCGCGCGCAGCGAGATCACCCGCATAAAAACGACCCGGCAACCAACGTGCCGGGCATGCATTTCCGCCCCTTGCAAGAGCAATTTTCCAATGCCGTGCCCCTGCAATTCCGGCGCGACGGACAACATGCCCAGGTACAAGCCCGCATCGCGTTTCTCCAAAAAAACACAACCGCCGATCGTGCCGGCCGCATCGCTTGCTTTGAGAAATACGGCGCCGGGGCGTGCCATCAGCCGAGCCAGGTCGTCGGCATCGGTGCGCAATTCCCCGGCAATAAAATCTGCTTCGGTGGTCCAGCCCTGCCGCGAGGCGTCGCCACGGTAGGCTTTGTTGATGAGCGGCAGGAGTTCCGGAATATCCGATGGGTCGGCAATTGTTGTTTTGTACATAGTCGGGTATCGTTTTTCTTATAACCGGTAGGCTTATATTCCCGTTTGGCTGAGCGGGGGGCCAAGTGAGGGGGTGACTGGCAGTCACCCCCTCACTACCAGCCCGATGGGAACATGAGCCCACCGGTGGCAGGCAAACAAAACAACCAAAACGGCTTTTCATTGTTACGCAGTCCATGAAATTTGTCCTGCGCATCGGCAGTTTAACGGCAGCATTTACCCTTGCGTTCGACCTGCTCAACCAAAACTAACGCCACCGGAAATGAACGAGCAAGTCATTGAAGTTCAACACCTGACAAAAAAGTTCGGCACATTTGAAGCCCTGAAAGATGTCAGTTTTACCGTACACAAAGGCGACGTGTTCGGCTTTCTGGGCCCCAACGGCGCGGGCAAAAGCACCACCATCCGGTGCATGCTCTCCCTCATCCGGCCCGACAGCGGTAGTATCCGTATTTTCGGCAAACCACTCGCTGGTAGCCGCAGTTCCATCCTCGCCCGAACCGGCAGCATTATTGAGAAACCTGATTTTTACAAATACCTGTCTGCGTTTAAAAACCTGGAGATTTTTTCCCGCATTTCCGGCGCCCCGGCTTCGAAAAAAGAAATTTACGCGATGCTCGACTTTGTCGGGCTCAACGGCCGGGAAAAAGACAAGGTCGCCGGATTTTCACATGGCATGAAACAACGGCTCGGTATCGCGCAAACGCTGCTGCACAACCCCGATCTGATCATCCTCGACGAACCGACTACCGGCCTCGACCCACAGGGAATCATCGATATTCGAAACCTCATCCTGCGCCTCCGCAGCGAACACAATAAAACCGTACTCCTGTCTTCACACAACCTCTCGGAAATCGAATTGATCGCCAACCGCATGGTGATCATCAACAAGGGACGTTCGGTAGCGGAAGGCGCAGTCGGAGATCTGCTGAACAGTGAAGAGATGGTGGTGCAAGTTGAGGTGGACAATCCCGGCCAGGCGCGCAATATTCTTGAAAAAACATTCCCCGGTGTGTTGGTTGCCTCCGGCTCCGGTGGTCATCTGCAGTTGGCGGCCAGCAAACACCAGGTGGCGGCGATCAACACCACGTTTATTCACAACGGCATAGCCGTGTATTCGCTGGAGGCCAAACGTAAACTCGAAGATTATTTTATCAAAATTGTCAACCACGAAAATGCTGTTCAATAGCACGTACAACGAGTTTATAAAAATAGCCGCCAAACCGCGCAGTTACCTGGGCTTGGGGGCGATTACCGTTCTGGTAGGCGTGATCCTGCTTGCGCTGAAAGCCGACGGCATGTCCTTCATTTCCTTTGTGACGGCCTCGTTTGAACAAACGCTGTCGTTTCAGGGCGATATTCTCAACGGCAACCTGGTGGCCTTCATCATTCTCCAGATGCTGATCATCCACATCCCGCTGCTGGTGGCGCTGGTCACCGGCGACCTGGTTTCCGGCGAAGCGGCTTCGGGCACCATTCGCATGTTGCTCACCAAGCCAATCTCGCGCACCCAGTTGCTGCTGTCCAAATTTATCGCCGGCGGGGTTTACACGCTGTGCATTATTGTCTGGCTGGGTTTTATGTCGGTGGTGATGGGAAAGATCATGTTCGGTTCCGGAGACCTGATGGTGCTCAACAGCGACGGCCTGATCATTCTGCAAAAACCGGATGTTAACTGGCGGTACACCGGCGGTTTTGCTGTAGCCTTCCTGGCGTTGCTGACGGTGAGCTCGTTGTCGATTTGCCTGTCCTGCTTTACCAGCAATTCCATCGGGCCGATTGTGACCACCATGGCCATCATTATTCTGTTCACCATTATCGGTACCCTGGATGTACAAATTTTCGATTCGGTGCGGCCTTATCTCTTCACCACACACATGGCAGCCTGGCGCAGTTTTTTTGAAGAACCTTTTCCTAAAGCGGATATACTAAAATCTATCGGAATTCTATTCGTACACAATGTGGCCCTGATCGGGATTTCGCTATACTCCTTTAATAAAAAAGATATTACCGCATGAATAAACTACCCATTGTTTTGTCCGTCTTTTTCCTGTTCCCGGCGTTTTTTTCTGCACAGGATGCCGCAAAAACCATCCGTGCACTTACGGAAAAAATGGATCGCGTACAGGATTATTCCGTTAACGCAAAAATCAAATCGGATATCCCGTTGATCAAATCGCTGCCGGTGAAGGCGGTTATTTATTTTAAGCAAAAGGATAAATTCCGCATTGTCGCCGACGGTATTGCCATTTTGCCCAAGCAGGATTTTAACGACATCTCCCAACTCCTGCGGAAAAAAGACAGTTACAACGCCCTCCCCACCGGCAATGCAACGATCCAAAACGTAAAAACGGAGGAACTGACGATTTTGCCCAAAAGCGACACCGCCGACTTGATTCTGGCCAAACTCTGGGTGGATACCGACAATGCCGTCATCCTGAAATCACAGGTAACCTCGCGTAGCAGCGGCACCGTGACCACCGAATACACCTACGGCGCCCACAAAAAATACGGCCTGCCCGACAGCATGGTATTCACGGTGGATGTGAAAAAATTCAAGATACCCAAAGGCGTCGCCACCGACATCAACCGGAATACCTCGAAATCGGCAGGTAAACCGGTGCCTCAAACCGGACAAATTGATGTCCGGTTGTCCAATTACAAAATCAATAAGGGGATCGACGATGCCGTTTTTGCCAAATAGCGGGGACTGGCGCAATTTAGAGCAGACAGCCCCTACGATTTCAGCGGACCCTGCCAGAGCACCTGCACGATCTTCCACGCGCCATCGTATTTGCCCAACAGGATGTAATCGGTGCCCCAATAGGCGGTTACTTTTCCGGCTGCCGTTTGGTCTTGCACTTCAAAAACCGCTACAACCTTCGGCGCATCCGGCTTGGCAAACCGCTTTTTTTCCTGTACGCGTTTGGCAAAGTCGAGTGCCTCGCGAAACGTCATCGCGCTGCCGCTGTATGCCCCGGTTTTGTCGTCTTTCCAATAGCCGTATTTATGCATTTCGGGCAATAATGCGGCGATAAGTTTAGTCGTGTCGCCTTCGTAAAAACCTTCCACGTAATTGAGCAGGGTGCGTTCGACGGCTTTGGAATCGTTGTCGGTGGTTTGGGCCGTTAAGGGCAATGCGCCGGCTGCTGCGAGCAGGAAAATGAAGCCTTTGTTTTTGAATGTCATTGTTTTATAGCTTAAAATTTGAATTGTTTTCGGTTGCACCACGGAGGCATGGAGGACACGGAGATTTGCTGCCTTCGGCAGCGTATTCCTATTGGACAGGACTTACAGGATTCTACAAGATTTAAAAAATACGAACATTTGAAAATCATGTTCATCCTGTCAAAAAAAACATCGCCGCAGGCGATATCTCCGTATCCTCCATGCCTCCGTGGTGAAAACACTCACTCCGAGCGCAATGCCTCCACCGGGTTGGACAAGGCTGCCCGCATACTCTGCACGCTCACCGTGGCAAAGGCTACCAGCACTGCCAATAGTCCGGCAACGGCGAAAATCCACCACTCAATATCCACCCGGTACGCAAACCCGGCCAGCCACTTCGACATGGCCCACCAGGCAATTGGCGACGCAATCAGGATAGCCAGCAGCACCAACAATAAAAAGTTGCCGGATAACAACCGGACCAGCCCGCCGGTGGAAGCGCCCAGTACCTTGCGAATGCCGATTTCTTTGGTGCGTTGTACGATCTGGTAACTCGCCAGACCCAGCAAGCCCAGGCAGGCAACGATAATGGCCAGGATGGCAAACAGGCTGAAAACCCGCCCAAATTGTACATCGGCCTGATACTGCTGATTGAAAAATTCATCGAGGAAAAAATACTCGAAAGGGTCGTCCGGAAACGCAGTGGCCCACATGTGCTGCACCGTCGCCACCGTTTCTTTGGTTTTTCCCGCATCAATTTTCACCGAGTAAAAACTCCGGCTGTCCGGGTAAAAAAGAAATGCCACAGGATTGATGGCTTTTTGCAAGCCCTGATGGTGAAAATCGTTGGTAATGCCCACAATGGTCAGTGTATCGCGCCCGCGGCGTATCCGCTGGTTTAGCGCGTCGGTTGGTTTGGCGAAGCCAATGGACCGGGCAGCGGTCTCGTTGAGCAACAGCGATTTGTGCTCCCGGTCGATGCCAAAGTCTTTAGAAAATGCCCGGCCAGCAAGCAATTTGAGGCCGTAGGCCGGCATAAAATGTTCATCGATGCCGATGTTGTACAAGGTATACATCGGCGCCTGATCGCCCCGGCCAACAACGCGCACACCATTGGTCCAGTAAATTTCGTCGCCGGGCACGCTGGAAGAAGCGGTGAGGTTTTTGACCCCGGGTATGGCCAGCGCCTGGTTTCGGAAAGGCTCAAAGCGCCCCTCGTACAAACTGTCGAGGATGGATTGGGCGCCATGCACTACCAGGGTTTGTTCAATATCCAGCCCAAGCTCCTGGTTGCGCATAAACTGGATTTGCCGGAACACAACCAGGGTGCCGGCAATAAGCGCAATGGTGGCTGTAAACTGGAAAATGATCAGTCCCTTGCGCAGGGAAATGCCCCCGGAGCTGTGTTTTAATGCGCCTTTCAACACGGAAACCGGCCGGAATGCCGCCAGGACAAATGCCGGATATAAACCGGATAAAACGGAGCCCAGGACCAGCACGCCCAGGGCCAGGACCCAAAATTGGGAATGAAACAGAAAGTCGGAGGGAATGGCCTTTCCGGTAAATTGCCGGAAGGCAGGTAACAACAAGTTGGTAGCCAGCAAGGCCAGCACAAAGGCAACGCCGTTGAGCAACAAACTTTCCACCAAAAACTGACGCAGCAATTGCCCTTGCCGCGCGCCCATAACCTTGCGCACCCCAACCTCGCGTCCGCGTTCGATGGAACGGGCGGTGGATAAATTGATATAGTTTATCCAGGCTATCGCCAAAATAAAAAAGGCCACCAGCAGGAGCACCGATACCGCGCGCCCATTGCCATTCACTTCGGCTTCCTGGTTGACATTGGAATACAGGTGAATATCCTGCATGGGAATGATATCGATGTCGTTCCGCGCATTGATTTTTCGTTCGATGTAATCGGCGTTTGGGTACTTGTCTACAAATGCCGGAAATTTCTGTTTAAAGGCCGCCACATCGGTGCCCGGTTGCAGCTGCAGGTAGGTGTAGAAATCGTACCAGCCCCAGGCTGTTTCGGTGGCATTGGTCGTATCGCCCCACTGCTGAGCCACAATTTTTGCCAGCGTGCCGTAGGAAACCAGGTAGTCGATGGCCAGGTGTGAATTGGCGGGATAGTCCTTAAATACTCCGCTGACTTCATAGGTTTGGAAGGCGCCAGGGTCTTTTATAAGCAGTTGTTCCCCCAACACGTCCGTCCGCCCAAAATACCGCAAGGCTGTTTTTTCGGAAAGCAGAATTTTGTCCGGCCCGTTCAGCGCTGTTTCCGGGTTGCCGGAAAGCAGCGGCAGTGCGAACATTTTTAAAAAAGACGGGTCGGCAAAGTAGCCTTTAGTTTCAGCGAATTTGACATTGTTTTCCGGGTTGGTTATGATGAATTCGGCATCGTGCAGGCGGCAGGCCTCCACCACTTCCGGGAGTTCGCGTTTCATGGTTGGCGCAAATGCCGGATAGACGGTTGCCGATTGCCAGGCCAGGCGCCCTTCCTGGTACGCATCGAGCCGGAGGCGGTAAATATCTTTTCCAAGTGGATGGAATGCGTCATAGCTGCGTTCAAACGCCACATATTGCAGAATAAGCAGGCAGGCGCACATCCCAAGCGCAAGGCCGAAAATATTGAGCAGGCTGAAGCCCCGGCGTTTTTGCAGGTTGCGCAGGGCTATAGTCAGGTAGTTTCGCCACATAAGCTGTAGTATATAGTTTGGAGCAGGTTGAAGTTGTTTTTCACCACGGAGGCACGGCGAACACGGAGTAACGAGTGCGAATTTCGGTGTAGTTCCCTGTTTTGTTGCGGACAATGGTTGACACTCCCGAGGTATTTGATAACGCATTATACAAGCATCATCGGGAATGATGAACCAATCCGCATTCCGTAATCCGCACTCCGCACTCGAATATTATTCCGAACGCAAGCTGTTCACCGGATTCGACAAGGCCGCTTTCAAACTTTGCCCGCTCACCGTAACAAAGGTGACCAGAATAGCCGCAATGCCGGCAAGGCCAAATGTCCACCAGGGCATATGCACGTGGTATTGGAATTCCTGCAGCCAGCTGCGCATGAAATACCAGGCTATCGGGGTAGCAATTACCATGGCAAACAGCACCAGGAGGATAAAATCCCTGGACAAAAGGGATACAATATTGCCCACGGAAGCGCCAAGCACCTTGCGCACGCCGATTTCCTTCGTCCGGCTTTCCGCAGCAAACGCCGCCAGCCCGAACAGCCCCAGACAGGAAATAAATAATGCCAGAATGGTAAATGCCGTGATCAGGCCGGAGGTACGCTGGTCGGCCAGGTAAGCCTGTTGCAGTTTTTCATCCAGAAAATAATACTCGAAGGGCTCACCCGGGTTGATCCGCTTCCAGGAGGCTTCCAAGGTACCGATCAATGGGCTCAGGTTTTCCGTAGAAACGCCGGCTACCAG
This sequence comes from uncultured Saprospiraceae bacterium, assembly GCA_964484205.1. Lineage (GTDB taxonomy): Bacteria > Bacteroidota > Bacteroidia > Chitinophagales > Saprospiraceae > M3007. The sequence goes on along the minus strand of CAZAEZ010000001.1, from coordinate 374,315 downwards.
GTAGGTGAAATGCCCGCCGTTTGCGCAAAAAAAAGTGTGGGCTTCCATCGCATCGCGCAGGGAGGCTGCGTGAAAATCGGCTACAACACCGATAATGGTTTGGGTTTGCACGGTGCCGTCCCAGTTTCGGTAAAATTTTCGCCCGACTGCATTTTCGAGGGTGTAGCCCAGCCCACGCATCATCGATTCGGTGATCACCGCAGCATCTACCGAGTCGGTTGGCCGGTTTTCATCAAATAGCCGTCCGGCCAGCAGGTTAAATTGCATGGTTTCCAGAAAACCCGGGTCGACAAAATGAATGTACGAATGTGTTTTTTCCTCCGGAGATTTTCCTTCGCCGTAAAACAACATGTCCTGAATATTCGGTCCGCCGGGAATTGCCGTGGAGCCGCCGGCAGTGAGCACACCGGCCTGCTGAACAAACGCGTCCCGGAGCGTGGAAAATTTTTCCACGGCGCCAGATGTGTTCAGTTGCACCACCAGCCGCGCGTCTTTTTCAAAACCAAGGTCCTTGTTCCGGATAAAATCGAGTTGCTGCTGAATAACCAGAATCCCCTGAATAAGGCCGATCGACACCACAAACTGCAAGATCACGAGTGCGCGCCGCACCTGCCGGGCAGAAAACCGGTCGCCGAATTTGCCCCGGAAAATACTGACGGGGCTGAATCGCGAAAGGTACAACGCCGGGTAACTGCCTGCCAGCAAGGCGGTGAACAACGTAATCCCTGCGATCCAGGCCAACAGCACCGGATCGTTCAACAGGTCCAGAAAAAGTTGTTTGCCGGCCAATTCGTTGAACCAGGGCAACAGCAGTTTGGCGCCGGCTACCGCCAGCAATACGGCAGCCACGGAATAAACAAGCGACTCGCTTAAAAATTGCTGGATCAGCATTTGCCGGCTCGCGCCAACGACTTTGCGCACCCCGACTTCCCGCGCGCGGATGGTGGCTTTCGCCGTGGCCAGGTTCATAAAGTTGATGCAGGCAATGACCAGGATAAACAGCCCGATAGCACTGAAAATATAGATCATCGACATGTTTCCCGTAGGTCCCACCGGGTACGAAAGTTTGGAATGCAGGTAGATATCGCTGACCGGCTCCAGAAAATGGGTCTTGTGAAAACCCAAGGTGCGCAGGCGCTCTCCGGCTTTGGCTTCCACCAGTGCGGGCAATTTGGCCTCCAGGGCCTTCGGGTCGGCGCCTTCGCGCAGGCGGATGTAGGTGTAATACAAGTTGTTGCCGGCCCATTCCCGGAGGTCGTAAAATCGCTGTCCGGAGGCTGTGCTCCGGCTGTTCAGGTAAAGATTCCCGTCGATATGCGAACGGTACGTGTTGGGGCCGATGACACCCGTGACTTTGAAATCGTAGGCGCCAAACGGGTCGCTCAGTTGGATGGTTTGGTGCATGGGGTCGGCAGTACCAAATATTTTTTGCGCCAGCGGGGCTGTAAGCACTACGGTATTGGGTTCATCCAGGGCATGTTTGGGATCGCCCTGCATAAAGTCAAATCGAAGCAAACGGAAAAATGTACTGTCGACGAGGTGCCCATTTTGCTCGAAATAGGATTTATCCCGGAACTTGATCAAATACTTGTCGACCAGCGGCGCGTTGAACAACCGCGCAGCGGATTCAACTTCAGGATAATCCTGCACCAGCGTCCAGGCGAGCGGTGAAGGGCTGACGGCGCCATCCGTAGATTCGTCTCCAACAGAAAAACTGGTGCCCACGCGGTATAAATCGCCCAACCGGGGATGTTGTTGGTCATAGCGCAATTCATCCCGGAGGTGTTGCACGATCAACAAACAAGCAGCAATGCCCACGGCCAGCCCCAGGATATTCAGCATGGAATAGCCCTTGAACCGCAGAAAGTTGCGCAGCGCAAGTTTCAGGTAATTTTTAAACATAAGACCGCAAATTCAGAAATTAGGAATACAGTGCTTTACAACACCAGACCAGCGGCGACTAACACCATCCGGCCACCCGGCGGCGAAACGCGGGCGCCGAACCGGTCCTGTTCGGCATTTTCCCGGACGCCGGTATTTCCCCTGGCGCCGTTAAGCGACTGAAGAAAAATATCCGTGCAACCCGAAGGATGCGGCGTCTTTTTTGCCAGCTCCCGGATTGCCTCCTGGACCTGATTTTTTTGGTCGGTATCTTCCAGCCGGATGAAGGTTTCGGCCAGTTGGGCCGTCCAGTTGTTCAAAAACGGAAAGGCGTGCAGGCCGCCATCTTCACGTGTCGAAGCCCAGGAGGCCAGCACATCAAATTGAATGGCGACATGGCCGGCCGGATGCTCTACTACCGCAGCCACCGTGTAGGTTTTTCCACCCAAACCCATCAGGGTCTTCCCAACGGGGTTGACCGGGCCAAACAGTTTTTTGGCATACCGGTCGGTCAACACCAACTGCCCGGGTTTACTCAATGCAGATTTCTCATTTCCGTAAACAACCTTCAACTTGAATAATTGCACGATGGCCGGATCGGCGTAGGCCCATTTTTCGGTGGGCTCCAGCTGGTCAAAATTGGTTACCGCAACCTGTTCCGGCCATTTCATAAAACGGGCAACCTGCGTTATGGTACCCGACAGTTGGCGGTTCAATTCCGGGGCCAGCAAGCCCGCTGTTTTTATCGATTGCTCCCGGGTACCGTCAGCAGCCGTGATCCACTTGCATACCCGGAAAACGTCCTCCGGTTGTTTTTGCGCAGCTTCATCTTTTTGCATAAACGCAGACGCGATAAAAACGAAAACCAGGCCCAATAAAAGGCTGCTGCAGGTGAGTACGGCTTGTTGGTATTGCCGGAAAAAAGTTTGTTGGATGGGTGTTGAATTGCGGCGGTTCATAGCGAAATTTTTGGCCCGTTTGCTGCCGGACGGTTAATTGTTTAGTTGTTGCCTGATTTATACCAAGGACTATGCCAGCGGCATAAGTCGCTTTTTTACAATATTTTATAAAAAATAAGGCACTTGAAAACTGTTCGAAAACGAACACCCTGTGTTCGGAAATGAGGCAATTCAAACCAGGCATTTGTATCCGATAAATTTTTACAAACTCCCGTATTTTCGGCCGCATGAAACAATATGATTTTCTTGTGGCAGGCGCCGGTATTTTTGGCATTACCGCAGCAATTGACTTGCAGAAACGCGGCTACCAGGTGGGCGTGTTGAACCCCGGTACGATTCCACATCCGATGGCGGCCTCAACCGATATCAGCAAGGTGGTGCGCATGGAATACGGCGCCGACCGCGAGTACATGGAAATGGTGGATGCGGCCATCGATGGCTGGCATGCCTGGAACGACTTTTTTCAGGACAAACTGTACCATGAAACCGGATTTTTGATGCTTTGCAAACAAAACAGTTCCGACGATCCGGAATCGTTTGAAGGCGCCAGTACCCGGAACCTGATCCGCCGGGGGTATCAACCGGAACGGCTGTCTGGACAAGACCTGGCGCGCCGCTTCCCGGCCTTTGCCGCGACGGCCTACACCGATGCCGTTTTTAACCCCCGGGCGGGCTACGCCGAGTCGGGCAGGGTAGTGCAAAGGCTGACGGAATATGCACAGCAGCTGGGTGTTGAAATTTGGCAGCAACAAACCGCAAGGCATTTTGAAAAAAACAAAGGCCGGGTGACGGCGGTGCAAACGCGCGAGGGAGCCCGTTTTGCCGCCGGCGCAGTGCTCCTGTGTGCCGGCGCGTACACCCCGTACCTGTTGCCGGAGTTAAAGCCGGCTCTGCGGGCTACCGGGCATCCGGTTTTTCATCTGAAGCCCGGTCGCCCGGATTTGTTCCGATTCCCCCAATTTTCGGTGTTCACCTCGGATATTGCGCATTCCGGCTGGTACGGATTTCCGTTGCATCCGGTCGAAAACGTGGTAAAAATTGCCAATCACGGCGTCGGTATCGAATTGGACCCTGACCGCGACGAGCGGGTGGTCAGTGCCGATGATGTGGCCGCCTTGCGGGCATTTCTGGCGGAGCACATCCCGGCGCTGGCCAATGATCCGGTTGTGTTCACCCGGCGCTGCCTGTACAGCGATACCCGCGACGGGCATTTCTGGATTGACCGGCATCCGGAACTGGACAACCTGACTGTAGCCGCAGGCGGGAGCGGGCACGGGTTTAAAATGGCGCCGGTTTTGGGCGCACTGATCGCGGATGTGGCTACCGGCGGCAGTCACAAATGGTCGGACCGCCACCGGTGGCGGCTGTTCGATGCGGCCACCCGTCAAGTGGAAGAAGCCCGTTTTAAAGCCGGTTAATTTGGCTCAAGGCTGTTGCACCAGCCGGCGCTGGTCGGACCATTCCTTCTTTTTTACAAAAATGATCGGGATAAACTCATCGGTCGGCTCCCCGATGAAATACAACATCCAGTCCTGATCATAACCCGTCAGGATACTTCGAACGCACTCCACACGGCTGACCGTTGGGATGTCGCAGTCGGACCAGTAGAACAATTCCACGCGGTAGTGGATTTGCTGCTGCTTGCCATTGATTTTCATGTCAATTTCAATCTCCTGTTTACCAGGGCCGGAAGGGATCGGAATGGCGATGTGTGGCATGTTGATTGTTGTTTTGAGATTTGCGAATGGCGGGCTTACCCCTGTTCAAAAAAGCAGTGTAAATCGCAATTCGCAAATCGGAATTTGCAATGCAATTTCCAATACACAAGTTGTGCCGAACTTTTTTTGTGCTGATTTACAGTGCTTTAAGATGCATCCCTGCGTTTCCGTTTGTCCGCATCCGAACAGCGCTGTACGAATCCGGACGGCGAATTTTTCTACCGGAAAAGTTCCAGGGAAGTCAGTAAGGTGCGCAGGATTCCCCAAAGCAGCGGGATGCCCACAAAGGCCCAGGAAAGCCAAAGGCGTAAACCTCCGTGTTCAGTTCTTTTCATGGTAGTGGTATTTTTCCGGCACAGGGCGGATACTGATGTTACACAAAAATCCGATCAGGAGCAGTCCGGCCATGATGTACATGGTTGTGGAGTAAGCATTGGCAGCGGGCATGCGCATGGTTTCGATCTGGTAGGCGCGCAGGTTGTTGACCAATTGCGGGCCCAGCAAGGCAGCCATGGACCAGGCCAACAGCAAACGCCCGTGAATGGCGCCAACTTCCATGGTGCCGAACATATCGCGCAGATACGCCGGAATAGTTGCAAAACCACCGCCATACATGCTCATAATGACACAAAAGGCGGCAACGAATGCGACAATATTACCCAGTTGCCCGGTGAGCGGAACTACAAAATACAGGGCTGCGCCCAAAAGGAAAAAAACGGAGTAGGTGCGCTTGCGGCCGATCTTGTCCGACAAGGAGGACCAGAAAAAACGCCCCAGCATGTTGAACAAACTCAGCAGCCCTACAAAACCACCAGCCGCCGCCACGGAAACGGCACGCGCGGCGCCCACTACTTTTTCAGAAAACATTTCCTGGATCATCACGGAAGCCTGCCCAAGCACCCCGATACCTGCGGTAACGTTCAGCATAAGGACGGCAAACAGCAGGTAAAACTGTGGGGTGCGCACGGCCGTATTGGCATCCACATCCGCACCGGCGGGTTTGCGATTTTTGGCCAGGATAACCTTGTCCGGCGCCCAGGCCTTTGGCGGAATCCGAACGGTGAGCACACCAAAAAGCATGAACAGAAAATACAGGCCGCCCATGACCAGAAAAGTTTCGGCAACGCCGGTCGAATGCGCTGTTTTGAAACTGTTCATCAGCGCAATGGACAGGGGCGCGGCCACCATAGCCCCGCCGCCAAAGCCCATGATCGCCATTCCGGTAGCCATGCCCGGCCGGTCGGGAAACCATTTGATCAGGGTCGACACCGGCGAAATATAGCCCAGCCCAAGCCCGATACCGCCCAGTACACCGTGCCCCAGGTACAACAGCCAAATCTGGTGCGTCCACACGCCAAGTGCCGACACAAAAAAGCCTCCGGCAAAACACAGCGCCGAGGTAAGCATGGCCCGACGCGGCCCGACGCGTTCCAGCCACTTGCCGAACAAGGCAGCCGAAGCGCCCAGGCAAAACAAGGCAATGGAAAAAATATGACCGATCTCCACCAGCGACCAGTCTTCAGGCGCCGGTTGCGTAACGCCAAGCAACTGGGTCAGGGGTTTGTTAAACACACTGTAGGCATAGATCTGCCCGATGCACAAGTGAATGGCCAACGCAGCCGGAGGCACCAGCCAGCGGTTAAATCCAGGCGGCGCAATGGTTTTCGATTTATCGAGAAATGCAGTAAGCGGCATGACGGACAAGTTGTGGTTTGTGCCGTCAAAGTAGAAATAAAATAGCGAATTAGTCTGAGCAGCCTTTCCTACCCGTCGGGCTGCCGGGAGCCGGCCGACGGGGTCCGTGGTCGGCCGGCTCGCAGCCGCCCGACCACTATGTTAACGTGAGTTTTGGATAGGGTTTGTTCAAAAAAATCAGATGTCTCCCCCGCAGGGCGGGGTAGACATGACAAAACGCTATTTTGAAACTGATTTTATCGGGTTTCTCGCTACGCTCGAAACTTCAACTGTGCTTGGGGAAGTTTCGAGCGTAGCGAGAAACCTGTTTAACTATTTTATTATCAGGCATTTGTCACGTCGACCCCGCCCTGCGGGGGAGACATCTGCACATCATTAAGTGCAGCAAACTCTGTTGAAGTGATTTATCAATCCTATCCAAAACTCACGTTATGTTAATCCCCAAACGGGATCGTCAAAAAGAGAATAAAACGCCGTGGCGAAAAATTTGTAGCGTTTCACCCATGCACGCATTGACCCACTATTCCGACCGAAGGCTATCCACCGGATTAGCCATCGCCGCTTTGATGCTTTGCAAACTCAGGGTCAAAAAAGCAACTACCACTACGGCCAAACCCGCGGCCACAAACACCCACCAGGGCATATCGATCCGGTAAATAAATTCGTCGAGCCAGCTGTTCATGAAATACCAGGTCAGGGGCGTGGCAACCAGCATGGCCAGCAGGATCAAATTGAGATAATCCCGCGAAACCAGGCTGACAATGCCGGCTACGGTGGCACCCAGCACCTTGCGAATACCGATCTCTTTCGCCCGTTGATGAATGGTAAAACTGATCAGCCCAAACAGCCCGAAACAGGACAGAAAAATAGCGATGGCCGAAAAATAGCCGGTCAGGTTGGCCAACCGGCGTTCGTCCTGGTAGGCACTTTGCAGGTTTTCGTCCAAAAAGGCGTATTCGAAGGCTTTTTCCGGAAAATAATTTTTCCAGGTGTTCTCGATGAATTGCAATGTTTCCGGCACACCGCCGGCATTCAGTCGGATGCCAAAGGTGGTGAACGCACCCACCCCGATATCAAGCACCACGGGGTCCAGGGCCGTTTGCAAACTGGCCGTGTGAAAATCGTTTACCACCCCGACGATCTTCCCGGGCTTGCCGCCCTTGGTGATCTTTTGCCCCAGGGCATCTTGCGGGTTGTCCCAGCCCAGGGTTTTTACGGCGGTTTCGTTGATCAGGTAGCCGTCGATATGATCGGTGCCGTATTGCTTGCCGAAATCGCGTCCGGCAACAATTTTTAGTCCGAAAGTGGATGCAAAATCGTAGTCGACCGCCATGCAGGGAAGTACAATGTTGTCTTCCAGGCTGATTTTATCCGTGACGATGGGATGCCGGGTAGCGCCACCGCCGGGCATATTCGAGGCAAGCGTGACGCTTTGGATGGCCGGGTTTTGCAACAGCCGTTCTTCGAAGGAATTGGTCCGTTCCCGCATTTGCGCATCGCCAGGCATGAAGGCCGAATTGATATTGGCACTAAAAAGCGGTACGGTCAGTACTTGTTTTTGATCAAAACCCAGGGGCCTGTTTTGCCAGTAATTCAATTGTGACACAATGATCAAAGCGCCGCTCAACAAGGCAATCCCAACAATAAACTGCACCGTGATCAGCGATTTGCGGAGCCAGTACCGGCCTCCACCGGTATGGCCGGTGTGTTTTTGAAAAATTTGTACCGGCTGGAACCGGCTGGCCAAAAAAGCCGGATAAATCCCGGCCAGCAGCCCGGCCACCAGGAACAGCCCCGCAAACCCAGCGGTCAGGGGCCAGTCTGCCAGCATTCGGTAACTGAGTTCCCGGTCGGTAAGCGTATCCAAAAACGGCAGCACCAGGTGCACGGCGAACAGCGCAAGCACAAAAGCCAGCGCACACAGCAACATGGTTTCGCCGACAAACTGACCAACCAGGCCCCGCTTCCCGGCGCCAAGCACCTTGCGCACCGCCACTTCTTTCATGCGTTCCAGGTAAATGGCGTTGGACAGGTTGATGAAATTAATGCAGGCAATCAGCAGGATCAATATCCCGACGATGGCAAACATGCGCAGGTAAACCGGGTTGGCTGCCGACTCCGGTTCGTTGACGGCCTCGGAGCGCAGGTGGATGTCGCGCACCGGAAAAAGGACAAAACCCTGTTTGCTGATAAAATCCGGGTGCCCGTATCGTTTCAGAAATGCCGGAATGCCCGCATTTACTTCGGCGTGGGAAGCCCCCGGTTTCAGGCGGACGTAGGTGTAGGTGTACGAGGCGAGCCAGTTATTGGTTTGAGCGTTGAGGATGACTTCCCGGGCAGACGGCGGCTCCAGGTCCACGATGTTGGAAAACGGCGCCAGAAAATCAAAATGCAGGTGCGCGGTTTCCGGAAAGTCGCGGACAACGGCGGTCACCGTGAACGGCGTGGTTTGACCGGCCAGCAGCAGCGATTTCCCAAGCGCGGGTTTATCGCCAAAAAATTGGCGGGCGGTTTCATCAGTCAGCATGATCGAATACGGCTGCGCCAGGGCATTTTTCGGGGTTCCCTCCACAAATTCAAAGTCAAAAACCTGCAGCACCGTGCTATCGGCAAAAATCCCCCGGGGCAGCTCAATAACCCGGTCGCTTTTGCTCTCCCGGACGCTGATGCTGCGTCCGAACAGGCGCGCAACGGCTTCTATTTGCGGAAAATCTTCGGCCAGTTGCGGGCCGAACGGCGCCGGCACCTGCGTAAGCTCGAAGGTGCTGCCGGAAAATTTTGCCTGGTAATTTATCCGGAAAAGCCGGTCGACATCCCGGTGAAACTGGTCATAACTGCGTTCATGCCGGATGTAGATCAGAATGAGAAAACAACAGGCCAGGCCGACGGTCATGCCGAGCAAATTGATGGCCGAATAGCCCTTTTGTTTCCAGAGATTGCGCAACCCGATGGTAAAAAATGTTTTGAACATGCTGTCTGATGGTTATTCATTTCGCAAACTGCGCACCGGGTTGGCCCTGGCGGCTTTCAGGCATTGGATACTGACGGTTAAAAAGGCGACACCCAACGCCACAAATCCGGCCAAAACAAACGGCCACCAACCGATTGATACGCGGTACGCAAAGTTTTCCAGCCACCGGTTCATAAGAAACCAGGCCAGCGGCGTGGCAACAGCCAGCGCCAGCAGCACGAGCCGGAGAAAATCGCGGCTCAAATTGCCCACAAGCCCGGCCACCGAAGCGCCCAGCACTTTCCGGATACCGATTTCCTTCGTACGGCGCTGAGTAGCCAAAACTGCCTGCCCGAACAAACCCATGCAGGCGATCAGCACGGCACACAGTGCCGCCAACGAAAATATCCGGCTCTGCCGGGCATCGCTTGCATAAAATTGTGCAATCTGCTCGTCAAGAAAATGATATTCGAAGAGATGATTGGGGTCGGTTTTTTGAACAATCTGCTCCATGGCAGCCAGTGTGCCGCTCAGGTCATTTCCGGAAATTCGTGCGGTAAAATAGTCGATGCTATGGATGGGGTTGGTAAAATAGCCGACCACGACAGGCTGAATCGCCTCGTGCAAGGACTGAAAATGAAAATCCTGTATGATCCCGATCACCTTGCCTTCAAAGGGTATGGGCAGGTTTTCCGCTGTTCCGTCAAAAATCACCTGCGGGATTTGGACAAGCTGACCTGCTGCCTGCCGGATACCGAGCAGCCCGGCAGCCTGCTGGTTGATCAGCAGTGCGGCGGTATCGGCCGGACGCTCCGGATCAAAATTTCTTCCGTTGAGCAGTTTAACTTCGAAGGTGTGCAAAAAATCGGCATCCCCGCTGAAATAGTACATCCCGGTCGATGCATCCCGGGCGGCTTCAGGCTTGTGCACCTGCACCTGCGGGATCACTTTCCATTCGCCCGGCACCCGGTTCGACACCGTAACGCTGCGCACTTCCGGCAACTGGGTGTACCCGGCCTTGATTTGCGCAAAACCCCTGCGCACTGCGCCGCTGTTGATGTCCGCCACAACCAAATGTTCCTGGTTGAACCCCAGGTTTTTTGATCGCACAAATTCCATTTGCCGGTAGGTAACCAGGGTGGCTACGATCATGATGATACCCAACATAAACTGAAAAACCACCAGGCCGCTGCGCAATGTCCCGGCATCCAGCTGTTGCTTTTTACTCAGGCCAACCAAACCCTTCAGGGCGTTGGCCGGCGCAAACCGGGACAGGAACACCGCGGGATAACTCCCGGCAAACAACCCGACAATCCCAACCAATGCCAGGAAGAACGGCAGTAACCAAAGGTGTTGTGCAACATTGATACTCAGGTTTTTGCCGGTAAATGCGTTAAATTCGGGAAGCAGCATCCAGGCCATAGCCACCGCAAGCACCAGGGCCCCGGTGGTGAGCAGGAGGCTTTCCAGAAAAAAACGGCTGAATAAGTTACTGCGGGATGCGCCGATCACCTTGCGAATGCCTACTTCCCGGCTATACGTTTGGGTACGGGCGGTGGAGAGGTTCATGTAGTTGATGCAGGCGATCAACAGGATAAAAAGGCCGACAAATGCGAGCACCATGCTTTGCTGCCGGGAACCGGCATTTGTTTGCAGGTCATTTTGAAAATCGGGGGAGTTGAAGTGAATATCGGGCAGTGCCTGGAGGGTAAACCTGCTTTGAAAGGACTGATCTTCCGGGTAATTGGTTTTTACCAACGCCGTGATTTTTTCGGCCAGGTCCCGGGTATCGGTACCGGGTTTTATCTTGAAATAGGTGGAGAAAAAATTGGAACTCCAGTCGCCGGTGACCATCCGTTCGTACCAGGGCGCAATTTTAAACGAACTGAAGGAGATAACCGCCGGGAATTGCAAATGCGAATTGACCGGAATATCCTCCAACACCCCGGTTACCTGAAGCGCCATCCCGCGGTCTGTGTCGACGGTTTTACCCATGGGATCCTGGTCGCCAAACAGCCGGTTGGCAAATTCCCGGGTCAATACGATGCTGTTGGGCTGACTGAGCGCGGTTGCCGGATTACCCTGGAGCATGCTGAAATCAAAGAGTTGGAAAAACGAACTGTCGGCGCTGAGAAACGGCTCGTAAAAAGCGCGTGCGTTGGCTTTGTTTTGGTACGACATGCGTCCCATTTGCGTCAGAATGCAGCTCCGTTCAATTTCCGGGAAAGAAGTGACCGACGCCGAGGATACTTTGAACGCAACCGCGGCCAACTGCTCGGCGCCTTTTTCCGGCTGCGTTTTCTGCTCGACAACCCGGTAAATGTGGCCGGCATTTTTGTGGAAACGGTCGAAGGTCCACTCATCGATCACATACAAACCCAACAGCGTAAAACACAACATGCCGAAGGCAAGTCCGAAAAGGTTGATTGCCGTGTACAACCGGTTTTTTTGTAAACTGCGGAAGGCTATAAGTAGATTGTTTTTTAGCATAACAGCATGATTTAGTGTTGATTAAAATATCACAGCATGCGCCAACGGAACTTATTCCGCCTTCAGCGCCTCTGCCAGGTTCATTTTCCAAATCTGCCAGACTTTGACACCCGCCGTCAGCATTAAAACCACCAGCATGCACAGCGCAGAAAAAGTGATGATCAACAGGGGTGTCCCGGCGTGCATTTTATAGATGCTGTTCAAAAGCGCCAGGGCAAAAACGCGCCCAAGCAACCCTCCGGCAAGCACCGAAAAAAACAAGACGGCCAGGAAATTCCGGTTCAACTGGAAAGAAATGTGACCAACTTTCGCGCCCAAGACCCGGCGAATAGCCAGTGCGCGAAACATTTTCAACGCATTCAGCGAAACAATGGCAAACAAGCCGCTGATCGTGAGCAGTAAAACCACCAGGGAAAAAATCAGCATCGTATTGGCAATATTTTCCGACACCTCCAGCGCCTCCGCGATGACCTCGCTTTGATAAAAACCATTGAACGGCTTGTAGGGAAGCACTTTTTTCCAAACCTCCTCCAGGTTGGCGTACACCGCGTTCAGATTTTCCGGCTTGGTTTTTACAATGCAAAACCGGAACTGCTCCTCCGGTACCTGGTGCATGATCACGGGCGTCACCGGGTCAAACGGCGAGTCGATCATAAAATCCCGGACAACACCGGCGATCCGGTACCGGGTCGAATCAAAGGTGAAAAACTGACCGACCGGCTCCTGCCCCTGCAAAATTTCTTTGGCAAACGTTTCATTGACAAGCACCTCCGTATTCGACCCGGTTTCGGATACCGGCGAAAATCCGGGGCCCCGGATGACCTTGGTTTCCACCAGCGGCAGGTAATCCTTCCCGGCTTCAAGCCACATGCTTTCTGCTGAACTGCTTTGGTACTCCAGCGTTACCTGCCTGAAACTGAATCCGATATGATGCCGGGTACCGGCCACGGCTTCTACTTTCGGGTTTTTCTGAATGGCGTCGCGGAACTCGCGAAATGCCTCCACATTGGGCAATTCCACCCCAACCAGGCTCTGCCGGTTGTAGCCCGCATCGGCGGTGCGCTGCACTTCGGCGTTGTTGGCAAAACTAAAACCGACCACCAGCGCCATCAGCGAAATAGCAACCTGCATGCCCATCATGATCCGGGTAAACAAACTGGCGCCGCCAAACCGCAACGTGCCGCGGAATATGCTCGACGGATTGAATGCACTGATGTAAAACGCCGGATATGCCCCGGCCAGCAGGGTGGTACCGATCACGGTAAGCCCCAAAAACAACAGCAGCGGCGGGTTGTCCAGGTAACTGATGTGCAAGTCGAGATGTTTCCAGGTGGCATTGTACCAGTCGGCAACAGGGCTGGCCAGGATCATGCCCACACCGAGTGCGATCAGGCAAATGAGCAAGGTTTCGGCCAGCAATTGCCGCATCAGTTGGCCCTGCGTTCCTCCCATAACTTTCCGCACGCCCATTTCCCGCAGCCGGCTGTTTCCGACGGCAATGGTTGTATTGGCAAAATTCAAACAGGCGGTGAGCAACAACATGATCGCTATGACGACATTTCCCCAAATGGCCGATGGCGGCGTCCCGTTTCGCAAGTTGTTCCAACGAACATCGCGCGCATTCAACGCCATTTCGGCAATGGGCTTGAGCCTGTAGCGTTCTACCGGCCAGTCGAGGTTGGCCTGGTTTTGCGGCGCACGGTAGGCTTGCAGGGCTTTTTCCACCTTTTTTACATCGGCCGGGTTTTGCAGGCGCAAAAATCCGGCATCGACAAACCATTTCCAGGAATCGTAAACTACCGGCCCGTCCGCTTGCAACTGGTTTTCAAGGTGGGTCAAAAAATTAAAATAGATGCTGGAGTTTACGGGCGCGTCTTTCAACACACCGCTGATTGTCAGCACAATCGGCGTGGGCTCGTCGGCGTACAAAGTGAGCTGTTGGCCGATGGGGTCCTGATCGCCGAAAAATTTTACCGCCATGCGCTCCGTGATGAGCAGGGCCTTGCGGTCGTTCAACCGCTTTTGCCCGCGGACCAGCGGAAAATCAAAAACATCGAGAAAGTTCTCATCGACGAAATGCACCTGTTCATTGAACACATTTTCGCCCTGCTTAACCGTCAGCCCGCGCGAGTCGATGCGCGTGCCTGCTTCCACCCCGGGAATATCGGCCGGCGCCACTTCGGTCAGCGTGGCCGGACAGGTGCCATGCAAAATATGATTGCCGGCCTTGTCAAATTCCACCCGGAAAATACGGTCGGTGTCTTTGTGCCACTGGTCAAAACTATGGGCAAAGCGGTAGTTGGTAAACGACAGGATGCAAAATGCCAGTGCCAGCCCCAGGCCCAGCACGTTGATGAGCATGTACCGCCCGTTGCGGCGGAGGTGGCGCAAGGCAATTTTGATGTAGTTGCTAAGCATGGCCAGTCTTTTTTGACGCGCAAGGAATAACCGCCAACCCGGCAGTTATTCGCTGCGCAAATTATTCACAGGGTTCCCAAGAGCAGCGCGCACGGTTTGGGAACCGATGGTCAACATGCCGAGGAAAAACAAAAAGGCAACGCCCGGTAAAAAAATCAGAACGTTCAAGGATATCCGGAAGGCAAAAATTTCCAGCATTTTACTGCCCAGCAAATAACTGATGGGCAGCGCGACCACGGTAGCGATCGCCAACAGAACCAGGTAGCCTTTTGAAAGCATGCGGATCAGATCCCGGGGCGCAGCGCCGATCACTTTGCGGATGCTGATCTCCTTGGCCTTGGTTTCCACCGAATAGATGGCCATGCCCAGCAAGCCCATGCAGGCAATCAGGATGCCCATGCCGGCAAAGTAGGCAACGATCCACATCATGTCGTACAGGCTGGCGAAGTTCTCCCGGACGGTTTCGTCGTAAAACTGGTACGACAGCGCATTGGATTTGTCTACTTTTTTCCACGACCGCTCCAGCGATGTAATCGCAGCGGGCATGTCGGTAGCCTGAAGCCGGAGGTTGATGATCTGCCAATGCTCGGGGTTGTAGCGGAGCAGCAGGGGCTCCAGCGCATAGTTCAGCGGTTTGTACAGAAAATCCTCCACGACGCCGCGAATCGTCAGCACCGTGCTGTCGCCGACGATAATGGATTGCCCAATGGCATCAGCCGGGCTTCCCAGTTTGAAATGCGTCAAAAATTTTTCATTGACCAGTGCAAACAACTCCCGGGCCTGCGTGGGGTTGTCCGGGAAATTCTGTCCGGCCACCAGCTTAATTCCCAGGTTGCTCAGGTACTGGTCGTCGATATAATAATCGCGCACGCCTTCGGGTTCGTTCCCCGGTTTTGTGCGCACATCCACATCGCTGTCCTGCCAGGTGCCCATCAGGTGGGAAACGGCCGATGTTTGCACGACATTCGGGTTTTGCTCAAACGCAGCCAGCACGCGGTTGTAGTCCTGCCCCTGCAGGTTTACGTTGACGATGGTATTGGCATTAAATCCGAAATTGCCTTGCATGGCAAAGTTGACCTGCCTCCAACTTACCGTTAGCAGGATCAAAAACACCAGCGAAACGGCAAACTGCGACACCAGCAACACTTTCCGCAAACCCACCCGGCGAAACAGGCGGGTATTTTGCAATTTTTGAATAATTGCCAGCGGCTGAAAACGCGACAACACCAGTGCCGGCAAGGCGCCGGCCAGCAGCCCGACCGTCATGCTGAAAAGCAGAAACCAGGCTGCCGTGGTCCAATCCAGGTTCAGGGAAACATCCGTAAATTCCAGAAATTGCAATTGACTGAACAACGGGATCGTTGCCTGCAACATGAAAAAAGCCATCAACAGGGCCAAGCCGGAAACCATCAGGGCTTCGGTAATAAATTGGCCAAAAACCTGCCGGCGGGATGCGCCCATGATCTTGCGTACCCCAACTTCCTTGGCCCTGGTGAGCGCCCGGGCGATGGTCAGGTTGGTGTAATTAAAACAGGCCGAAAAGATGACGATGCCGCTCAGCACCGTCAGGAACCAGATCAGCGTATCCGGCATGCCCCGGCCCATGTTGTTTGAAAAATGCGGGCCGGGTGTGATCGATTCGAGCGGTTGCAGGCGAAAGCGGTAGCCGGCGTCGCGGCTTTCCAGGTCCAGGTCTGCGTAAGCTTCCTTTGAAATTTGGGTCAGCGCCTGCTCGGCCGTTTCCCGGTTTACGCCTTTCCGCAGGCGCACGAAATTGTAGGTGCCGTAGTAGTTGGTCCAGTTGTTTTGGATGGCGCTCCAATCGGTTACGCGTTGTTCAATGCCCTCCAGACTGCTGAGCGAACCCAGGGCATCAAATTCGAGGTGTGTTTTGCCGGGGAAGGGCGCCAGCACGCCGGTTACTTTGAAGTTGCCCAGCGTTTGATTTTCCAGCACTTGCCCGAGCGGATTTTCCTTGTTAAAAAAACGCTCGGCGCTTTCGCGGGTGAGCACCACGGCGTTGGGTTCGCTGAGCGCGGTGGCGGGGTCGCCGGCTTCAAGTTTGAATCCGAAAACTTCGAAAAAGGTGGAATCGGTAAGCAACCCACGCATTTCCAGTTGTTTGTCCTGGCGGGTAAACACCGCGTTCAGCCGGCGCACGAGGGGCGTCCAGGTTTCCACGTAGGAATAATCCTCGGTGAGTGTTTTCCCAATTGGGAAGGGGGTAGTGGCATAACTTTCCTCACCGCCGCCCTTGCGCTGGGCATCCGTCAGCACGCGGTACACCCTGCCGCTTTCCGGATGAAACGTGTCGAATTGGTAGGCATCGTGGATCAGCATGATCACCAGCAGGCAGACGCTCATGCTCACGGCGAGGCCGAAAATGTTGATAAACGAGAAGGATTTGTTTTTTAACAAATTCCGGGTCGCGACTTTAAAATAGTTTTGCCACATATTGTTTTTGTTTTATTCGCTTCGCAAAGAATCCACCGGGTTGGTCAGGGCCGTTTTTATACTTTGAAAACTGACGGTCAGGAAAGCGATCACCACAGCCAGGATGCCGGCCAGGGCAAACACCCACCATTGGATTTCCGTGCGGTAGGCAAAGTTTTCCAACCAGTTGTTCATGAAATACCAGGCCAGCGGCGTGGCTACCAGGAGCGCAATGAGCACCAGTTTTAAAAAATCTTTGGACAACAGGCCCACAATGCCCGTCGTGGTGGCGCCCAGCACCCGCCGGATTCCGATTTCCTTGGTGCGGCGCTCGGCAGTGTAGGTGGCCAGGCCAAACAAGCCCAGGCAGGAAACCAGGATAGCGAGCAGGCCGAAAATGCCGGCGATCTTGCCGATGCGTTGCTCCGTGGCGTAGGTCCGGGCAAAGGATTCATCCAGGAACGCATAGCGAAACGGTTGCCCGGGAGCCGTGTTTTTCCATTGTTCCTCCAGATCGGCAATTAACTGTTTCGTATCGGTGGCCTGGTACCGGATCGACATCAGGCCCGTGGAACGGCCGAGGTGCATCGACAAGGCGCCGATGTTGTCGCGCAGGCTGGAAAAATGAAAATCTTTGACCACGCCGATCACCGTCAGTTCAATAAAATTCTCCGGTCTGGATTGCCCTTCCACCTGTCCGATATGGGAGTAAACTTTGCCGCCAATCGGCTGATCGGCAAATCCAAACAGCCGGGCGGCCGTTTCATTCAAAACTATGGCCGAACTATCGCTCGCAAACTGTTCCGGATCAAAAAAACGCCCCGCAACCAGCTCCAGGCCGATAGTTTTCAGGTAGTCTGCATCCACCCGCCAGTTTTGCATGTTTACCGACTGGTCTTCCCGGAAATCCCGGATTTTCGAATACGTCTGGTCGCTGCGACTTGAAGGCACAGGCAGATAACTCGAATAGGTTGCCGACTCCACCGCCGGGAGTTTCTGCACCTCGTTTTTGAACGCCTGGGTGGCATCGCCCAAGGCATAGGCATCCTCAAGGATCAGCACCTGCTCTTTTTGAAAGCCGAGTTTTTTCTGCTGAATAAAATTCAACTGTTTGTAAACCAGCCCGGTGGCAATAATGAGGATAATGGCAGTGCTAAACTGAAAAACGACCAGTGCGCTGCGCAAGCGGCCACCGCCTGCCCACTTTCCTTGTTCGCCCTTCAGTGTTTTTACAGGCTCAAAAGCGGACAGAAAAAAAGCGGGATAAGTGCCGGCCAGCAACCCGACCAAACCGGTGCCGGCTGCCAGCGAAAACCAAAAAGCAAGACTTTGCCAGGGCAGACGAACCGGCCGGTTGGTCAGCTCGGCAAACCAGGGCATGGCCAGGGCAGCAATGATGACCGCCAACCCCACTGCTATGCCGGACAGGATAAGCGATTCGCCCAGAAACTGGCGAACAAGTGCACTGCGGGGGCTGCCCAACACCTTGCGCACGCCGATCTCGCGCGAACGGTGGGCCGAGCGCGCCGTGGTCAGGTTCATAAAGTTGATGCAGGCGATCAGGAGCACAAAAAGCGCGATGGCGCTGAAAATCCAAACGTGCTGGATGCTGCCATTGGCTTGAAATTCCGCAATTCGATCGGAGTGCAAATGGATAGACGAAAGCGGTTGAAGAAAATAACGGACATACTGCCCGCTTGCCTCCACTTTGGTGATGTCCTGCCCGAAAATCCGTTGGGCCGTTTCGTTCACTTTTTTTCGGGAATACGCGGCAAATTTCGATTCAAATTCCGCCCGGTCGGTACCCGGGCGCAGCAGCAGGTAGGTCAGAAAATTGTTGCTTGAGGCCCAAAGGGGCGAATCCTCCTGCACTTCACGGTTGCCGTTCATGGCCAGCAGAAAATCGGCTTTGAAGTGGGTGTTTTCCGGAATATCCTCGAATACGCCGGTTATTTGCCGGCGTTCCTCATTTTCCAAAACCAGCGTGCTGCCCATGGCGAGTTGAGGCGCGCCGAAATATTTTTCAGCACGGCTTTTTGACAGGACCATCGAATTGGGCTGGGTCAGGCATTTGCGGGCATCACCCTCCAGCAGTTTTACCGGGAATACCTCAAAAAAACTACTGTCGGCCGTAACAAGATTTTCTTCCCGGATATTTTGTTGCCCGTCGCCGTCGCGTTTTACCAGGTATGAACCGTACTGCCGGAACCGGCAATAGGCCTGCACTTCCGGGAAATCGCGCTGCACATCCGGGCCTACCGTGCTGCCTACTACTGCCAGGTGCATGTGGGCGCCGCCAAACTTGATTTCTACCACCGGGCGGACAATTCGCTCCGCATTTGTATTCCACCGGTCATAGCTCAATTCATACCCGACAAACAGCATGATCAGCAGGCAACATGCGACGCCAATTGCCAGGCCGGCAATGTTGATGAAGGTGTATGCCGGGTGTTTGCGCAGGTTGCGAAGCGTGATTTTTAAATAATTGTAAAACATGGTGCGGTGGGTGGTTTACGGTGGACGGTTATTCCGAGCGAAGGCTGTTGACCGGGTTGGAGCGGGCGGCTTTAAAGCTTTGGGCGCCGACGGTCAGCATTGCAAGCAGGCAAGTGGCCCCGATGGTTGCCAGAAAAACCCCCGCGCCGAGCGGTATCCGGTAGGGGTAGTCCTGCAACCAGGCCGACATGGCCAGCCAGCCAATTGGCGCGGCCAGGACAAATGCGATCAGGATCAGCCGGAAAAACTCCTTGCCGAACAGCTGGAGTATCTGGGCAACCGTGGCGCCAAGCACTTTTCGAACGCCGATTTCCTTGCGTTTCCGGGCAGTCATAAACGACACCAGACCGAACAGTCCGAGGCAACCGATGAACAAGGCAATGCCGCAGAAGCCTTTGGTCATGCTGAGCAGGGCATGTTCAATTTCATAAAACCGGGCAATCTTATCATCCAGGAAGGCATAGCTGTAAAAGGCGTCGGGGTAAACGTTGTTCCAAACCCGGTCGACCGCAGCCAGGATGTGCGGCGTATTGGACAAATCAATTTTCAGCCCGCAGGCGGCATACCGTTCCCGGCTTGTCATCAGCACGGCCGGTTCAACGGTTTCACGCAGGGAGCGGTTATGGAAGTTGCGGATCACCCCGACGATCGGGGCTTCCTTGCCCCACACGGTCAGGGATTTACCGAGTGCTTCCGCTGCGGATTTCAATCCGAGTTTTTCTACGGCCGCTTCATTGATCAGGTACTCCCGGATGGTATCGGCAGCCTGCAGGTTTCGGCCGGCAACCAGTTCGATGCCGAAGGTTGTCAGAAATTGTTCGTCGCAGGGCCGGGTATTGATGTACCAGGGTTCATCTTCCTGGCGGGTATCAAAACGACAGTTGGCTGAGTTTTGCGAATTGCCGGCAGGGGCGTCGCAGGCAAAACTCAGCTGCTGCACGCCGGGGATTTGGAGCAATTGTTGGCGAAGCGCTTCCATGTTGGTTTTTTCCGGATTGGGAACAGGCAACATGACGATGGCATCCGTATTGAACCCCAGGCTTGCATTTTTCAGGAAATCCATTTGTCCGGAGATCACAATGGCTGCAATGATCATCACCTGGCAGATGACAAATTGCGCAACAACCAGCCCCCGGCGCAGGGAATAGCCACCGAGCGTTTGCGTTGTAATTTTCCCCTTAATTGCCTGCACGGGTTTGAATCCGGCCAGAATAAAGGCCGGATAAGCGCCTGCCACCAGGGTGACGCCGAGCAGCATGGTTGCTAAAAAAAACAGCAAGCCGGCATCCGAAGACAGATTGACCGTTAGTTCGGAGTGCGTCAGGTCGTTGATAAATGGCAGGGCCCGGCTGACCAGTAGTACCGACAGCATAAGTGCGGTCAGGGTAATCAGTCCGGTTTCCAGCAGGAATTGGTTGAACAGTTGCCGGCGGCTGCTGCCGAGCACTTTGCGCACGCCTACTTCGCGGGAGCGGTTGAGGGCCTGCGCTGTCGCCAGGTTGATAAAATTGATACAAGCGGTACCGATCAAAAACAGCCCTACAATGGCTAAGGCCAGCAACATGGTTTTTGGCACATCACCGCCATAATCGGGGTTGAAGTGCATATCGTTCAGCGGCTGGAGTTTGTATTTCCACTCGTCGGGTTTTTCATGGTGTTTTTTTTCAAACGCTGAAAAACCTTGCTCAACTTGTTTGGGTTGGAGCCCCTCCGGCAGCACAACAAAACACTGATGATTTCCACTGATACTGCCCCAGTCGGCCATAATTTCAGGCTTGTTGATGGCCAGGTAGGTGGCGTAGGACAAAAACAATTCGGTATTGTGGAATTCCGAATTCGGCATCGGTTTAGCCAATACACCGGCAATCCGGAAATCGTGTTTATTCTCGAGGCGAATCGTTTGGCCAACCGGGTCTGCCGTTCCGAAAAATTTTTCTGCCAGCGGCGCAGTGATCACGGCCTGGAACGGCGCATTCAAAACGGCGGGCTCGCCTTTTAGCCACGAGTAGTCAAATGTTTGGAAAAATGCGGGCTCAACAAAGGCCAGTTCGCGCTCGAGCATAAATTTTTTCCGGGGTGCATCGGCGGCGGCGGGTATGGTGGTGATCAGGCTGTTCGACTCAAAACGCGTCATGGCGACGGATTGGATTTCCGGAAAATCCAGCCGCAACGCCTTCCCGAAAGGGTAGGGGACGCCCCCCATTTTGATTTGGTCGTCGCCGATGTGCAAATCGGTCACCACACGAAAAATCCGGTCGGTTTTCGCATGGTACGTGTCGACGCCCAGGTGAAACCGGATCAACAGGAAAATGAGCAAACCACAGGTAATGCCCAGCGCCAGGCCGGCAATATTCACGATGGTGTAACTGCGATAGTGCCGTAAATTCCGAATGGCAATGGTGATAAAGTTGCGAAGCATAGACATCAATCGTGTTTGTTGCATTAGCAATTGCCTGGAGGCAGTGGCCTCCGGGCGATCCGGAATCAATGAACGGGCAGGCGTTGTTTTGTTTTAGCTTAAATTTAGTTGCTGCCCAATATCCCAAGTTCCCAATATCTCAATATCCTAATATCCCAACCTACAGGTACTGCTTCACCAGGTTCTCGGTCACCACTTGCCCGTCGAGCATCCGGATGATCCGGTTGCCGAACTCGGCGCAATACTGCGAGTGGGTCACCATGAGGATCGTTGTGCCTTCCGAGTTGAGTTGGGACAGGATTTTCATGACTTCATCGCCGTTGGCGCTGTCGAGGTTACCTGTCGGTTCGTCGGCAAGGATCAACTTCGGCCGGTTGACGATGGCCCGGGCAACTGCCACCCGTTGTTGCTGACCCCCGGAGAGTTGCTGCGGAAAGTGGTTGCGGCGGTGCATGATGTTCATGCCTTCCAGGAGTTCTTCGACCCGTTGTTTGCGTTCGGCAGCGGGCACTTTGGTGTAGAGCATGGGC
Source organism: uncultured Saprospiraceae bacterium (assembly GCA_964484205.1). Taxonomy (GTDB): domain Bacteria; phylum Bacteroidota; class Bacteroidia; order Chitinophagales; family Saprospiraceae; genus M3007. Next base: position 352,326 of record CAZAEZ010000001.1, on the reverse strand, counting down.
AGTTCCACGTTTTCATACACCGTGAGTTCGTCGATCAGGTTAAAACTTTGAAAGACGAAGCCCAGGTTGTGTTTGCGCACGTTGGAGCGCTTGCGTTCGCTGAGCCGGCCGACTTCCTCGCCCATGAAATGGTAGTCGCCGCTACTGGGGCTGTCGATCATTCCGAGGACGTTTAGCAGGGTGGATTTTCCACAACCGGAAGGGCCCATGACCGATACGAATTCGCCTTCTTTGATTTCCAGGTCAACCTCGTTGAGCGCCGTGGTTTCCACCTCTTCGGTGCGGTACACTTTTGACAGATTGGTTGTTTTTATCATTGCTTAGGTGTGTTTTTGCGAAGCAAATTTTTAAAAAAAAGTAAAAAAGTTTTCTTGAGCGCGAACCGGAGGTTCGCGTTACTGCAACCCCCGAATTTGCTCTTTTGGGAGCCCAGTAATCAACTTTTGGGGCGCGAACCGGAGGTTCGCGTTACTTCAAAACCAGTTCGTCTTTGTCGCCAAAATTCTCATAGCCGGACACGATAACCACATCGCCGGTCTGCAGGCCGTCGAGTACTTCATAGAAGTTGGGGTTTTGACGGCCCAGCCGTACGGTGCGCTTGCGGGCGTTCCCGCTGGACGGGTCAACGACGTAAACCCAGTTTCCGCCGGTGGTCTGATAAAATCCGCCGCGCTGGAGCAAGGTCGCCTGTTCTTCGGCGCTGAGTTCGAGCCGGACCGATACCGATTGCCCGCGTTTTATGCCTTCCGGCGCTTTTTCCACAAAAACCATATCGGCTTCGAAGGCGCCGTTCACCACTTGCGGGTATATTTTTTTGATTTTCAATGCGTAGGATTTGCCGGCAAACTGGAAGCTGCCCTCCTGGTCATTAAAAACTCTGGAAATGTAAAATTCATCGATGCGTACGCGCACTTTGAAATTGCTCAGGTCGTCGATCTGGCCGATATTTTCGCTGCGTGCGACGCTTTGCCCGAGTTCCTTGTTCAAACCGGAGAGTTGCCCGGCGATAGGCGCCCGCACGGTGAGTTGTTCCAGGCTTTGGCGGGTGATGGCCAGGTTGCGTTCCATCAGATCGAGGGAGGAACTCATTTGTTGTTGCTGAAGCGACTGGTAGGCGCTGTCTTTTTTGATGGTGGCCTCCAGGAGTTTCTTCCTGTTTTTCAGGTTCTTGTAGAGCGCTTCCATTTCCTGAACGTCCACCGGCGCGATCACTTTGTCTTTCAGCAGCGAGCGGTTGCGCTCCAGGCGGCTGTGGTTCAATTCCAGTTGGTATTCCACGTCAACCGCCTGTTCCCGCAAATTGAGGCTTTGCTGTTCCATCAGAATGGAGGTGTTTCGAATCTGATTGATCTGGGAAATGATATTGGCCTCCTGGTTGAGGTAATTGACCATCAGATCGGGATTCGACAGGCGCAGGATAGGCTGGTTGGGCTTTACGAATGCGCCGTCTTCCACAAATTTTTCCTCCACTTTTCCGCCTTCTACGGCATCGATGATCACTGTTCGAAGCGGTTCGACCACCCCCGTCACCGGAATAAATTCCTGGAAGGTTCCCTGCCCAACCGTATCCACCATCAGCCGTTCGCTTTGCACATTCAGGCGGGAAGTCCCGGCATTTTTCCAAATAGAGGCGACCAGAAAACCCGCTACGGCCAAGACAACTGCCGCAAGGAGCAATCGCTGCCAGGTAAATCGCTTCTTCGTAATTTTTCTATCCATGGTTATGTTTCAATGCGCTTTTTGTCCACCTGCATTCTTCAAGGCCTATGCCAAATTCCATAACCGTTTGACCACTAACTTTTTACGGTTTTTTTCTCTTGGAAATGCCCTGCCGGACTGTTCATTATTGAACACCGGAATGTTCGTTATCGGGCAAAAACAACCCACCGGAAAAACGGGTGCAAGCAGCCTTTTACATCAAAAACTGTCCATTATCGGACACTTTTTCCCAACTTCGCAACCAGAATTAAACTGCACATGAAACAACCGGGTACAGTTCTCATAGTCGATGATGAAGAGGATATTCTGATTTCCCTAAAAATGTTTTTGAAACAACATTTTGAGCGGGTATTTACCGAACAAAACCCGCAACATCTTCCCAGGCAACTCAAGCAAGTTGAGCCGGATGTGGTGCTGCTCGATATGAATTTCCGGAAAGGCGATACCAGCGGCGAGGAAGGATTGCAGTGGCTGAAAAAAACGCTGGAATTAAAACCCGGAGTGCAGGTAATCATGATCACTGCTTATGGCGAAGTGGAAAAAGCCGTGCGGGCCCTGAAAACCGGCGCCGCCGATTTTGTGGAAAAACCCTGGCGTAATGAAAAACTGCTGGCCACGGTGCAGTCTACCTTCAAACTGAGTCAAAGCCAACAGGAAGTCCACCAACTGCAAACCCGCCAGCGGGCGCTAACCGAACAACTGGACTCCGCCGGCGGTACCATTGTCGGACAATCCGTTGCCATGCAGGAGGTGTTCAAAACGATTGAAAAAGTAGCGGAAACGGATGCCAATGTGTTGATCCTCGGCGAAAACGGCACGGGCAAGGAACTTGTAGCCCGGGCTATCCACCGCGCGTCCCTGCGCCACGAACAGGCTTTTGTCAATGTCGACCTCGGGGCCATTCCCGAATCCCTGTTTGAAAGCGAGTTGTTCGGCCACAAAAAAGGCGCGTTCACCGACGCCCGCGAAGACCGCGCCGGTCGCTTTGAAGCAGCGCAGGACGGCACGCTTTTCCTCGACGAGATCGGGAACCTTTCGCTGCCCATGCAAGCCAAACTCCTGGCCTCCCTCCAAAACCGGGAGATTGTGCGCGTGGGCACCAACCAACCCATCGCCGTCGATATCCGCCTGATCTGCGCTACAAACATGCCGCTGTACGACATGGTACGCGAAAAAACCTTTCGGCAGGATTTGCTGTACCGGATCAACACCGTGGAAGTCCAGTTGCCGCCGTTGCGGGCCCGGAATGGCGACATCGTGCTGCTCAGCGAACATTTCCTGAAGCAATACGCAAAAAAATATCAAAAACCGGATTTGGAACTACACCCTGCGGCCCGGCAAAAACTGGAACAGTACCCCTGGCCGGGCAACATCCGCGAATTGCGGCACGCCATCGAACGGGCGGTGATCCTGTGCGAAAAAAATATCCTGACACCCGGTGATTTTCTGTTGCACCCGGACTTCCACCAGTCGCCCGATTTTTTTCAAAACGACGACACCCTGAACCTGGAGGAAATGGAGAAAAAGTTGATCCAGCGTGCCATGACCAAGCACCAGGGGAATATTTCAAAAGCCGCGGATGAACTCGGCCTCACCCGCGCGGCGCTGTATCGCCGGTTGGAAAAACACGGGATTTAGACCTGCTCTCAGACCATGCTCAGACAATTCAAAACTAAAATCCTGATCCATGTGCTGCTCATCGCAGGCTTCCTGATGGGAAGCGTGTACGGCTGGTATGGAACCGATTCCGTTGGGTTGGCGGTGCTTTCGGGGATCGGTGCTGTGGCTGCGATTATCAGTTTGTTTTACCTGGTTGAAAAAACGAACTCGGAGATTGCAAATTTCCTGCTAAACATCAAATACGACGACTACACGGCCACCTACACGACACAGGAGCCCGACCAGAGTTTTAAAAAATTATACGGCGCGTTCAATGTCATCACGGATAAATTCCGGGATATCCGCCAGGAAAAGGAAGCCCAGTTCCAGTATTTGCAGGCCATCGTGGAGCATGTGGATACCGGACTCATTTGTTTTGACAAGGAGGGGCAGACATTGTTGATGAATCGCTCGCTGCAGCGTTTGTTGCACAAATCCTACTTCCCCGACTTGCGTTCCGTGGAGCGTTTTAACCAGGCGCTGTTCGATGCCATGGAAGATTTGCAGCCCGGCGAGCGCCAACTGGTGAAACTGGTGGTCAACAATCAAATGCTGCAACTGGCCGTGCGCACGACCATTTTAAAACTGAAAAACGGCGAGTATCATCTTTTCTCCATTCAAAATATCAGTGCCGAGTTGGAAGAACAGGAAGTGCATTCCTGGCAAAAACTCATCCGGATTCTCACGCACGAAATCATGAATTCGGTAACGCCGGTTACCTCCCTTGCCGCCACCGCCAGCGAAATGGTCGGCAAATTTTCCACCTTCGATGTCGATGCTGCCGACGATATCCGCACGGCCGTTAACGCCATAAAAAAACGGAGCGAAGGCCTGCTGCACTTCACCGAAACCTACCGGCAGCTGACCCGTATTCCGGAGCCTAAATTTCAGGCAGTTAACCCCGAAGAACTGCTGGACAACGTGTGCACCCTATTCAAACCCATGTTTGTTGAAAAGGGCATTGCCGTTGAAAAAAAATACTCCGCGGCGCAGTTGAGTATTCAGGCCGACCCCGAGCTTTTGGAACAGGTGCTGATCAACCTGGTGAAAAATGCAATCGAAGCTGTTGAAGGACTTGAAAATCCGATGGTCACGCTTGGAGTGGCCAAAGATTCGGAAGGGGTGGTGGTGATCCAGGTGGCCGACAACGGCGCCGGGGTTCCGGAAGACCTGCAGGAGCAGATTTTTATGCCGTTTTTTACCACAAAAAACGATGGGACGGGAATTGGTTTGAGTTTGTGCAGGCAAATTGTGCAATTGCACAAAGGCAGTTTGTCGGTCGTTTCCGCTGCCGGCGCAGGCGCTGTTTTTTTGATCCGCCTGTAAAATCCATTGCTATTTTATTTCCTGCTGAATGATCCTGACCTTGGGGTTGTTGGTCATGTATTCGGGCAGCCCCTGATTGGTATGGCTTTGAAATGTCGCGATTTTATGACCGGTGGCCAGCAGGGAATCCAATTGGTGCTCCGGCGGAAACCAATGGTACGCATTGTTTTTTTGATAAAACATAAGCTCGGTGTCTTCAAAACTTTTGCAGTTGAAAACCACCACGTCCGTGGGTATCGTTTTGTCTAAATTTTTGAAAATCTGTGTGTTGTTAATCTTCGCCTGGCGCGCCGGGTTGGAACTTTTGTGGTTCGATTGCAACTGTGCAGGCTGTAAACAGGCCAGCGCAACCAAAACCAATAGCACCGCCCGGATGGCCGGCTGCAACCGGGGGACGCACGATTCGATCACCAGGCGGATGCAAGGCTCCAGGCCAACTGCGATTACCGTCAAAACCACTGCCGCTACCGGATAGGTAAATGCCGGCATTTGAGTTTCCACCACCAACGAGAAAAACAGGTAAAACACGCCGGCCATCCCGAGCATGGGCAGGTTGTAGTGCCGTTCAAATTTTTTGGAAAACAATACCAGGGGAAGCCCGAATGCTAAAAACGGCAACAGGAGCACACCGAAATGTTCATTCAGATACTTCAAATAGTACCAGGGATCACCGGCAGTAAAAGCGCCCAGGCGCTCGGTGATGTGTTTAAAATTATACGTGTACTCCCAGGCGCTTTCTTTGGGAAACTCCCGCAAGATGTATAGTTGCCAGGGCGCCATAATCACTATTGCAACGGCAAATGCCGAAAGCCAATGTTTATAAAATTGCCAGTTGGTCCACTGATCGCGCTGGCTGAGCAGGTACAATCCGGCGCCGCCAAAAATCACAAATGCCGTCAGCCATTTTACCAGTATGGCCAACCCTGCAAACACACCGGCTGCCAATGCCCACCGCATCCCCGGCTTCCGGGTATATTCTGAAAATGCCCAAATGCCGGCAGTGACATAGGCGGTAAAAACGAGGTCGTTGTGGTCCAGGCTCAGGTAGCCGGCAGTGAGTTCGAGCTGGTAATACGAAAAGGCACTGAGCAGTGCGGCTAAAAAAGCCGTTGCCTGCTCCCGGGTCCAGATCAGGGCGATGCGATAGATCCAGTAGGTCATCAATGTGCTCAGGATGACGCTGGGCAGGCGCAAGGCCCATTCATTGACGCCGAATATTTTCATCGACAGGGCCATTTGCCAGAGAAACAGGGGCTGCTTATGCACCCAAATGTGATTGCAGCACCAGGCGGTGAAGTCATACGGCAAAACGGGATTTACCCGGAGCATGGGCCGGAACGGCTCGGAAATCATGTTTTTGGCAACCAAGGCATGAAACCGTTCGTCCCAGTCGTGCAAAAAAGGATCCACAAAAGCCATGTAAAGCCGCAGGAAAAATGCCGCCAGGCAAAGGGCCCACACACCGGCGCTGTACTGTTTTTTTGAAAAAAACAGCCATAAACTCCAGAGAAAACAGAGCGTGCCGGAAAGGAGGAAGAGGCTTAGGTGCATGAATGTGGTTAGTCTTGCAGTTTTGCCAGGAAATCATCTATTTTTTTGTTCCGGGTCCAGTCATTTTCCTGGCAAAGTTGAACCATTTGGCTGACGAGGTTTTCGGTTTTTGTGCCGGAGAGTTCATTTTGGACATAAACCCAAACCAGCCTGTAATCCATGTTGACCTGGTTGTTGCCGGGGTTGAATAACGGTGTTTTGTCCGTGCCCCGGAGCACGGTGTTCCGGTACCAGCGCTCAGACGCCTGCGTTTCTTCCGTTTTCAGAAATTTTGGATACTCCCGGTTGAATTTTTCCCAAAAAACAGCCAGGTCGGCCAGATTGGCCAGGTTGACCGTGATTTTTCCTTTGGCCAGCATTGGGGCGCGTTGCTCAGACGTACGTTGATTCAGGTAGCGTTGCATGGGGTGCGAAACCCGCGGACTGAAAAATTCCTGAAACTTCCGCAAATCGGGAACTGCAAATATCAAACCTTCGGCGGCAACCAGCCGGAAGCCGTTGGCGGCAAGCGCGATAGCAAACTGGTTGCTTGCAGGGTCAAAAGTATTCATGAAAATGGATTCAACCTCCGAAGCACTGAACCGCCCGGCCGTAGTAATATCCTCCAGCCCGCTTTTCCGTTCGACCCGGTGCAAAAACGCCTCAAGTGCGACAAAAATCGCGTCGGCAAGCGCACCGCTTGCATCGCTGAAGTTTTCTTCCATGTACGTCCATGCTTTTCCGCCGCTGTTGAAATCCTTAGGATCAAGGCTGTTCAGATAGGAGGAACATTCCGAAATCCGGTTGACATCCGGTTTTTTGTCCGCTGGTCCCCGGTACAATGCGGTCAGGGCGCCGCCGAACGCCCAGCCTTTGCTGCCGGAGGCATCGCTTACCTCGTAAAACGGCGCGGTAAGCGATTTGCCGTCCAGTTCCACTTGCACCGCTTGGTCGGATTTGACGCCTTCGCCAAAAAGTATGGCTCCCTGCGGCATTTTTTGAACGTCGGCGGCGGAAAGCGTTGGCTCCTTGCGCAGCCGGAGTTGATCAACATTGACCAGGTATAGAAAAAAATCCGGATCGGCATTTTGATCCGTTGCAGCACCGGCTTCTTCCGGGCTGCTATTGCTTTGGCCGCAGGAATACAAAACCCCGAGCAATACGAACGGAAGCAAACGTGTAATCGTAATCAATAAATGCATTTCTATTAAATCAGGTTGTATACCGAGGAGGGCATGAGTGTTAGCAAAGCGATTAAAATCAGGCCGGCAGCCAGCGAAACGCGGATACTCCAGGGAATCTTCACTTCGTAGGCGTTTTCCTCCGGGCTGAAGTACATGGCAATAATTACCTTGAAATAGTAGTAAATGGAAATTGCCGCATTGATAACAGCCAACACCACCAGCCAGGGATATTGTTCGAAGGCTACCGTGAACAGGAAGTATTTTCCAAAAAATCCGGCTGTGGGCGGAATTCCGGCAAGGGTCAACATGGCCACAGCCATCGTGGCGGCAATCAGCGGTTGTTTCTTGCTGAGCCCGTTGAAGGCTGCAAATGTTTCATCGAGGTTTTGCTCCGAAACCAGCAAAAAGCAGGCGAAAGCACACACCGTAGCAATGGAGTACACCAGCGTGTAATACAAAAGCGCCCCACCGGCACCCGGCTGTCCGGCGGCCAGAATCGCCAGCATCAGATACCCGGCATGCGAGATGGACGAATACGCCATCATGCGTTTGAAGTTTACCTGAAAAATAGCCGTCGTGTTGGCCAGTACCAAGGTGAGGCCGGCGACCATCGCCACAGCAATTTCCCAAAAATCACCGGCGCCGGCGAATGCGGTGCTGAACAAGCGGTAAAATGCGGCAAAGCCGGCTGTTTTTACCACCGTGGCCATAAAAGCGGTGATCATCGTCGGGCTGCCCGTGTACACATCGGGGGCCCACATGTGAAATGGGACCGCCGAGACTTTGAAACACAGGCCGATCAGGATCAGCAAAATTCCGGCGCTGAGCATATTGGGTGAGTGCCCGTTGGCGGTGATAACAGCGTGTATCTGGTGGATATCAAAACTGGCCGTTGAACCATACACCAGGGCGATGCCAAATAGTAAAATGCCGGTGGCAAAAGCGCCCATGAGAAAATACTTCAGCGCCGCTTCGTTGGATTTCAGATCATCGCGGCGGCTCCCGGCGAGTACGTACAGCGGAATGCTCAGGATCTCAATACCCAGAAACAACATGACCATGTTGGTAAACGAAAACATGCACAAGGCGCCGCACAAACTAAAGAGAAATAGGGCGTAATTATCGCCCAGCGTATCCGACAGTTCGCGAAAACCCCAACGGCTAAGGCCAAATATCAGGGCTGTAGCCAACAAGGCCACAACGGTAAAAGCAAGTGCGAAGGTGTCGAATTGGAGCATCGACGCATAGCGTTCGTTGAAGGCCGAGCGGGTGTTGATGTCGAGCAACGCGATACCAAAAGCCACACCGGTACCCGCCAGCGCCAGAGGCTGTAGCCATTGGCGTTTTTTAAACAAGCCGGCAAAAAGGGTGGTAACCGCAGTCAGGAATAGAACAAGTAGGGATATCATTATCTAAAATTGAACAGCACCTAAAATTTTATTGACGCTGCCGTCAGTAAGGTTCAGGATAAGTTGAGGGAAAAAGCCGAAAATCAGGACAAATCCTGCCAGCGAGCCCAGTACGATCCATTCGCGCAGGCCGATGTCGGCAAATTCAGTGGTATGCCGGGTGGTTTCCCCAAACATCGCCAGGCCGTAGGCGCGCAGCATGTACACGGCGCCGAGAATGATGGTCAGGCCGGCCGCGGCGCCCAGCGTGGTGTTGTAATTCCATACGCCGTTGAGCAACAAAAATTCGCCCACAAATCCGTTCGTCAGCGGCACGGCAATGGAGCCGAGCAGGACGAGCATAAACAGCGTTGCAAATTTTGGTGCCGACCGCGCAATGCCGCCCATGTCGAACAACGAACGGGAACCGATCCGCCGTTCGAGCAAATCCACCACAAAAAACAATCCGACCACATTGATCCCGTGGTTGAGCATCTGGATCATACCGCCCTGTACCCCCGCCTTGTTCCAGGCCAACACTCCGGCGGCGATCAGGCCAACGTGTGCAATGGATGAATAGGCGATCAGGCGTTTCAGGTCGCTTTGCTTGAAGGCGATCAGGCTGGCGTAAACGATCCCGACCACCGCCAAACCCATAAATACCGGCGCCCAGCCGTGCATGGCTTCCGGCGCCAGGGGCACCATCCAGCGCACTACGCCATACACGCCCATTTTCAACATGATCCCGGAGAGCAGCATCGTGCCGCCGGTGGGTGCACTCACATAGGTGTCGGGCTGCCAGGTGTGAAAGGGGAAAATCGGCATTTTGACCGCAAAAGCCAGAAAGAATCCCAGCATCACCCACCAGGCCGTTGCCGGGTCCAATTGCACCGCCACCAGGTCTTCCCAGGCGAAAGAGTGCGCCATTTCCGGCAAGCCATTCTCCAGTGCCACTGCCGGCGTTTTCAGGTACACCGCCAGCAGCGCAACAAGCATGAACAGCGAACCGACAAAGGTGTAAATGAAAAATTTGAGCGTGATCTGTATCCGGTTGGCGCCGCCCCAAATGGCGCAAATGAAATAAATTGGAATAAGCGCCAACTCATAAAATATGTAAAACAACAAGCCGTCCAGGGCCATAAACACACCGTTTAAGGCGCCCACCATAAGCAAAACGAGGCCGTAATAGCGGTTCTCAAGACTGAATTTCTGGTTGAAACTGCTGAGTACGATCAACGGCGCCAGCAGGTTGGTCAGCAGCACCATCAGCATACTGATGCCGTCCAGGCCAAGGCGGAAACTAATGCCGGCACTGGCTACCCAGGGGAAGTTGATCTCGTAATTAAACGAGCCGTCGCCATTGAAGCTGCTCAAAGCCGCGATGGTCACAGCGAGATTTGCCAGCGTTGCTGTTAAGGCGATTGGGCGCGCGGGCAAATGCCGGGTGGCCAGCAAGGCTATCGCTGCGGTGAAGGGAAGTATGAGGAGGAGAATGGACATTTTGCTTGTGGTGTTTTTTTTCAAAACCTGTCAGGTCGATTTTTCAATAAAAAAATTAGCGCCTTCAGCGCATTTTTTTATTGAAAAATCGACCTGACAGGTTACAGGTGCAACGTCAAAAACAATAAAACAGCCCCGGCCACCATGGCCAGCAGGTAGTATTCAATATTGCCGTTTTGGATTTTTCGGAATTGTCCGCCCAGCGCCCTGACGCCCTTGCCAACACCGTTGACCAGTCCGTCGATCGCCTGAATGTCGGCGTAGTAGTACAATAGTTGGGAGAGTTTTTCTGCCGGTTTGACGATCAGAAAATCATAGATCTCGTCCACATAAAATTTGTTGGACAGGATTGTCGCCAAACGCCCCTGCGCACTATCAGCCACCGGCACGCTGCGTTTGACCACATAAAAATAATAGCAAACAAGAATTACAGTAACCGCCAGGCTGGTGCTTATGGCCATCAGCGTCCACTCGGTGCTTGCCGCCAAATGGTGCGCCTCGCCGCCATGGTGCAGGTTAACATTGCCCACAACGGGCGCCAGGAAACCGGTCATCCACTGCGGCGGGCCAATATGCAAGATGTGCGGCGCATTCAACAAACCACCAACAACCGACAAAACCGCCAGAATCAGCAGCGGCACGGTCATCACCAGGGGGCTTTCGTGCAGGTGTTTTGCCTGGGCTTCCGTACCGCGGAATTGCCCGAAAAAGGTGACAAACAACAGGCGCGACATATACACCGCCGTTAACAAGCCGCCCAGCGCCGCAAATGCCCACCACCAGTTGCCACCGGCCGCGAAGGTGTTGGCAAAAATTTCATCTTTGGAGAAAAAACCGGCCAGGAAGGGAAAGCCGCTGATGGAAAAAGAGCCGATCAGGAATACCCAGAACGTGATGGGCAGCGCTTTTCGCAGACCTCCCATGTTGCGGATATCCTGTTCGCCGCCCATGGCATGAATAACCGATCCGGCGCCCAAAAAAAGTAACGCCTTGAAAAAGGCATGCGTAGTTACGTGAAACATAGCCGTCACATAGGCGCCCATGCCCAACGCCACGAACATCAATCCTAACTGGGAAACCGTGGAATAGGCCAGTACTTTTTTAATGTCGTTTTGCCGCAAGCCGATCAGCGCGGCAAAAATTGAGGTAGCCAAGCCGATAAACGCCACGACGTTTAAGGCATCGGGCGACAAACTGTACAGCGGATGGCAGCGTGCCACCAGGTAAATGCCTGCCGTGACCATGGTGGCGGCGTGGATCAGCGCCGAAACCGGGGTCGGACCGGCCATAGCATCGGGTAGCCAGGTGTACAGCGGAATCTGGGCGCTTTTACCCATGGCGCCGACAAAGAGCAACAGGCAAATCGCCGTGATGGTGCCGGTGTCGGGATTTACCGTTGCAAGGCGGGAAAAAATTTCCGCATACGTGAGCGTCCCAAAGGTTTTGAAGATCAGGAAAATGCCCAACAGCAAGCCCAGGTCGCCAATGCGGTTCATGATAAATGCTTTCCGGGCGGCCTTTGTAAAGTCGGTATTGGCATACCAAAATCCGATCAGCAGGTAGGAACAGAGCCCGACACCTTCCCAGCCGAAAAACAACATGATGAGGTTGTCGCCCATCACGAGCAGCAGCATGCTGAAAATAAACAGGTTCAGGTAGGCAAAAAACTTCCAGAACCCCGGGTCATCGTGCATATAGCCGATGGAGTACACGTGGATCAGAAAACCGACTCCGGTGACGATCAGCATCATCCAGACCGACAATTGGTCGACCAGGAAAGAAAAGTCCACATGGAGGCTGTCCACGGTGATGAAGTTGTACAAACTGTGCCGGATCGGCCCGGTAGCAGCCACTTCATTGAAACAGGCCACACTGAGCAGGAAGGAAACCAGCAATGTACCTGAACCGATAATGGCGACCAGATTTTTGGACAACTTCCGCCCAAACAGCCCGTTCACGGCGAAGCCGATGAGTGGCAGAAATGGTATGAGTGGTAACAGTGTTTTCATGCTTGCCTGCGCTAAAATTTCAGCTTATCCAGTTTATAAATATCCGTGGTTTTGGTGTTCCGGAAAATCATGACCAGAATGCCCAAACCCACCGCAGCTTCAGCCGCCGCCACGACCATGATGAAAAATACCATGATCTGCCCCTGTGCGTCCGACAAGTAGGTCGAAAAAGCTGCGAGCATCAGGTTCACCGCATTCAACATCAACTCCACACACATCAGCACCACTATGGCATTCCGGCGGATCAATACGCCAAATACTCCGATGCAAAACAGCAGCGAGCTGAGGTACACATAGTATTCGATTGGAATTGTTTTAATTACATCCAGCATAACTACGAGCTTATATTTTTACGTCGCGTTTTGCCAGCAGCACAGCGCCAACCATGGCGGCCAGAAATAAAATGCCGGCAATTTCGAACGGAACGACAAAATCGGTGAACAAGGTTTTTCCCAAATTCTGGGCGAGCCCAACGTACGGGTTGCTTTCTTCCGGCATATTCAGTTGAATGCCGCCTTTCAGCGCGCCGACCAGAGTGACCAGCAACATGCCCGCTGCAATGGCCGCGCCCAGTTTCCAGCGATCCGATTGCCGGGGTTCGGCATCGGTATTGAGATTCAGCAGCATCAGCACAAACAGGAACAGCACCATGATGGCGCCGGCATATACGATAATGTGCACCACCGCCAGAAACTGGGCATTCAGCAGCACATACTGGCCGGCGATGGAAAAAAAAGTCAGGATCAGGAAAATGACGCTATGCACCGGATTTTTGGTAAAAACCATGAGCAGCGAAAAAATCACGGACGCCAATCCTAATATCAGAAATACAGTCAGACTCATGTGTGTTGGTAATTCGTTTCTCGATTTACAGGATTTGAGTTATTGCCACTCTTTCTCCACAAGGTGTTTCTGGCGCTTGGTCACATCAATCCGTTTTTCAGGGGTGGCGCCTTCCACCAGCAGGTCTTTTCCAAAAATAAAATTCTGGCGCACGTAGTCGGAAGGCACGATCCGGTCGGTCAGAAAAATGGCTTCTTTCGGACAAGCCTCTTCGCACAAACCACAGAAAATGCAGCGCAACATATTGATCTCGTACACGGCCGCATATTTTTCCTCGCGGTACAGGCTTTCTTCCCCTTTTTCGCGTTCGGCAGCCGTCATCGTGATGGCTTCAGCCGGGCAGGCGACCGCGCATAAGCCGCAGGCAGTACAGCGTTCGCGGCCCTGGTCGTCGCGTTTCAGCACATGCCAGCCACGCCACACCGGTGCGAATGGGCGTTTCTCGTCCGGGTAGTTGACGGTGTTTTTTTTCTTAAAAAAATGCTTCAGGGTGATCCACATGCCTTTCAAAATGGCGGGCAGGTAAATGCGTTCCCAGAAGGACATTTTTTTATTGACAACGAGTTTGGATCGATTCGTAAGTGGTTGCATGTTTTTTTAATAATTGATCGATTGGTTGGGGAGCACCAGTGCGTTTTTAACCTTCAAACAACAAAACCCCCGCCCCTGTCAGCAACATATTCAAGATGGAAAGCGGGATAAGCGCTTTCCAGCCCAGGTGCATCAACTGGTCGTAGCGGAACCGCGGCAAGGTCCAGCGAATCCACATGAATACAAAAATGAAAAAGAAGGTCTTGGCAAACATCACAATCGGACCCATCAGACCGCCCAGCCAACCCGGATCGACGCCCGGGAAATTATAACCGCCGAAATACACCGTCGCAATAACCGCGCAGGCGATGAACATGTTGATGTATTCGGCAAAAAGGAAAAAACCCAGTTTCATCGAACTGTATTCCGTGTGGTAGCCCCCGATCAGCTCTGTTTCGCACTCGGCCATATCGAACGGTGCGCGGTTGCATTCGGCCAGCGCGCAGGTAAAAAACAGGATAAATCCAAGCGGTTGATACCAGACGTTCCAGTTGAGACCGGCCTGCTGGATGGCCATTTCCTTCAAACTCAGCGTGCCTGTGAGCATCACCACCGCAATGAGCGACAGCCCCATCGCCAGTTCGTAGGAGATCATTTGCGAGGAAGCGCGAATGGCGCCATACAGCGAATATTTGTTGTTCGACGCCCACCCGCCGATCATGATGCCGTACACGCCGAGGGATGTAAATCCGAGGATGTACAAAATGCCGATGTTCAGGTCGGTTACCTGGAGTTGGACGTTCAGGCCAAACAGCGTCAACTCGGTCCCCCAGGGAATTACGGCGCTGGTCATGCACGCCACAAACATGAAAGCGCCCGGCGCCAGAATATACAGCCAGCGTTCGGCTGCATTGGGCATAAAGTCTTCTTTGGTAAAAAACTTTACGCCGTCGGCCAGTGGTTGCAATAACCCGAGCGGTCCGGCCCGGTTGGGCCCGACGCGATCCTGGATAAATGCGGCCACCTTCCGTTCGCCAAACGTGGCATACGCCGCCACGGTCAGTGTGATAACAAACAGCACCAGCACGAGAATAGATTTCTCCAGAATCAGGGCAATATCGAATAGCAGTAAGATGCTCATTAAGTTGCTTTGTTTTAGGTCCACCCGCCCGTCGGATGGGTATGCCTTGCGTTTATTTCACCGTAACCGTCTGGTTTTCATAATGATTTTGCGAAATTACGGAGTGCCGGTCTATTTCGCGTGGGCCCTCGATCGTCCAGTCTTCCAGGGCTTTTTTCTCAAAACGGCAGGTATTGCAGATGAAATCGTGCACTTCGCCGTATTGGTCTTTGCGGCCGGTCACGCGGTAAATTTCATTGCCGTACATCCAGGCAACGGCCTTGCCGCTGCATTTTTCGCAGTTGCGGTGGGCGTCCATCGGTTTTAAAAACCAGACCCGGCTTTTGAACCGGAACGTCCGATCGGTAAGCGCACCCACCGGGCACACGTCGATCACATTGCCGGAAAAATCGTTGTCAATAGCCTTCTCAATAAAGGTGCTGATTTCAGCATGATCGCCGCGGCCAATCACGCCGTGCACACGCTCCGGAGTCAGTTGCTGTGCCGTGTACACACAGCGGTAGCAAAGGATGCAGCGGGTCATGTGCAGTTTGATATAGGGCCCGATATCGATTTTTTCGAAGGTGCGGCGTTCAAACTCGTAGCGGGTGTCGGCCAGGCCGTGCTCGAAAGACAGGTCTTGCAAATGGCATTCGCCGGCCTGGTCGCAAATTGGGCAATCGAGCGGGTGGTTGATCAGCAGGAATTCCACCACGCCTTTTCGAGCGTTGAGCACCTCATCGCTGGTGATGTTGGCCACTTCCATACCGTCCATGACCTGGGTTTGGCAGGAGGCGACCAGTTTGGGCAGCGGGCGTTCATCTTTTGCGGAGCCCTTGGTCACCTTTACCAGGCAGGTGCGGCATTTCCCTCCCGAGCCGTTGAGACTGGAGTAATAGCACATAGCCGGCGGTACGATATCGCCGCCGATCTGGCGCGCTGCGTTCAGGATGGTGGTGCCCTCGGGCACTTCTATTTCGAAGTTGTCTATTTTTATTTTGGGCATGTAATAAGATCAAGTTTTACTCTGAATCCTAGTATAGTCAATCTGGGAATTTTTTAGGCGAATATTCTATTCGCCTGCACTTTTCAATACTTGTTGATAAAGAGTGGGGTGAATTCTGAACTCTGCCTGATATATTAATTCATCCATTATAAATTTCACTTCAGGAATAATCCCTTCATGTTTGGCACGCAACAATAGTCCAAGCACGCCAATAATTTTAACTCCTAACTTTTCTGCTTTCTTACGGCCTTGCCATTCATCAATCAAAAGGTAATCTGCCCTAATTTCCAGTGCCAGTACTATAGCCTCTGCTTCACCGGCATCCAATTCAAGTTCTAAACTTGCAACTTTTTGACGATCATGAGCTTTTTGAACAAAAATCCAACTTTGATTATCAAGTATGTTTTTTTGATTTGGAACGCGACATAATTCGATGTAAACGGTATCTGGTATGACAACGTTACCAAATACCTTGTTGATCAAATCAAGTTGACTGATTTGAATCAAACTAGTTATCGGTGATGTGTCACTTACGATGACCGTCATTTCAGCCCGAGGTTTTTCAAGTCTTTTTCTAAGTCCTCAACCCCAAAATGAATGTATACATTTCGTTTAGACAATTCTCTTCGGAATGCCATTTCATCCAATCCGGTTAGCTTCCGGGCTTTTCCCCAGGATAAGGTCTTTTTTTCGTATAAATAGATCGCCAACTCAATGAGCAGTTCATCGGGTTTGATATTGGCATCTGCCAATGCTTTGTCTGGAATGGTGATTGTCATAATTCTATAGCCTATTTATTATAGAAATTCAAGTATAACTTCACATACATCTTCAGCCTTAATGCTTTTTTAGATTCAAATTCAGTATGTCATATCACACCTTCAAATGCTTCCCCTCAAACAATTTAACCGGTTCCGAAGTTTCCACAGGCTCATCCAGCACCCAATCGGGCTTCGTGGCCAGGCTGTAGTTCGATTTCATGCACAATTCCGGCTCCCGCACGTGCCACTCAAATTCCTCCCGGAAATGCCGGATCGCAGAAGCCACCGGCCAGGCAGCGGCATCGCCAAGCGGGCATATGGTGTTTCCTTCAATTTTTTTAGCCACTTCAACCAGCAGGTCCATGTCTGTCAGTTTACCCTGTCCGTTTTCGAGGCGCCAGAGCACTTTTTCCATCCAACCGGTCCCTTCGCGGCAGGGCGAACACTGCCCGCAGGATTCGTGGTGGTAAAACCGGGTGAAATTCCAGGTGTTCCGGACCACGCACTGGTCTTCGTCGTACACGATAAAACCGCCCGAACCCAGCATGGAGCCCGTTTCAAAACCGCCGTCGGCCAAACTTTCGTAGGTCAGCAGCCGCGCTTCGCCTTTGGCTGTTTTGGTTACGAGGTAATGGGGCAGGATAGGCACGGAAGAACCGCCGGGCACACAGGCTTTCAGGCGTTTGCCGTTTTTGACACCGCCGCACCAATCGTCGGAATAAATAAACTCTTCCATGGAAAGGCCGAGTTCGACTTCGTACACCCCGGGTTTGTTGATGTTGCCGCCTGCGGAAATCAGTTTGGTGCCGGTGCTGCGACCCACCCCGATTTTGGCGTATTCCATACCGCCTAGGTTGATAATGGGCACCACTGCGGCCAGCGTTTCCACGTTATTTACGACCGTTGGGCATTGCCACAGGCCTTTTACCGCCGGAAAGGGCGGCTTGATGCGCGGGTTGCCACGTTTCCCCTCCAGGCTTTCGATCAGCGCCGTTTCTTCACCGCAGATATAGGCGCCGGCGCCGGGATTGACGTAGAGGTCGCAATCGAAACCCGAACCCAAAATGTTTTTGCCGAGCCAGCCTTTGGCATATGCCTCGGCAATGGCCTTTTCCAGAATAAAAACGATCCAGGAATATTCGCCCCGGATATAAATATAGGAGGTGTTTGCCCCCAGTGCATAGGCCGACAGGATCATGCCTTCGACGAGTAAATGGGGGATTTTTTCCATCAAATACCGGTCTTTAAAGGTGCCGGGTTCCGATTCGTCGGCGTTGCAGAGCAAATAGCGTGGCACCCCCTCCGGCTTGGCAAGAAACGACCACTTCATCCCGGTAGGGAAACCGGCGCCGCCGCGGCCGCGCAAGCCTGATATTTTTACTTCCTCCAGCACATCGTTGGGCGCCATGTTTTTCAGCGCTTTTTCAACGGCACGGTAGCCACCGTGCTTACGGTAGGTCTCGTATTTGCTTATGCCTTCGATGTGGGCGTGTTCCAGGAGCAGTTTTCGACGCATGAATTAATTATCTTCCTCTTTTTGAAATTCGTGTTCAAAATCCGATTTCAGTTTTTCGGGCGGCATGACGGCACATTGGAAATCGGGGGTGGGAAAAACGGCGACTTTCATGTTTTCCTGTTCAAAATCGTCCAGCCATTCCATAAATTCCATCAGGTCCAAAGGCTCCACCGTAAATTCCTCGAACGCACCTTTTTCCCTGAAAATAGCTGCAAATTCCGGGTTCGGAAAAACTGCCAGCACCTCGGTGTCGTCTTCTTCCACTTCCAGCAGCAGCCAGCCTTCTTCATCGGCCAGGCCCCACACTTCCTCTTCTGCGACCACCGTCCGGATGAAATATTTGTAGCGACTTTCCGGCTTGCGTGCCAGGATTTCGTCGATTTGTTTTTGATTGAGTTGCATGGTTGAGTAGTTGGTAGTGACGGCCTGACTTCAAGTCAGGCCGTCACTGATTTGGAGTCAGTGCATTTTCCAGCTGCCTTTATCAATTTTTCCGGCGCGGCAATCCTCCAGGAAACGGTCTATTTTTTCTTCTGTCAAATGTTCGTGGTAATACAGGCCGACTTGCATCATGGGCGCATACCCGCAGGCGCCCAGGCACTCAACTTCTTTTATGGTAAACAGGCCGTCGGGTGTAGTCTGACCTGTTTCAATGTCCAATTTTTGTTGCACATACGCGATCAGTCGTTCGGCGCCTTCGATGGCGCAGGGGCCCGTATGGCAAAATTCCAGGACGTATTTCCCCACCGGCTGAATGTTGAACATGGTGTAAAACGTGGCTACCTCATACACTTCAATTGAAGTGATGCCCAACACTTCAGCCACGTGGTCCATGGCTGCAATACTCAACCACCCGTCATTTTCCTCCTGTGCGATATGGAGTACCCGGATGAGGGCGCTTTTTTGCCGGCCTTCCGGATACTTCGCCGTCAGTCCCTGCACTTCGCTCAATGCTTCCGGCGAAAAATTGAACGGTTTCCCGTTGTGTGATGCTACCTGCATATTTTAAAAATTACACGTCAAATTAATATCCCAATATCCCAATTTCCCAACCTCAGGCGTCCAGTTCCCCGGCAATTACATTCATGCTCGACATTGTCAGAATAGCATCCGAAAGCATCGACCCTTTGATCATTTCCGGGTAGGCCTGGTAATAAATGAAACAGGGCCGGCGGAAGTGCAGCCGGTAAGGTTGCCGGCCGCCATCGCTGATCAGATAAAATCCCAGCTCGCCGTTTCCGCCTTCCACGGCGTGGTACACCTCGCCTTTCGGGATGGGCACTTCGCCCATTACGATTTTGAAATGGTAAATCAGTGCTTCCATTTTGGTGTACACGTCATCTTTGGGCGGCAAATAGTAATCCGGCACATCGGCGTGATAGGCGCCTTCCGGCAGGTTTTCATAGGCCTGGTTGATGATGCGCAGGCTTTGTCGAATTTCTTCCTGGCGCACCATAAAGCGGTCGTAGGTGTCGCCCTGCGTACCGACCGGAATGATAAAATCGAAGTCATCGTAGGAAGAATACGGCTGCATTACTCGTACATCGTAATCGACACCACAAGCGCGCAGGTTCGGGCCGGTGAAGCCATAGGCCATAGCGCGTTCGGCATCGATCGGCCCGGCGCCGATGGTACGGTCCATGAAGATGCGATTGCGCTCCAGCAGGCTGTTGAATTCTTCAAATTTGGTTGGAAATGTTTTAAGAAAATCCTGCAATTTTTTGTGAAATACCGGACTGAAGTCGCGTTCCATGCCCCCAATGCGACCAACGTTTGTCGTCAGGCGAGTGCCGCAAACCTCCTCGTACAAATCGTAGATGCGTTCGCGTTCCTGAAACATGTAGGTAAATCCGGTCAATGCCCCAGTATCGACGCCGATCACGGAGTTGCAAACCAGGTGGTCGGCCAGGCGGGCGAGTTCCATCAGGATGACCCGCATGTATTGGGCGCGTTTGGGAATCTCAATTTTAGCCAGTTTTTCCACCGTCATGTGCCAGCCGATATTATTGATCGGGGAAGAGCAGTAGTTCAACCGGTCGGTGATCGGGGTGATTTGGTTGAACGGACGGTGTTCGGCCAGTTTTTCAAAAGCCCGGTGGATGTATCCGATCGTTGGCTCGGCGCTGACAATCTTTTCGCCGTTCATTTTCAGGACATTTTGAAAAATGCCGTGGGTGGCCGGGTGGGTCGGACCGAGATTCAGCGTGGCTAATTCGCCATCGAGGCTGTCGAGTTGCGAAAAATAGGATTGAACTTGCATATGGGTAGCTTCCCAAGTGTATGGGAGAATTAGTATTAGTCAAATGAGCGGCCGGTGTGGCCGTCGCGTCCGAAAAACCGGTCATCCTTGTCCGTTCGGGTACCGTCCTCCAGTTTGTATTCTTTGCGCAGCGGAAAAACGTCCAAATCTTCAACATTCAGAATACGGGTCAAATTGGGATGGCCGTCAAACAGGATACCGTAAAAATCATAGGTTTCGCGTTCCATCCAGTTTGCAGCGGGCCACAAGGCCGTTGCGCTTGGCACATGCGGGTCCGATACGGGGATAAATATTTTGATTCGAATCCGGATATTCTTTTGCCAGTTGTGCAATTGATACATCACAGCCAGTTCCCGTCCGGTATTTTCCGGATAGTGGATGCCGCAGAGCGTGGTTAGAAAATGAAACTGCAATTCGTCATCGCTGCGCAAAAAATCCAGCAATTCGAGAATATGCTCCCGGGTTGTTTCCACCGTCAGCATACCGTCATAGGCTGTTTCGTGCGCGGTAAGCAAACCGGGGTGTTGTTGATCTATGCGTGCGCGGACCAGTTCGTGTGTCATCTAAGCAATCTGATATTTTTCCAGGAGGTGCTGGTATTCAGCGGAATATCGCCTGCGCAGGGGCTCGTTTTTCACGAGTTCCTGAATTTTCATTATTCCGTCAATAATTTGTTCGGGGCGTGGCGGGCACCCGGGCACGTACACATCGACAGGGATTACCTTGTCAATGCCCTGCAGCACGGAGTAGGTATCGAATATTCCGCCGGAGCTGGCGCAAGCGCCCACCGCGATCACCCATTTGGGTTCTGCCATTTGGGTGTAGACCTGCTTCAGGATAGGGCCCATTTTTTTTGCAATGGTACCCATGACCATGAGCAGATCCGATTGGCGGGGCGAAAAGGAGAGCCGTTCCATGCCGAATCGCGACAGGTCGTAGTTTGTGCCCATGGTTGCCATAAATTCGATGCCGCAGCAAGAGGTGGCAAAAGGCAGCGGCCAAATGGAATTGGCACGCGCCAAACCCACCGCTTTTGACAACGAGGTGGCGAAAAATCCTTCGCCGCCATATCCTTCCGGCATTTCAGCAATTTTGGTCATAGATTGAATTTTAAATCAGGTTTAGCGGCTGCTTATTTATTTTTCCCAATCCAATGCGCCTTTTCGCAACACGTAGAAAAAACCGAGCAGGAAAATGGAAACAAAAAGTAATACGGCCAGGAAGCCTTCCATACCCATTTCGCGAAAATTGACGGCATACGGATAAAAGAAGATGACCTCTACGTCGAACAGCACGAACAAAATAGCCGTCATGAAATATTTGATGGAAACGGGTATGCGGGCATTTCCTTCGGATTCGATCCCGCATTCAAAGTTTTCATCTTTCACGCCACCACGCCGCCGAGGGCCGAGCATGGGCACAACAAGGAGTACGATGGCGACAAAACCCAGGGCAACCAGCGATTGCAACACAATAGGCATATATCCGGACGGATCCATAATTTTCGGTTTAATTTTTGTCGGTTGAAACAGTTAAAATGTTCAACGGTTTGATCCGGTATTGAAAAAATCAGGTTTCAGCATTGACGGGCCTTTTTTACGCCGCAAAGGTACCATAATTCAAGCCAAATCCGGGTATCTTCAATTTGTACATTCGGCACTCCACGTTTAAAGTTTAGAATAAATCCACTTAAGAACTTTCGGGCAAATGCGTTGCACATGCCATGTTTATGGCAAAAAAGTCCAACATTTGCCGAAACAACACAAAGACCATGATAGCACATCGCGTTAGCCTCCTTGCCGCAACTTTACTTTCGTGTTTTGCCTGCCAAAACCCCAATGCTTCAAATGCTGCAAATTCAACTGAAGCGAACTCGGACAAACCGGTATTTACCGCACAATACGGCACTCCAATTCTGGACGGCAGCGCAGCCGATGACGTTTGGGAGCAAGCCGAATGGTATCCGATGGACCAGGTGTGGTTGGGCGAAAAACCCGATTCGAACGACTTCAGCGGGCAGTTCAAGCTGGCCTGGGATGAAAACAACCTCTACATTCTGGCCGTAATCACGGATGATTCCCTGATGGATGCGCATCCTGACGGCTTGGAGGCCTATTGGGACGATGATTGCCTGGAAGTATTCCTGGATGAGGACTCCTCCGGCGGAAATCACCAATACAATTTTAACGCCTTCGCTTATCATATCGCCCTGGATGGCAAAGTGGTGGATATTGGTCCCGACAGCACCTTTCGCTTTTTTGATGACCACTGCCTTACCCGGCGGATCACCCGCGACAAAATCAGTACCTGGGAAATTGCCGTGCGCATTTATGATGGAAAACAATATGCGCTCGACCAGGAAAATATCCCCAAATTGCTATCAGCGGGCAAAACAATGGGCTTTGCACTGGCTTATTGCGACAATGACCAATCGCCGGAACGCGAAAATTTCATGGGCAGCGTGTTCATCCCGGGAAATGACAAAAACGTTGGTTGGATCAATGCGGATGTGCTTGGCCGGTTGGAATTAAAATAACGAAAACAAATCATAATCAAACAAATATGCAATTACTCGACGGCAAGCTACTTTCAGAAAACATCAAAGCCGAACTCGGAGCCGAGGTTGACCAGATCAAACTCAAAGGCGGAAAAATTCCGCATTTGGCAGCGGTACTGATTGGCGACAACCCGGCCAGCCAGGTGTATGTGAACAGCAAAATCAAATCCTGCGAACAAATTGGGTTCACCAGTACACTGGTTCGGCGTTCGGGCGATGTGTCGGAGAAAGAAGTGTTGGAAATTGTAGCGGGCTTGAATAATGATCCCGATGTGGATGGATTTATCGTACAACTCCCGCTGCCCAAACATATCGACGAAGAAAAAATTATGCTGGCCATCGACTACCGGAAGGATGTCGATGGATTTCACCCGGTCAACTTTGGCCGAATGGCGCAGGGGATGCCCGCTTTTTTGCCGGCCACGCCATTTGGCATCCTCGAAATGCTGCGCCGGTACAATATCGAAACTTCCGGTAAACACTGCGTGGTGCTTGGCCGAAGCAATATTGTAGGAACTCCCATCAGTATTCTGCTCTCCCGAAAAGGGTATCCGGGCGATTGCACCGTCACGCTAACCCACTCCCGGACCCATGACCTGCCTGCCGAAGTGCGCCGGGCTGATATTGTGGTGGCGGCCATCGGGATTCCGCAGTTTGTCAAAGGCGATTGGGTCAAAGAAGGCGCTGTGGTTATCGATGTAGGCATCAACCGCATACCGGATGCAAGCCGGAAATCGGGGTCCCGCCTTGTTGGCGATGTGGATTTTGATTCCGTGGCGCCCCGGTGCAGTCACATCACGCCGGTACCGGGCGGGGTAGGGCTGATGACGGTTACTGCGCTGCTAATGAACACGTTAAAAGCGTGCCGGAAAGAAATTTACTGATTTTTCTTACTTACCAAGGATAACTTTTTCCACCGCCAGTTTATACATCCGGCCTACCGGGATCAACTGTTTCCGCACTTCGAGTCCATCGACTGACAACGCAGTCACTTTATTTGTGGCTACGATAAACGAACGGTGCGTGCGCAGGAACTGCCCGGGCGGCAGCATTTCATCAAAATGAGAAATGGTTTCTTTGGTCAGTACCGCACCTTGCGTGGTGACAATTTTAACGTAGTCTTTCAGGCTTTCCAGGTACAGGATATCCTCCAGCAGGATTTTTACATTTTTTCGGTCTGCCCGAACAAAAAAATGAGCAGGTGCCTCCTCCGGTTGTTTTTCTTGCTGTTTTTCAGGTAGTTGTGGTGGATTTACCCGTGAATAAAATTTGTCGATTGCTTTTAAAAACCGGTCGAAGGAAATCGGTTTGAGCAGGTAGTCGAGCACATCGTTTTCAAATCCTTCCAATGCAAATTCGCGGTATGCAGTCGTCAGGATCACCGCGGGTTTGTAGCGCAGCGATTGCAACAGTTCAAGCCCGGTGAGTTCCGGCATTTGAATATCCAGGAAAAGCAGGTCAACCGGATGCTTCCGGAGCGCTTCAAAGGCTTTTATGGGATTTGTAAACCGGCCTGCCACGGCCAGATTGTCCAGGCGCTGCAAATAGGTTTGCAGGATGTCCATGGCAATGGGTTCATCATCGACCAACAGGCAGGTGTAGTTTTTCATAAATTCAGTTTCAGAGAAATCAAAAACGTACTGTCCGTATTGGATTTATGTAAAAAATACTGATCCGGATAAAGCAATTTCAAGCGTTTTTCAATATTCAGCAGGCCAATTCCTTTGGAGCCATTCCCGGATTCCTGCCTGGCCTCCGGCTTGCTGTTTTCCACCTGAAAATAGAGCACTCGATCCTGCATCCGCAAGTCGATTTTAATAAAAACGGTATCGTTTGCAGCCCGGGCGCCATGTTTGAATGCGTTTTCAACCAGAGGTAGCAGCAGCAACGGAGCGATCAAAACGGATTGGTCGGCATCTTCAACCGAAAACTGAAGTTGAAGCCGATCGCCGATCCGGAGTTTTTCCAACTCAATATAATCCCGGATCAGCCGAACTTCCTTTTCCAACGGAATCCGTTCCGTATTGCATTCGTACAAAATAAAATCCAGCAAACCACTGAGCCGCAGAATGCTATCCGGCGTATTCGGTGATTTTGTCAAGGCCAATCCGTATAAATTATTCAGGGTGTTGAACAAAAAATGCGGGTGAATCTGTGCGCGCAAAAACTGAAGTTCAACATCGCGTTTTTCCGATTGGAGTTGATTGGTAAGCCGGTCCTTCTTGTCCCAGTCCCGGATAATTTTGAGGGCTACGGCAAAGCCGATCACTGCGTAATCCCGGATCAGATTTTTAGTCACTTTGGACAACGGAACAGCCATGCTTTTTCCCGACATGAGCGCCCAGTACCAACTCGTCCAGTGCAAACGGATAAAAAGTACAACCACCAGGATCAGCAGGCAGGAAATCCAGAAATAAGTCTTGTGTCCGCGCCAAAGTAAACGGGGAACCAGGTAGTACGCCACGGCATAAAAGGGCAGCGCCACCACCGGAATAAAAAACAGGGTCTGCCGCAGCAAATCCTCCCGGTCAGCGGTATGCGGAAGATTTGCCAGGAATTCGACAGCAGCATATAATGCCCAGAGTGCAAGGTGGATAGCCAGTCGTTTCATCGAAATTCAAAGATAAATAGCCCCGGTGGGTAATTTTATAGTAACCGCCAAGGGGGCGTATTGGGCGACGAAAGGCATGCATTGGTCGCTCAGTGGTTTCCATAAACGTCAATGTGTTATGCGAAGCCTGTGGTGCGTAACCTGCCGAAAATACAACCTGACAATCAACCTGCTTTTCATCTTTGAATTGATAATCCGGCAGCATTCTCCTCCGCCAATATTTCCGCACCTATTTTTCTTTTCACTAAAAAAGAAAACGCTATGAAAACAAAATGGCTGTTGTTTCTTCTTTTTGCATTACTGCTTGTGTTGCAGGCTTTTCCCATTCATCAACTTCAACGTTATCTGCGCATGCACCCCGAACCACAAATGAATGCCAGGCAGCAGGCCCGCAACGACCAGTCGACCAGGCTGCAATCAGGTGAAGTGCAACTGGTTGCTCGGCATCAACGAATTATGCCTTCCGATACCTGCGACGACAATGATGCCAATCCGCGATGTTGTTTTGTTGAAATGCCCGAAAATCCGCAATCGGTTCTGATGATTGCCCCAACGGGGGAGCCTGGCCGGCGGATCAAAATTTCGGGCCGGTTTTTTAAAAATGACGGCAAAACGCCTTATCCGAATGTGTTGGTTTATGCTTACCAAACGGATACTACCGGCCGGTATACCCGAAACGGGGACGAACGGGGGATTTTGCGATGGCATGGCCGCTTGCACGCCTGGGGCCGGACGGATGAACTGGGCCGGTATGAAATCCAATCCATTCGGCCTGCAGCGTATCCGGGTGGGAAAAACCCGGCGCATATCCATGCGGTAGTTTGGGCGCCCGGAGCGGGTGAGGAGCCGTATTATATCGAGGATTTTCTGTTTGCCGATGATCCGGCGCTCTCCAGCCGGGAGCGGGAGGATGCCCGTAAAAATCCGGGCCGTTCACAGGTCTTAACCCTGCAATCTACCGGTTCAGGCCTGCTGGTGGCTGAACGGGACATAATTTTGAAGTGAATAGCCATAAAAAAAGCGACCGCGCATGTGCGCGGTCGCCCGTCTGTTGCCTTAGCAATGTGACCCTCAATTTGTTGTTTTACTTCAGATTAAACGAACCGGTACCAACGAGGTACCCTTTATTGAAGATTTTCACTTCGTATTTTCCTTTCACAAAGTTCTGGCCAGGCTGCCATGCGCCGCAAACATTGGATTCACCATTGTCATAGTTGCAGGTAGCAACCGTAGTGTAGCGGAATTCCTGTTCGTTGCGCTTGTCTTGTGCGATACCCGAGCCAAGGCTTTCTACTGCCAGTGTGGCGCCGGTCGGATCAACTACCGTGATGTAGAAGGTCTCTTCGCCGGAAGGCACCACTTCGTTCGGTTCCGTTACAAAGCAGATGTTGAGTTTGTCTACTTTGCTGGCGCGTGATTTGCTCTTTTCTTTGCCGCTGCTGCGTACATCCACGGCCTTAACGGTGATGTTTTTCACCCGGATTGCGGAAGCGATGTCCACCTTTTTGCTCAGTACGGCACGTTCGGTTTCCAACTGTGTTTTTTCAGAAATCAGGGCTGCTTTTGCAGTGCTTTCCTGCGTAAGCATGGTCTGCGTTTCGGAAAGGGACGTGTTGAGGTTCTCGTTCTCGGTCGACAATTCGGTATTTTTCTCCGTCAGAATACCGATTTCTTCTTTCAACTTGTCGATCTCAGCCAAGTATTGTTTTTTCTGACTTTCCAACCGGCCAATGGCTGCACGGTAGTCGCGCTTTTCGCGGATCATCTGCTCAATCTGGGTTTTGTTTTGCTCCAGTTGTTGCAGTTGCTGGTTGATTTTTTCATCCAGTTGTGCATTCAAACCTTTTTGTTGCTCCAACTGCGCCACGGCGTCGTTGTATTTGGTATCGAGTTCAGCGAAAGCCTGCTTTTGCTCGTTCAGTTCCAACGAAGTAGCCTCCAGTTGTTGTGACGACTTGTACTTGCTGATCATCAGAAAAATGCTAAGGCCAAGCAGTACCGCGATGGCGATACCGGCGATCGTCAGCATGCGTTTGGAGTTGTCGGCTGGTTGATTGTCGTAATTCGAACCTGGGGTGGGCTGATTGAAATTCGTGGGTGTGCTCATAATTTAGAGATAAAAATTAGGTTTAACGTTAGTGAAACAGATGTGCGATATTCAGACATTTTTAAGGATACCGGCCCATCTTTTTGATCTTTGTTTTTAACACCGTTTCTGTCGATGTGTGCTGCAAAAGTCACGCAATAAACCCCGGCTGTCAAGGCTTTATTGCCTAAAAATGCGGATTAAACATGAAATTGGTGGGAAATCCCAGCGACCGTTTCAGGGAATACCCCGAAAGCCTGTTTAGGGAATTACGGAAGTTTGTATGCAGCCCCTGTAGAACAATGCTGCCGGGAAATTTTACCTTAGCTCCAGGCCCGATTATTCGGAAAACGATTTTGACCATGTCTTTTTTTGACGCTGACCTATTCAATATTTTATTTCTCGATATCGAAACCGTTCCGGTAGTTTCCAATTATGACGAACTGCCGGACGAGATGCAGGAACTGTGGGCTGCCAAAGCCCGGTCGGTCCTGCGCAAATACGATGAAGAACTGGAGTACGATGAAATCGCCGATGCCTTCCAAACCCGGGCAGGCATCTATTCCGAATTCGGAAAAATCGTTTGCATTTCAGTTGGTTTCCTTACCCGCCAGCCCGATGGGGCCGACCCTCTGCTGCGGCTGAAGTCCTTTTCAAACCACATGGAATCGGCGCTTTTGGAAGACTTCTGTGAATTATTGCAAAAGCATTTTAATAACCCGGACAAGTTTGCCCTCTGCGGGCACAATATCCGGGAGTTCGACATCCCTTACATCTGCCGGCGTATCCTGGTTAACCAGTTGCCGTTCCCGCGCATGCTGGACATTGCCGGCCGGAAACCCTGGGAAACCAAACACCTGCTGGATACCATGGAAATGTGGAAGTTCGGCGACTATAAAAACTACACCTCCCTTCGGTTGCTTGCTGCTTTATTCGGATTTCCTTCTCCCAAAGATGACATGGACGGCAGTGAAGTGGCCGGTGTCTATTGGGAAGAACAGGACCTGGA
The DNA here is from genome assembly GCA_964484205.1 of uncultured Saprospiraceae bacterium. Taxonomy (GTDB): domain Bacteria; phylum Bacteroidota; class Bacteroidia; order Chitinophagales; family Saprospiraceae; genus M3007. The sequence continues at coordinate 323,711 of CAZAEZ010000001.1, read as the reverse complement.
CCGGATTGCGGCATATTGTGAAAAGGACGTGCTTGCCACGGTTCAATTATTTCTTAAAATGCGCCGCCAGGACCTGCTCCGCGAAGAGCAGGTGGTCATCGTGCGCTAAACCGAAATTACTGTGAAAAAACATCTTGTTGCTCCGTCTGTGCTGGCCGCCGACTTTACGCGCCTGCCGGAAGAACTGGAAATGGTCAATCAAAGTGAAGCCGATTGGTTTCACCTGGATGTGATGGATGGCCGGTTTGTCCCGAATATCACGTTCGGCATATTTATCATCGAGGCGATAAACCGGCTGGCGCGCAAACCGCTGGATGTGCATCTCATGATCGTAGAACCCGAAAAATACATCGAATCGTTTCGGGAGGCCGGCGCCGATATTATTACGGTGCATTACGAGGCGTGCCCGCATTTGCACCGGACGGTGCATCAAATCAAGGAAACCGGCGCAAAGGCGGGCGTGGCATTGAATCCACACACCCCCGTTCATTTGCTGGAAGACCTGATCGAGGATATTGACCTGGTGTGCGTGATGTCTGTAAACCCGGGCTTTGGCGGACAAAAATTCATTTATCAAACGCTGGCCAAAGTGCGCAAACTCCGGGAAATGATCACTACATCAAATTCCGGGACCTTAATTGAAATTGACGGCGGCGTAGGCTTGCAAAATGCAGAATCGCTCCTGCAAGCCGGCGCCGATGTGCTGGTAGCCGGCAGTAGCGTTTTTAAAGCAAAAGACCCAAAAGCAACGATCGCCGACCTGAAAGCGTTTAAAGCGGTATTCGATTATTAACGCGCTTGGGCAACCGTCCGCTTTATGAAAAAGATTGACAAACTCTTGCTGACCAGTTTTATCGGCCCGTTCATCGTGTCGTTCGGCATAGCCCTTTTTGTGCTGGTCATGCAATTTCTGTGGTTGTATATCGACGAAATAGCGGGCAAAGGGGTGAGCGTGTTCATCATGATCGAGCTGATAGCCTATTTGTCGATTGCAACATTTCCGATGGCACTCCCGATCGCCGTGTTGATCGCAGGGGTAATGGTTCTCGGAAACCTGGCCGAACGGTACGAGTTGTCCAGCATGAAATCGGCCGGGGTTTCCCTGCTCCGCATCATGCGCTCCATGATCATTATTGCAGCGGGAATCGCCTTGTTTTCTTACATCTGTTCCGATTTTCTTATCCCGGTTGCCAACCTGAAATTCAAATCGCGGCTCTACGACATCCGCAAACAAAAGCCGGCGCTCACCCTGGAGAAAGGCGTTTTTAATGAAGATTTCCGGTTGTTCGTGATCCGTATTGGCGATAAAGCCGCAGACGGTGAAACGATAAAAGACATCCTGATTGAAGACCAAACCAATACAGGAAAACTCCAGTTCAATCAAATCCTTGCCGATAGCGGGCAAATGTTCACCACCCGGGACAAACGGTACTTCGTCATGAACCTCTTCGAGGGCGCACAGTATCAGGAGCCGTCCCCCCAGGGAAAAGCCAGTAATGAAAAATACCCCTTCATCCGAACGAATTTTAAGTCCTGGACGAAGGTCTGGGACCTCGGCGAATTCGAAATGAACCGCACCGACGAAGATCGATTTAAAAGCCAGCGATCCATGCTGAGCATGAGCCAGCTCCGCAAAAATGTCGATTCTCTGAACATGGAAGTCATTCAGGCCCGGCAAGGCATCGCCGATGATTTGCTGCTGAGCCTCAAACGAAAACCCTACAAACCGGCGGTACCGAAAGTTACGCCCCCCCCGTCCGACTCGGCAACCCTGGCAGCCCAAACCCAACAGGACGCCTTGCGCCGGCTCGCCCGGGCCCAGCGAAAAGAAGATTCGGTAAAACAGGACACGGTAAAGCCGGGCATGTTCCGGCAAGAACTGGATAAACCCCTGACCGAGTATCAATCTTTTGCCGAAACATTTCCGGAAAAGGATCGCGCCAAACTCCTGGAACAAGCCATCGGCTATTCCCGTTCGGGGCGCATCGTGCTCGACCGGCGCTTGAGCCAGATCACCAACCGCCGCAAAGAGGCGATAAAAACCGGCTACGAATTGTACACGAAATACAGTTTTGCTCTCGTCTGCTTTGTCTTTTTGTTCATTGGCGCACCCATGGGGGCAATCATCCGCAAAGGCGGGTTTGGATACCCGATCCTGGTTTCAATCATCTTTTTTGTCACCTTCATCATGCTGACCATCATGTGCCGCAAACTGGCTGAGGCGTATATTCTGACGCCCTTCTGGGCAGCCATGGCGCCTTGCCTGGCCCTCGTTCCGATCGGCGCTTTCCTGACCCGCAGGGCTATGAATGATTCGCAGATGTTCAGTACCGACCGGTTGGACCGTTTGATGTTGAAATTGCGCCGACGCATACAAAAACAGGAGGCTCCGGCATGAAAAACGGTTTTTGGTCGGTTCCCTGGTTCAGCATTCCGGTGCTGCTGTTTTTTATTCTCGGCTTGTTTTTCCAATTGTTTGTACCTGCCGGCAATGAAATCTTATACCTCAACCCCTGGCGAACAGACCCCCTGAATTTCTTTTTCCGGCATTGGACCCAAATGGGCGAAGCCCCGGTTTTTATTTTTCTGGGCCTGTTGTCGATGGCCTGGCGCTATCGTTTTGCGCTGCTCATTGCCTTGACAGGGCTTGTCGTGATCCCCACGTCCTATTTTATGAAAGAAAGTATCGGGAAGGACCGGCCGATCACATTTTTTGAAAAAAACGGCCTGCGCGATGCCGTCGAGGCTGATCCGGCTGTCTATTTGAACCGGGGCAAAACCAGTTTTCCGTCCGGGCATTCGATGGCGGCTTTTGCCATGTACGGCCTGATGGCCTTCTTTTTTGATGAAAAAAGAAAATGGCTTGCCCTTGTTTGTGCCATCGCGGCTATCCTGGTTGCCTTTTCCCGGATTTACCTGGTCCAACATTTCCTCGCAGATATTCTGGGCGGGGCATTCATCGGTTTGGTAATTGCACATTTGATCTGGTGGTTCAACCAAAAATACCTGGGGCGGCTGGCGGCATTGGACAAAGGTTTGGTTCCGCGTTTCAAACAAGCCTGAGTTTTTCGGCACAAAAATCCTGGATACCGGCCAGGTCTTCCGGGTGAAAGACCGTCCAATTACCGTTTTTGCGAAACCATGTTGCCTGTCGTTTGGCGTAGTTCCGGCTGTGCTGTTTGATTTTTTCAATGGCAGTGTCGCGGTCTGTTTTTCCATCAAAATAGTCAAACCACTCGATATACCCGACGGTATTCAGGGCAGGCAAATGCCGGTATGGGAGCAAACGGCGGGCTTCTTCTTCCAGCCCGGCATCAATCATTTGGTCCACCCGGGCATCAATGCGGGCGTAAAGTTCATTTCGCGGCAATTCCAAAAGAATAAATACCGGCTCAAACGGCCGTTCGGGTTTTGGCCGGGCGAGAAAAGTCGAGTACGGCCGGCCACTTTCCCGGCACACCTCCAGCGCACGGCGCAGGCGCGCCGGGTTTTGCCGGTCTGCTTGTAAAAAATATTCCGGGTCGAGGGCTTCCACCTGTTCTTGCAGCCAGGGTAGCCCCCCGGATGCTTCGCCCGCTTGCACCCAGGCTTTTGTCTGATCCGAAATGCCGGGAAAAGTATCGAGGCCGCTGTAAACCGCTTTCAGGAACAAGCCCGAACCGCCAACCAGGATGGCGGCATGATTTTTTTTGAAAAGCTGCGCCAGCAACTGCAAGGCATCCCGTTCGAAATCGCCGACACTGTACGGGGCCTCCACGCTCAGAAAATCAATGAAATGGTGCCCCGCCACGGCACGTTCCCCGGCAGTCGGTTTTGCCGTGCCGATTTCCATTTCGCGGTAGAATTGCCGGCTGTCGGCCGACAGGATTTCTATGCCGAAATGTTGTGCCAAACGGATGGCTACGCCGGTTTTGCCCACTGCGGTGGCGCCGCCGATGAGCAGGAGGGATTTTTTGGCATTCATTGCCGTTTGTTCATTCATCGGCATTGCGTCATTTTGCTTGAATTGCCATGCGATTTTTGACGGAGGCTGTATCATAAGTTTTTCTTTCAACACCAAGCGCACTAAAAACACTAAAGCCACCGTATGAACTTAGTCGCACACATTGTCGGCGTGACTCGAAGTCACGCCGACAATAGACTAATTTTAGCAAACCACTTTCTTCCAGGTATAATTAGTGTTTTTAGTGGTAAAAAACATCTTATGAGACTGTCTCGTCACCATGTGCCGACCTGGCAACGCCCAATTCGAAATTTATCCAGGAACAATTTGAAATACACGCGGGTAAAGTTAGTTGGTTTGGTAAAATCAGCGGAGACCATTGTATTCTGCTTGCATCCTGAATGACCCCAATAACAACCAATGACCCCAATCCCCTATTTTCGCCGCCATGAAATTCAGTCTTCGCCACCAAAGTACCGGGGTAGTTTATCCGTATTTAGCCCAAGCGGCACACCTCATGGTACGCGGCTTTTTTCGAAAAATTTATATTTCCAACCGGAATGTCGTGCCTGTCGACAAGCCCGTTTTGCTGGCCGCCAACCATCCGACCGCCTTTGTGGATCCCTGCCTCCTGGGTATTTTTCTGTACCCGCCGCTCTATAATATGACCCGGGGTGATGTGTTTCGAAAGCCGTTTTTTCGGAAACTGATGGACAGCATCAACATGTTCCCGGTTTTCCGCATGCGCGACGGCTTTCGGGGCCGCGACCGGAATCAGGAGGTTTTTGAGTTTTGTGAAAAAAAACTACTGGAAAAACGGGTGGTGACTATTTATGTCGAAGGCGAGCATCATTTGGAAAAACACGTCCGGCCAGTCCAAAAAGGTATCCTGCGGATTGCTTTTGATACCTACGAAAAACACCGGCTGGACGATTTACAAATTATTCCGGCGGGGTGCAATTATGTTTGGGGCGACCGGCCCCGCGACGAGGCGATGGTTTGCATCGGAACCCCGATTTTAGTCCGGGACTACTGGGAGGCCTATCAGGCCAACCCGGCCGACGCGATGGCGCAGCTGGCCAACGACATCGAAGCGGCGCTGAAAACGGTTTGCCTGCACATTGATGATCCCGGTGATGCCGAATTGCTTGAAACACTGCTAACCCTTCGGCGCAGTGAACATGGCGTTCATTTTGTGCCGATTGTTTCGTTCAGCAATGATCGGTTTGCGCGTGAAAAGGCGGTTTGCGATGCGCTGAACCAACTTGACGAAGCTGAAAAACAAGCATTGCAAACGACTACCTCCGCCTATTTTGAAGCGCTTAAAAAAGCCGGACTCACAGACGAAGGCCTTCAGCAGCCCAAATTTGCCGCCTGGCATTGGTTGCTTCTTTTTGTGGCAGGCTTCGTGCCGTTTGCGCTTGGCTACCTGACCAGCCGCCCGGTGGTTTGGTTTGCCGCATTTGTCGCAGAAAAAACGGTAAAAAAGCGGGAGTTTTATTCCAGCGTGTTTATGGGGGCCGGCTTTTTTGGCGGCATGTTGTACTACCTGGTTTGGTTCGTTGCCTGCCTGATCAGTTTAAATCCGTGGTGGATTGCTTTTGCCTTGACGCTGCCGGTATTGGGCTGGTTTTCCATGATTTACAGGGAATACCGGATACGCTGGGTCGACGCAAGACGGGCGCTGACCCATCCGGACCGGCAGGCGCTGCTGGATTTGCGCGAAAAAATTCCGGCGCCCTGGTAAGGGGAGTTACATGTCTTCCAGCAGCACGAAACCGGGCTCCAACGGGTCCAGATGTTCCATCAATTGCTCAAAAAACTGTGGGCCATATTTTAAATAGTACGGAATAAAATTGTCCGACCGCTCCTGCAGTCCGGCGCCGGGAAACAGTTTTTCCTTAAGGTTCCGCAGCTGGTTGAGGACGACTTCATGTTTTTGTTTTTCGGCCCGTACCAGCCGGCTTTCCCATTGTTGCAAATGGCCGGTTGTTTTTACTTCGTCGGCGCGCACGGCTTTTTCGAGGGTCGGGTCTATTGCCTGGGCTTTCCGGGCCAGGTTGTCATAAATTTGGCGCAGCGATTCAATTTCGCTCGCGAGGGTTACGTCGGCGTCTGCTTGCGCTTCCACATAGGCCCGGATCAAGGTGTCCGTATCTTCAAAATACCGGCCGGCCGGAAACCCAAACTTGAGCGAGCGTTTGATGGAATCCTTGTCGAACCACAGCACCGAGTTCCGGCGAACCAAAATGGGGTAGGGGATATTGAAATGCGCAAACTGGGTCTTCCGTTCCAGCCAGTACGCGAGTTCGCCACCTCCGCCGACGTAGGCCAGGTTGGGAAGAATCAATTCCTGAAATAACGGGCGCAGGACAACATTCGGGCTGAAGCGTTCGGGATGCGCCTCCAATTCATTCAGGATTTCTTCCCGGGTAAACTTCAGGTTGGTGTTCAAGACCTGAAAAACGTCATTTTCAAAAACAATGCGTTCCCGCTGTCCGGGTTGCAGGTAAAACAGGTTGATCTCCCTCGGTGCGGCCTGGGCTTTGAATCCCAGGGCATTCAGTTGGTCGATGGTTTCGTTTACCAGCGCATTGGATGTCTGGTGGAGCAATTCATCGCGCATAACCGGAATAAAGCGGCGCTTCAAATCGGCATGACTCATGGTAAAAATAAGCAGCCCAAACCGGCCAAGCAAGGCGTGCAGGAGTGCCTGGGTCGCTTCGGCAAAGGTCTCTGCCCGGGAATAGCTTTGTTCAACCAGTTGCCAGAGCGCCTGATCGTTTTCGTTATTGCCCAGCAATTCTTTCAGGGCTTCCAAAACCGGGACAACGGTAGCTGCCGGCATAAACCCGACCGGCCCTGTCAATCCCGGCTCCCAGCGCAATTCCTTGTTGAACAAGTGAATATGATTGAGTTCGTCAAGGTCGTGGTCTTCGCTGCCAAGCACAAACACCGGAACGATCTTTTTGCCGCTTGCTTTTTGGACAGAAGCTGCCAGCCGGATGGTGGAAATTGCCTTGTACACAAAATACAGGGGCCCAAGCAACAGCGTAGGTTGGTGCGCCGTCGTAACGGTAAACGTGTTTTCGTCCAGCAATGTGTCAATATGCGCCAGGGCCGACGCATTGTCGGGAAGTGCGGCGTATTGGCTTTTCAGCACCCGTACCAATGTGGTCCGGTCTACCGGGAAATTTGCCCGATCCGCGATGATTTTTGGGAAATTTTCCAAAACCGGAGCGTACCGGTAAAAAGGCTTGAGCGCCGGATCGAGCGTGGCATAGGCAAGGTCTGTTTTGGCGAGTTGCGGGATATCAAAGAAGGGAATCAGTGTTTTACGCATGCGAATCAAACTTGAAAGGCAAGTTTAACAAGAAAGTCCCGAGAAGGTTGGAGATGGCTGAAGTAAACTGGAAGAAATCGGCAGGCCGGGCTTTTTACTCAGTTCTTTTTCCCGACATTTGCGGCCCCAAACTGCCTATTCATTTGAAATAGATTTTAACAATGTCCGAAAAGATCATTTTTTCCATGTCGGGGGTGAACAAAGTTTATCCACCCAACAAACAAGTCCTGAAGAATATCTGGCTTTCCTTTTTTTACGGCGCCAAGATCGGCGTGCTGGGCCTGAACGGCTCCGGCAAATCCACCCTCTTAAAAATTATTGCCGGGCTGGATCAAAATTATGAAGGCAAAATAGAATTTGAAAAGCAGTTTAAAATCGGTTATCTCGCCCAGGAACCTGAACTGGATGAAGCCAAAACAGTGCGCCAGATCGTGGCAGAATCCGTACAACACATAACGGCGCTTTTGGAAGAAAACGAAGAGATCGGGACCAAACTGGGCGAAGTTACCGACGACGACGAAATGATGAAACTCATCGAACGCCAGGGTGAAGTGCTGGAACAAATCGATCACCTTGGCGGCTGGGAACTGGATCACCGGATCGGGTTGTTTGCCGACGCCTTGCGCTGCCCACCCGACGACACACCGATCAAAGTCTGCTCCGGCGGTGAACGGCGCCGGGTCGCGCTTGCCAGATTGTTGCTCAGCCAACCCGACATTTTATTACTCGATGAACCGACCAACCACCTCGATGCCGAATCGGTGGCATGGCTGGAACAATACCTGCAAAATTTCCCGGGAACGGTCATCGCCGTTACGCACGACCGCTATTTCCTCGATAATGTTGCCGGCTGGATACTCGAACTCGACCGCGGCGAGGGCATTCCCTGGCAAGGCAACTACTCCTCCTGGCTGGAGCAGAAAGCGAAACGCCTTGCCCTGGAAGAAAAGCAGGAAGACAAACGCCGCAAAACGCTCGAACGCGAACTGGATTGGGTGCGCATGTCGCCCAAAGCCAGGCAGTCCAAAGGCAAAGCGCGTTTGAATGCCTACGAAAAAATGGCCGGCGAAGGCAGCAAGGAAAAAGAAGCCAAACTGGAGCTCTGGATACCCACAGGGCAACGCCTGGGCGACAAAGTGATCGAAGTGCACGGCCTGACCAAGGCATTCGGCGACCGGGTGCTGTTTGAAAACCTCAGTTTTGAAATTCCGAAAAACGCCATCGTCGGCATAATCGGGCCAAATGGCGTGGGCAAGAGTACGCTGTTTAAAATTCTGACCGGCCGGGAAAAACCGGATGCCGGTACGGTGACTATTGGCGATACCGTGAAAATCAGCTACGTCGACCAGAGCCATGAAGCTTTACTGCCTGAAAAAACAATTTATGAGATCATTTCCGGCGGAAACGAACTACTGGCAGTGGGCAACACCTCGGTGAATGCCCGCGCCTACATTTCCCGCTTCAACTTCGCCGGCTCCGACCAGCAAAAAAAACTTGCTGTTTGTTCCGGTGGCGAGCGCAACCGGGTACACCTGGCCATGACGCTGAAGGATGGCGGAAACGTGCTCCTGCTCGATGAGCCTACCAACGATATCGATGTGAACACCCTGCGGGCGCTCGAAGATGCCCTGGATGATTTTGCCGGCTGCGTGCTCCTCATCAGCCACGACCGGTGGTTTATCGACCGGTTGGCTACGCATATTTTATCGTTTGAAGATGATGCCGAAGTGGTGTTTTTTGAAGGCAACTTCACCGATTATGAGGAGGCTAAAAAAGCTCGTCTTGGAGATATTACCCCGCACCGGCCGCGGGTTAAACATATTTTGAACTAGCACATAAAAAAAACAGGAGTCATCCCAAAAATTCGGATGACTCCTGTTTCAAAGTCGGTTGCAGACTGGTAATGATTTATTGCCCCATTGTATTGGATACAAAGGCGTACATGGCCAAATTGGCCAAAAGGCCAAACACCATGCTGGCAATGATCAAAATGCCGTACCAGCGGAAGAGGTTGCGAAATTGCAGCCAGGCTTCTTCGAAAGCTGACTGGTCTGTTTGCAGCACAGCCATTTTCAGGTTTTTGGCAAACCGATACTGAAAAAGTACAATCATAAACTGTACGGCCAAACCTGCCAGAACCACTACGGCCAGCCAGCCGCCCATCGATCCGAGCAATTCGAGCCCCGGGTTACTGCCGCCCATAAGCGACAACATGTTGATCACGGTGGATAAACTAAATGCTGCAAGCAGTCCTATCCCGATAAAAACAAATCCAATAATTGCCAGAAAATTTCCCCAGCGGGCAGTAATCCGCCAGTCTTCACGAATTTCGCGGGTAGGCTCCAGTTGAGCAGAAGATGCTTGAAAATCCTGATCCAGATATTCCATTTTTCGTTGGTTTTAGATGGTTGAAATTACATGCCGCGGCTGGACATGAAGGTGAGCATAAACAGGAATATGATGCCATAAAAAGCCAGAATGATAATCATTAGAATTCCGGCAAACTGATACAGGCGCCTGAGATTTCGGAAACTCAAGCCGAGTGCCTGAGTGCTTTCCGTAGTCAAACTTTGTTTAAGATTTTGGGAAAACTGGAAGATCAGCCAGGTTGGTACAAAGACTATTCCGCCTACTATCAGCAAAGTAAACACCCCGGCAAATATGCCTTCGTTGCCTAAGGTGCTTAAGCCAAAAACAGAAAGCAGGAGAAAACCGATGTAAATAAAGCCCAGCACGGCAAAAAACATAGCCCATTTCCTGGACTCGGTCCAGTATTGCCGTATGTTTTCTGTGATGTTGAGCTGCTGCGGATTTTCCCCTGCGGGGTTCATGTCCGCATCAAGTGGTTGGTTTTGATTGTCCATTTTGAAGTTAAGTTTAGAAAATTAAATCGGGTGATTCCGCCATAAATATATGTGTTTGATTGAAAACCGCTACCTTTGAGCAGGTTTGTTGGCATGATTTTCGCCTTCACCTGATTAACTTTTGCTTTCTCACCAACAGTTTTAATCGCTTTTCTTTTTAATCCAAAAACCAATTCGTTGCACTGAAAAAGTGTGGTTTTGAAGAGTGTTCTTCAACAAAGTATGCGGGCAAGCTGATTGAGCTTGCCCGCATTTTTTATTGTTACCGGAAAATGGATTGTTGTTGGAAGAAATCAATTGGGCATGTTGCGCAATTTATCGGGCTTGGACACCGAGATGTATCCATCGCGAATATCAATCAAGCCTTCCGATTTAAAGTCGGTCAACGTCCGGATGACGGTTTCTTTTGCCGTGCCGGCCAATGCGGCCAGGTCTTCGCGGAGCAGGTTGATTTCCCGGTATCCCTGATCAAATAAATGAACAATGGAGGTGGCAACCCGTTTGCGCACCGAATTGTAGGCCAGATCAATCAATTGCTGCTCCTGTTCGGCCACATGGCCGGCAAGCAATTTGATAAAACGGGCATTGACATCCCGGTGGCCGTAAACCAGGGAGAAAAAATCGTCTTTGGGAATGAGTCGTATGCTGGAGTCTTCCAGCGCAGATGCGCTTTCCGGGTACCGGTCATCCTGCAGCAACGCCAAATATCCCAGAAACTCGCCGGCGCCGGCCACCCGAAGGATCAGCTCGCGCCCGTCTTCATTGCTTTTAAAAATTTTCACACTGCCTTTTTCAATATAAAAGAGCCAACGGGGCACTTCGCCTTCCTGAAAAATAGGGTCTTTTTTGCGGTATTGCCGGTTTTCGCGGTTTTCAGAAAGCCGCTGGATGGCTTCCATAGCTTTGGCTTCGTTGATGAAATGCTCCAGCCCGCTACCGCCTTGTTTGGCGGAGGCTTCGCGCAATCGTTCATTTTTCTTTAACCGCGTTTCAATGGTTTGTAAAAGCGTGGTGTCATCAAATGGCTTTACGATATAATCATCGGCCCCAAGTGACATGCCTTTGCGAAAATCATCTTTTTCTGCTTTGGCGGTGAGAAAAATGAACGGAATATCAGAGGTTTTGGCCTGCTTGCTCAGGATGTGTAAAACACCAAAACCATCCAACTCCGGCATCATCACATCACAAAGCACCAAGTCCGGTGTTTCAGCGATGGCTTTTTCAACGCCAACCTTGCCGTCTTCAGCCGTAATCGTTTGATATCCACTAAGTGAAAGGATCTCAGAAAGATTCTCCCGAACCTCCAGATTATCCTCAATAATCAGAATTTTCTTCATGATGTTGGTTGTTTCCCTAGGTCAAAAATACGCTTTCAGTGCTTTATACCCTAACTGACTGAAATCATTTTATGCGCTGAGTTCAGTCATGCGCTCCGCTTGTAAAGTACAGCCATTTTTGCACTAGACAATCAAGTAATTTTATTCTTAACGCTTTCATTATCATTAAAAAGCAAAAACATGAACGCCTACGCACCGATTTCAACAATCATGGAGACCGATCTTGTGACGGTCAACCCCGAAGAGACCCTAATTGCCGTAAAAAAGATTTTTGAGCAACACAGTTTTCACCATTTACCTGTAGTGCGTTTCAAAAAAATCGTTGGAATAATTTCCAAAACGGATTTTCAGCATTTTACCGGTGGCTTGAACCACGCCAGCGAACAAGAGATCACGAACCTTCTGGCGAATAAAAAAGCCGAAGATATCATGACCAAAGGACTTGGGAAACTTGAGCCGGACGACCGGATCAACGTTGCGCTGGAAATTTTCAGCAAAAACTGGTTTCACGCGCTGCCGGTTGTGAAAAACGATGAACTGATCGGCATTGTAACTACCCAGGATGTCATCAAAGCCATTATCAACGAGAAGCCGAAAGAGCCGCATATGGTTTATGAAAACCTGGATTAGTGTTTACCCGAAATAGTTTGTCACCATCCCGATTTGTACACTGCTTATCATCACAGGCGCATCTACATGACAACGATTCAGATATTTGGTACAGGCGACGCTAAAATGCATGCCTTGCGGAAAAACCTCTCCCTGGCGCTGGCTCAATTTCCCATTCAGGGAAAGGTGGAGGAGGTTTCAGAGTACAACCAAATTTATGCGAGCGGGGTAACCGACCCGCCAGCGCTTATGTTGGATGGTGAAATTGTTTCGGAAGGGACGGTCCCGACAGTGGACGAGATTGAAAATTTGCTGCGCAATCGCAATCTGTTGCGCAGCAAACTTTATCGTTTGCGGCGGATTATGGTGCCTGTCGATCTAAGCCCGGCTTCTGAAAACGCCTTGTTATATGCCTGCCAGCTGGCGCATTTGTTTGACGCCAATATGGAGGTTATTTATGTCATGGACAGCATCTTCGAAGGGGCTAAACCATCGACATCCGGGTTTTTGTCCTCCTACCGGAAAACAATGCAGGACGAGGTGGATGCATTCGTGCAAAAAGCCACGAAGGAAAGCAGTATCACCTGCCCCGGCAGCATGGCGATGCAACGCGAGGACAGCGAGCCGGGCGTCAATCGCCCCTGGCTGCGCACCAGTATCGCTTTTGGATTCCCGGAAGAAGTATTGCAGGTCATGTCGGAAAAAGCCGATCTGCTTGTCATGGGAACCACCGGCCGGGGCAACCTTACCCGCAAATTATTTGGCTCGGTTAGTATAGCCGTTTCAAATACCGCGCATTGTCCGGTGTTGTTGGTGCCGCCGCAGGCACAATACAAAGGTTTTCCAAATATTTTGTACGCCAGCAACTTCGAATCGCTTGACCCTTTGACGATCAAGCAAACGGTTGCGTTCGCCCGCAGGTTTAACGGCCAACTGCATTTTGTACACGTCGGGCAAGCCGGAGAAACCGGGACCGACCTGGAGAAGCGGCTTTTTGAAATAAACTACGTGTATGCCGACCCCAACATGCCCTTCCTTTTTAAAAAGATTGTTGGAGACGATATCGTAGAATGCTTGCATGAATATGCGTTCGAGCAGCGTATAGGTTTGTTTGTGTTTGTAACGCACCAGCGCTCGTTTTGGGAGGACCTGCTGCATCGCAGCATTTCAAAAGACATGCTTTTGCATACCAGCACGCCCGTATTGATCATTCACTCCGAATCGGATCTCGCCTGATTCCGGGGCAGCAGTTTCTCCAAACTTTTTGTCCGCTCCAATGTTTGCATTGCAAAGTTTCGCAATGGCAGAAAAGGCAAATCCAGACGATCAGGATACCGCATTGGTCCAGGGCCGCGATTTTTACATGGAAAAGGGCTATATGGTGTTCACTGAATTTTACCTGCTCCAGCGGGGGAAATGCTGTGGCAGCGGTTGCCGGCACTGTCCATACCGCAAGCGGAAGGAAAAAAATGCGCCTTAACGGGGGCGTTCGTTGCCGAACAAGCCGTTGCCCGCAAGCCGTTCTTAAAAAATCACCTTGCCCATTTTTCAAAATGCCTGGTCGCAACCGGGTAGTTCCCAAGATTATAGGACTGTTTATCCTGCGGACTGATCAGGTCGGGCCGGTGGATAATCTCGGCCGGCACTTTTTTGAATTCCGGACACCACAGCCGGATATAGTCGCCCTGGGGGTCGTAATTGCGCGCCTGGCTCAGGATGTTGAAATAGCGGTCTTCCCGGGCGTCGCTGCCGATGCCGGCCACGTAATTCCAGTTTCCCCAGTTGCTGCAGGGGTCATAATCGAGTAGCAGCGACTCGAAATATTCAGCGCCCATCTGCCAGTTTACCTTCAGGTCTTTTACCAGGAAGGAGGCCACATTCTGCCGCCCGCGATTGCTCATCCAGCCGGTGGCATTGAGCTCGCGCATATTGGCGTCGACAAAGGGTACGCCGGTACGCCCTTCCGCCCAGGCATTGAATTTTTCGCGGTTGTTTTTTAGTTGGGACTGGATTTTACCCTGGGTGCCGCCCCGCAAAAAGATCCGGTTGCCATATTTTTTACCCATCAGCCGGAAAAAATCCCGCCAGAGCAGTTCAAAGAACATCCAGTACGTGCTTTGATTTCCGATGCGTTCGCGTTCGTAGCGTTTAATTTCGTGGTAAATGAATTTTGGCGACAGGCAGCCGGTAGCCAGCCATGGCGAAAATTTGGAAGAATAGTCGCTGCCGATCAGGCCGTTCCGGGTTTCCTTGTAGGTGGCAATGGCATTGGATTCCCACAAATAATGCCGGAGCCGGAGCAAGCCTTCCGATTCGCCGCCTTTAAACGGCAGGACTATACGGGGGTCGGTTTCAAAGGCTGCATGGCCGAAATCCTGAAGCCGGGGCAATTCGCCCGTGTCCAGTCCGGCGGTCAACATGGGCAAAGATGTTGGCGAGGGCAGTGGCGCCCGCACCGGCGTAATATGTTCGTTTTCTTTCCGGAATTGCGTGAACGTATCGGGAGTATGTTGCACCGGCACCGGAAGGTCCTGTGTGTGATAAAGCATTTTTCCACGGGAGTAGAGCAACTCAACCCCGATGCTCCAAAGTTTTTGTTCCAGTGCATCCTGAACCAGCACTTCCTCCCGGGTGCGTTCGCGGTTGCACAGTACCCAGTTGGCTTTTATTTGCTGCGCCAATTCGGCGATAATATCTTCCGGTTTGCCCACCTGAACCAAAAGGTCTGAGCCGATCTCCCGCAGGTTCTGCCGCAAATTTTCAACACTTTCGATAATGAACCGGGCTCTGAATTTTCCGGTTTTAGGAAAACCAAAACGCGTTTTACTCCGGAAAACACGTTCGTCAAAAATATAGACGGGAATGACCTCGTCTGCCATGCGCAGGGCGGTGCTGAGGGCTTCATTATCGTGCAAACGCAAATCTTGGCGGAACCAAACAATAGCGCGGTTTTTCATAGATAGGACAGATTGAGAGCAGTGCAGGGAAAATCAACAATAAAACCTTAATTACAGGCATTTGTTTGGCCCAATGGTCAATTTGTCGGTGCACGGAAATTTCGGGCAAATGTCGCATTTTGATGCCGTATTCACCTTAAACATTAAAATAGTGCACGCATGGTACGAATTCCCCGCAGCATATTTGGCAGCCCATTGGAACATGAACTGGGTTTTGGAAAAAATGTGACCACCGATGGCAGGATGATGAACCCGGACGGTACTTTTAATGTGGAGCGCCAGTATCTCAGCCGTTGGGACAACACCTATTTCCATTTGGTCACGATGCCTTGGTCCTGGTTTTTTCTGTTGGTGTTTGGGAGTTACCTGGCGCTCAATCTGGTGTTTACCGCCCTTTTCATGCTGGTCGGGACAGACCAACTTATGGGGATGCCCGGGGGGACCATTTGGAATGATTTTGCCCATGTTTATTTTTTTAGTACGCAAACCCTGACTACAACCGGCTATGGCCATATCAGTCCGGTTGGCTTTGCTGCCAATGTGATCGCCTCGCTGGAGTCGTTCATGGGCTTGCTGACCTTTGCGCTGATTTCCGGATTGTTGTACGGCCGGTTTTCGCGACCCACGGCCCGGATTGTTTTCAGTGAAAACGTGCTCATGGCGCCTTACCGGGATGGCAAGGGATTGATGTTTCGAATGGGCAATGCCCGGAAGAGTGAGTTGCTTGAAACCGAAGTGCAGCTAATTCTTGCCATGAACCAACGCGACGACGACGGCGCCATCGTCCGGAAATTTTACGGCCTGCCGCTTGAAATCTCTAAAATTTCCTTTTTCTCCCTGTCCTGGACGGTCGTGCATGACATAAATGAAGCGAGTTCACTCAATGGATTTTCCAAAGAAGATTTGATTGAAGCGAATGCGGAAATATTGGTTTTGGTTAAGGGAACGGATGAAGCCAATCAGCAACTGGTGCATGCCCGCCGCTCCTATGTTGCCACCGATTTTATTTGGAATGCCCGGTTCCGGCCGGTTATCACCCGCAACACTAAGGGTTTGCCACACGTGCTGGTGCGCCAATTGGGCGCCTATGAAGAGCTAGTCTCCTAAATTGGCAAGGTCTTCGGGTGTGTCGATGCCCTTTGATTCCAGTGTGGTAACGCCAACGGCGATTTGCAAGCCGTGATCCAGCCAGCGCAATTGCTCCAGCGATTCGGCTTGTTCCAACGGGGAAGGCGGGAGCGCCGCCACGTTCAGCAATACTTCCCGGCGAAAGGCGTACAAGCCGATATGTTTGAAATATTGCGCATGCGCCAGCCAGGTTTCCGGTTGCTGCCCCCGGCAATACGGGATGGCGTGCCGGCTGAAATAAATAGCCGCTTTTTTTTGAGAAAAAAGCACTTTCACAACATTCGGATTGTGCAATTCAGCTGCGCGATGGATTTGCTTGGCAAGGGTGGCAATACCATGGCCGGTCGATTCCAGGAGCGTATTGGCCAGCAGGTCGATCTGTTCGGGCTGGATAAACGGCTCATCTCCCTGGATATTCAGAATTACTTCGGCGCCCGGAAAAAGCCGGGCAATCTCTGCACAGCGGTCGGTCCCGCTGGGGTGGTCCGGGCTGGTCAGCATTGCCCGGCCGCCAAAGCCGAGCACATGTTCCAGGATACGTTCGTCATCTGTGGCTACGACCAGTTCGCCGACCATTTTGGCCTGCAAACCTTGCGTGTACACCCGCTGGATCATACTGACCCCGTTGATCAGGGCCAGCGGTTTTCCGGGAAACCGGGTAGAGGCGAACCGGGCGGGAATAACTCCGAGGATCATACAAATACGCTTATTTTATCCGTTTTACCTGTGTTGTGACGTACTTTTGCTGCACATCTTTGAGAAACATTATGCGCACATTCCTGCCCCTATTACTCGCATTTGCGATCGGCGCCCCGCTTGGCGCCGTTGGCCAAACGGAACCCAAATCAAATCTTTTAACTGCAAAAGACAGCTTGTTGCTTACGGTTGAGTCCGGGGTGAAATTGATTCATCACCTGGTAAAACCAAAGGAAACGCTGTTCTCCGTGGCGCGGTATTACGGACTGAGCCTGGAGGAACTGTACGAGCTGCATCCGCAATTTCAGACCGATCCCGTACTTAAGATCGGCGTGTTGATCAGCATTCCGATTCCCAACCGGGCAATTACGCGGTACAAAAGTAAAAATTTCAAGGCGGTTCAATTTGTACCGATCTTTTACGTCGTACAAGCCGGCGACAACCTGTTTCAAATTTGCAAACGGTATTTCAATATGCCCGTAGACACCATTTTGCAACGCAACCAGCTCAAGTCGGAAGGCATCTACCCGGGCCAATTGCTTCACATGGGCTGGATGGGCGTCGAAGGCATCCGGGCTGAGTGGCGGTCGTCGATGGCGCCCGTTTCGGGCGGTGAACATCGCCAGCGTTATGAGACGGAAAAGCGCAGCCGCAAAGAAGTGGTTTCGCAGGGCGTTTGTTTCTGGCAGCACAACAGCAATGAAAAAGGCGACCTGTACGCGCTGCACCGCGAAGCAGTAATCGGTACCGTAATGGCCGTTACCAACCCGATGAGCCGGAAAACGGTGTATGCCAAAGTGATCGGGCGGATACCTTCCGGCTATGAAAGCAATATCGAAGTTGTACTTTCTTCGGCTGCTGCACGGCAAATTGGCGCCCGCGACCCGCGTTTTTTTGTCAAAGTGCGCTTCTTGCGTTAAGGAGTTTTTTTAGCCGGAGGCGGATGCTATTTTTGCGCCCCGCAACTGTATTGCAACCGCTAAAATTTTTTAAAAACATGAAAAATACACTTTTGCTTGGCTGTATCCTGGCCATGCTTTTTGCAGCATGCAAACAAGATTCTAAAGGCGCCGGCAACCAGAACGAACCTGAAAATAACTTTGCCAGTCCCCGGCTTTTGGCCGGCCATTGGGTAGCTATTGATTTTTGCAGCCGTGCCGACCAGTACGGCTCGGTGTTGGATGCCATGAACAATGCGCACTTGCCGTATGCCTTTGCCGTTTCGTTTGATCCGAACAAACCGGACAGCGCGATTTGCCATAATGGCATTGAGTCCTGGACGCTGCCGGTACAGTTCAATGACGACACGCTGGAACTGAAAAATGCAAGCGAGGGCAAATCCGTTTATCTGGTGTACAATTCCCAGGGCCAAAAAGATATCACCATGTTCGATGCCACAAAAGGGCGGGCCCAACTGGACCGGTTCATTAAATCGGCCGCCAACACCCTCGACGGCACCTCGGCTTTCACCACCGCACTGAATCATAATTTGTTCAACGGCGCTTTTTTCGCCCCGGGAAAAAACGGCGGCGAGAATATTCAGTTTACACCCGGCGGATTTATCCTGAACTGGCCGCTTTTCGACCGGTATAAAGTTTGCTATGCCGGTGATTGCTTTGTTGCAGGGAGTGAAATTGATGTGATCTCGCTTTACAGATCGGACAAGGAAAATTCCGAGCAAATATTCGGCTTCCGGTACGATGAAACCAACGACAACCTCACATTTTACCGCCTGGCGCCGGCCGGGGGCGATAAAGCAGCATACACCGTCAAAGAACCTGTTTACTCGTTTGCGCGCAAGCGCGGCTGAAATTAAAAAGCTATGGCAAGTTCGTCCAAAAACTTATCCGAGTACAATGAAAACAACATTCCGGCAGCCGATGCCATGAATTTTGGAATTGTGGTGGCGGAATGGAATGCTAAAATTACCCATGCGCTGTACGAAGGCTGTTATGAAACCCTGCTCAAACACGGGGCTAAA
This sequence comes from uncultured Saprospiraceae bacterium, assembly GCA_964484205.1. Taxonomy (GTDB): domain Bacteria; phylum Bacteroidota; class Bacteroidia; order Chitinophagales; family Saprospiraceae; genus M3007. Next base: position 304,853 of record CAZAEZ010000001.1, on the reverse strand, counting down.
CCGGAGAATATTCACACCATCCAGGTGCCGGGGTCGTTCGAACTACCCGCCGGCGCGCGCATCCTGAACGGCCAGAAAAAACTGGATGCCGTCATTTGCCTTGGCTGTGTCATCAAAGGAGAAACAAATCACAACGAGTATATCAACCAGGCCGTCGCATCCGGGCTGACCAACCTGAGCATCGCGACAGGCAAGCCCTTCATTTTTGGCGTGCTTACCCCCAACGACGAACAACAGGCGCTCGACCGGGCCGGCGGCAAATACGGAAACAAGGGCGTGGAAGCAGCCGTTACGGCAATCCGGATGGCTGCGCTCAAACAAGCAACAACCGAAGGGACTAAAAAAATCGGCTTTTAACCAACGACACCAATCAGGATCCATTGAAAATCACCACCATCCATACCGGCTATTTCAAACTCGACGGCGGCGCGATGTTCGGCATTGTACCCCGGCGGCTGTGGGAAAAAATGAATCCGCCGGATCAGCACAACATGTGCACCTGGTCTATGCGGGCGCTTCTGGTTGAAATTGGCGATCGAAAAGTGCTCATCGATACCGGGCTGGGGAATAAACAGGATGCCAAATTCCGGTCGCATTTTGAACCGCACGGGCCGGAAAATCTGTTCGATTCGCTGGCCCGGGCCGGCATGCAACGCGATGACATAACCGACGTTTTCCTGACACACCTCCACTTTGACCATTGTGGCGGCGCCCTTTGGCATAATGAAAAAACCGGCCGTGCAGAACTCAGTTTTCCCAATGCCCGCTACTGGACCAATGCGCCGCATTTCCGCTGGGCATCCGACCCGAACCCGCGCGAACAGGCCTCGTTTTTATCCGAAAATTTTAAACCGCTGCAGGAGTTGGGATGCCTGCATTTTTTGGATGTCGAGCAGGATATTGAATTTTTACCCGGCTTCCGGGTGCGTTTTTTCTACGGGCATACCGAAGCCATGATGGTGCCTGTGCTCGATACCGACCTGGGAACATTGATTTACTGTGCCGACACCATTCCATCCCAATGGCATCTCGGCATGCCGTATATCATGGCCTATGATGTGCGACCACTTGAAACCCTGAAAGAAAAAGCCAGGATGCTGGACGAGGCCGTGCAGGAAAAGCAATTGTTGTTTTTTGAGCATGACCCGCTCGTGGAAGTGGGCAGGCTCGAACACGATGCACGCGGGCGCGTGGTAGCCGGTCAACTCGGAACCCTGGCCGGTTTCCTGCGTCAGGAGTGACGTTTAAAAAAAAGGACCTGCCTGTTGCCGGATAGTTTCATCTCAATTTTGAGTGTATCCGAAGACAAAAACAGCACTTTTACCGTTCTTTCCTTTTTAGGCACTACGGTTGTGTCTTCCAGAAAAAGGTACGATGCCGCTACGCGGTAGCTGCCGGCTTCCTGGTAAAAACCCTGGCTTTTGAATTCATAGCCCGCGTTTTCAGTCAAATGCAACCGGACGGAATCCAATGGCGCTGAAACAGTTTTCCCGTTTTCAAAAAAAGCTACGGCCTGCCAACTGCCTGTCAATTTGTTCGGGTCGACAGCGCAGCCGGACTGCGTCCAAAAAGTTGTCAACAAAACCCCGATGAAAACTCCGGTTCCAGTAATTCGTTTCATAGCCTGCAAAATTCGCAAAGCGCCACAACCCATGCAAACTCAATTTTTCCAAGTTCAGAACGTAAACATAAATCACCGTATGCACTTACTCCGTTTCCTGCCTTTTTTAGGGGCGCTGCTGTTTTTTGCCTCTTGTGTCTCATCCAAGGTTTACCGCGCCGAACTTTCTGCCCGCGAGCAGTGCGAGGCCCGTGAAAAAGTGCTGGTCCAGGAGGTTTTGGACCGCCGTAGCGAAACCAATCGCCTTATTGAGCAAGTGGGCAGCCTGAACCGCTCCCTGGGTAATCAGGATGCCGAGTTGCGGGACCTTAAAATTGAGTTGACCAACAGGACCCAGCAAATGGGGGAGTCTTCCACAAAATTGCTGTCCGAAAAAACCAGTCTGGAACAGGATCTGGCTGGAAAAAATGCCCTGCTCAAACAACGTGAAACCACCCTGGAAAGCATAAGTGCCTCCCAGAAAAGCCGGCAAAAAATTTTGGATGATCTGAAAAATACCTTGCTGCGCAGTTACCCCGCCAACGCCGGCAACGCCCTGGAAGTACGCAACGATGCCGTGCTGCTGACGCTCGCCGACGAACAACTTTTTGACAAAAACGGCCTTGCAGTGAGTGCCGACGGTCAAAATCTGCTCCAACCATTGGCCGCTTTTTTGACAAACCGGCCTGAGGTAGACGTGCAGGTTTTGGCGTATACGGACAACCAGCTCCCGAAAGGGGCAAAAGGTCTGGACGATACCTGGGACTGGAGTCTGGCCCGGGCGGTAAATATCGTTCGGCTGCTAATCCGGGAGTTTAACGTGAATGCCAATCAACTGACCCCGGTGGCTAAAGGTGAGTTTTACCCGCTTAGCTCCAACGAATCGGCTGCAGGGCGGCAAAAAAACCGCCGGACGGTTATCGCAATTTATCCTTCTCTCCCGGCAGTGCCGAAGTTGTAACCGCATTTCCCCGGCTTGAAAATCTCCAAACTTGTTCTCCTGATTGATGCAGTACCTTTGCGGTAAACTATTCAGCCTTGAAACGAACGGAACGACTTGACCTGTTAGCCGAATTGGGCCATTACCTCCGGGCGGAGCCGGATGCCGCCTTGCAACAAACCATGCAACGCGCCTACGCCGATAACCCCTGGTTTACGGAAGAAAACATTCGACTCGCGCTTCGTGCGATAAGCCAGGCTTTTCTGGACCGGGAAAAACTCGAAAACTGGATTTCAGCGTATGAACTCCCGGATATACCGCACCCGGAAAAAACAATCGGCCTGGTGATGGCCGGCAATTTGCCACTTGTGGGTTTTCAGGATTGGCTCGCGGTGTTTGCTGCCGGCCAGCGGGCAAAAGTCAAACTTTCGGAAAAAGACAGGCACCTGCTGCCTTTTTTGGTCCAACAACTCGGCGACTGGAGTTTTGAATCCTGGGCGTACACCGAGTTTCTGGGCACGTCGGATACGCTGAAAAACTTCGATGCGGTCATCGCCACCGGCAGCAACAACACGGCGAGGTATTTTGAAGCCTATTTTGCTAAATACCAGCACATTATCCGGCGCAATCGCAACGGTGTGGCCGTCTTGAACGGGCTTGAACCGGAAGATGATTTGCATGCGCTGGGACGGGACATCTTCACCTACTTTGGCCTGGGCTGCCGGAATGTGAGTAAATTATATCTTCCCACCGGCTATGATTTTGATCGCCTGCTGGAGGCCTTGCACACGTACCGGGATATTATAAATCACAATAAATACAAGAATAACTTCGACTACAACCTCACCCTGTTGATCCTGAACAATGTGCCTTATAAAAACAACGGTTGTTTGTTGTTGAAGGAAGATTCGTCCTTGCAAGCCCGGATCGCTTCCGTGCATTACGAATTTTACGAAACCCCCGAGCAACTCAATGCCGAATTAAACCGGCGTCGCGATGAAATCCAATGTGTCGTTGGGAACCTGAAACTGGCCGACTGGCCCGTGCTTCCGTTCGGGCATTCGCAGGAACCCGGCCTGACGGATTATCCCGATGGCGTGGATGTCATGGCGTTTTTGCAACAAATAGCCCGATAAATTATGCGTTTTGACCTGGTAACCGTTCTGCCCGAATTGCTCGAAAGTCCGCTCAATCATTCCATTATGCAGCGGGCCAAAGACCGCGGCCTTCTGGAGGTACACCTGCATAATTTGCGCGATTTTGGCGCCGGCAAACACAAGCAAGTGGATGATTACGCCTTCGGCGGCGGCGCCGGCATGGTGATGAAGCCGGAGCCCATTGCCGCCTGCCTGGAAAAATTGCTCGGCGAGCGCACCTATGATGAGGTCATTTACACCACCCCGGATGGCGTTTTGCTGAACCAGGGCTTGTGCAACCAGCTGTCGCTGAAGGAGAACATCCTGGTGCTTTGCGGCCATTACAAAGGCATCGACGAGCGGATCCGGGAGACGTTTATCACCCTGGAAGTCAGTATCGGCGACTATGTGTTGTCGGGCGGCGAGTTGGCTGCCGCGGTGCTGGTAGATACGGTGGGGCGGCTGATTCCCGGCGTGCTCAATGACGAAACTTCAGCCTTGTTTGACAGTTTTCAGGACGATTTGCTGGCGCCGCCGGTGTACACCCGTCCGGCAGTTTGGCGTACTTTGCCTGTGCCTGAGGTCCTGCTTTCCGGAAATGATAAGATGATTCAGGAGTGGCGGCATGAACAAAGCCTGGAACGTACCCGCGCGCGCCGCCCGGATTTATACGATAAATTCATGGGCGAGTAATTTTTTTTGAAAACTTTATGTTTTGAATAAAAAACAAAAAGTTGTAAATTTGTCGGCCAAACGTTCACCTTAGTTTTAGCCCGACATACATGAATCGCTGTCCTAATTGTGCTGCAGAACTAATTCCCGGAGCCAAATTTTGCCATCGCTGTGGCGACATGGTGATTGAACGGACGAAAGATTGTCCTGCCTGCGACGAAGCCAATCCGCTGGCATCGGTATTCTGTCACCACTGCGGGTTTCATTTTGAGGGGCGCAAGGGCGTCACCAAAATTTACGAGCCGCGGTATTTCCTGAATTTTGATTCCGACAATATTACCGAGCAGGTGAAAGCTTTGTTTTTCCGCAGTTTGCGGGGTAGGGTAGCGGAGGAACTGGATCCGGCATTTTACAGCGATTATGTGGAGCGGTTTTACCAGTCCAAGTTTCATGATATTTATTCGATCCGCGCTGAACAAATTGCCGAAGAGGTGACAGTTTGTTGGGAGCGTTTTGGCACTGAAGCCCTTCCGGAAATTGATCAGCGCATTGGAAACGCATTTGAAGGCTTGCTGGATTATTTCATCATTCAGTTTTGTCCGGATCTCAATGGCGTGCTACTGCCCAGTGCCATTCTGAAATACGAACATGCCCGGCCTGACAAGACCGATCGTTGGGAAATGATCCGCGATTTCCTGGATTTTGAGCACGAAGAGGAGCCTTTTTATTTCGATTTTATCGCCATGCCGGAGCCGCTGATCGCTACTGCCTGCAAGCAGTTTCTAAAAGCGGAACGCCACGAGCGGGTGTTTTTTATCTGCGATCTGTCGCTCAAGGGCAATTGCCGGGAAGGATTTGCCATGACCGACAAAGGCATCTACTGGCGCGCGCCTTTTGACCGTGCCAAACGCATCGCGTATACCGAATTGCGGCAGGTGGAAAAAGGAAAAGACTGGCTGACCCTGAACGGGCATTTTTTTACGGCCAACCCGTCCCTGAACCTGAAATTGTACAAATTGCTGAAAAAACTGCGGGGCTGGCAAACTGCAAAGGCCGGGGTGCCCGCATGATCACTATTTTGAGAATTTTCTCGCGTTTATGCCCGACGTAAAGTGGTTTGCGAAAGTGATGATGCCACATATATTGTCAGCGTGACTTCGAGTCACGCCGACAATAACCTAATCGCCTCCAATTTTTCGCAAACCACTTTCTTTCTGGTATAATTCTTGAAAAATTACGCCCGTGGCATGTATCTTTGCGGCCTCGAATTACGGAGGATGTAGCTCAGTCGGTTAGAGCGCAAGTTTGTGGCACTTGAGGTCGTGGGTTCGATTCCCATCATTCTCCCTTGACGGGCCGGGTCGAAAGATCGGGCCCGTTTTCTATTTCCAACGCCGC
>CAZAEZ010000001.1:0-299007 GCA_964484205.1 uncultured Saprospiraceae bacterium | reverse complement strand
AAAAGTTGTTTTAGAAGTGTCAAATGTGTTCTATAAGTATCCGGCCTTCCTCCCTTGACGGGCCGGGTCGAAAGATCGGGCCCGTTTTCTATTTCCAACGCCGCGCAAGTTATTGATTTACTGCAAAGTTCGGCAATTGCCAGATTTATGCAAGGTGTTCTAACTTTTTCCGGATTCTTGTCCATAAAGACGCCATCCGGAAACACCGCCCGCAAAATCCGGTTTTTGTACTCCGGTGAAGATGCTGCAAAAACCGTGTCAATTCCGGACAGCAGGTTCAGCACCTTGAGGAAAAACCCGTCGTTTTCTGACTGCATCCGTTCGGCTTGCAGCATTTCGTTCTCATATCGAACCAGGTCGGCCTCGAATGTCTGGCGCATTTCCCGGTACTCACCTGCCCCAATCAGGTCGTCGGCATAGTCAGCCCGAATCTTGTCCAGCCGACTTTGTGTGCGTTCAATTCCGCGCCGCGCCTGGTCGATCTGCTTGGATGCTTCGCGGCTCCGGGTGGATAGTTGGCGATCAATTTCGCGGCGAATGTCCGCTTCGTTATCTGGGTCAATCCGGAACCCTTGTATTGCCAGCCCGATCAGGTGATGCGCCTTCCCGGCCGGGATTCTGATTTGCCCTTTTCCCTGGGTAGCGTAGTACGGAAAGTACCGGCCCGACTTTCCACGGCTCCGGTATGCTGTCATATTGCGCCCGGTGATTGGGCACTTGAGAACACCTTTCAGGAAAAAACCGTCAGCGTCCGGGGTGGGCCGCGTTGTCCAGGTCTTGCCCGCTGCCGGGTGCCCGGCTTCCTGTTGAACCTGTTGGCATTGCTCGAAAAGGTCGCGTGAAATGATCCCCTCATGTTTCCCTGGAACCAGTTGCGCCGGGTTGCCCCGGTAAGGCTTTATGTAGATCAGCCCACAGTAAAAAGGGTTGTGAAACATCCGGCAGAATTGGGATTTGGCGACTCCAAGCGCCTGCCGATACTGGGCAAACAATTCGAGCTTGTTCTCACCGGCTGCGTACCGCTCAAAACACCGCCGAACAATGTCGGCCCGCTTCGAATCAGGAACACACAGCCGGCGCTGCTTGCCATCGAAATTTTGCGGGGGTGCTTTGGTGTAGCCCGTCGGGGCGTGGGCGGTATAGAAACCGGACAGTTGCGCAGCGTGTACGCCGTCTTTGGTGCGGTCGCTGATTCGCATGGACTCGCTTTGCGCCATTCCGAATTTAACGGAAAGTATCAGGGGCCAACTTGGATCGGTGTAGTCAATCCATTCGTCCGGGCAATTTACCTCAACGCCTACCTCCCTGAATTTCCGTATTGCCGTGAAGCAATACTCAACCGACCGCCCGAACCTATCCCACCGGTACACAAACAGAAAATCTACCGTTCCGCGCTGCCTTTCGCAAACCTTGAACGCAGCGTCGAGCCCGGCGTCGCGATTATCAAACCGCGTGCCGGTAACGGTATCGGAGAACACAGCGACTTCCCGCAACGCTCCGACCTGGACAACACCGCTTCGCCGGATGCCGGCTTGTTGGTATTCGTGCGAGTTGCCTTTTTGGCGCTGCTCTTCAGTCGAGCAGCGCGAATAATTGATGTAGGATTGACCTGTTTCCGTTCGCATGGCATAAGGGAATCAATAGCCGCTTCTACGAGCAGCCGGATTATCTGTTGTCGGTTGTTTGCGAATGTAGGCATTTTACAGTTCGTCGAACTCTTTGTCGAGTTGTGCAATCCTTTCCCCAAGGTGTTTTTTAGCCGTCTCAATGAACAGATTGGACAGTTCTTTGCGGATAGTTTCTGTGCCGACGTTCCGGCACTCCTTGAGGTATTCGACGACAAAATCAACCGGGTTCTTCTCCCTGGCTGATTTGCCAAAGTGCTCAAGTACGCGGCAAAGGTCCTTTCGCTCATCCTGGATTTGGGTTCCTCTTGATAGTTGTGCGTGGTTCATATTCCTGTTTTATTGATCAAAAGTTACATTATTACATCTTCAGCAATCATTACCACATCTTCAGCGATGCGGCCGGTGTTGGCCCGCCATGCAACGCTATCAATCAAGCGGGCAAGGTCGATGCGCTGGGCATCGGTCAGGCTTGTATCGGTGCGAATGATAAATTTGATCATGCTGGTGTCGTTTCGTTCTTCGTATGGAATTTGCTCCTTTTGTCCGTCCGGAAGCCTGTAGTATTCAGTCAGCAGGCCGAACGCCCAAATGATTGTTTCGCGGTCTGGCTTGGATATTTGGTTGCGCGAAAAGAACCGGTGGAGCATATTCATGGCGCTTTAGATTTTTTCAAAAACGGCAGACAGGCAACCAGCACCACAGCGACCCGGAGCCAAAGCGGCCAGGCCATCGGGTTCATCTCGTCCATGATCAGCCCAACGGCTGCGCACAGTAGGACGAGGGTTATCAAGAAGGTTGCGGCTGTTTTTAGTAGGCTGTTGGTGTGTGTCATGGGTTCGTGATTTTCGATATTTCGGCAGCCTCGTTTTGTAGGCGGGCCGCGTATGTTAGGCGATACAAATGCTCAAACTCACTTTCTTCGGTACGGCTGGCAACATCTTGCTTTTCCCATAACTCATTTTGGGCGTCAATTTTTGCCAGGTCGGCAGCGATGTTCTGAAGGCGCATATTCAATGCCTGGTAGTATGCCAAGGCCCGGATTTTGGCAAGGCGCTTTTCGGATAGGATTTTTTCGTGTGTCATGGCGTCAAACAAGTAGTGCGCTATACTGGCGCTTTTTTACAGTCAAGATGCTTTCTCCGTTGTAAACTCTATGGAATATCCGGCGAGCCTCGCCTTCGGTGCGGGCCTCTACAAGCGATCCGTGAAAAGTTCCGGTCACTGCATATACCGACGTTTCTGGTGTCGGCGTCAAAATGATGTCTTCGACGATTTGTGTCATGGCGTAGAAATTTTTTCAGATGTAAGTTTTTGCCCGTTCAGATGAACCTCAACGCCCCAAATCCGGCACCCAGGATGCCTGGTCGAAGCAATAAGTTTCGCATTCCGAACAGCATAAAGCGCAGCAGAAATCCGCGCTTCCGGATCGTCCGGGTCAAACCGCGCCACCATGGCCAGCATTTTGCGCTCACCAGACTGGAACTCCGGGGCGTAAACCCCGGCCTCGCCAAGTGCTCGCATTTGCTCCGGGTCGTGGCGGTCGCCTTCGGGGTGGACTAGCCAGAAGGTTAGGAGTAGGGTGTTTTGTTGTTTCATTGTGTTTCGAGTTGATTGATCGTATCAAAAATCCTGTACACCAACTGCGGCACTACGGCGTTTCCGAGGGCGGCAATTCGGTCCATCCTCCGGGGAATCCCATCATCCATTCCACAAACCGGGGATTCAGTTGTCCAGTCGGTGAAGAGATCGAGGCCAGGTCGTTGAGTTGAACCGTCCATCCTTGTTGAATTTTCCTTTCGATCCTTGGTGTTATTTTCCGGTGCCCATTCTTCCAGTCCGATTCCTGCGGCGTTGGCAGAAACGCTCTGGCCGCCCACGTTGCCAGATCGTCCCCGCCGCTGCCTTTCCGGTTCGCTCTCGCGTAGTCCGGGCCCGATATGCTTGCTTTTGGCGTCGGCAATAGTACATCCCAGGCCTCCGTGCTCCCGTGGCTGTCGGGAAGCCCCCATTTGTTCGCCCGAACGGTAGGCAATAAACCAAACCCTGTCCCGGCGGTGGGGAGCGTTGACACTTGCAGCAGGAAGTATGAACGGTTGTACTTCGTACCCCGAAGCCTCCAAGTCAGCGCACACCTCTTCGAATACCAATCCTCCCGACCAATTAACAAGGCCGCGAACGTTCTCGCCCACAACCCAACGCGGGGCAACCTCACGAATGACTCTAAGCATTTCGGGCCACAGGTGGCGCTCATCTTCTTTTCCAAGCCGTTTCCCGGCGCTGCTGTATGGCTGGCAGGGGAACCCGCCGGAAATAACGTCAACTGATCCCCGCCAGGGCTTGCCGTCGAACTGTCGTATGTCTCCGTAAATTCTTGCATCAGGAAAATTCCTTTTTAAAATCTGTTGACAGTATTCGTTCCATTCAACCTGAAACAGGTTTGTCCATCCGGCCCAATGTGCAGCCAGGTCAAAGCCTCCGATTCCTGAAAAAAGCGAGCCGTGTGAAAGATTACCCATAAAGCACCGCCTTTACAGCATTCAAAGTTTTCAGTTTCATCAAGTCGCCCGGCGTACACCGAACCAAAAAAATCTGCTGCATCGCCATCGCGTTATACTTCTCCATGTCGCCCAAAAACCCCGTACCCCGCGTATGCCGCCCACTAGTGAACACCCCGCCCTCAACTTCCAGCGCCACTTTGCGCCCGTTCGCTTCAAAATAGAAGTCGATGCGCCATTGCCGATCTGGGTGGAACCGGTATTCAGGCACCGGTTCGGGCAATCTCATGGTTTGGCAGACCTGTTTGAAGATTGCAACGTTCGGTTTTGGTTTTGATTTGGTATTCATTGCTCGTTTTTTTTTCGTTCAATGCAATAGACCTCTACAGGCTCAATCAAAAACTGATTACTTGGGTGTGGATCAAAAAACGGTTTCCCATCTTTGTAAATAACAGAATGACCTCTCGCCGTCCCCCTTGGGCTTTCGCCACCAACGATTAAAAAACCATCAATTCCTTTTTCTTGATTGATATCTTCAAAGTGTGAAAGCCCGTTAAATTCGCAGCCGTTACGGCCTAAAAAATCAAAGAAATTATCTGCCCACGCGGAACCAATCAGAGAGAAATCCGGCACATCTTCAATCCGCAAATCGAGCAACGACGCGAGACAGGCGGTAAAACAGTTTCCGTGAATACCGTTTTTTTCGTCGCTGAGTCTGGTTTGTTTCACAGGAGTCATTGCTCTTCTTGCTTGGTGTTTGCGTTTAGTGCGTCGAGGTTTTCAACGATGTATCGACGCAGTGGGCCGTCTTTTAGGTTCGTGTCGTAGTAAAGCCAAAGCAGGTAATCGTCTGGAACCTCTGACAAAGGCAGTCCCTTGTGTTTCCCAAATGGCATTGGGCTTTCATCGGTGAATTTTGATTTGGTGCTCATGTCGTCGCGTTTAAATTTTGTTGTTTCAAATACCCGGCGCTAACCTGCTGGATCGAAGTGATTCCTTTCGCCTTTTGCCTGAGTCGAATTTTTGCCTGTCCAAACGAACGAGCATAAATCTGTTCGTGCCGGACATCTTCGCCGACGGTGTATTCGATGTAATACAGTTTCATGCTTTCACCTTATCGGTTTGGATGTATTTGAATCCAGCCGCCTCATATCGCTGGCGAAACGACAGGAAGCACAGCAGACACAACCGTATTTCCTCGCCGCCGCGCTGCATCAGCACATTGTCGATCACCGCGCCTTTCTTCGTGTTAATCACGTCGGTGATCGCTTCGCAGAACGGTTCGGCACATAAGGCAACGCCCTGGAATTGGGTTGTGTCTCGGTGGCTCATGCCGTCGGTAGTGCGCCCGCAACAAGCCCGGCAAGTGTAGCCTCGCCGTTACGGGCAGGTTTAAAATTTGTGGTGTCGTTCAGTTTTGCTTTCAGGATTTCCGCGCACCGCTCCCGAACCTCGCTCATGTTAGCGCACTGGATCAGCGCGGACACGTCCCGCTCCTGAAATTCAGCGGCAAATCCGCTGTGCGCTGTTTGGATATGTGAAAGCACCTTTTCTCGGGTTACCTGTTCGGCTGGGTGGGAGTCGTTTTTCTTGCGCGACCTGGCGGGCTTATTGGATCGCTGTTCGGCACCGACTAACCAGCCGGCAAACTTGCTTTTGAAGAACTGGACCGGATCAAGCCCGAATGCAGGGTTTTCGGCATAGTGCCCGGCGAACAAAATCACCTGATCTTTTACCCTTCCATTAAATCCCGACTTAGTTGCGGCCCTCTTCAAAAAATCCAGGTTCACCTTAGCCCAGTCCCAAACCTGTTCATCCGGGGAGGGGGCCGCCGCAACAGGGGGAGGGGTTTTTGTGTCCTCTTCGTTTTCCGATTTTTTAGAAATCGCTTTTTTTCTTTTTTTATTTATTTCCTTTTCCTTTTCCTTTTCCTTTTCCTTTTCCTTTTCCTTTTCCGGGGGTGAATGTTCGGTGATTGTTCGTTGATCGTTCGCCGAATGTTCGCTGAATGTTCGCCGAATGCGCCGCCCAATTTTTCCGTCAGGACGCGGCCATTTTCCGGTTTTTTGATCCGTCTTTTGGTGTCGTTCCCAGCCAGTTACGTACCAAAACAACTCGTTTTCCACCTCATACTCGACGATCAATCCGGCGGTTTTTAGTTCGTCGATCATTGCATCCATATCTGCCTTTGTGAAGGCATCGGCGGGGAACACCTGCATTTTCAGCGAAACCACTTTTGCGGGGTGTACACCATAGTCGTCGCAGAAATTCCACAACCCTATGAAAAGCAGTCGAGCGTTCGGTGAACAGTCCACGACTTGCTCGCTTGTCCAGAATTCTGGTTTGATTGTTCTTATACGGGCCATGTGTTTTAGTTTTGGATTACACCAATTTTTTTCAACTCAAAGTAGCAGCGTCCGCAAGCAAGCACGTCGATCAATGCTTCGTGCGCGCCGTCAAAACCCTCACCAAAAAGGTGGTTGTGTAGTTCTTCCAGTTTCGGCCATTTGTATCCGTAGTTGCCGGGTATTTTGCATAGATCTGTGCTTGATTTCATTGTGCATACCTGCTTCATTGCAACAGGCCTTCTTGCTGCTCTCACATTTGCCCGGATCATTTCAGCGCCAACGATTTTGTAGTCGAAGTCGAAGTTGTGGGCGACCATTGTGTGGCAGTCGTTATAGTCGTCAATGAATACTTGCAGCGCCTGTTTAATTGCGATCCCTTTTGCGTGCGCCATCTCGTTCGTGACACCATGCACCGCGCTCGCTTCTTCGGGTATTGTCCAGCCGTCTGGTTTGATAATGTGTTGCTGGCTCCTTGCTATCCTGCCGTGATCGTCGAATAACGCCCAAGCAAACTGTACAACCCGTGGCCAGTTTTCGGTGTCGCGCATGTCGGCCTTGTAGTTTTTAGGCAGGCCGTTTGTTTCGGTGTCAAATACAAGTACCATGTTTATTGTTTTTGATTTTCACGGATAAATTCAGCGACCAACCAGGCCGCGCAAAACGTAGCGGCAAGCAGCATATCAGTCGCGTTTTGTGACCAGGTTAACCCCGATCGGTATGTAATCGTAAAGGATCCATTTGCCCCGTGATCCTGTCCACACGACCATTTTGCCGGTCTTGTCTTCAACGTAGTGAACGGCGCCATCCTCAAGGATGTAGAACAGGCCTGACGGACGGATTTCGGCGCCCGTTACACGGCTCAGGTAGGTTTCGTTTTTTCCCCTGGTGGAAATGATCAGGGCGCTGTCGATCGACACGTCGAACAGCCGGTGCTGTACCTCTGTCGTGTCGCCGTGGATGCGCAGGGAGAAGTTTGCAACGAGTGATCGCTGTCCGAATACGCAGTGCCCGATCAGGAGCAGGATGCAGGCGACAGAAACGGCACGGGTTATCCTTGCAAATGCGGCGGATTTGGCGGCATTGTTTTGTTCCAGGTATTTCATAAGAGCTCAATGTCTTGTGATCGTTTGAGTATCGCGTCCACCTTCGATTCGGCGGCTTTCGCTTTTTTCAGTAGCCACTCCTTTGCTTTGGGGTCGTTCCGGCTGCTGAAGTATTCTTTTTGCAGTCGCCGCATTTCGAACACAGCTGCGGCAAAATGCCGGTAGGCGTATTTGGTTGGCTCGCTGCCGGGAATTTTCGCGCCGATCAATTGTTTGATCAGGCTTTCCTCTTCGACAAAAAACTGGGTATCGTCGGCGTCTGTCAGTGCGATGTATTTCGGCTTTCCCATATCAGTCGAGTTCATCCGGCATTGGTATCCGGGTTTGTAGTTGATTGGCTGCGTCCCGCTTGTCGGCGTCGGTCATTTCCAGTTCCTCAATCGTTTCCATCGTGTCCAACCTGATCAGGCTTTTCATGCCGCGCTTCGTGAGGTTGAATACCAGTTCGCACTCAATTGCCCGTTCCTCTGTGCCTGTTTTCACGTTGTGGGCCAGTATGGCTATTTCAGTTTCAAGGGCGTCCATTTTGAGTTTTAGCCGGGCGTTTTCGGCCTTCTTCTATTCTTCCAGCTCGGCCAGCTCCTGCAACTTTTCGGAAAGGATCACAGCGGTGTCGATGTGTTCGTTCTGCGTCAGTTTACAGGGGAGCATTTTTGTTTGTCTCATTTCTAAAGTATTGATGGTTTCAAAAAAACCAGGGTACTCATCCTGCTCTTTTACAGCCTTTCCCCCGGCGTCCCGCCTTTGCCCTCTCACGAAGGGCTTAGGTTTTCTTTAGAAACCGCCGGGGCGGGCACCCCAGATTCAGCCCGCCCCTTTTCGCCGGTCGGATGGTCTGTCCCTCGCCGGCTGCGGCTTGGTGGAGGGGAAGGGAATCGAACCCAACCAGGCTTGCCCTGCCATTTCCCCCCGAAATCACCCGGACCGCATTCGGCCCGGGCGTGTAAACTGAACATCGTGACGTTGCGTCACTTCGTTCCATGACCGATTTCCCTTTCAAGGCGTCAAAAAAAACCGCCCGGTGATCCCGACTATTCAGGGCCGGGCGGCCCCGCCTTTGTTATTCTTATTCCGTTAATACCATCTCGCACGGCTCCTTGCAAGCGGGGCAACGCTCGCCGTTCTCGTGGTGATAAACTCCAAGGTTTGCGCCGCAGCAGTTGGAGACGTATTCTTGTTTTGTCGGTTCCGCCAATAGTGCTTTCAGGTTTTTAATCCTGGCGTCCATCCAGCCGTCTTGTTTAATCACGGGGAATAGTTTTTTCTGGCGGTCCCATTCGGCGAACAGTTCGTTTACTTGCCGTATCAGTTCATTTTGCTGTCGAGTGTTCATGTTTCGTTTTTTTATAGTTCAGTGCGTCGGGTTGGAGCGAACCCCTCGCAGATTCGCCCCGGTACCCTACACACTCAAAATAGTGTCGATCGGATAGTCCAGGTCTTTCAGGGACTGGATCATCATTTTCTCAAATTCGAGCAACCGCTCACGCAGTTCGTTGATTGCTTGTTCGTCGCGTTCCACTCTCACAATTGTCAGCCTCCAACGGTCGTCGGTGGGGCGTGGGTCGTAGCTGATAAAGTCGCACCACTTCCGGCCAGTAACCATCAGGTGACCATTCACCTGGTCGCGGTATTCGTCGGGCACTTGCTTGGTCAGTACGGTGCGCATATGGTTCTTCGGCGTGTATGGGCATTTCGCCTCGACAATCCCATCCTTTCCAATCAGCCCGTCCGGCGTGGCGCCGACAAACTGAAACCCTTTCGCCTGGTGGAATTTCCCCGGGTCAACTTTCAGTCCGGTAATTCCCTCGTACAACTTCAGCGCTTCTGGTTCGTATTCATTTCCCCAATCTGTTGCCCGGTTCCCAGTGAAGTACGGCGCCGGTTCACCGCTCAACCATTCTGCCACCAACTCGAACAGGTATGTCTGTGCCGTTTCGCCCCAATCGCCCGACCGGGTTTTGCGCACCACACCAAACCGGCTGCCGGTGATCTTGCCCAGTCGGGCGCGATGCCAGTCGGCTTTTTCGGATTCGGCCCGGGATTGCTCCCGGACCTTATCCAAAAAATCTGCTGGTAACTGTTCGGTGGTAAGTAGGCCGGTCATCCGTTGAACTCTTTCACGGTGAACTTTTTGGCCTTGCCGGCAACCGCTTCGTCGCAGGTGATGTGGTACACCTTGTTGAGCGGCCGGCCGTACATGGCTTCGACCAGTGCGATCTGACCGGCTACAATCTGCCGGTTGCCGTCAAAGAACACAGCCATGAAGCGCTGTTCCTCTTCTGCCGTTTTCTCGTCAATCTTCAGGATTTGTTTCCACCCGAGGAAAGTGGCAACGATTTGTTCGCCGCGCTTGGCTTCCCAGTAAATCGGGGTGATGTCCTGGAACTTCGATTCGTCGGCAGTCTTGGCCGCTTCAATTTCGGCGCGTGCGGCGGCGACCTGGTCGTCGCTCAGCGCGAACGGATTCGGCATGGATAGCGGCGTCGAGTCGCCTTTGTCGGATTGTAGCGCTACTGCGCTGGTTTGCTTTGTCATAAGTTGAGTGTGTGTTTGGTGATGAAAAATCAGGCGGTTTCAGGGGTTAGGCTCTTTGTCGCGTGTTCGTATGCTTCCAGGTACTTCAGCCTGAAGGGGGAGCGGTTGGCGGTCGTTTTGCGCCACTGCTCAAGCGACTGCTTTGTCACGGTTACTTTCTCTCGCCGTCGCAGGTATTCAACCGCAGCTGCTGTAAGCGCCCGCTTGGTTTGCATATCTGCGTTTTTGTAGGCCGATAGAATCTGTTCTTTTTTTTCCTGGTAATTCATTGTTTTTTGCGCGTTAAGGGCGCCCCCGACTCGTTCACCGGGGGCTATCTGTAATTGTAATCCCATGAACATTTAGTGAATTGCTGCGGCCTCCTCGATAGGTTGGGCCGCGTGATCGCCGTCCGGATCGTCTTGCTCTTGTTCGCCGAATGCGCAGTATAAAAGGTACTGATACACGGCGTTTGGCATTTCGGTGATCCGTTCAGGGCGGTTTGGGGCCAAGTCCCAGGTTTCCAGGATGCGGTTTTTCGGGAATGCTTTTACCATGATCAACCGGCCGGTTGGGAATCCCGCCCATTGCACGTTCACGGAGAACGTGAAGTATTGGGGAATTTCCGGCTCTTCAGGTGCCGTTGCCTGGTCGTAGTAGGCTTCGACGGCGCGGTTTTCAAGGGCTGTGCGAAATTTTAAGTTGAAATTCCGTGCATACGGGAAAACCTCAAGTGGCTCATCTTCGCCTTCAATCCCGCAGTCAAAAACATTGAGCAGGGTTACCTCGTAGGTGGTTTGGCCATCTTCTTTTCCAAAGACGATTTCAGCCTCGCACTCATACATTCGATTGCTTTCGGAGTAGTACTGATATTTTACTGTTTCGGTCGCCATTTTGAAATTCGGTTTGTCCAGTTTACATTTAATGCGTTATTCGCTTGACAGGACAAAGATAACTTTCAATTGACAAGTAAGTCAAGTTTCTTGACCAATATTTTGCTTGTCAATTGAAAGTTTTCGGCAAACTGTCGGATACCTGACATTTAATCCGCTCCCCCTTAATCATTGCGCAACCATTCCTGTGACTATGGCAGATTTTGTCTTAACTGAAGGCAAGGTGTTACGGCTCCTTGTTTACGATTCCAACAAATCCGTTGAAGAGGTAGCTAGGTCCCTCGGCGTATCTCGACAATACGTTAATCAAATGTTTCACATGAATTCAATCCCACCGAAGCACAGAGGCGCGCTCGCTAATCTCCTGGAAGTCCAAGAAGACGTTTTTGATCAAATGACGCTCGTCGATCAAGTCGATGAACTTCGCCACCACCTTAAAGTATTGCGCGCCGAAAATGAGTACCTTAAAGCGAAGGTTTCTGAACACGAAGCCCGGATTCGGTCGCTAGAGGCCGAAAACAATTGGCTAAAAACGAAATACAATTGACGCATTATGGAAAACTCCAAGGATGATAAAGCGCCAGGCTATCTAATACCGCTTGGGCTCTTGTTGCTATTTATTGCGGTTGGATACCTAATTTCGAAGAAAAAAATTTCTGAAGCTGAAGAATCGATTCGGGCAGATTCGATTGCGTCGGTCACGGCCGCGATAAGAGATTCTATCCGAGTCGTAAAAAGGGATTCGGCAACACTGGAGATAAAGAGGATTGTGTCGGGCCTTGATCGAGAGGTTGACGACATGCGCGGAATTGTATTCTATCAGGATAAGTCGTCTCCGAAGTACCTTAACCAGAACAGCGTGTTTTGTTATTTGGTGGAAAAGGATGACGCCTATTTTGTGCGGCTCAAAATCCAATACCACGGAAACGACTGGCTGTTCGTCAGGCGATATATTTTTAAGGCTGACACAGCCACGTTTAACTACAGGCTCTTGGACGGGGCCGATAGCAAGGTTGGCAATGGTGGCGGAGTTATGGAATGGATTGACGTGGAAGTTGGCGCCAGCGAGTTTGAGATAATCAATGCCCTGGCTAACGGGAGTGATTGTAAAATAAGGTACGAAGGGCAATACTATAAAGACAGAATCATTACAAACAAGGAGAAGGCTGCGTTGAAAAAGTTTGCCGCTATATATCCGCTGGTTCAGCTGCTTCAATAGCGACGCAAAGCCACAGGCGGTGTACCTGGTCGCGTCGTATCGCATTGGGGGGAAATGAAAAAGCCCGGCTTTGTGGGCCAGGCTTTGGATTATACAGAGCTTATTTTTCGGGCTACAGAACCGTTGCTACAACAGTCGCGCCATCCAGAAACAAGCCCAGACGGCGACACAACCTTCCCAAGCCTGACATATTCGGGCCCATTGCAATCGACAACGTATGCCCTGAAAACACTTCCGTCTGGCATTTCTTTTCGAAAGTTCTTTGTGTCAGTCGAGGTAAAATCCCAGTCCGGGTGCCTTTGAAATCCCAAGTCTAGCAATGTCTGTTCTGTTTGCATTATTTTCTCGATTTAAAATAATAGTACCAAAAAGCCCGCACCACCCCAGACAACGGCTTCAGCCCGTTTTTGTAAGCGGTGATGGTGTTCCGGTCGATGCCGGTTTCGTCGCTGACCGCCTTGGGCTTGAGGCCGTGCAAGGTCATGTGTTCCTGAATCCATTCGGGCGTAACCACGTCGGGCCCGGGCGGGTTGTAAGGGATCGGCCCGGCGTTGATCGTTGACCAACTACCAATGTCTTCAAATGTCTTCCTGGCAATGTCAATGAGCCGCTTCCTGTCAAAATAGTTTTCAGCGTGCGACTTCCCCTGCACAACGCGAAGCGTCAACGTGTCGTCGGTGCTGGAAATAATTTTGAACTCAATGTTCGAAAAGCGCCGGTGGAGTTCGGCCCGATTGCGCAGCGTTTCGAGATTGTCCGGCTCAAGGTGGAGCAGGTGCTCGTTTTTGATGAACGTTTCTATTTTCATTTTTACCGTTTATTTAATGGCGGGGCGCTTTCGTTGCGCCCCGCTTTTGATGGTTAAAGAATCCGGCCGGTGTCGATGTGGTAGATCGCTTGTTGACCGTGGTCGTGTTTCAGGTCGAGGGCTTTTCCGGCGTCCGCTTCGATAATCACTGTATCGAAGTAGTACCGCCCGTCGTAACCCTTCCAACCTCCGACGATCCCGGTGGTTTGCATCGAGTGCTCGACCACCTTTTTTAATCCATGCCGGCCGAAACTGTTTTGAGTTTCTTTGTGGCCGATTGCCCACCCGGATCGAACCGGTTCGCAACCTGGGATTGACACCGTGAACCCTGTCGGGTTCGCTTTGGCGATTTGCCAAAGCCTTTCAATCAAATCTGTCATAGAACAACTTGCAGTTTTTATAGCGGTGCCTCCGCTTTTTGTTCCTTACAAAGATAAGTTTTTTCACTTGATATTGTCAAGCGTTAAGGCGATTATTTTTTGAGAAAACACAAAAAAAATACCCCGCCCGAAATTGCTTCGAGCGGGGTACAATCCCAATCCCCGCATTGCCCGGTTGGGCAGGATGCTTTTGTTTACATTGTCAACTTTCGTGCCGAAATGCTTGCAAGTCCCGGTAATCGGGTTTACATTTGAAACCAAGTTTTCATTTGGTTTATTTGGGGTTTATAGGGTCCGGCTGCGTAATGTAGTTGGGCCTTTTTTATTCCTTCAGGATCACGCTTTCCCTGAACTCATACCGATCCGGCGCGTACTTCCTAAGCAGGTTTTTTATTCGCTTTTCTCCGAGCCGATGTGGCCGCTCTCCGGCAGCTGCATATTTGGCCTCCTGGACATCTTTCGGTATCTGTGAGATGGCGCCACAATCGCGCTGTGTTTCCATGTACAGGTAAAAGTCTTCCCATGCTTCCATGTGGGTCAGTGTTTTTTCCATACGCAAATATGCGACGTTCCAAGCAATTTGGAAATACACCATTAAATTTAATTCCAAAGACTTTGTAATATTCGGGAAAGCGCCTACATTTGTCAGCGAAACTAAACGCGAAACAATGGGCGCGACAATGGCGAAACTTACAGTAAAACAATGGTGCGAAACTTCCGGCGTAGAACCGGACGCTGTGCGGATGGCTTTCCCGAAAATCGGGCTTTCGAATTTCGCGAAAGTTCGCGAATTATCGAGCGCCGAAATTTCACTGTTGGAGTCGTACCCGTTTCGTTCTCGGAAAAATAAGGTGCGGGAAAAGCCGCGCACGGAGCAGCCCGACTCCGTAGTGCATCGGGCCCGCTCCGGCGCAAAAAAGGTAGCAAGCAAGTGGGATAGTCGGCGGCTTCTGCTTTTGGCTCTGCTGATAGCCCCAACTGCCGCCAGCGTGGGCAATATGTATCACATCACCGCCGCGCTTACCGGCAACCATGCGGACGCCGTGTTACTTACCGTCGTACTGGCCACTTCGGCAATTGGCTTTGTGGTCGCCGGAATACGGTCATGGTGGTCCATCGCGCTTGCGGTGCTGCTGATCCTGTTTGAGTCGTTTTGTAACCTGACCCGCATTTATGGCGGGCTGATGGGCGTCGGCACGACTTGGAACCCTACGCGGTTCCTTGGCCTTGTGACGGATATTTTCAACTCTGGAAGTCATGGGACGGCTGTCGCCCTGGGCGCCTTCACTGCTTTTTTTATTGCCGCTGTGCAGTATGCGGCGGTGTTTGAATTGAATCGGAAATGAACAGGAACTTCTACGACATAGAGCCCAAAGACGTAACGACAACCTCGACCGCGTTCACCATTGACGAGAGAACGGGCGCGGTTGAATGGAACCTGAAGAGGTCCAGCGGCCGGGTTGGCATCGTTCCGGAACTGACCTTGCAGGACCGGCGCGAACTTGCAAAGACGGCACTGAAAGACGAGGCGTACTTCGTAAAGGCCAAACGAGTGTACGCTGCCAACGGCGGTGCAAAAGCAATTCGCAAGGCGTGCGGGCGCTCCCCCAGCTATGCGAAGCAGGTGTTGGCCGCATTCAATAGGGCAAAAAAGTACACGGCTAAAAATCAGCATTGAGAATCAACACCTTAACCCCTCCCTCCAAACCGGGGTAGGGGTTTCAAAAAGGTTTAAAAACGGTATAAAATGGCAAACTTCGATACAGTACGCAAACAGGCGGCGTTCCACCTGATCACCTGGCTGAGCCGCAACCGTGACCGGTGGCCGCGTTGGGCTGCCTGTATTCTTGCCGCTGCGGCGGTTTTGATTTTGGCGGCATTTGGAACAACGCTGCTGCACCCTGCCGCTGGCGAAATTGTACAAAACACGCTCATCACCATCGGCGTGGTGATAAACGTCGGATTGGTTGCAATGGCTGTGCTGCTGTTCGTTGCTGTGGCGGCTAAATCTGCCGGGCAGGTAGTGATACTGGAAACATCCGGCGTTCGCCTGCTGACCGCTGGCGTATCTCGGGAACCGGATTTGTCGCCTGATGTGCTGATTGCGTTGCGACCCGGAGAAACGGACGAGCAATTCATGCGCCGTCTTGAGCAGGCCGCAAGCGAGTGCGGGTCCGGGCGCTGGGTGGTGGTAATCCCGTTCCGCCATCCGGCTGGAATGATTTACGAGACTCCGACCAGGTACCGGGAATTTCTTCGCGACAACCCGCCGTTTCAGTCCGACACCTGGACCGACGATCAGAAGGTTTGCCCGCCCGCTACTTATTTCCGTGACGAACTTGTCAGCGACTACCGTGCGTATCTGGAGCGCTTCGCCTTTTACTTTCGCGAATGGGCTGCCCGCGTAAAAGTCACCGGCGAAGAACAGCCCGGGCGAAAGTTGGAAATCCTGAAAGACGGGATTCGGTCCAGCCTGAACACCATGTTTTTCGCGCTGCTCACCCTGCCCTGTTTCGCCCAAAATGCCGCCGCCGTTTCGCAAGCGCTGGGCACCCGGATTCGCGAAATTCCAGAGGCCGGAACGGAGGTGCTGTATGAGTTTGAGCGCCGTGACATGATGCGTGTGGCCGACGGGAAAAAGAACTACGTCGAACTGCTCAAGTCGGCACCGATGTACAGCGACAGCCGTGGCGGCAAGTTTGTTGCACTCCATGCGGGCGGTCGCGTCATTGCTCGGGCTGACGGTGTTGGCCAGGTTGCTGCGCCTTACGATCCGGTTCGTCCGCGTGGTGCCGCCGTGCCGGCTACGGATCAGCCGGTTTCGTTTTCGCTGCCGGATAGTAATGAGGTGGCGCGGCGAGTTGATGACTTCAGGAGAGACGTCTCTTTTTATAAAAGCGCCTTTTGGAAGGCGTCGAAACCATACTGGGAAATTGTAATGCTGGTTTTTTGGGCGCTTTTTCCGATACTTTTATTGGCCGGTGTAGTGCTTCGATTTTGGGCAAGTCTTGCAGCTGCGGAAGAAATGCCAGACATACATTGGCATTCAAGCAGGGCTCTTGTCTTTATAGTTGGATCAGTTTGGACAGTAGGGATAATGAATGCCGTCTTAACCGTAATTTGGTCAGAACCAACCCCGTTTTGGCTGTGCTTCTGGGGTGCGGTAATATTAATTGTAGCCTGGAAAACTGCAACATGGATTGTTCCAAATATGCGAGCAAGACCCGGAGGCCGTACCGCCTTTTTTAGCAACGTAAATAATAGCCGACCAGCATTGCCAAACGGATGATCAGCGTCTATCTACTAACCAGCCCACAACTGCCCGGAAAATTCAAAGCCGGGTATTCCCGCGACGTGTACCGCCGTATGGGTGAAATTGCTGAAGAGCTTGCGCAGGCAATGGGTCGGGACGTGACGATCAACAAGGAACTGGCACTGCCCATGCTACTGCCGGGAAAGTCGGAGCGCTGGCTCCATAAAGCGTTCGCGGCCTTTCGCGCCAAAGTGCCGTACCATGCCGGGTACACCGAATGGTTTCACGCCCGGAATTTCTGGGCCGTCGTGGCGTGGCTGGGCTGGCTATGGCTTTTTGGACTGCCCATCACCTTGCCGCGCATCCTGATCGCTGTGGTGCTGTATTATGTGCGCTACCCGCTGGACGGTGTGTTGCTTTTGGTTTTGGTATTTTTGGCGCAATTTGGGGTGGTGATTGGTGGGGTTGTTGGGGTGGTTTATTATTTTTTTTAACTGAGGCCTTCCCGCTGTTTCGCGTTTAGCGGGCATGGAAGGGAAAGCGGAGTTATGGGATTATTTTCTCATTTCAAAATAAGCTTACCATGTCAGGACACAACCATGACGAAGAATTTATCAAGAAAACTGTTGGAAAGCGGCTGCAAAAAAAGGCCGACAACCTGAAAGACGAAAAAGTAAAAAATGCCCTTTTGAATGCCGACATTTCGGGGCTTTCAAGGGCCGAAGCAAAAGCAAAACTTAAAAATATCGTTGACGAAATTCTTGACAATGACTAAGATTCTGTATTACAAATACCCGGCAACATGGGTAAAAATACATCTGTTTAAATGCGAAAGGCTTTTCTACTTCCATTTCAAGCAGAATTTAAAACATGGACAATGGTTTTGCCACATACAAACCCCGGTGTTCCATTTCCAGAAAGACAACTGCAATCTCATTTTTGGCCCTTCATTTTTTTGGTGGCAATTATCGTTACATTTTCATTGGTAATTCCGCATAACTCAAGTTTCCCGGCGTTCGACCGAATAGGGCGAATGTTCGGGAAACGACAGTTCGCCGCATCACTCCGCCTACGGATCAACAATAAGAAACCCATCTTCCGGCATCCCCTCCAGTCTCGGCCGAATATCGTAGTGCAACCAAGTTGGCGTTGCTTTCAGGTTTTCTATCGTAGTTAACCCAAGGGATAGAAACCGTTCCTTGTGATCCTGAATGATTTTGAACACCTGCTCAGGTGCCATTCCCGTAACCTTGAGGTCGCCAGCGCACCCGCGCCGGTGTTGTGACAGGGAGCCGCCGGTGTTGTCCCACTTGGCCCGCAGGCCTGACGATTGGTATTTTGCCTGCCCGCGACGCCGGTAGTGCCAGTTGTTCACCATCACACCTGCGCCGGACAATTCGCGTACCACATCGGCGATCCGGATAACCTGAGGATCAATTTGCCAGGCCGCCTTCGGACCCAGAATGCCCCATGTCCGCTCATCTACCCATTCGCGGACGTCGAACCAGATGGAATTATGTATCGGAAATTCAATCATTTTTCGAACGATTCAAAAAGCCCCGGCCCACTTTCGGACCGAGGCTGCTCTGTGACTATTTAGTTTCTTTCGTCGCGCGGACTTAGCGAAAGGTTGGGAAACCTGTTCTCAAGTGCGAAGCGCATAAAACTGACCTCTGCCTGCAGTGCCGACCGTTCGGAGTCGCACTTGCGTATTTCCATTCCGAGCAACTCTATTTTATCGGCCTGCTTATCGATCTTTTGCGCCTGGCGCTCGTTTTGCGCCTCCAGTTTTGCCAGCTGATTAGAGCCAAGAAAATACAGCGCAAAAATCCCCGCCACAAGTATTATCACTTGCGAGGCTTGCTTTCGAAGCCAATCGAGTGCGATTTTATACAGCTCCTGCATGAAGTCTATTTTCTGTTCCAAGGCTCGCTTTTAACTGATAAACAGCCAAATAACGGGCCAAAATCAGTTTTAAGCCGGTAGCGGATCGGTAGTTTTTCGGTCCTTAAACCACCTGATCAGCGGGTTGATCACGTTCAGGAAAATTGCGGTCAGCAGCGAGGCGTAGTCCTTTGCATAGATTGCACCGACAATTTGCTCAA
The DNA here is from genome assembly GCA_964484205.1 of uncultured Saprospiraceae bacterium. Classification (GTDB taxonomy): domain Bacteria; phylum Bacteroidota; class Bacteroidia; order Chitinophagales; family Saprospiraceae; genus M3007. The sequence goes on along the minus strand of CAZAEZ010000001.1, from coordinate 280,261 downwards.
CGCTGCCAGTCGGAATTTCGATCTGAACGAGCATAAGTGCCGACACCGCCAGCGTGCCAGCTTGCACCCAAAAGTTCCTCGACCCTAAAACGCCCTTTAGGTTGAACGAGTTTTTTATAAATGCGTGATATATCGGGCTCGCAACGTTCAGCACCACCATACCAATAACCGCGATCACGCCCGACGTGTTGAGCGTGTTGATAATGTCCAGGCTGATGCTGTTCGGGTTTGCTGGCAATTGGACGCCCGCGATTGCAATTGTCGCCAAAATAAAATTCAGGACGTTGACCCAGAAGTTTGAGGAGTTTGCGGAAAAACTGGCCTTTGCCATGTTGTAGTTCTTTTTGTTTCAAAAAAACGGCCCCGGATTGCGTCCGAGGCCGGGAGTTATAGCAAACGATGACAGGAATTTTATTTAAGGCCCGAACGCAGATCAGATGATAATATCTTGAACCGCCGGGATGGTTGCTTTCCAGGTAACGGTGAGTTTGATCTTCATTAACTCCTCGCGGGATTCCGGAATGTTGTAGTTAGCTACGATAGTTGCTTCGATGCCCGTGTTGCCGCCCCACATGCGCTCCTCTGTTGCGAACCATACCGCGTAGGTTTGCCCACCGGCCGGGATTGTCTGCAGAAACGTCCAGTTCGTTGCGCCGGTGTCGTCCACATTGAACACCATCGTGTATTCGGCGTCACCGTATTTTGTGCGCCGCCGCGACAGGGTTACGCTCGGTCGGTTCGGGTCGGCGATGGAGCCGATACCGAACAATTGGCGAATAGGGGCAAGGGCCGGGCTTGCCGGCATCGCGGTCGCGTTGTCGATTCGGGTGACCCACTCTGCATCGTCAGTCCAATCGGTCAGGTCGTCGCCAAGGCGGGTGAAAAGCAGTTGGGAAACCTCGCCAAAATGCGCCTGGTCGTCGCACAGGTCGGCATGAGCGGGGGGAAGTACGGTTGAACAAACAGCCATTTCAGTATGAGTTTGGCTGTCATTCGTTTGCTGTCACAAAATTGCGGCTTGTTTACATTGTAAACAGGGGCAGTTTGTCCCAATCAACAACAGTGCGTTTGATTGATATACTGCACCGCATAGGATAATTCAACAAGTGCCAGCGCGCCGCCCTGATCCTGCGGCCACGTGATTTGAAAATCAACGTCGGTCACGGCCGTTTGAAATCCGGTCTGGTCGGTGATGTTCACCACGGAATACAGTGGTATTGTGGATACGAAGTCAGCGACTGTCTCGATTGCGTAGAATTTAACCGTGTACCGCTTCTTTGACTTTACCCAGACGCTTGTCTCGTCGTTATTGCCATCGGTGGCCACCTCTCTTTCCAGGCTGTATTCCGCGTCCGACGTTTCGCCGTCGATGAACAGTTTTTGCCCGCCAAGCGGCGGAACACCACCAACAGCGCAGGCGGACGCGCACTCGATGCGCACCATGCCGTTGCATCCGGTCGGGTCGCTTGCGAATTCTGGGAAATCTGAAATGCGTATCAACTCCGACCAGTATTTCGTGCCGCCAAACGAAAATTCCAGGTAGTAAAAGGCTCCGTCCTCCACGAAATTCGGCCATGTGCTGTCGCCGATCAGGTTCCAGGATGATCCGTCCCAGGAAAATTTATTGCAGTCGGTTGCCTGGTTCAGGTCGAGCGCGCCCTCAAAGAAGCAGTAGTCTACACCGCCATGCGATGCGTTGCTCGTTGAGAGCAGGCCTGCGATGTCGATTGCCTGCGATCCGTCCTTTTTTACAAGGTAGACGTATGTTGGGGCGCTGCCCTGGTTTTTTATGATCCATGGCAAAAGCCGGTCGTACCGGCAGTTTATCGCTGCAAAACTTTCTTTTCCCTGGCTATAGTGCCGGCGGAAGGTTTGAAACTCTTTGGCTGTCCACATCGGAAGCGCTGTCATCATGTCTTGCGGTTGCATATCGTTAGTATTTCTGTTCGAGTAATAAAGTTTCCTTGGCCAGGCTCCATTCCGCACTTTGCGCCTGGCCGTCTCCGAGCGCGGTTGCGTGGAGGTCTCCAGGGTTGAATGTGTCGCCACAGCAGTGCTTCACCCTGAATGCCGGCTGTTTTCGGGTCGGCCGAATGCTCAGTGGCGTAACATCGTCGCCATTGATCGTTCCAGCGCCGGCCATATCGTGTTTGTGGTAGTTTTCATGCAGTTCTGTCCAGGACAGCGGCCGGTTGTCGTTGATGATATACCGATCGTCTGAAATAACTTCCGTGACAGCCAAAACAAAGCCGTCGTCGCCAACGTCTTCCAGCCCATCGGATTTTGACAGGTAGTTGACGTCGCACGAAAACAGGCGCAGTTGAATTTCTTTTTCCCCTTCGCCGCAATACGTCGTAATCGGTTGGCCTTTGAAATACGTGGACGCGTGATCGTCGCGGTATTTGAAGCGGGTAATGGCTGGAACGTCCGACTTGTCTTGCTCCAGGACGCGCTCGTACTTCGCGCTTGTGTAGTCGTTGCCGGTGCCGGCCTGGAAATACGACACATGCTCGATTCGCAGCGTTGTGCCGTCAATGGACCAGTCGAGTTTGAACATATCGCGGATGTCGGCCCAGAAATCCTCCAGGTTCATGTTCCAGGCCGGTTCCTTGCTCGGGTCGCTGTTGTCGTGTCGCTTGATGTCCGACTTCTGAAACACAGCGATCTCCTGCAGTTCGGCTGCGGATTTGGTGTACACGCTGTTTGACGGGTTGGTTGCGTCCGCGTTGATCCCGAAGAAGTTGGAGACAACAGTGAGGCCGCAACCGGTCTGATCGACAAGGTATTCCAGCACGTCGTTGAATAGCCGGCCGTTGGGGTACAGGTGCGTTATACGCGCATCTTCCGGGCAGTACCACCACTCCGAGTCAGTCGGGCAATTGTCGTCAAGGATCGTCCACGGATTAATGTCGTCCGGCGGTGTCGGCGTTGACCCGTCACATCCGCCCGGGTGCCGGAATCGGTGATACAGGTAGCCGCACACAATCGCCTCAATCTGTGGCGCCGCAGACTCGACCAGGTCGAAGTAGCAGAAATTGTCGAACGGCACTGGTGGCGGGCACGGATTCTCAAGGTCGTATTGGATAAAGACGTCCTCAAACATCTCGTAGGTGTCGTATGTCGAACGGGCATCGATAACCGTCAGCCCGAACGGGTTTTGCTGCTCCTTCCAATTTTCTTTCAGGCAGTCGAACGGGTTTGCTTCTGACGCCTTGACCCGGATCGTCTTCTTTGTGCGGTCGCTTTTCCAGTCTTTCGAAGAAAACTCGCCCGACCAAACCTCGCTGTACTCGCCATCGCACTCCTGCTCGATAGACACCTGGAAAACATTGCAGTCGTCCTCTGAGTCGATTAGGTCGTCGAATACCGCTGACTTGTCCGCGCCCCATTCGCCCGGGATCGCTGAGCAGTAGATCAGGAATTCCGTTTTCGGGTTGAACACATAGTTGGCACTGTCGCGTTCGCGCTCCCACCGAAGGATTGAATCCCAACCAATCGAAATAACCGCCTGCGCAAGCGACAGGTCTGTGCTGCCGATTTTCACCCTGTAGTTAGCCAATGTATCGGGTCTTTACGTTGCCCTTTATCCGGGTTTTTCCGTCCGGGCTCCATTTTTCTTTTCTGCTGTCGTATGCCATTATTGCCAACATGCGCTCCAACAGTTCGTTGGTTCGCTTTGAGCCATCGCCCTGGATGACGACACTTACCGACTTTTCCGGGCTGTCGCCAAAAATCAGTTGGCGCATACCATCTTGCTCAACCGGGTACATGCCCGTGTGCGACACGGCCTGACTTCCGGCATCCATGTAGTACTTGAAAATCCGGTTGCGTGAACCCTCCGAAAGCGTTTTGATGTCTGCCAGTTTGAGCGCGTGTATTGCCACTGCCTCGCGATCTCCTTTATTCGCTGCGAGTAACAAATCCATGTATTCGCGGGCCCGTTCGCGCCGGACCACCTCTATCCTGCGGCGCCCGCCGTCGTCTGCCACCTGCACCAGTTCGCCGCGCTCTACCTCCAGGTGTTCGCCGCCCTGGGCGTGTGTACGGCCCTGCACGATGTTGTTCCCGTCCAGGAAACCGGACTTTCCGTATCTGGCCTGGCTGGATATTTGCCGGGCCCGTGCGCGGATATTCGCAATGAAGGCAACCAGTCCGGCCACCTGCGCGAACGCAGCGACAAGGCCAATGCCAAAAGGCAGCGTTGACCAGGACTTGATCAGGTTCGTTGTCGATGTCACGATATTGCCCGCCTGGATCGATGCGTCAACGATCAGTTGTGCCCGTGCCGCTTTTTGCTGGTCGCGGATCGCCTGTTCGCGCACGCGCTTGGCCTCGGCCAACTCCTGCTGTCTGAGTGTTGTATTGGAAGCGAATCCAGCCTCTGCGAGTCGCAACTCCTGTTCCAGTGCACTCTCGGCCGCTTCGACGCGCTGGTCAGCGGCATCTACCGCCGCCTGTGCGTCTGCCAGCCTGGCCGCCGCGACTTGTTGCAGGCTGGCTACGATCCGCTGCGCAGCATCTTCCACGATTGCCGCATCGTCGTCGTCCATCTGTATGCCGAAGAGCCCTAACAGCCCCTTTGGTTTTCCCTCGTTACCCGATTCTGGAACGGGCGTATTGATCTCGATATTAATCGACTTCAGCTGCTCACGTATCAGCGCAATCGTCCGTCTAATCTGGTTTGCCTGTTCTGCATTTCCGGCATCCGTAATTGTCAGAAGCGCCTCCTGGAATACCAACTCGGATTCGAGCCGCGCTTTTTGCGTAGCGAGTTGAAACTGCCTTTGCCCTTCCGCCAGTTGCTTTTCGTTGGCTCCGGATCGCTGGGCCAACAGGGCCAACTGTTTGCCGCGCTCCTCCGCCAGGTCAATTTGCGCATCACGGGCCTCTTTTTCCGCTTCCAGTTCATCGCGCCGCACAGCTAAAATTGCCTCGCCCGTTCGCCGCCTGCGCTCCAGGGCTTCGCTGTCCGCTTCCGTTGATGCCGCCAAGAAATCAACCGTTGCGCTGATCTCGGCCTCGGCCTGTTTCTCGATCAATTTTGCCGTGTCGAGCCCGGCCTTGTCGTATTCGAGCCGGAGTTGCTCGAAGTGCAGCCGGATTATCTCGATCTCTTTTTCCAACCCGTCCTCCATGTCATTGAGCAGCAAGCGGCGTTTTTGGAGGTCTTTTTCGCGGCGCTCGAACTCTATGTCGGCGGCTGATTTGCCGGGCTTGCCCGTTATGACGCCTATTGATTCGCCCGCATTTGTGGCGGACTCTGTTGCGCCTGTTGCAAGGTCAAAAACCTCGCCGTAAGTCTTTTTTAATTCGTCCGCTATTGCTTTTGATTGGCGTTGCGCTTCTGTAACTTCCGATTCGGCCTCGGCCCTGCTTTTAGCTGTAACCGCAGTTTGCCCACCAAGGGCCAGTATTTCACCAAGAAGCCGAGCCTGTTCATTTAGCGGCTCTCGAAGCCTGTTTTCTCGGTCAAGACGGTCTTGCGCAGACGAGATTCCAAATCTAGCCTGCTTTTGCAGTGCCAGCGTAACTGCTTGTATTTGTTTTTCTTGGTCTTTTATCTGAACGATATTGACGCCAGTAATTTCTGCTGCGCGAACGAGCAGCTCGTTTTGCTGGGCTCTCTTTTCCGCCGCCCTGTTCTCCGCCTCCGCTTGCGCCTCAAGAAGTGGCTGTATTTTCTCCTGCTGCTTTTGCAGTGCAATCCTGATTATGTAGGACTTATTGATATTATCAAGAATTGGTTGCAACTGCTCGTTCGTAACCTTTTCTTTATCCACATTACCAAGAAATTGCGGGTACTGAGTTTGTAGTTTCGCAATAAGGTCTGACCTGCGCTGGCTTCCATCATTTGCAAGCCTCACCTCGTTTGATAATGCAAGGAACTTAATTCGTTGCTCCTCAAGCGCGACAGACTCTTTTTTGGTGTTGTCTAATAGTCCAATCAGGCCCTTCGTAGCTTCTTTTACAAGGTTTGCAAATCCCTCCGTAGCCTGCCGAAGCCTATCGCCGAAAACACCCAAAAGCGTGCTTCGCAATCCTTCTGCCGTTTCGCTCTGCTCGCGCATAAATCCGGCGAACCTCCCCCCTTCGCTAGTCAGGCTTGTGAATGCCGTTTGCAATTGACCAAACCCTATCTTACCCTCACTGGCCAGTTTTTTCACCTGCGACTCTGAAACTCCCAGTTGCTTCGCAAACTCGCCTATTATCGGGATTCCGGCTTCTACCAACTGGTTGATGTCTTCTCCGAAAAGCACTCCGGCAACCCTTGCTTTCCCATAAATTGTTGCTAACTCATTAAAGTCCTTGCCAGTGGCTGACGACAAGTCTCCGATTTCACGAAGCCGGTCAATAACGGTTTCCTCGCTTTCCCCAAATGCAAGCAGGGCTGTCGCCGCCTTGTTTATCTGCTCAGGCTGGAATGGCGTTTGAGCGGAGAATCTATTAAGCTTACCAAGCAAATCCTCTGCTTTTTGTGAGTCGCCCAAGATTACTTTAAGAGAGGTTTTAACCTTCTCGTATTGGGCGTTCAACTCAAGGCCGGTTTTTACGGCATCCCCAAAAGACAACGCAGCACCAGCCGCCGCAGCAGCGCCAATGAGCCCACGAAAAAGCGCAGCGCCGGTTCCGATCTCCTGATTTACGCGCCTCGGGCCCTGTGCATCACCAATCTGTTCGACAGCCTTTTCCGCGCTGGCCACCGCCTTTGCATAGTCCTGCGCTTGTTTGGGGTTGAACGCGGCCGTTGTTTTTGCCGGAACCTGATCCAATTCGGCTTTCAGCCCGGCGGTGTTGTTCTTTGCCTGCTGGATGCTCCGGTCGAACTGGCCGGTAAGGTTTGAACGAAACCCCTCACGAACCGAAACCGGGAAACGCTTAAAGCGCACTTCCAATTCGGATAGTGCGCGGTCGATTCCGTCAAGTTCGGAAAACGCCTGCCTGGCGTCGATCGTGAATCTGGTGTCGCTCATGTTCTTGGTTTTCTCAGTTTTTTATCCAGTGGCTCTACATTTTTTTCAGACAGTTTCAGGACGTGGAAGAAATCGCAAATTTCCATTTGACCGGCCTCATCCCAGGTAAGCCCCGGTTGTCTGTTCAGCATCGCCATTCGCACCGACGCCCAAAATTTCTGAAAGTCGGTTACTGCATCAAATACGCTTTTAAGGCCATCACCCGCGGGCTTTACTGGTCTGCCACCTTCGCGTTTTCGCTCAGGCCGCTTTCGCCGCTGCTTTCGTTGGGCAGATCGGAAGTATCCGGGAAATTGCGCATGAAGCCGGAATCGTATTCGGCTCTGCAGATGACGGCCAAAGAAAAAAGGTCTTGCGAATCGTAATTGTGCCAGTCAGCTATCCATTCTGACGCTTCCGGTTCGTTCCATCGGCCGTCGTACCCTTCCGGCTTCACAAACAGCGTAAGGGCAAGCAGCCAGGCCGGTTCGCGGCCTTCCTGAATCCGCTCGGCTACGTTGGTGGCGTTGTACAGCGCAATCGACGCGTTGAACACGTCATTTTTCTGCAGCGCCGCCACCGCCTTGGCATGCAACCGGATCAGATCGCCGACGCTGTTGCCGCATTCGATCTCGATCCGCAATTCCTCTAAAATTTTGAACTCGTCGGCGCTGACCGTGTGCCGGACGATGTACTTTTTTCCGCTTACACCCGTCAATGTCTTGGTGTTCACGTCAAACTTTTCCTGTACTTCCTGCATATCGTTGTATTAAGTCTGAAAAGAAAATTGAAACGGCAATGAACAGCGCCAATCGAAACGGGTTGTATCCCAGCGCAAGCGCCCCGATCCAAAGGGCCATTTGCCCGGTAAAGCACCGCTGGCAGCCGCCGAGCATCTTTTGTGTCCTTGGCCACTTCCACTCGATCCGTTTCAGCCACCGGCCGTACGCCTCGAAAACCTGCCCTTTCTCGAACAGCGTTTGCGCCACATGGGCGAGCACCGCGATGGTGGCCGCGTCGATCAGGTTAACAAGCGTCGGCATCGGCTGTGATTTCTCCGGTGAAACATTCAGCGCGATAGCGCGCCGTTAATCGGTAGGCAACCGCAAACGTCCGGTATGGCAGCATGAACAACCCGTCTTTGTCCGAACCCATACCGTAGCGGCTCCAAATCTTTTTCGGGTCTGGCGTGTAGGTATAGAAAAACACCCTTGCGCCCGAAAGCCCCATGGTGTTGAAGTTGATCGCAGAGATTCCGGCGTTCATGGCCATTTGCAGGCCCATGCTTACCGAGTCGCCATCCACAGAAACCTTTCGAGAGTCGTACCAGACGACCACCCGGAAAAGCGCCTCGATCTCAGAAAACCGGCTGTTGCTCCTGACGGTGCGCACTTCCGATTCGGTGTCCACAAAAGCGATTGCGGTGTCACCCTCTTGCGGCGCCATGTTCAGGTAGTCGCCTGCATCGTCACAGGGTTGCCCGCTGTACGGCATCGAGCCCGGGTAAAGCCGGTCAGATTCTGCAGCCTTTGTGGGCTCTGTGAATCCTGCTGACCGGCTCACCCACGGGAGGGTGGAAAGCACTGAGGCTCGTATTTTTTCTCCGATGTAATCAAACATACCTGTCAAGTATTGCCGCCAAACGCGCCTTTATCGAGGCCTGAATTTGCCGCGATTCCTGCGCGCTTGGCTTGGTGATCTGCGTATTTTCCCGTTCGCTGTGGTAACCGAGAAGGGCGGTCGTTCTGCTGTTTTTGCCGCCAATCGTGACCTCAACCACGCCGGGCGAGACAAGACGAACACCGGTCACTCCGAAGCCCTGCCACATTTCGCCGGTGAATTCCAGGTTTTTGTGTCCGGTATTCAGCCCGTTGAGTTGCCTGAATTCGCGGTAACTGATCGGTTCGCGCTGCCTGGACTTGGCTCTGACGCGACTTTCACCGCCTCCGGTTCGGCTCCTTCCGAAATAGAGGTAAGCCGGCACCTGCTTTTCGCTGTAGGCGCTGAGCCGCCCGCCTTCGGCTGTTCGCCCACTCGTTACGATCCGGTTTTCCACCAATGCGGCCGTGTCGGCCCCGGCCCGGAGTGCTTCCGGTTCCAGTGATGCGGCCAGGTCTGCCCGTGCGCGCCGGATATTTGCTTGTATGTCGGCAAGGCTGCTCATGCGAGAATTCCGGCTGTTTTGATTCGCGGTTTGCACTCGAAGCAATCCAAGCTCGTCGCGGGCAGATTCTGCGACAGCCATTGCACGATTTCTGAAAACTCAGCCATCCAGGTGGCCGCGCTTTTGGCCAGTTCATCCCTGTTGACGGCGTTCGCCCTGTTTGGTTGTGAGGATCGCAAGCGCCGCTCGACCAGGTATGCAGCTGCGCGGCGCTGGATCGCCGTGGCAACAGACATGGCGTATTCATTCGCGCCGAACGTCTGGACCATGCCGCACAAGCCCCTTGCCATGTCGCAACCGACCTCTATTTGAAGGCAAAGGCCGTTCATGTACTCCGTAACCTGGTCGGGCGCGTCGGAAAAGCCGGAAACGCTGTCGCCCTCCCAGCCGCCCAGCATAATGAAATTGTGCCAGGCATACCGGCCACGGTATTGGTGTTTTGCAGATGAAAATGCCGGGTCGTATCCGGCTGGCGTGAAGGTGTTGACGTCGGTGACCGGCGTAAATGCTCGGTCGCAACCACAGTATGTTTTGTTCAATGCCGGGCGGTTTGCGCCGCTATAACTGTAAACAATAAAGTAATCCTGTTCGTGCTCAAAATCGCCCAGCAGCGGCAGCGTAATATCAACCGGCGTGACGGACTTGCCGCCGCCAACCGTTGTTATCGGAAACGATGGCACAACGACCGTGCCGGCGCTGTCGTAAATTGTAATATTTACGGTTCCGGTTGTCTCGAATAGTGCCAGGATGTTTGTTATTTTCAGGTATCCGGATCGCATTCCGTTTGTTCGAATGCGAACCCCGGCGTAAGATTTTGCGCTGGCCAGGTATCCAGTGTGCTTGGTTTCGCCAATATTCCCGTCAAATGCCGAAAACTTTGGGTCATATCGGCGGGTGAGTGTGGCGCCAAGGGCAGCGCGAAATTCCTTGATCGCAATGGACCGCGACTTTTCCATGAGGTCCCAAAGCGTCTGGTCGCACGACGCAAGCGCTGCGATTTCTTCTTCAGGCAAAAGATCGGTGATAAAAAGCCCGCTGTCGCTTTGAGAATAGGCGGGGGTAGATACTGTTGTCGGAATATTGGCCAGGTAGTACAGTTGGTAAACCTGAAAAGGAATTGGAAGCAATATGGTTATTTCCTTAGCTCCCGTCACGGTGAAGTCAATACCGTTTATTTGCAGCTGTCCGCCTGAAAAAAGTTGGATGTGCTTGTCGGCGTCTTCCGGAAGATCGTAAGGCGTGGTTATCGTATACGGGTCGGAAGGGTTTTCTGGCGCCGTAACCCTCAGGAACGCCCAATCGCTGCGCAACTGCGTCGAGTTCACGGCGCTGTCCGGCCGGCCAGTCTCGAAGCAATCGCAATCCCTGTCGGATAGACCAATAACGGTCTGGAAGCAATCTGCCATGTCGTTTGCAATTTTAAACAGGGGCGGGCCCTGACAGCCCGCCCCTTGAGGGTAAAGAGTAATACCTACAACTTCTTGAGCACCGCCGTAAGCGTGTACCTGGAACTTTGCGTGCCTGTCCCGTCGAAAATCAGCCTGTATCTGACCCCGTAAGTCGGGTTCAGGGTTAGGGCCTCGGCAGTCGCTCCGGTTCCGCTGGTGGTTCCAACTGTGATCCAGTCGGTATTGCCGGAGGTAAGGGCGCTTTGCTGGAGCGTGACGGCCACGTTCGTGGTTCCGCTCAGGTTGGTTCGCGTCATCTGGTAGAGACTGGTAAACGAACTGAACAGGTTATACGGCAACGATAAGGTGTCGTTTTCGGCGTCGGTGATGGTGTCAGCCGTGAAATTGTGCCGCAGGATGTTGGAGGCATAAGGCTCGAATGCTTCCGGTTTGTCGCCGGTGTATTCCCAGCCTTTATGCTCAGCCGGGCTTTTCCAGTTGTACGCAAAAAGCGCGACGGCGGTCAGAATTGCGAAAAGAATGTATTTGCGCATGGTTGTGATTCAGTTTTAAAAATCAATCAATAGGTGCGGGGTTGGGATTGATCAAGTCGGAATTTGTCAAGTCCGGATTATTCGCCGGAAACTTTCGAGTACTGCAGAATGCCGGTACGGTCAGCAACACAGCCCAGCGGGTTGAGTGCGAACGCGTAGTTTGCCAGCACCTTGTAGGAAACAACCATGTCGTCGCTTGTACAAGTCTCCATTTCATGTACGTCGTAGTACACGCCTGGCAGGTTGCGGCTTGCGATCTTGTACATCCGGTGTTGTCCACCGAATTCGACCGGCGCCATGTCGAAGTAGTTGCCAGTCAAGAGTGCGCAGGCGCTACGGTTGACCAGGAACGATTCCGAAGAAACCGAGGAGGCCGCAAAGCCTACCGGGTCCCAGTACATCGGCAGTGTGCCAAACAGGTTGTTTTCGCCCTTCCCGTCGTCGTTTGCTGCGTACTGCCCGGCCTTGAAGCGTTCGCGCCACAGATTTTCGCCGTGGAGCATGTAGGCAGCGTCGAACCGTGCGTGCATGGCCGAAAGAATGAATTCGGTCATCAGGTCCACGTTCCAGTTGATGCTTTCGATTTCCCACACGTTCGTGTCAGGGCCGGCAGAAGCGGCGCCAACACTCGGCGTATTTTCAAGTGCGCCGTTGTTCGCAGCCAGGAAGGCAAGGAATTGGGCGGACAGGTACTCGTCGAGTTGCTTGCAGCACTGCAACAGGCCGCGGGCAATCGTTTGGTTCATCACATGCGGAACGACGCGGTGGACTTTCCAGGACGTCTTGAACGAGGATTCACGACTGTTCGTGATGGCAATATCCTGTTCGTCGTCCGTCAATTCAACAGATGCCGCTGCGCATTCGTCGGTTTCAGCGCCGGTAGTGATTGCGCAGGTGTTTTGCCAGTACACCTTTACGGTGCGTTTCTTGGAGTTCGGGCCGGAGCCGCTGAGCAATTCGCCGGGCTGGACCCTTGCCGTTTGGTTCTCCAGGCAGATTCGGGCGCTGTCAGCAGCCGCCTTAAACTGGGTATTCCAGATTGCGTCAGCCCAGGCCACGTCTATGCTCCGGTACAATTCCGGGAGCGATACGGTAAATGCCATTTTCGTTGTGTGTTAGGTTAGCGTTGTAACCCGTCACACGTTTGCTACTGTTTTTGAGCCGTCCAGGAGTTATAGAGCGATTCCCGGGCCTCGGGAGTTGTTGCCTCCGCGTATGCCTTCAAGTATTCGTTCTCGTTTTTGAACCGAGCCGTTGACGTCTTTCCGTTCGGGACAGCATTTCGGTTGCCAGCGTTTCCGGCGGGGTCTTGCTCCTTGAACTCAAACATCAGGTCGGCGCGCTCCTTAACCAGGTCGGCCAAAGCCCGGGCGTACCCGTGCTGATCTTCGATTCGCTGACCGTTTTGAAGGGGAATGAAACCCTCTTTTTCGTCGGCCTGAAAGTCGTAATCGCGGAATTGTTGCATAAACAGGTCAATCATGCGATCTGCCTTTGAGGCGTCAGTTGGCAACATAGGGTTAAGTTCAAGCAGACCTTGCCGGATTTTCGCGCTTACCTGTTGCCAGGTTTGTTCTTTTGTGAACTGCGCTTGCATTTCGGCAATCTTGTCTGCAAGTTCCTTCTCCTTATCCGCCAGGGTGGTTTTCATTTTCGACTCCAACTCCAGGTATTCCTTCGAGGTTTTGATCTTGTCGGGTTTGACGCCCTCTTGCGAAAGCGCCGCTTTTGCCGCATCGATCAGGGCCTCGCCCTGGACTTGGTCGTCGGTGATCCCGAACTTTTCGCGCAGCATCTTTTCCCAACGCTCAGCGATTTCCTTCTCGGCTTTTTTGTAGCCGTTGTCGAAAATGGCTTTAGTGTCGGGGCGAATCTTCTGGACGCGTTCAGAATCCAGTCGAAGCAGGTCGGATAGTGCGTTGTCGGTGATCTCGTTCGTAAACGAATCGTCATCGGCTTTTTTAAACAGGATTTCCGCTAACCTGTCATTGTCCAGATTTAAGGTTTTGGACAGGAACCCAAAAAGAATATCTTCCATGCTTTACTTTTTACGCGGTTTGCGTTTTGGCTTTTCTTCCGGATCGGTAGCGTCGTCTGTCGCGACTTGTTCCGGCTCGGCGGGGGCCGGTTCTGGTTTGGCCTTACCCATCGCTTCAGCAACTGGCGCCGGGATGGTTGAGCCGGATTTTTGGTTGATTTCTTTCCAGCCGTACTTATTAGGTGGCAACATATTCCAGTGCGAGATGTAAAACCCGCGCTTCCTTCCATTGCGCTCGGCGTACACTATAGGCTCGTTACGTTTTTTCATTGCAAAAAGAAAGCCTCACACCCCGCGTACTTGCAGGGTGTGAGGCTTGTTTTGGTATGTCGTGTTACTGTTCATTGGCACGGTTGATTCCTGTCATCCGTGCCGCTTGCTATTTACTCGCTTTCTTCGTCGGTGGCCGTCTCCTCCTTTTTGGATTTTGCAGCGTACCGCATCGCCGGCTTTTTCGATTCGCCGATTTTTTCGTAGTTCCTGGAGCGACCCTGGATTTCGCGCCACTTTTCGGGCGACACGTCCTGCGTCTTTCCGGTTACTTTGTTTCGTATTGTTACCATGGTGCAAAGTTAAATGCCTTCGTGCATGTAATCAAATACCATTCTGCGCATCTCTCGACGGATCGTTTCAGGATCAATGTCGCTTTCTTCCAGGTTAAAGTGCTTCAAAAAGTCGGAAATCGATTCATTCCAGCTCATTCCGCACTTCGCAGCCATCGCAACATAACCAAACGCAATCAGGTTCACCGGTCCGCGCCGCAATACGGGTGTTAGGCCGCACTTCTCCTCATTCGTTCGCTTTTTTGTCATACTTCCGCTACAAAATTAACAAATCGGCAAAAAATGTGCCTGTTTTTTATGTAAAACGTTTTTATGATACGCGCCTTCAATTGTTTGTCTTAAAAGCCCAAACAAAATTCCAGTCGCCCGTTCCGTATGAAATTGCACCCGTCGCACCTGCTACCCCCGGCGAATAATACCCGACATACGTCGAGGCTGTACCGTTGTCCGGCCCGGCGCTTACCCAGTCTGTCGGCTCCGACCAGGTAGCGCCCGCCGATGCGTCAACACCGCCCAGGTATACAACCATTGCACAATCTGTTGCCGTTGTAATGCCCGCAGACGCGCCGGAACTTTCCGTTGTGACAACTGCGGCATCTTCCGGATCGGCGTCATACGATCCGGAAAAACAGGCTATGGTTCCGGCCCGGCGCGAAACGCTACCGATGCCCGTCCATGTGTAATCTGTGGGTTCTGATCCGGTTGCTATCTTATACCAAGCGCCGGAAGACGCGGACGGCCCGCCAGCCTCGAAATAGTCAATCAGCACCCAACCAGACGGGGCTGTTACGCCCTGATTCCGGTCGTTGAAATAGATAGAGGCGATAAGTATGTCGCCCTCAACCGTTCCGGATGGCTTGGGCACTGTGATGGAGTTGCCGGACGATGCGCCGTTGGCCTCCCCGGTACTCCTGAAAGCAGGTGTAGTACAGCCTCCGCCGCCAACCTGCATAGAGGAGGCAATGATGCCGTACTGTTGCCCGTGTGCAGATAGGCTGCACAGCAGCAGCAGTATTAAGTAGATAGATCGCCGACCAAAATCCATGTGTCCGTTGCAATTTTTATTGCGCTGCCGCTGCTATACTGCACACGCAGTTTAAGTTTAGAGTCCGCTGAGCCGATCGTAACACCGGCACCTGCCGCAATTGTTGTTTGCCCGGCCCCGCCCGATGCAAAGTTTATCACCGTGCCTACCGGGAAAGCCACGCTGCTATTCGGCGGTATCGTCAGCGTGTTTTCCGACGCGTTGGTCATAGTGACCATCTTGCCGGCATCGGCCAGTACGAGTGTGTATGAGGTGCCCGTTTGCGCGTTAATTGCGACAAGCGCTGCGCTGATTGATTGAGCAGCCCAGGCAGAGCCATTCCAGGAAAGTACCTGTCCAGTCGTGGCCCCGCCCTGCGTTATTCCGGCTGCCGGCAGTCCGGTACAGTTGGTTAGTGTTCCGGCGGACGGTGTGCCGATATTCGGCGTCGTAAGGGCCGGTGATGTAGCGAACACCGCCGCGCCGCTACCGGTTTCATCAGACAGCACCCCGGACAATTGCGCTGAAGTCGTTGCGGCAAACTGTGACAGGCTGCCAGACGTGAGCGCATCACCGTTGCCCGTTCCAGCCCCTATGGTTGTCCGAACTGTACCGGCGTCAGCATCATCCAGTATATTACGCGCAAAACTTGTAAGGGTGGTTGTGCTTGCCGTTCCCGACCCGGTGTAATACGGCAGCGCGTTTGCCGCGCTTGTAAGCCCCGCCAGCGCCGTGAGTTCCGCGTCAAGCGGTTGTTTACCTGCCAGGTCTGTTGTCAGGTTTGTCACGCCGCTTTGCGGCAACCCCGTCCCGTTTGTCAGTGTGATTGCCGACGGTGTGCCCAGGTTTGGAGTTACCAGCGCCGGAGACGTTGCCCGAACCGGAGCGCCCGAGCCGGTTGCGGTTGTCCATACCGGTAGCGCGGATGCGCCGCCACCAACAAGTATTTCCGTTGTTGCGCCGGCGGCAAGAGTCTGGTGTGCCCCGGTTGCTGTTGTGCCGGCGGCAATCAGGCCGTAAGCCGTTGTACTCGTTGTTCTTCCGGTTCCGCCCTGCGCTACTGTAACGGCTGCGTTTGAAGTTAGGACGGTTGCTGATGCGTTCGGAAAGGTGAATGTTTTTGTCGTGCTTGCCGGGCCGGAAACTGCAAAAAAGGCATTTCCAGTGCCGCCGTTGCCCGAAGGGAGGGTGCCTGTCACGCCTGACGTAAGAGGCAGGCCGGTAGCGTTTGTGAGCGTTACAGAGGTAGGCGTTCCGAGTGCCGGTGTTACCAGCGTCGGGCTGGTTGCGAATACCAGGGCGCCTGATCCGGTTTCGTTGCTGATAACCCCGGCCAACTCTGCTGATGTTGTGGCCGCAAATTGTGCCAGGGTGCCGGATGTCAAGGCGTCACCGCCACCGGTGCCGTTTGCCGCTGCCGTTATCCTGCCGTCAGCGTCTATTGTAATATTCGCCGAAGTGTATGAGCCGGGCGTTACCGCCGTACTGGCAAGTTCAGTTGCGCCTACCGCGCCGGTCGCAATTGAGGTTGAGAAAGAGCCGGTGCCTGATCCTGTTACCGCACCGGTCAGCGTTATTGTTTGATCACCTGTGTTTGTGCCGCTTGATGTGCCGCTGTGCGTTCCTGAAATAGAGGCATCACCTGTCAGTGTAAGCGTGCGGCTTGCATCGCCGGTCACAAGGCTTAGTGTTCGCGCGGCGGTCAGGTTTTCGTTTGCCTGAATTGTCAGGTAGTGCGACGGTGAGGTTTGGTCGAGCAGATTGACCTGATTGAAGAAGCCGTTTTGCGTCGAACTCGTGCTGTTGGAAAGCGCGTCCGTTATCCCGTATCCGGATAGCGTCGTTGGCGTTGCCGTTACCTTGCTCCATGCTACGTCTGAAATTTCTGTGTTTCCAACCGCGCCGGCAGCAATTGAAGTGGCAAACGAGCCTGTGCCGCTGCCGGTAACATCACCGGTAAGGGTGATCGTTTGGTCGCCGGTGTTCGTGCCCGAACTTGTACCGGTATGTGTGCCCGAAATCGTAGCGTCTCCGGAAAGCGTCAGTATGCGGCTGGCGTCGCCAGGGTTGATCGAAACAGACCGGTCGGCTGTGATATTTGAGCCGGTTGCAATAGTAAGGTTATGCGAAGCGTCGCTATCCTTGATGCGCAGCCCGGTATTGTTCAGCGCCACGCTGGTAATGTCCGTATTTGCCCCGCTTGCCGCAGCGCTCAAATTGATTCGCGCCGCCGCTGCATCGCTGGCGCCAGTACCGCCCTCCGTAACCGGAAGGTCGCCGGTCACGTCCGTGGTCAGGTCGATTGCATTTCGGGTGATCTGCTGCCCGGACAGTGTAAGGTAGTCCAGCGACCCGGCAAGGGTGACGGGCGTAGAGTTGTCCGTCCCGGCCTGATCCACATCGAGGTTTGCCCGTGCATCTGCGGCGTTCGTAGCGCCTGTACCACCGTTCGCTATAGGCAGAGCCCCGGAAATGTCGGAGGAAAGGTCAACTAGCCCGCGGGTTATTACCTGCCCTGAAATTGTAATGTAGTCAGGGGTTCCGGAAAGCGTCACATCCCCGCTGTTTGTCCCGGAAATGGTTGCATCACCGCTAAGGGTGAGCGCCCGGTTTGCGTCGCCCGTGTTTACGGTCAGTGCCCTGTCTGCCGTAAGGTTTGAGCCAGGCACGATAGAAAGTTGGTGGCTTGCGTCCGTGTCATTAATTGTCAACCCGGTGTTTGATAATTCAACGCTCGTTATATCTGTATTTGCGCCCGCGTTTGCCTTTGCGGCCAAGTCGGCTATCAGGTCAGTTACCGCGCTTTGCGGAATGCCGCTGAGGTTTGCCCCGACAACGTCAAGTGTTACGTCGGATTCATCATTGCCGCTATCATCCGTCACGGTTGCCGTTACAGTACTGGTTGAAACAAAATTCAGCCCTGCCCGCTGCGTCAGCGGTGTGCCGTCGTCCTTGATCGTGTGACCGGTGGCGCCACCGGTTCCGTTTGATGCGGCGGTTATGCGCCCGTCTGCATCCACGGTGATATTCGCAGCCGTGTAACTGCCAGGCGTTACGGCAGTGCTTGCAAGTTCCGTCGGCCCAACCGCGCCGCTTGCAATAGCGGTCGTGATGCTCGTTGTTCCGCTGCCGGTTATGTCGCCGGAAAGTGCGATCGTTTGGTTTCCGGTCAAAAAACCGGCGTCGTTCGTGTAGTTGGACAAATTCGGCTCAACGGCAAAGTCGAGCGTGCCGTCGGCGTCCTGGTAGAGCACCGAAATAAGGCTTTCCGTGTTACCGGTTGTCATCGCCCCAACCAAATCTTGCGTTGTTTCGGTATAATCGGTCACATCGCTGGTTGTGTGGGTATGGCTTGCCGCCGCCTTTCCGTCCAATTGCGTTTGCAGATCGCCGGTGACGCCGTTGAGATGCTGAAACTCTGTGTTTGAAACCGATCCGTCGGCAATTTTTGCCGCGTCAACACCGGATGCAATGTTTGCGTTTGGAAGCGCCCCGGTAACATCAGCAGTCAAGTCGATCTGGTTTCGGGTGATTACCTGCCCGGCAATCGTGATGTAATCCGGCGTACCGGCAAGGCTTACGTTTGTGCTGTTGTCCGTCCCGGCAGCATCCACGCCGATGGTTGTTCGCGCCGCTGCTGCATTGGCATCATCCAGGATATTCCGGGCGAATCCGGTCAAATCGGCAAGGTCAGCCGTGCCGCTGCCGGTAAAATACGGTAGTTTGTCTGCCGCACTTGTCAGGCCCGCAATAGCCGTCAGTTCGGCATCAAGGTTTTGTTTTGCGGCCAAATCGGTAACCAAGTCAGTCACCGCTGTTTGCGGTATTCCGGACAATTCGCTTTCGTCAATGTCCAAGTCGATGTCGTTTTCCGTGTCGTCGATCGTGACCGTCAGCGCAGTAGTCAGGCTGGCAATGCCCCGGAAGTTTAGCGTCGTGCCAGACTTGCCGTCAAACACACCAACGCCGTCGGTCTCGACATTCGCGCCGGTGTTTGCTTCGCCACCACCTGTTCCAGGAGGCACGGCCCATGTGCCGTCTGCGTTCAGGAATTTACCCGCCGATGCGTCACCGGACGCTGGCGCCGGTACAAGGCCCTTTGTGCCGCCGCTGCCGGAGTCCCCAACAAAATTATTGAGCATCGCCGTGGCCTGCGTTGCCGTAAGGTCTACCGGGTCGGCTGGGCTGCCGGTATTATTTCCCTTCAGGGTATTGGCTGCCATGTTGGCCATCTTCGCGTTCGTAACTGCGTCGTTGGCAATAGTTGCAGTTATACCGGTTGCGCCCGATCCGGTCACGTCTCCGGAAAGGGTAACAGTTTGGTTCGCCGTTAAAAAACCGGGCGTGTTGGTGTAATTCGCAAGGTCGCCGTCAACGACGTAGTTCAATTTCCCGTTTGTGTCGTCATACGTCACCGCAATGCGCGTTTCTGTATTTCCCGTGGTCATGGCGCCTGCGAAATCTTCAATTTCTTCCTGGCTGCGCTGCGTGTCGATTCCGGAAATATCAACCGATCCGCCACCGTTTGAAAGCGTCACGTTCGGGTTGCTGAACCCAATGGTTTGTATTTCGTTGGTCGTGCTTCCGTCAACCTCGGCAGTCAGAAAGCCGGCGTCGTTCGTGTAGTTTGATAGGTTTGGATCGACAGTCAGATCAACCTTGCCAGTACCGTCGTTGTACGCCGATGCTATCAGGCTTTCGGTATTTCCTGAAAACATGCCTCCGGAAAAATCCTCTACCTGCTCCTGCGTCAATTGGGTGTCGGTGTCATTGTCGGCCGTCGGCGCCCACACGCTTCCGTTCCACTTCAATACCTGACCAGACGATGCACCCGATTGTGTAATATCCGTGGCCGCGTGCGTGTGCGAAGCATCCGCCTTTGTGTCCAGCTCCGACTGCAGGTCGGATTGATCGCTGAGCGTCCCGGTGATTGTTCCCCACGTTCCGCCGCCACCGCCCCCGGTTTCGTCGTTTGCCGGGGCCCATGTTGAGCCGTTCCATTTTAGTACTTGTCCGCTTGATGCGCTTTGTTGTGCAATTCCGAGCGGATCGCCAGGCGTGCCGTCGCCCGAAAGTGTGGCATTGGCATCAACAGCCTGCGCGCCCCAGTTGTCACCGCCGCCGCCTGTTCCGACAAGGGCCCATGCGGCACCGCCACGGTCGTAGAAGTATAGCGCCTGTGAGGAGGTGTTGTACCAAAAGGCGGTTCGGTTGTCAATCGTTGCCGGACCATTCGAGAATGTCGCAAACGGCGCGGATGCGTCCTCAAAAACACCGACGGTTTGCCAGGTATCGGAAACGTGGTTGTAGTTATACAGCCTGGAAGTAAGGGTGTCAACCCACATATAGGCGGACGTATCCTTTGACGTTCGCCAGGAAATAACCGTATTCGGCGGGCCGCTGGCATAATGCACAATGCCGCGTGCGCTGGTCTGGTATCCCAGGATTGTCATTTGCCGGTTCGGATTATCGAACCCGTATTGCCCGATTGCGGGCATCGAAAACAGCAGCATCAGCGCTGCAAATAGGTGTCGCATAGTCAAACGTTTTTAACTCCCTGTCTCGTTTGCAATGCGATCTGGCCAAAACTCCGGCTATTCTTTCAAAATTCCGGCGAAATTCCTGCGGGTAATAACGCCAGCGGCGCTTTGGCTTTTTTTACCAGCAAATCCAATGCCGTCTGTTTTAAACGGGAATTTATAGATGCTTTCCGGCATCCACAGCCAAGCCCCGTAAACGACAGAGTCGCGAACGTGTTGGATCGCCCTGGCCTTAGCCCCGAGCAAAACAGCCTGATTGCGAAGAGCGGAAATTTTTGCCGCAAGATTTACGCTGTCTTGAAGAAACGAACTGGCTAATGCGGTCAGCTGTGCGGTGTCGGTCATGTATAGCGGTGTGCTTAGCGTCTGACTCCTTTGGCCCTGAAATTTAGTCGGGGAAGTTCCGTCATTCACCAGGAAGCCAGTAACGATTTCAACAAGGTAGAACGAATCAATGCGCATCGAACCTCCAACGTGCGTAGTGTCCAGTCCGTAGCTGTATGTGAGTTGCGCCTGTGAGAGTTGCGCATGCGCGGATATTGTACAGGCCAACAGCGAGATCGAAAGAATGAGTTTATTCATATTACAAGCTTGAAAGTTTGAACCCTGTCCAACTGGAGCCATCGGACCAAATCATGGCCCACTGTCCAGATGACAGGCTATTGAAGTTGCCGCCCGCGCCTTTCGATACGGACGCGGACAGGTTTACGGTTCCCGTTCCACGGCTGCACAGTATGTATTCGCGCCCTGTGCAGGTTGAGGCGGTAGGTAATGTCCAGGTTACAGAGCCGGAACCGGTGTAAATAACCAGGTAGTTCGATTCGTCGAGCGTGAACGAACCAACCGTTGTGAGTGCTCTCGCAGCAAATCCGCCGGCGGATTGGATGGTCGTGTGAATACTGGCTGGCGACCCGACGCCAACGCCAAACTTGGCCAATGAGGTTCCGTTAGACGACTTCACCAGCGCCGCCAGGTCATTCGTTTGGCCACCGATTGCGAAGCGGATCGAACTGCTGTTGTTGACTGAGTTTCGGTTTGTTACCCGGAAAGCATCGTCGGCATCGCGCCACATGATTTCAGCGTCGAGAATGTCGGTGCCGGCACCGAATGATAACGGAACGTTACCATGCCCTTCGGAGTGTTCCAGGTGCAGCACCGATCCGGAAACCGACGATCCGGTAAGCCCGGAGCCGGCTATTGTGGCGAGCGCATCAAGACCGCCGAAACGGCCGACAGAGAATTGCCCGCCGCGCGGCTGCATTGAAAGCGGGTATTCGAAATTCGGTACTACGTAGGATCGCGCCTGTATCCACATGCCGTCTGTATTCGTTACATAGCCGCCCACCGCAATCTCGTTCGATTCCCGGTTTATGCCGCTCATTGCGTTAAACGTTGCAATAGCGTCTATTGTACTACTGCCCGATGTTGTCGGTAGGCCTTCCTCTCCGCCAACGGCAAAGCGTGCATTCGCGGCTGTGAACCCGCCGGTTGAACCCGACGAAACCGACATTTTTCCGGCACCCCAAATCCTGAAGTCGTTTCCGTCCTGATCGATTTGAGTAGTTTCAATCAAGGGTGAAGACGAACCGCCGCCCAGCCGAACGGTTGAGCCGGATACATACAGTCCATTTTCGGCAGATGTCAGCCCTCCCGAGGCGGTGCTCGCAATGGTAATGGTGTTTCCTGACCGCGTCAAATCAATATTGCTACCTTCGGACAGAGTCACCGACCCGCCAGAAAGCGACAAGTCGACGGTGTAGGAGGTTGGCCCGGCCCCTCCGGCGCTTATCGTCTGCACCTCGTTCGTATTGGACAGGTCGCCAGTGTTCGCGATTGTGATGCTTCCGCCATTCGACGACGTGCTTTCGCTTACTCCGATTCCCGTTCCGCCAATGACGTTCACGCCAATTGCGCCCGATGTGTTCGACAACAGATCGGCGTCATTCGATCCGCCGGCGCCGACACCTAAAACGCCCTCATTGGTTACGCTCGGGTCGCCGGTATTCGTCACTACATACGGGTCGCCGGATGTTCCCGTTCCAGTGACGTCGATCCCGGTTCCCTCTGTAACGATTGTCTCTGATCCGTCAGCCGCCGAAACAAGCGGCGACCACATCGCCCCGTCGAAGTAGTACACGACATTGTCGTCGCTATCCTGCCAGAGTGAGCGCCGGTATTTCGCGGCGCCGTTTGAACCGGTTGCGGCGATGTCGGTCGGTGGATTTGCCAGGTAAAACCAGTCGCCCCACGGCGCCCAGGCATTCGCGGTGCTGTCGTATTTGTGCAGTAGGTTGAATGTGTCGCGTATCCAATACGCGCTTCGATTGTCCAGTGTTGCGCTTCCGGATGCCTCTACAGGCAGAGGTGGTACAGCGCCGGTTGCCGTTCCTTTCGTGCGCCACACGTCGTCGGAGTAGTCCCAGTCATACCGGAGCGCCGTCAGAGTGTCCACCCACATAACAGCATTCGTGTCTCGGCTAAACTTCCATTGCGGAAGGTGCGTCGGCGGCCCAGACCGATACCAAACGACGCCGCGCCGGGTGGTCTGATACCCCAACTCTATGCGGTCAACTTGCGCCAAAGCGGGCGCAAGTGACACGCACAGAACAATCAAAACAAATAAACACCTGATTTTAGTCATTCTTATGAGCCTGGGCCCGGATTCGAGCCGCCAACAGGCGCAGCCCAAAAAAGTATTTCGTAGGCTGCGCCCGGCACTCGCCAGGCCTCGTTAATTGTTACGACTGCCGTGCCAAAATTCACTGTGAAGGCTTCGCACGGTATTTTTTTTCCGTTTTGGTACATCTCGAACCATGTGCAATAGTCCAGCGGCAACTGTCCGCTGTTCGTATCCGACAGGTCGAGTGTATCGGTAAAACTATCGTCAGAGGACGGGAAGTATTTTCGGTGCCGGAGTCTTGAACCGGCAATGTTCACGTCAATGTCCGCAACCCCTTTCAGGCCGGAGGCATACGGGTATAGGGTCCTCCTGGCCCTTGCGCCTAAATCGCAGTCGCGCCAAATCTCCGTCCAACCCGCCCCGTTTTCGTTCGCCAGGTCGAATTGGCCGCACTCGAATGTGTATTCGAGCCGGTATCCGGAAACTATTTTGTAGGCTCTAACTGCCAAGTCGGATTCTTTTTAAAACTGAACGATATGCCTCCAGGCGACACCGGCAATCTCGATCACCATCTTTATCTCCAAGACGAATCGAAATATCCACCAATCTTGCATTGAAGTCTATTTGTTTGAGAATCCACAACTCAAGAGCCGCAACATCCTCTTGTTGGGTTGTTTTTGCTTTTTTAACTGCCATATTTCGCTTTTATCCTGTCAACCTTTGACGCGTCAATTTGCCGCGCTGTTTCTTCAGTGATGTACCGAATCCGGTGCCGGCAGTTCCATCTCCCACGGTCAATTCGCGGCGTGTACGGGATACCGGATGTTTTACCGATCAAATCCGGGTCTTTTGGCCACTCTGCGTCTGCCTCTTCAACCGCGAACACGCGACCGGCCTTTTTCCGGCAGAATTCTCGGCTGTCCTTGATCACGTCGCCCACGTAAATGAACCATTCCAGATCAAGGCCGCGACGGAATTGCTCGTTTTTGATCTCAGCGGCCTGGTTGAACACATCGTATGCGTATGTGCGCCAGTACCGTGTGAGCCTTCCAGTTGCGGCCGGTGTGCTGACTACGAAGTTTCGTAGCGTTGCCTGAAACGCGCCGAGCGTTTGCTCTTGCTTTATCGCATTCAATACAACATTTTTCACATCCTGCCTTACCTGCGCGGCCTGTGATACGTCGTACAACACCGTTCCCGGTATCACATTCCCGTTTTGATCTATCCCGATTGCGGCCCTCAAAGTTGCGTTGTCGCTGGCTATTGAATCAAATACCTGCTCAGCAGCCATTCCACGGTACATTTCACCGGTCAACTGCGTCACCGCAATCAGCCCGGCGACATAATCCCGCAACACCCGGGTTTGAAATTCGCGCTGCCACTGCTCGAATATGAAGTCAATCTGGGCCAACAGCAGCAGGTTTTCGCGACTGTTGGCCAGTTTCTTTCCATCGAATTGCAGCAAGCCAAACAGTTCCGCCCGCAGAAGTTCAAACAGTTCCCGCTCC
This sequence comes from uncultured Saprospiraceae bacterium, assembly GCA_964484205.1. Lineage (GTDB taxonomy): Bacteria > Bacteroidota > Bacteroidia > Chitinophagales > Saprospiraceae > M3007. The sequence continues at coordinate 255,912 of CAZAEZ010000001.1, read as the reverse complement.
GATCTTGTCAAGGACCGATCCAGCGCCATTTGGCGCGTATCTATCGCATCGGTGATTGCATCAGCCTTTTGCGATAGCCGGGAAAGTATCTTCTCCGCCCTGTTCGGCATAAACCATTATCATTGACTTTGCCTTTCGGCCGTTGCTTAATAGTTTGAGCCCGCCCTCAACTACCTCCACCTTCGCGCCGACTTTCACCCATCCAGGAACCGCGTCATCAAACTCAAGCATCAGTCCAGCGGTCCATTCGGAATCAACACCCAGAGTCATTAACACCCAATCACCTTCGATTCGCAGGTCCTCAATAACCCCGGAAAGGCCATATAGCGGGACGGTCTTGGATTCCGGCTTGCACTGAAATGGTTGACTGGGGATAATATCGCTCGATAAAACAATGCCCATCAGTCGGTTGCTTGCGGTTGCGGCTCGTTATCCAACGCCCCCAAATTCAGCGCCGGGCGGGCAGCATCCAGTTCTGATTTCAGTTTCTCAACAGCAGCCATGATAAGCGACCGTTGCGCCCTGGATTCCAATTTGTAGAATTCGGGGTGCTCCAGCAGTATCTCGGCCATAATATCCTGGCGGTTGAGCCAGAACACCTTTTTCCACTCCGGAACAATTGGCGAGTTCAGCGCGGTGAGTATTTGCGCTTCAGTCATTGTCCGGAACGGGTTGTATGCGTTGTCGACCTGCCAACGTGTAAGCCGTTCGCGGTCGTCGATCAACAGCCGGCCCATGATGCGTTCTTCAAGGATTCCGGCCGTGTCGTTTCCAGCCTCCGAATCACGGGCCTGCTTCAATTCGTCGAAAAGGTCCGATGCGGTTTCAAATCGGAAGTCGTGCGGAAAAACCAGCCTGGCCGACATGGCGCCCCGGAACCCGGTAAACACCCTACACACATCAGCAAGGAATCCCCAAATCCGTGCGACGTTGTCCGCATACGGCTTGAGGGTGTCGTAAACCGACTGCAGCGCGATCCCGTGAAACGTTGCCGTTTGGGCCGTTTCCTGCTTGCTGAACATCTCGGAGTTGAACACCGACTCCTTTGCCTGCATGAAATAGTGCTGCATCAACTTGATCTGCATTTCCACGGAGTCGGTCGGCGGGTAAGTGTAGTGCAGGATTTTTGTCAGGTCGAACATATCCTCCGGGTTTCGTGGCATCGGCAAAACGAGTTCTTCCTGTGCCGACGTAGGTCGCGGCTTGAACCCTGACCCCTTGCAGGCCATGCAGGTCGAGTTGTCCTGGAGTTTCCCGTTGAGGCACCCAGTTGCATCGCACGGGTCTTCATACCGGACCGACACCGGGAATGCCAGAAACGCAGTAACGATGTCGAGTTCAGAATTAATCTTGACAATCTTTTGTGCGAATGGCAACGCAGCGTCGAATATCCCGACGCGTGAAAATCCATCGTCTTCCGGATTTTCCTGGAAGCCGACACGAATGGCTGGCGTTGCCTGGTAGTTGTGCGGAAGCGGAATTTGCACCTGGTACACATCCGATCCAATGCGGATCAGCTGTTCGTTGGCTACCGTTTCCGGAGGTTCTTTGCTTTCTGTCGGCGCAATGGTAAGCGCCTCGATCTGTTTTTTACTCAGTTGCTGCAGCACGACCGTTTGAAGCGGCCGGTAGATTGTCAGCCGCTGGATTTCGGCACCCACCGGTGTGTTGCCAATCTTTTCGGATTGCCGCGAAACCAGGTATTCGAGATCGCCATGGACGCTATATGCGAAATCTACGGCCATTTCAGACGTTACCTCGAACGGATACGGGCGGGCGCGTTTTGTCCCATCGGTGGAGTCGAACTCTGTAACGATGAATGTGTTTGGATCGAACTTCGACCAGTACCGGACGCGCTCGAAAACATACCCATCTAGCCCGCGACGGGTAAACCGGCTCAGCACGTCGGTCTCAAACCGCTTAGAAATGTCGCCCTTGTCGTCTCCATCAAAGGAGATCGTTTTCGTGAAGTTGGAACGCGGAACCTTGGAGAACGGACGGTCAAGCGCGGCGCCGAGCGACTTGTTGACGTGGGATGTTACTTTTTTGCGCTGCTCAAACAGTTCATCCGATTCTCGACGGGCAAACTGCTTCATGTACTCATCAACATCTACGCCGCCAAAATGCGCCTTGCATCGCTTGGCATACTCAACTGTCCATTCGTATGAAGGGTGATAGGCATCCTTGCCGTCACTGGCAAGTTTGAAAAGAATTGCGACGGCTTGTTCGTTGGTCATCTTAGCAGACGTTCAAAATTGCGGAAATGGGATTCCGCAACAGTGGTGACAAGATATTCGAGCGCGTCGGATGTGTGGCCGTATTGCTCGAATCGTACCCCGTTCTCTGTCGTCGTCTGCTTTAACTTCCCGCCGTTTGCGTCCTGCTTGATATAGAGCAGGTCGTTTATGAGGTTGTGACAATTCCTGTCGATCACAATCTCAACGCCGGGTATCTTCCCTTCAAAGATGCTGCACAAAAATAATACCCTTTTTCGTATTTCCGGATTTGAGCGCTGCACGCGCATTGATCGGCTGGAAATCTTGGAGCGAAGTGTGTTTTGTGCAATGTCATAATCGGACAGCGCTGCCCGAGTGTCGCGACGGTTTCCGCTGGCATCTCCATAGATGTACACTTCACTTACCTGCTCGCCCCAATCGATCAGAAAGGCCTCGCAAACGGCGGATGTTTTGTTGCGCGGGTGCTTGAGGCAGTATTCTTTGAACACCCGGATTTGCATAGTTCCTGACTCCAGGTACTGGACTTGCACGGCCAACATGGTGATATAGGGCACTACGTTTTGGTCGAATGACAGGTGGACTACTGGAAGGTCGGGGAGGAATTTTACCGATCCGACTTGAAATTCAGGGTTGAACGAGTAGAACGCTTCGCCGCCTTCCCTGGCTACCGCGTCCCAATCTCCTTCCAATAAGCGCCGCCGATCGTAGTGGCTCAGTTGCTCCAGCTGCTTGGCGTACACGCGCCGGAATTCCGGGTCGGGATTGTCCGACAATAAGGCTGGCACGAACGCCTGGTGCGGTTTCAACTCAACAGCCTTTCCCTCCTCATCGCGAACGAAACGAAATTTCACCCAGTTATGCGCCGGGTTTCCGGCAAGGAACATTTTCGGCTCCCGGACTGGCAGCCGGTCGAGCTTGTAACGGATTCGACTCGAAAGGATTTGGATTGCTTTTGCGGTGACCTCGGTTACCTCGTCGACAAACGCATCGGTGATCTCTAACGAGCCAAGGGACGTGAAATCGGGGTCGGAAGGGTATTGGTGAAGGTCGAGGAGTACAATTTCGGAATCGTTGGAGAAGGTAATAACCCCGTTGTTTTCGTTGACTTTCAGTGTTACGCCCGCCGGGTTGAATCGCCAAAACTCGTTCCAGCAGTCAACGAAGGTTTTTAGGGTGGTTCGTTTCAATTTCTTCAACTCGTCACGACCAATCGCGCCGCGTGTGCCTGGGTACTCAATACGGCGGTATATCTGCCACATACAACCGAGCCAAGACTTTCCGCCACCAGCCGCGCCGCCATACATAATCTCTGTGACTTCGCCGGATTGTTCCAGCAATCGCCAGGCCAGGCTTTGCTTTGCCGATAGCCGTAGCGTCAGGCGTGTGCTATCCGTCATCCCCATCGGAATGTATTTCGATAACTAAGGTTTTTGTTTCGATAGGCCCGCCATCCTTTCCGGTGTGCTCTGTGATTTGCTTTGGTTTGCCGAATGCGTACCCGAGGATAATTTCTGCGGCTCTCGAATCACCCCTTTCGGCTTTTTTGTATTGCTCTTCAAGAACCTTTCTAATAGCCGCGCCTTTGGTGTCGCCGTCTTCGCCACCGAACAAGTCGTCAACCAAATCTTTCAGTTCTGGAAGCTTCCTTGGCCTGCCGTCTGGATTCAGCGACTTATCGCCAGGCTGCTGAGCCGTCAATGTTCCGCCGTTTCTACCGGCCACTTTTTTCGGCATTTTACACAGTTTTTACACAGTTATCGAGTTACACCAACCTGCAAGAACGAATCGCTCCACCACTCTGGAAGCCCGTCCACACCACGGCGAAATGCCGCGAAGCCTGGTTGTGTGTATTTAACCGTTCCGCCCGCTATCAACCGCCGATCCATGGCGATCTGATCACGAAACCATGGCCAAACATCCGGGTGCAGCCTGGCCAGCGATCCGGGTTTTACGGCGGTGTATGGTTCGTTCGTCATTGGTGGCGAAACATTTGTGCCACTGTCCAGCCGATCATGTAGAGAAACAGCAGGACAGCGGCGAAGTAAACGACTATTGCCAGGCAGGTCATTGCCGAGTGTCTTCCGACTTGGTTGGGAGTTCAGCGTCGGCGGCATCGTGCTGGCTCAACTCGGTGAAATTATTCTCGAAGTCGTATAGCGACGTCACGATAAAGGCCGGGGCATGGACATTCCCGCCAACCTTATTCAAGTTTAGGATGTCCGTTTTGTCGTTGTGCGGCAAGCCCTGACGGCGGGCGCCTGCCGGGGCCTGGTAGGAAATTCGGTAAAGACCCTTGTTGTGATTGTGGCGGAAGGTGGGCGTTTGCTTGATAGGTTTCATGCTGCAAAAAGTTGTTTTAGAAGTGTCAAATGTGTTCTATAAGTATCCGGCCTTCCTCCCTCAAATAAAAAGCGGTCGCCTGGTAGTTTTGCCAGGCGACCGCTTTGTTTACGAATTTGAAAATGCACCTATTTAGGATTGACCTTCCCGGATAAAACCACCGTAGTGATATTGGGATAGGTGTTTGCCGTCACGGAGACAGTTTTTTTCTGGTCGTGCATTTTTCCGGTAGTATTGAATTTGGCCAGTATTTCTCCGCTGCCTCCCGGCGGAACCGGGTCTTTGGGCCATTCGGGGATGGTACAACCGCAACTTGAACTTGCGTTCAGAATGATCAGCGGCACTTTGCCGGTATTTTTAAAGGCAAACTTGTGCTCTACAATTTCCCCTTCATCGACCTCCCCAAAGTTGAATATTGGTTCGGAAAACACAATTCGGGCCAGTTGGTTGGTATCGGTAGGCATATCGGCCGATGCCGGATTGCGCACCATCGAGCTGTTGGGACCGTTGGAATTCCGAATTTCAGATACCGCATCCCCGCTGTCATTTTTACAAGCCAGCCAGCACAGGGCAAGAACGAAAAGTAGCAATGTGTTTTTCATGTGTAATTACGTTATTTTAAACAGGGTTGCAAAGTTGTGGTTTCTTTGCCATTTAAGCTGTTTAAATGATGCACACCGTGCAAAAAACTTGTTTTCTACTGGGGTTTATGGGAAGCGGCAAAAGCTTTTTGGGCCGGCAACTGGCCGGTATGCTGGGCGTTCCGTTTGTGGATCTGGATGTCGTGATTGAAAAAGCCGAAGGTTATTCTATTGCGCAGTTGTTTGCTGGAAAAGGGGAAGCCTGGTTTCGCAATATTGAACGGCGTTATCTTCTGGAAACCGGCAGTTATCCGCCCTGCGTTGTGGCAACGGGGGGCGGCACCCCTTGTTTTTTCGAAAATATGGATTGGATGAACAGGCACGGTATTACCGTTTTTTTGAACGTGCCTGAGCCCGTGCTGGCTTCCAGGTTGCTTGAGCAACGCAAAACGCGCCCCCTGCTTGCCGGCGTGCCGGACCGGGACCTGGAGGCTTTCATTGAAAAATTGTTGGCTGAACGTTCGCCCTGGTATTCCCAAGCACAACTTACCGTTGAACCCGGAGAAGACACCAGCCTGTTTTTAGAAAATCTGGCTGCGAAAATCAGGGATTTGTCCGTGTAGTTTATTGGTTTAGCAGTTGCAGCAAACCATCTTCATTTTCCACCAACTTCCCTTCATCGATCAGGTACCCGATTACCTTGGCTACCTGCTCTTGCCGCCGTTCCGAAAAAGCCTTCAGAACTTCCGAAGTCGGGAGCGCTTCCTTTTTCAGCACGGCACTGATTTTTCGCTCCAGGGAAACGAATAGATCCTCCGGCACATCCGCCCGGTTTCTTCCCGTGCATACATCGCAAATGCCACAAGATTCAGTATCCGTTTCACCAAAATAAGCCAACAGTTGGCGGCTTCGGCAATGGAGCGTTTCGGCATAACGAATGGCCTGGTCCACACGCGCCGTCGCTCTTTTTTTTCGAAATTTCAACCGCGTAAAATCAATTTCCAGGTTTTCAGCAGCTACGCGATCTTTCAAAAACGTGACGTACGGCTCATGCCGCGCCGGTTGAAAGACGATAACGCCTTCTTTTTGCGCAGTTTCCAGGGTTTGAACTACGACTTCAGGGGCCAGTTGGGTGTACCGCGCTACGGTTCCAATGCTGATTTCCATGAACTCCCGTTGAATCCCGGGATGGGCCCGCAGCAAAAATTTGGTGATCAGGTCTGCCTGTTTATTCCGCAATTGGTAGTCGTACAGCGCCTCCCGCGAAGCCGCAATAAAAACACGCGGCATCGATCCCTCCGGATCGGAAAGTGTCAGCCAGCCATCCTGTTCAAGCAGCCGGAGTGCGGCATGCGCCGGGCCATGTTCGAAGTTGTACGTTTGGCAAAAATGCAGGAAGTCCAGCGGGAAGCTTGCACCGGCGCCCGCTCCGGTTGCCAGTTGTGTGTAACTGCCCAGCGCCTGGTAAATTTTGCGAATCAGCCCGGTGTCCGGGTAGTTCCGTTTCAGGTTGTAGCGGAGTTTGTCGGCATCGGCGGCGGCATACAACAACACGGCGTACGATTTTTTTCCGTCCCGCCCGGCGCGCCCGGCTTCCTGAAAGTAGGCTTCCAGACTTTCCGGCAAGGCAAGATGCACGACCAGACGCACATCGGGCTTGTCAATACCCATCCCGAAGGCATTGGTGCATGCCATGATCCGGGTTTTGCCAAGCATCCAGTCCGCTTGTTTTTGCGAGCGCACGTCCATGCTCAAACCGGCGTGGTAGAAATCGGCAGCGATGCGATGTTTCCGTAAAAAATCTGCTGTTTTTTTGGTTTCTCCGCGGCTGCTCAAATAAATCAATCCGCTCCCGGGCACACTTTTCAGGATATCCAGCAACTTTTCCTGCTTGTTGTTTTCATATAAAACCGAGTAGGACAAATTGGGGCGTGCGAAACTTTGCTGATGAATTTTTGGCGCCTGAAAACCCAGTTTTTCCTGGATGTCATTGGTCACTTCCGGCGTGGCTGTCGCTGTGAGCGCAAGCAGCGGCACGCCGGGCAACTGTTGCCGGAAGCCGGCAATTTCCAGGTAGGGCGGCCTGAAATCATAGCCCCACTGACTGACGCAGTGGGCTTCATCCACGGCGATAAGGTTGACTTGCATACGCTTGATCCGTTCGCGGGCAAGTTCAGTTTGGAGCCGTTCCGGGCTCAGGTACAGCAGTTTATACGCACCGTTGCAAGCATTTTCAAAAATAATGTCCACCTCCCGGCGGCTCATGCCGGCAAAAACGGCTGCTGCCGGAATATTGCGTTGCCGGAGCTGATGCACCTGATCTTTCATTAAAGCAATCAGCGGGGAAATTACCAGGCAAAGTCCTTCCCGGCAAAGCGCCGGCACCTGGTAACAAATCGATTTGCCCCCTCCGGTTGGCAACAACGCCAGGCAATCTTCGCCATCCAGCACCGACTGGATGATGGTTTGCTGAAGCGGCCGGAACGCCGGGTAACCCCAGTATTGCGTTAAAATGGCGAGTGGATCAGACAATGCGCGTGTTGACTGTTTGCAATGAAAAAATAGTTTGAAAACCGCCCTGCGTTACCTCGGTCATTCAGGTTCAGAACCGGACAAACCGGGCATGTACAAGCCGGCTCCCGTCGGCGGCAATCAAATTTAACACGTACATCCCGGTTGGCAAATCCCCCGGGTTCAATTCAGCAGTGTTGTTTGTAAAATCTAATAAAACTGTTTGAACCAGATGCCCGTCCATAGATTGGATATTTCCAGCCAGTTGCCCGGAATAGGGGTACTGTATGGTCAAAACCTCCCTTGCCGGATTCGGAAACAGTTTCCACTGTGGCGCGATGAGGGCATTTGCCGAGGATACCCCGTCATCAACCAGGCCGTTACAGTCGTTATCCAAACCATCAGGCACTTCCATGGCGCCCGGGTTAACATCCGGATTGGTGTCGTCGCAATCGAGATCGTTATTTGCATATCCGGAAGGCGCTTCCGTTGCGCAAATAGCGAGCGTCAGGATGTTGGTTCCAAAAGCGTCGCCATCCAAATCCAGGTAATAGGTATGCAACGGGAGCCCGTCATCCGCAGCGCCGTTACAGTTGTTGTCGATATTGTCACAAACTTCCATGGCGCCGGGATGGATTTCCGGATTAGTGTCGTCGCAGTCGAGGTTGTTGGCGACATAGCCGGCCGGAATATCCGTCGAACAGGTGTCAAATGTCGTGGCATCGGCGCCAAAGGAATCGCCATCCATGTCCAGGAAATAGGTATAAATCTGGATGTTATCATCGATCATGCCGTTGCAGTCATTGTCAATTTGATCGCAGATTTCGGCTGCGCCGGGGTGGACTTCCGGATTGGAATCATCGCAGTCGAGACTGTTTTCGGAAAACCCGGCCGGTGCGAATGCCGCGCAGGTATCGAAAGTTAATGCCGTTGTTCCGAATGCATCGCCGTCCTGATCGAGGAAGTAGGTGTACAGGAATATGCCGTCGTCGGCCAGGTTATTGCAATTATTGTCGAGGTTATCGCAAATTTCGGGTGCGCCGGGGTAAACCGCCGGGTTATGATCATCGCAATCATCGATGCTGACGAAACCGTCGCCGTCTTCGTCTTTATAAAAATGTTTGAGGGCAAAATCAAAGGCCTCGTTTCCAATTTCAATGCCGATCAAGCGGCCCGGCATGTCGTCGGCCGGCGGGTGGATGCCGCCCCAAATCCGGGAAAGACTGCATTGATCGGACGCATCCCGGTAAGTTGCCCATTGAAGCACCAGGTCGGTGCTGGGACCTTCTTCAAAGACCAGAAATTCATTTTTTGGCGCGTCAAATTCTCCCATCCCGCCCGGGAAGAAAGGGTCGCCCGTAAGTTGCGTCAGCAATTCTGCTGCCGCCCGGGAATACGTGGAATGCCCCGAAATATAGCCGGCAAACGGCGGTGTTACAAACGATGGGCGTTGGTATGGCCACCAGTTCTCGGCCAGAATCCAGGCACAACCAGCAATATCGGTTTGTGGGTTTTGAATGAAATCGGGGCCGCGCCAGGCAAATATTTTCACTTTGCCAACATGTTCAAAGTTTGAGCCGGCCAGGGGATCATTTTCATCCACCAACTCGATGCGGCCGGGTATTAGCTGAAAACCGGCAGGGTGATATGAGGGTAAATCCGGATCGCTGCTTTGTCCATATTCCGCCATGGCCCGAATTGCCGAAACGGGGCGAATATAATCGTACCAGCCTTTGATCCCCCAAGCCGTGATTGCCACATCATGCATGGCGCCGCCGAGCATAAAATACGATTTGACATCCCATTCCAGATCATCCAGCACCGGCCCCTTACCCTTGAATTTTTTCACCGCTTGCGGGTGATCGCTGACATAATTCAGAATGGTAAACCAGTGGCCCGGGGGCGTTTCCGAGGCAGGGCCGTCCGCCCAGAATTCAGCCAGTACGCGTGCATAGTCGCCGCGGTGGACGATTTGTGGTTCATACGGCTGACCCGTTCTGGGGTTCAGGGCATGGCCGGGGCTGGGGTCGCCACCGTCCATTAAATTATGAAAATCGCGCAGTTCCGGGAAGGTCGCAGGGTAATATTGAATATTTCCAATAGACGCCGGCGATATATCCCACATCGTGGTGTCGGTTGCGTCCAGTTGGCCCGACCAGGCCGCTACGAGGGAAAACCCCCATTTGTATTCTTCCGAAATTCCACCAACGGCAGTGGTGTCCAGGTAGGGTGGGGGACCCGGGTCGTGATATACCCAATAGTTTTGTCCGCCGCGCTGGTAAACCTTTAGATCGTTGGGTGTAAGGGAAAACGGCACCACTTTGCCCCATTCAGGGCTGAGGAAGGGCGGGGTGTTAATTGGGATAACATTGCCGCTCTGGTCGATAAAAACATCAAGGGTCAGTGGCTGCCACCGGTTCGGGTCGAGGATGTCCGGATTGCCGGGAAATTTTATGACCAGGGATGGGTTAACCGGCTGATAAAACTGGTTGGTATAACCGTTTTGCTCATTAGAGCCGTCTTGCAGCCCAAAACTGATGACGCATTGGGCGATATAATTCCCCAGTGCTGCGGGCGATCCGGAAGCATAGTTTGTCGAGGTAAACGTAGTGCTGTACCCAAGCTGCGCCATCAGGGCGTCAAATTGCGCCAGGGTGGTTGGCGCATTGGGAGAGTATTGAAAACGGTATTTTAACACCCGGTAGGCAGCATAGGAAATTGCCTCCGCACGAGCCGCCTGAATATTTGCAGGTGCAGGAACCCCGTTAAATCCGCAGGAAAATGCGCCAACCGCCTTTCCGAGCAAGAATGGTTCTGCAATGGAATCGTACGCCGCCCAGGCATCATACATGGCCATGGAAACATGAAAAAGATTGCGGGCATGTACCGTTGGACGGGCCAGATCTTTGCGGATGGCGCCCAGTAGTGCTTCGTTCCATTCGCGGGCAACGGAATGCTGCGCAAGTGCCTGACCGCCGATCACCAGCAGAAGCATGCCTGCCAAAATTGATTTGTAGCTATTTTTCATGGAACCTGTTTTGAAGCATGAAGGAGGGATGGATAACAAAGGTAAGAAAGCGAGATGGTCGGTAGCAATAAAAAATCCCGGGTGCTTCAGTTAGAAAGTACCCGGGAATTGTGCATTTTAAATAAAAAAATCCGCCTGCGCTAAAAGCTACGGCGGGCAAGGCGGAGGAGGAGGGATTCGAACCCCCGGTACCCTTTCGGGCACGCCGGTTTTCAAGACCGGTGCAATCAACCAGCTCTGCCACTCCTCCGAAAGTGGGCGCAAAGGTAAAAAAATACAAATGTGCGCCCAGTCAATTTTAACAAAGTTTGTTTTTTGCGGAAGCAGGCCGATTTACCTGGACCCAACGAAGCTTTTCCGGACGGGCACATCAAAATTCTTATCGATGCTGTCAAAGAAAGTATCCAGGTAACTTTTCAGGCTATTGGATGTGCTCCGGGTCAGATACTTCGTATGACAAATTTCGTAAAGATCGGCCTTAGCATTTACCAGTGTTTGGGTGGCGCGCCGCAGGTCTTCCCTTGGAATGCCATTCGCCATCAGAAAGCGATCCAAAACGTTTTGCAAGCCGCTTTCCGACGCCGGGCTGGCATAGGGCGCGCCCACCAACCCGGAAAAATCAAAATCGTAGGGCATGATCAAAACGCCTGCTGCCTGCCTGGGCCGGATCAGACGAACGTTTCGGAGCATGGCGATATCCCAATCTGTATTCCCGATCATGTATTGAAACATGGCCACCAGGGCAGCCTGATGCAATTGCATGCTGTCCATGGGCATGCCGTATTGTTCCACTTCCACGCCGTTCAGGCGGGCGGCCGTTTCTTCGTTGTCTTCCACCAAAATACCCAGCATGGCCTTGCGCGTTTTTTCCACGTGGCTATCGCGCAACTCAACCTGGATCAACCGCGCTTTTACACAATTTTGAGTCAAATGCTCAAACATTTTGTAAATCAGGTATTCTTTTGCCAAAAGTTCATCGCCGTCCCGCGAGTCATAACAAGGCAGGATCAACTTGATTTCATTCAGGGTGTCCAGGCCGTCTGCGAGCAGCGTTTTTTTTGGGAATTTGATTTTGAGCGGAGGCACTTCTGCTTTTTTGCGCCGGAATTTTCCTTTTGGAAGCACCTTCACCGTGTACGATTTTCCGGTTGGAGCAATTAGGATTGCCGGAGTGTACTCTTCTTTTCCCCGGTCTTCCAGAATGCTGGTAAGGTCGGTCTGCAAGGTGAATTTCCCGCCTTCTTCTTTGGTTAAAACTTCAAATATGGTTTGCGGGTAACCACGCTCCTGAGCAATTGTGAATTGCGATAAAGAAAGAAACAGTATGGAGATGCAGAAACAGACATGGGTTCTCTTTTTCGTAGTCATAGCAACAGAATTTAATTCTGTAAAATTGAATTGGAAATTTGGGCGATTAACACACATAAATCGGGATTGTCTTGCAAAGTTAATTGGAATAATCTTCGGAATCGTTACTTTAAAATTAAGTTACACAAAATTATCGGCAATATAACGCCGGTATTCAGGAGAATGTTTCTTTTTCGAAGGTTTTTTTGTTCAGGGGAAACAACCCGTTTTTCAGCCTTGGAGTTCCGTCGAATTTCATCCGGAAACAAGAAATGTCACTTCCGGACAAGAGTTGAAATAGGCGGTTCCTTAACTTTGTCCACTCAATTCGTGTTTATTAGACGAATCCAAATCTAGTTTTCTAAAAAGGTATGAAAAAATTAATGTTATTGCTCGCTGTTGGCCACTTTTTTGCCACCGGAGTATTCGCCCAGCAGGTGCGGGGCGTTTGCGGAAACAGCACCGAAGATCAACGCCTGTACGAGCACCGCCTGCTGGCCAATATTGAAACCGCAAATGCCGGCGGTGTTACAGACCGGGGCGCTGTTCAGTATGTTCCGGTATATTTTCACCTTGTAGGCGATGCAAACGGGAATGGAAAAATAAAGGAGCGTTTGGTGCTGGACCAGTTATGTGCGCTCAATGAAGCGTTTTCAACAGCGGATATCCGTTTTTACCTGCGCGTGCATCCCACACAAAACACAATTTTCAACTACGCCATCAACGCAACCAATGTTTACAGTAACCAGGATAGTTGGTTCACCATGCAATCGAATCGCCACCCGAATGCCATGAATGTCTACATTGTCGAGGAAGCGGTTTCCGGGAACAACAACCCGGGTATTACCCTGGCGTATTACAATATTCCGCGGGATTGGGTGGTAAGTCGAAAAGACCGGATCAACGGCTCTACCACCAGTAATGTTCTACCACACGAAGTCGGCCACTTTTTTAGCCTGGATCATACTTTTTATGGCTGGGAAAGCAATCCCTTCGATTCGAGCGACCCTACCTGGCCGATAGCCCCGTCGGTTTCTCCGGGCGGGGTTCCAACCGAGCGTATGAACGGTTCCAATTGCACTACGGCTGGGGATAAAATTTGCGACACGCCGCCCGACTATAATTTTGGGCTCTACGATGATGAGGACTGCATTTATAACGGCGGCGCAAAAGACCCCAGCGGCGTGGATGTAGTCCCTATGGAAAACAACATGATGGGTTATTTTGAGAATTGCAGTGCGTTCGTGTTTACCAACCAGCAAAAAAACGTCATGCTGGCAGATCTCAATTCCTCGGCACGCAATTATCTGGATAATAATTATTCGCCGCCGGCACTGGAAATCAATACGCCGACCAACTTACTCGTTTCCCCGGCCTCCGGGGCTACCGTGCCGTATTACGATGAGGTATTGGTGGAATGGCAGGACTTGCCGGAAGCTACCTGGTATTTGCTTGAGTTTGACCTTGTGAGCACCTACGCTACGCCATATGCGCAGAGTTTTATGGTAAACAGCAATTCCAAACTGGTGACCACGCTACTGCCCAACAGAACTTATTACTGGCGCGTGCGTCCGATCAACGAATATGTTACCTGCGCAGCAACCCGTCAGCGGACCCTGAAAACACCCGGCACATCGGCTGTCCGGGACATTGAAGGATTGACGGCCTGGCAGATTGCGCCAAATCCGGTTCGAAATGGCGAAAACGCTAGGATATTCGTACAGGCGGAGCAATCATTTGATGCCAGCGTCCGGGTGTTTACAACCACCGGCCAGGAGGTGTTGAATCGCTCAAATGTGCATTTTGAAAATGGCGACAACAGGATTGAGATCCCCCTGGCCGACCTGAACAACGGTTTGTACATGGTCATGCTGCAAACCCGGGAAGGGCAGGCTGTGCGCAAACTTTCCGTCTTAAAATAAGCGGCAATCTGAAGCCGTGAAGCATTGCGAAGGCAGGTCTGCGGACTTGCCTTCGCAATTTGCTTTTTAAGCCGATCCGGGCTGTGCGCGCTTGCTTGCCAGCAGTAACGCTACCCAGCCGCCAATGAAACAAAGCCCGCCCAATGGAGTGACCGGCCCGACCCACGCAACAGGCATTGGGATTACGTCGCGGCATGCTAACAGATATAGCGAGCCGGAGAAAAAAAAGATACCTGCGATAAACAGGTTGGCACTCCAGCGCAGCATCCTGTCCGCCGTACTCCGGCCCAGGAGCAATGCCGTTCCGAATAAGGCCAGGGTGTGTACAAATTGATACTGCACGCCTTTTTCAAAAATATCCAGCTGATAGGCAGACAGGTGGGGTTTTAACCCATGCGCGCCGAAAGCGCCGATAATTACAGCGGTTGCGCCCAGGACTGCTGTCCATCGAAAAAAAATTGTTTGCATGCGTGGATGGTTCATATTTTTCCGGTTGGTCTGCAAAAGACTTGTTTTTAAGGCGAGTCGAAGTAATTTGGCTTTGGAATTTCAAACCCATCAGCCGGTTTGTGTTTGATTGAAAGCGATCTACCGGGAAAGACCGGCATGATACGACCGGCAAATTCAGCATAAACATCCTTTTCCCGAATACTCCGATGCATAAATTTTCCAGGTTAAAAAAATGGCGCATTCCGGCAATTGCCTTGAGCCTGTTGGGCCTTGTTTTTTGTTTGGTATTCTGGTTGCGCAGTGCATACCATATTTTAGAAGGCGTGCCTCCGCAAACCGCGCTGGTATTGACAGCCCGAAATCCCGAGTTCCTCAAATCCGGCTTTGAGTTACCGGAGTGGGCCAACCGGCTTAAACTTGTCCAGGTTTTACATCGCGATATTGCCCTCACGCAACGGCTTTTTCGCCAGCAAAAACTACCTCTGGGGAAAACGCAAACGCCGGCACTGGCAGCAGCCTTCAGCTTGCAGGCGGCGGATAGTTTGCACCCGCTTTTACTTGTTGACCTGGAGCGAAAAATTGATTTGGATGCGTTGCGTAACTTTTTTGATCCGGCTAACCGCATTGTTGTTTCTAAATTCAAAAGTCACGCGGTTTACGCCGTCCAGTTTCCGGACTCCGGGATGCTGGTTGTTGCGACCAGGCGTAATTTGCTGCTGGTTTCACGATTTTCTTACCTGGTTGAAGACGCCTTGCTCCAACTCGACGACCGCGATCCCTGGTGGCTGAAAAACGCAAAAACGCCGGAAGCCGATTTGCAAATAAGTATCCGGCCCGGCGTACTTGCCGAGCGCGGTAAATCCGGTTTCAAAACGAATTGGCAGGAATTGCCCGACTGGTTTTCAGCAAATTTCAATTGCCTGACGCTATACCGCAAGGGGCAAGACTGGAACCTCCAGGGAGCGTTAAACAAGCCCTTGACAGGTTTGGATACTGGCCGGTGGAAATCAGAAGACCTTGCAGCGATTCTTCCCGACAATACCACGTTAGCCATTTGGGCGGCTTTCAAAAACAACCCGGCATTCGGTCAGTTTTTTTCTTCCGGGGAATCTGCGGCTGATTTCAAAAAATATCTGCTTCCGTGGGCGGGCGATGAGTTTGCCTATGTGGTGAGTGAGCCATTTTCACCGGAAATGCAGGATGACCAGTTTCTTGTTTTTTCAGTGCAGGATATCGCGCTTGCCAACCGGTACCTGGACGCTTACGGCGCCCAAACCGGCGCCCTGAAGAAATATGATTATCAAACCTACGAAATCCGTCAATTTCTCAGTCAGTCCATTTTGGGGCCTTTGCTTGGCGCGCAACAGGAAAAATTTGCAAATCCGGTTTGTGCCCAAATTCAAAACTACCTGGTTTTTGCGGCCAGTTCGTCGGCTTTGGAATTGATGATCGACAAATATATTGTCAGCCAAACCTTGAACAGTGCACCGGATTTTTTGCTCCTGAACCGGCAAATTGCTGCGAAAGGCAGCGGATTGTGTTACTTCAATGCGACATACCTGCCGCAACTTTTACGGCAAATGTTTCAGCCGGACTGGATGGCCGAAAATCGGGAAGATATCGCAAGCCTGGCTGCAAGTGGTTTATCCGCGCTGGATTTCAATTTCAAAAACAACGTCTTGTTTTACAGCAAAATAGCCAATGTCATTCCGAAGGAAACGTCAACGCACGCCGCTATTTTGTGGAAAACGCCGTTGGCGGGGGATGCTATCACGGCGCCCTACCTTGTGGCGGACGCGGTTGCGGAAAACGGTCCGGCTATCCTGATTCAGGACAACCAGTTTCAATTGTACCGGCTGAACTCCAACGGCACTATTTTGTGGCGAAAGCAACTTGATTGGCCGATTCAATCCGCTATTTTGGGCATTGATTACTACAAGAATGGCACGAATTGTTACTTGTTCAACACAGCAGATGCCATCTGGATTTTGGATGATGAAGGCCAACCCCTGACCGGATATCCGTTACGGCTTCAGTCGCCGGCGATCAATGGCTTGACCCTCATCGACTTTGATGGCGACCAGCGTTACGCATTTTTTCTTGCCTGTCAGAACGGGAACCTGTACGGGTTTGATCAATTCGGAAGGCCGCTCCCTGGATGGAATCCCAAGGCGGGGGTAGGCCGGATTAAACATCCGCTGATTCATTTCAAACATGGCACGAAAGATTACCTCGCGGTGTTGAGTTTGAGCGGTCAGTTGTCGGTGTTCAATCGAAACGGTTCCGGGCACTTCCCATCGCTGCAATTTGACGGTAATTTTTCGGTAAATCCACCCCAGTTTGACGCCGGATCAGAAGCCCCCCGGATTGTGTGTGCCGACAACGATGGACGGGCCTACGTTTGCAGTCTCACCGGTCAATCTTTTGTTTTGAATCTCGGCAACGATAAAGCAGCGAACAGGTCCTGCATGGTGTTTGAGCAATTGTTTGGCGATCCCAGGAAAGATTATGCCACGTTGTCGGGCGACAAGGTTGTTTTTGAAGGGTACGAAAATCAGCGTTTTGAACAAAAAAATACGCTGACGCTGCCGGTTGGTGCCGACAGTTTATTTTATACCGGTTGCTGTGCCAAATTGGGCGCGATAAATCTGGAAAAGCGGCAACTGTTTTTACTCAACGGTGAAAAAGGCGCTATTTATCCCGGATTTCCCTTAGCAGGAAGTACGCCTTTTAGCCTGAGTACGATTCCGGCCGGCAATCGGCAACTTTTTTTGCTTATCGCAGGAAACCGAAATACAGTGTGTGCTTACAAAATCGATTAGTGCCGGATCTCCAATGCCGCCGGTTTAGCAAAATTTCGCTAAGCCGGCAAATTATTCCCTTTGGACAATAGTTTTTCAGGAATTTAAGCTTGTAAGACCGGCGACAGCGCAGTAATTAATTTGTGTAAATAGGCTTTGCATCTGTTAAAACTCCTATATTTCCGCTTTAATTTTTGTGCACCTAAATTATTCGCTAACTTATGAGAAGAATCCTACTACTCCTTGCCTTTTGTTGGGTTGGGCATTTTGCTGCATTTGCCCAAATTCCCAATGGTAGCACAGCACCCAACTTTACCGTTACCGACATTGACGGCAATGTTATTACCCTATACAGTTTGCTTGATCAGGGCAAAACGGTATACTTGGATGTTTTTGCTACCTGGTGCGTTCCTTGCTGGAATTATCATAACACGCACGCTTTGAAAGATATTTGGGACCAGTACGGCCCTCCGGGGACGAACGAAGCTTATGTAATTAGTATCGAGGGCGATGCCAGTACTTCAATACCCTGCATTTGGAATGACCCCGGTTGCGTAGGCGGTACTGTTGGCGATTGGACGGCGGGAACGCCATATCCAATTGCCGATTATCCCGGTATTATGGGCTTGTACCAGGTTTCGTATTATCCAACAATTTTCATGATTTGCCCGGCTGATAAAAAAGTGTATGAAGTAGGACAGCAAGGCGCTGCCGGCTTGTGGGCTGCCCGATCATCGCTCTGTCCGCCGTTGGAGGTCACAGCAAATGTTGACGGTGTCACAAACACCAGATGTTATGGAAGTAGTACCGGAGCCATCAATATTTCAGTATCCGGAGGCACTGCGCCGTACACCTATTCATGGTCGAACGGGGCTACTACCCAGGATTTGAATAACATACCTGCCGGCATGTATTCGTGCACCATTACGAACGCACAAGGCTGGCTGGGCGAAACAGGCCCGATTATGGTGGAAGACCCGCCTGCGCCATTGGATCTCGCATTAGCCGGAACTACCCCTGTCGGATGTAGCGGCATTTATGGAAGTATCACAGTTGAAGGCTCAGGAGGGTGGTCCAATCTTAGTTACCACTGGAACAACGGGATGATCGGGGAAGAAGCTTCACCACTTTCCCAGGGAACATATACCTGTACGGTAACGGATGCCAGTGGATGCACCAAAACACTGGTGACCACATTGGCCCCGCCGGCTTACCCGTCCGTCAGCATTGATCCGCCGGGTACGATTAGTTGCACCTCGCAATCAATTCAATTAAATGCATCGGCTACGGGAGGCTTCAGCGGGTACTATAATTTTGAATGGTATGCTTCAAATGGTGGCAATATTGTTTCAGGTGGAACCACAAATATGCCTACGGTAAATGCTGCGGGGAGTTATACCGCACAAGTCACAGACGTTGATACCTATTGCTCCGGTTTTGCCACAATTACAGTGTCCAGCACCGTCGACCCTCCGGAAGCAGAAGCCGGACCGGCCATGGCAATTACCTGTGCGCAAAGCACTGCCGTACTTAGCGGTAGCGGCGCAACGGGAGCCAATATCAGCATCGCCTGGCAGGCGATCAACGGTGGCAACATTGTTTCTGGTGGCGATACCTACACACCCACGGTAGATGGTACCGGCGACTATGTCCTGGTAGTAACCAATACGACGAATGGTTGCACAAAAGCAGATACAACGGCTGTTACCGGCAATACGGTTCCGCCTTCTACTACTGCAACCGGCGGCGCCCTGACTTGTGTGGTTTCGCAGGTTGAATTGGAGGCAACAACAAATGCCGGCAATCCCGGGTTCTCCTGGTCGGGCCCCAATGGCTACACATCCTCACTCCAGAATCCTTCCGTGGCAGAATCCGGGGAGTATGTGTTGATCGTTACAGACTCAACAACGGGCTGTACGAATTCAGCCACGGCGGAAGTTGCTACGAATACCGCCCCGCCGGGTGCAACTGCCTCCGGGGGTACATTAACCTGCACGGCAACTGCGGTTGAACTAAACGGCACTTCAACCCTGCAAACGGCTGAATTTGCCTGGACGGGTCCAAATGGCTTTACCAGTAATATTCCGGCTCCAAGTGTCGCTGAAACAGGTACTTACGATTTGATCGTCACAGATCCGGACAATGGCTGCACAAGCGCTGCATCTACGGTGGTAGAGCAAAACACTACTCCGCCGGCGGCCAGTGCTGAAACTCCCGGAAACCTGAATTGTAATACGACGCAACTGGTTTTGGACGGTACTGCATCCGCACAGGGACCTGCAATTTCCTATTTGTGGACAACTGCCGACGGCAATATTCTGTCGGGCGCCGAAACCGCATCACCAACAGTTGATGCAGTCGGTACCTATTCGCTCGTGGTTACCAATGGTGAAAATGGCTGCACGGCAATCGCTTCGACGGCTGTTGCTCAAAGCCAGGCTGTTACTGCCGATGTAGACAATAACGCCAACGTTTCCTGTAACGGCCTGGCAGATGGCATAGCCATTGCAACCGGCGGCGGCGGGAATGCAACGTATACTTACGAGTGGAACACCGGCGCAACTACTGCCGAGGCTACCGGCCTTGCAGCAGGGACGTACACGGTGGTTGTCACGGACGGTGAAAACTGCTCCGCCTCTGCAACCGTTGTGATTTCTGAACCTGCTGTTTTGGCTCCCAATGTTACTGCGACTGGAGAAACAGCGCAAGGCGCTAATGACGGTACCGCAACTGCAGGACCCAATGGTGGTACTGCCGGATACACGTATTTGTGGAGCACCGGTGAAACGGAGCACACCTTAACCGGCCTTGCGCCCGGCACGTATACTGCTACTGTCACCGATGCAAATGGCTGTACGGCGGTGCAATCAGCGGTCGTAAATGCGTTCAACTGTGCCATGTCGGCTACAGTTTCCAACACAAACGTGACCTGTAACGGCGCGAACGACGGCACTGCGGCAGTGGCGCTTACCGGGGCAAATGATCCGGTAACCTATACCTGGAATAACGGCGCCACTACTTCAGAGGTGGCAAATCTGGCCCCGGGTACGTACACCGTTGAGGTGGTCGACAATACCAATTGCGCGGCCATTCTGGAAGTTGCGATTACGCAACCGGAAGTGCTTGAAGCAAATGCCGCCGCCACCGGAGAAACTTCCGCCGGTGCAAACGACGGTGCCGCCGTTGCCAGCCCAATGGGTGGTTCAATGGGATATACGTATGCCTGGAGTACCGGTGAAACGACCCAAAGCATTGAAAACCTGGCTCCCGGCGCTTACACGGTAGTTGTGACGGATGCCAATGGTTGTACGGACGAACAAACAGTGGTTGTGAATGCCTTCGACTGTGCGATCAGTGCAGAACCGACAATTGTGCATGCCAGTTGCCCGGGCAGTACAGACGGTTCGGTAATGCTGGCGCTTAGCAATGGTACGGCGCCTTACACCTACGCCTGGAATAATGGCGGATCTGCTGAACTAATTGAGAATCTGGCTGCCGGCACCTACACCGCTACCGTTACCGACGTAAATGGTTGTGTTTTTACAGAAGCTTATGAAGTATTGGATGTCGATAATGTGGCGCCGCAAATTGAAGCGGAAAACACCAGTTTGGCATTGAACGCCAGTGGTTCCGCTACGGTCACCCTGCAATCTTTAAATGCTACCGTAACGGACAATTGTACATCTGCGCTGGTGGAAATTTCGCCTTCGGCATTTGATTGTTCCAATCTGGGCGAACAGGTTGTAACCATTACAGCCAGTGATGAGGCCGGAAACACATCCAGCACGACAGTGGTGGTTACCATTGAAGACAATTTGCCGCCTTCAGTTACCTGTCCTGCCGATATTGTAGCTTGCTGGAATGAGAACACCGTGACTTATGACGCGCCTGTTGCACAGGATAATTGCCTTATAAATGGCGGCACCTGGAATCTGGAAGAAGGCCTGCCCAGTGGCTCAACCTTTCCGGTTGGCGAAACGAAGCAGTTGTACACGTTTACCGATGCTAACGGAAATGTCGGCTCCTGTAATTTTATTGTAGGGATTACGGAGCCTATTGTTTTGAACGGCACGACGGTTCAGCCCGATGTAAACGACCAAGGCGTTGGATCTATAAATCTTGACGTTTCTGGAGGCAATCAGCCGCTTATCTTCATCTGGACCAATGAATCGGGCGAAATAGTAGGCGACACTGAAGATTTGGAAGGATTGACCGCAGGCACCTATTTCGTAGAAATTGTGGATGCCTCGGGTTGCAAACTGATCAACCTGGAAGGTATCGTGGTGGGCAATACCAGCGGCACCGCCGAACCTGCCTGGCTGAGCGGCGTATCCATCCGGCCCAACCCGACCAGCGGTGTCGCGCAAATATTTTTTGCCAACATGCCGGATGCTTCGCTTGAGATCAGTGTGGTCGATATTACCGGCCGCGTATTGTCGCGCCAACATGTTGATCGTCAATATGTCGTTCGGTTGGATTGTACGAACCTGCCCGAAGGCGTATATCTGGTGCGCTTCCATTCCGGTACGGAGTTCGGGGTTCGCAAACTGATGATTGGACGTTAACCCACAGTTAAAATCCATAAATAATTGAAGCGCCGGCAGGTTTACCAACCTGCCGGCGCTTTTTTGCTGCTTCCTTTCCGTCAAATTTACAATAACTTCGCAGCTGGATTAAGGAAAATAGCAATGGAAATGATGCAACACTTCAAAGCCTGCATTTTTAACCTGGATGGTGTGATCGTTGATACCCGAAAATATCACTACCAGGCCTGGCGCCGGCTTGCCAATCAAATGGGCTTTGATTTTCCGGAATCAAAAAGTGTTCAATTGAAGGACATCGGGCGCCTGGCCAGTTTGGAGAAGGTGTTGGAGTGGGGTGATATTTATATCCCGGAAGCCGAAAAATTGCATTGGGCCGATGTGAAAAATAATTGGTACCAGGATTTGATCGCTACCATGAAACCGGGAGAAGTCCTGCCAGGGGTGCTCTTCTTTTTGCGACAATTGCGGGAAATTGGAATAAAAACCGCGTTGTCTTCCCTTTCCAGAAATGCGCGGGTTGTGCTTCAATCTACCAACATTGACGCCTTTTTTGATGTTGTGCTGGACGGAAATGCCATAAAAAAACCTAAACCCGATCCACAATGTTTTTTACTCGCGGCAGCAGCCTTGCATTTGAAACCGGAAGAGTGCCTTGTTTTTGACGACAGCGTGCGCGGGGTCGACGCGGCGCTGCTCGGCGGGTTTACGGTGGTAGGGGTTGGTCAACCGGCCCTGCTACCAAAGGCGCACTTGACAATTACGGGATTTGAAAACCTGAATTTTAATACTTTACTGGCGCAGCTTAACCTGCGTGAAGTATCCTGATTATTATGAAATTGAATATTTTACTAGCCATTTTTGTCGCAATCATAAGTTGGGCAACATGCAAGAATTTGAAAAAAACCGAAGATCCGGAACCGATCAACGCCGAACAGCCTGCCCAAAAGGAAGGTCCTTCCGGCTGGAATGCTTCGCGGGTAATTCATGAATATCACCCCGATTCCGCAGGAATTTATCAAGTAAAAGAGCCGCCCCGCATGGTTGATGTCCCTGTGGATGACTTGCCGCCGGCCACTGCCAGCCACCGGGCCTATCTGAGCTCAGGCTACTGGCATCTGAACATGGCCTATCAGCCGAGCGACACGACAGTACATGAAAACTACCAAAAGAAATGGCTGAAATTCCGGGAAGATCAAACGTTTGATATTCTCATTGATGGCAAAACTGTGGATACCGGCAAATGGAACTGGGATGTGCAAAAAAATGAACTTTACCTGTCCTGCAAAGATCCCTACATTAACAATACCTGGGCGGTTAACGACAAGGGTTTTTTAATGATTTGGAAAGGAAACACCAGCCTGAATGTGACAGGTATTCAGATTCGTGTTGTTGGAGCCGGTTCTTTGCCAACGGACCACTGAGCATAGTTCAACCGCCCTACTTCCCGGTAGCGACTTAGCACTTATTGGCCCGATTATTCAGATGCTTGCTGAAAAAATTATGCAAATACCGTTGAATAAAATACACGTACTTTTTTTGCTCTGCATCCTCTTTGCAGGCTGCCAAAATGAATCCAATTCTTCAGTGTCTACGACAAGCGCCTCTCCCAAAAAGTCCGCAACCGGAAAATTCGCCGAGCCTGACTGGGCCACACAAGGCGTTCTGTACGAATGCAATGTCCGGCAGTTCTCCAAAGAAGGAAATTTTGCAGGCGTGGAAGCGCAATTGCCCCGACTAAAAGACCTTGGGATTGACATTCTCTGGCTTATGCCCATTCACCCCATCGGCAAAGACCGGCGAAAAGGAAGTCTGGGGAGCCCGTATTCCGTGCGCGACTATTATGCAGTAAACCCCGATTATGGCACTACAACGTCCTTCAAGAACCTGGTGGCGGCAGCGCACCGCCTGGAAATTAAAGTTATCCTGGATTGGGTTCCTAACCACACCTCATGGGATGCCGTATGGAAAAATAAACACCCCGAATATTATACCCGATACAACGGCGATTTTACCGTGCCGCTAAACGAAAAAGGCGAACCGATTGAAGACTGGAGCGACGTATGCGACCTGAACTATGACAACCCCGATCTTCGGAAAGCCATGGTTGAAGCCATGCAATACTGGATACGGGAGTGCGATATAGACGGGTACCGGGTGGACATGGCCGGCCTGGTCCCGACGGATTTCTGGGCAGAAGTGCGCCCTGCGCTGGATTCCGTAAAACCGGTGTTTATGCTTGCAGAATGGGAAAACGAGCCAGGGCAGTTTAAGGCTTGCTTCAACGCCAATTACGGTTGGAAATGGAAAGACATCACGAAAGATATTGCTGCCGGCAACCAAACGGCTAAATCACTGGACACCCTTTTGTCCTATTTGAACGATCAATACCCGCCGGATTACTTTCAGTTGTATTTTACTCAAAACCACGACGAGAACACCTGGAATGGCACCGAAACCGAGCTCTACGGCCCGGCAGCCGATGCATTCAACGTCCTGGCTTTTACCTGGCAGGGCATACCGATGATTTATAACGGCCAGGAAGACGGCCTCTCCCAGCGGCTTGATTTTTTTGAAAAATCGCCCATTAAATGGAAGGGAATGGCTAAACAAAACTTCTTTTCGCGGTTATGCACCCTGCACCATTTCAACCAGGCCTTATGGGCAGGCAAGGCCGGCGGGCGGCTCCAAAAAATACCCACGGATGCCGATGACAAAGTTTATGCGTTTACCCGGGAGAAAAACGGCGACAGGGTCGTGGTGATTCTGAATCTGAGCAAGGAACGCACGACGGTAACCTTGCGACCCGGCTCCGATGCCATTGGGCCGTATGCCAATGTTTTTGGTCGGAGCACCCTGCAACTCACCCGGGAAATTACGCTCAACCTGAAGCCCTGGGAATACATGGTGTTTTCCAACAAATAACAGTATCCGGCGGGTCTGAAAACCGGTTTTTGCTGAATCGCACGCACATTATGAAAATTCTGCTCCTTCGCTTCAGCTCCATTGGCGACATTGTATTGACCACCCCCGTTGTCCGGTGCCTGAAGCAACAATTGGGCGCGGAACTGCATTACCTGACCAAGGAAAAATTTGCGCAGGTGCTTTCGGCCAACCCATACCTCGACCGTATTCATACGTTTGAAAAAGGCCTGGCGCAGGTAATGCCTGTACTCCGGCGGGAAAAATTTGACTGGGTTATTGATTTGCACCACAATTTGCGCAGTGCCCGGGTCAAATGGACACTGCGGCGCCCATCGAAGTCTTTTAACAAACTAAATTTTGAAAAATGGCTGCTTGTACAACTGGGCATAAACCGCCTCCCTGAAATCCACATTGTCGACCGGTATATGCAAACCGTCCGGCATCTTGGAGTGCGCTATGACGGCAAAGGCCTGGACTATTTTATTCCGGGGCGCGAGGAAGTAATTCCCGGCGACCTCGACGCCGACCTCGGGCCAGGCCGGTACATCGTGTTCAACATTGGCGCCAACCATGCAACCAAACGATTTCCGGTGGAAAAGATCGCAGCCGTTTGCCGGAATTTACCGATGCCGGTTGTATTGCTTGGCGGGCAGGCCGAGCAGGAAACGGGTGCGCTGGTGGCTATGCAGGCCGGCCCGCATGTTTTCAATTTCTGCGGAAAATTATCGTTGCACCAGTCTGCATCCGTAGTTCGGCAGGCTTATAAAGTGGCCACACACGATTCGGGCCTCATGCATATCGCAGCCGCATTCCGCAAGGAAATTGTCTCCATTTGGGGCAACACCGTACCCGAATTTGGCATGTACCCGTTCTATCCGGAAGGTCAGAATCAAAATGTCAGCATGCAGGTTCAGGGACTGAAATGCAGGCCCTGTTCTAAAATCGGCTATGCCGCGTGCCCGAAAGGCCATTTTCGTTGCATGCAGGAACAGGACGTCGACATGATTTGCCAGGTGCTGAAATGACCTTGACTTTCCAAAAAGCCTTTTTTAACAAAATCAACCGGGCCGGGTTGGAAGCGTTTGCCAATTTTACTCTATTTTTCGCGGCAGTTAACAACCTTAATCCGGTTTTACCAAAACGATAATTTATGCGCAGCAAAAAACTACTCTTCCTTTTATCCATCTTGTTCCTTGGAAGCGCTCTTTGGGCACAGGATATTCACTTTACTCAATATTATATGTCGCCAATGACCCTCAACCCGGCTCTGACCGGCAAGTTTGAGGGCACGGCACGCATCGGCGGAATATACCGCAGCCAGTGGTCGAGCGTCATCAACAACCCGAAGACCAGGCCGTATAGCACTCCCAGTGTATGGATAGATGCACCCATTATTCAGGGCTTTCGCAAACGCGACTGGGTAGGCGTAGGCTTTATGGCGTACCAGGATAAAGTAGGTACAGGTGGCCTTACGCACAGCGCCGGTAAACTCGGCGCAGTATACCATCTTGGACTGGATAAAAAAGGGAATTCCGTACTTTCCATTGGTGGCCATTACGGTGGCGAACAACGCAAAGTAGATGAAAACGCCCTTCAGTTTGCCGACGGGTTTAATACCGATGGCACCTATACGCAGGGCAATAGTGCTGATTTTAACCGCATTCTGGGCAATGCAAAATATACGGATATTGACCTGGGTATAGTATTTTCTTCCCGCCTGAACAAGACGATGGATTTTAACATCGGGTTTTCCATGTACCATATGTTTAAACCCAATTACTCCCTGATCAGCACCGGCAGCACCGGCGGTACAGGCACTCCGCAGCAGGGCGTCTCTAAAATACCGCGCCGGGCCACCGCGCATGGCCAGTTTAACATGGAATTGACCGATAAATGGAGCCTGAGCCCCAGTTTTATTTTTCAAACCATGGAGGGTAACGACGAAATCATGGTCCAGGGCCTGGCGGGATATTTGTTTAACGAAGAAAAAGGAATTACCCTGAACATGGGCCTCGGCTACCGGCTGAGCGACGCCATC
Organism: uncultured Saprospiraceae bacterium; assembly: GCA_964484205.1. Taxonomy (GTDB): domain Bacteria; phylum Bacteroidota; class Bacteroidia; order Chitinophagales; family Saprospiraceae; genus M3007. The sequence goes on along the minus strand of CAZAEZ010000001.1, from coordinate 229,191 downwards.
AATGTATTGGCGGGCATGAAAGTGAAAAATCTGACGGTGGGGCTTGCCTATGACATCAACACATCCAGCCTGCGAACCGCAAGTAATTCTCGCGGCGGATTTGAAATTGCAGCAAACTATATCATCAAGATTTACAAACCTGCCGTGGTGAAGCCAAAGGTGCTTTGCCCGCGTTTTTAAGCTAGATTCAAGAACCTACAGCGGTGCGAAGCCGGGATTAACCCTGGCAGCGCCCCGCTTCAATTTTATAAATATGAAAACCTGTATCAAATTTTTACTGGGGGCATTGCTGATTTCCGGGGTTGACCTGATTGCACAACCGCTAAACCGCTCCACGCCGGATGCCATGCTCAAATCGGCCAAAGAAGCGGAAGATACCGGCAACCCCTATGCGGCATTGGAGTATTATGAAGACCTATATAAAGAAACCAAAGACCGCTCGCATAACGTCAAAATCGCTATGCTTAATTATGAGTTGCGCGACTACAACCGGGCGGAGCGCCTCCTGGGCCGTCTGGTGGTGCGCGACCGTAAAAACGAGTATACCGAGCTGAAATACTGGTACGCAATGGCCCTCAAGCATAACGGGAAGTATGCCGATGCGGAAGATATGTTCAATTTGTACATTGCCGAAGGCGCCGATCCCGAAAGAATTGCAGCCAGCAAAAATGAAATCGAAGGTTGCAAGCTGGGCCGGAAAGCCAAACAACCGGAAAACCTGATGGTGAACAACCTGGGCAAAAAAACAAATAGCCCGCAAACCGAAGCGTCGCCTTCCTACAGCGGCGGCGAACTTTATTTTTCGTCCCTGGCATCAAAAGAAGTGATTGTGCTGGACGGAAAAGAGGGCGATTGGTTTTCCAAAATTTTCACGGCAACCCCTGCCGGCGGGCAATCGGCCGAGTTTGGCGAACCGGTTCCGCTGGGCACGCAAATCAACCGGGAAGACTGGCACCAGGGCAACGTGAGCATAACTCCGGATGGCGCGACGATGTATTTCACGCGTGTCCAAATGGAGAATAATTATGTAAAAGAAAGTAAAATCTTTTTTGCCCGGAAAGGAGCGGACGGTTGGGGCGCAGCCAATGAAGTGGCCGGGGTAAATGGCGATTACATTGCCAAACACCCCTGCGAGGGCGAACTTTTTGGTGAAAAAGTCTTGTTTTTCGTTGCCAACCTCCCGGGCGGTAAGGGCGGATTTGATATCTACTACGCGCCTAAAAAGTCCGACGGGGTATTTGGCTTGCCGGTAAATCTGGGAGAAGTGATCAACACGCCCGGAGAGGAAGCCAGCCCGTTTTACCAGGATGGCAAGTTATACTTCAGCAGCAACGGACACCCGTCGATCGGTGGCCTGGATGTCTTCCAGAGCCAGTGGAACGGGTCGGTTTGGAGCAAAGCGCAACCGCTTCCCGCGGGTATCAATACCAGCCTCGACGATCAGTATTACACCCGGAGTGCCGATGGCATGTCCGGATTCCTGGTCAGCAACCGGCCCGGACCAAACAACCTGAAAAGCAAGACTTGCTGCGACGACATTTACAACTGGGAAATTGAACGCATCAAAGTTGAATTGATGGCAACTACTTTCAGAGTGCGTCGCAAAGGTGAAAAAACCAACCCGCCGCTCACCGGTTGTACTGTTCAAATTATTGACGTCACCGATCGCGATCCGTTGAACGTCGATTCAAAAACAAACTCATCGGCCAATGATTTTGGCTTCACCCTGCTGCCCGACAAATCGTACATGCTTATTGCCGAACGGGAAGGCTACCAGCCGGATACCCTGACTTTCAATACGTCAGGGGTAAAGAAAACAACTACGGTTGAAAAGAAGATGACCCTGCGCTTGAAGCGGGCGCCCAAACCACGGGTGGTTAAACGCGACGAGCCGATCCGTTTGAGCAGTATTTATTATGATTTTGACAAGGCAGATATTCTTCCGGATGCAGAAAAAGACCTTCAGTTCCTGGTAAACCTGATGAATCAGTACCCGGATATGAAAATCGAACTCTCCTCACATACGGATGCGCAGGGCCGGGACGACTACAATGAAAAACTATCCCAGCGCCGGGCCGACAGCGCCAAAGCCTGGATGGTAGCCAAAGGCATCGTAGCCGACCGGATCGTAGCCGTTGGAAACGGGGAAAAGTACATCCTGAACCGCTGCAAAAATGGCGTCGAATGCCCCGACGAAGAGCACCGGTTTAACCGCCGGACCGAATTTAAGATCATTGCCGGACCAACGAGCATCACCATCGAAGAGGAGGTTCAGCCAGACGACGAGGATAATAATTAATTCTATCGGACAGAACGATCCGTAGATTTTTTTTTACCACGGAGACACAGAGGGCACGGAGTTTAATGCTCCGTGCCCTCTGTGTCTCCGTGGTGAAAAATTGGAAACATCTGCATGTAAGGACGACATACGATGCCCCTCGTCTCGTATGTTTACCGCAAGAGCGTAAAGGAGCCGGAAAAAACTTCGTTGGTTCCATCTGCCCAGGTGGCTTCCGCCCAAAAAATATAAACACCCGGAGGCGCCTGCTTTCCTTTCCAAAATCCATCCCAACCAAGGTCGGGGTTATCCGGTATCAGGTTTTCTTTTTGAAAAACCAATTCGCCCCAACGGTTGGCAATTTGAAACGTTTTGAACGTCGTGATCCCACTTTTTGCACTGATAAAAAAACGATTGTTGGGAAAGCCGGCATGCGGGCTAAAAACAGTTGGCACATAAATCGGCGTTGCTTTCACAACTGTAATTGCCAGGTAATCGTCAAATTCGCATCCGTTCGAGTCGATTGCCATGAGTTCCAGGTTTAGGTTGGAATAAAATGGCTGACAAACCGGAAAACAATCTGGCGTATTGCAGGGTAGGGGAGCAGACCAAACCAGCGAAGATGGAATAAAATTTAGCTCCGGCGCTATGCAAAGGGTGTCTCCTGATTCAATCGTCATGTCTTCGCCTAACGATAGGGCATGATCGGAGAAATGAAGATCAATGTGTACCACCGAGTCGCAGCCAAGCGCCGTTGAACCGGGGAATATTTCAAAACCGGCAGGATAGTCCTGGTCATAGCGCCTACCGTTCACCTGAATAAATTCGCCCGGGCAAAGCGTGTCCTGGATTTCAAGTTGCGGCGCTATGCCGGCAGTCAGTTGTACCTGGATAATGCTATCGCAGCCATTTGCCGCACCACCTTCAATAATTTCCTGCCCGATCGTGAATCCGGCATGGTATGGGACATTGTTGACCCAAAGCGTATCAGCACCGCACAGCACCTGATCCAGCAAAACCACAGCAGGTTGAAAAAATACCAACCGAACTTCAATAATGCTGTCGGCGCCATTCACAGCAGCCCCCGGCAAGATTTCCGTGCCGGTTGGATTGTCAATACTGTACAAATGGCTATTGACGATCAGTATCTGGTTGGAGCAGAAGGTGTCGCGCAGGAAATAGACTTGGCCGAAAGCTTGGCATAAGCCGACTGAAAGCAGCACAGAAAAAGTGAGAGCACAATGGGTGAGAATCTGGCGCATGCAGGGTTGTCTTGCGTTTTAAGTAAATGATCGTTTTAAAAAGTAAACCACAGGGCCGGTTTAGCATAGGCCCTGTGGCATTTACTTTTCTACGAAAAACTATTTTTCCGCCCGGGCGCCGGCTTGTTCGATGCTTTGAACACGTGCCTCCAGGGCGTTCAACCGGTTAAGCATGGCTGCATTTTTACTTTCTAGTGCGTCAATCTGTTTTTGTTGCTCCTGAATGGCTTTGATGGCCAAAACACTAAATCCGGCGTAATTCAATGCCAGGTATTGAATTCCGTCATCTCCGGTACTTGTTCCGACCAGTTCCGGAAAAATCGCCTCAACATCCTGGGCGATAAAGCCCAGTGATGTCTTGCTTTCAGCCGACTCCGGATTGTAGTGGTAGCGAACGGGCTCAAGTTGGATGATTTTATCCAAAACAGCGGAAAGCCCTGCAACATCTTTTTTCAAACGCCGGTCGGAGGGGGTATAAACGCCGTTCGGCGCAAAAAAGCCGGCCGGCACCTGCCCCATGGTATTGTTGAACAGGATCAAGCCGCCGGTTGCAGCGTTTGAACGGAATTCCCAAAAACCGCCAAGAGCGTTTTCAATCATCAGACCGCCCGACAAATCGGTTTGTTTGACTTTCAAGCGTGCAATGCCGGCGTTTGCATCGCCGATGCCGACATTGCCGGAAACACCGTCTACGACGAGGGCTTTGCCACCTGAGGTGGACAGAATAATTGCCGATGAATCAAGGCTTTCCATCAAATAACTGCCGGTAGAATGGCTCAAAGTAGCGAGGGGTGTGCCTCCTTTGGTGAAACTCAGGGTCGGTTCGGCGCCCTCCAGAAACAACGCATCCTGATTGCCCATAATGTGGAGTTTTGCCAAGGGCGTATCCAGACCTATGCCGACGTTTCCGCTATTTCCGTTCCGGATATTATTGCCGATGCCTTGCCAAAGGCCAATACCGGCCGCAGTGATAAGCGTATCGAAATCTACCGAGCTATTGGTCCCTGTAATTTTTAAAATGTTGCCATTCAACGCCAGGTTTTGCAACTCATTAGCCGGGTCGGCATCGGCATCGCCTGTGTTTTCAATGGTAAAATCCGGAGCAGTACCGGTAATGTTAATTCCGGTTCCGGCAGCATAATTATTTGCGGTTGGAATGATAACCGTGCCCCCGCCGTTTGACAAGGTAAGTTCATCACCAGTCAAATCGATCGTCTGCAATTCATTTGTCGGATCAGCATCGGCATCGCCCGTATTTTCAATTGTGAAATTTGGCGCAGTGCCGGTAATGTCGATCCCTGTTCCGGCCGCATAGGTATTGGAAGGCGGCAGATTTACTGTACCACCGCCGTTCGACAGGGTTAGTTCGTCGCCTGTCAGCGAAATCGTCTGAAGCTCATTTGTGGCATCAAGATCGCCGGTATTTTCAATTACATAATTTGGCGCCGATCCGGTAATGTCGATTCCTGTACCGGCAGCGTAGGTATTTAGATCAGACAAATCATCGGCGGGCGCCCAAGTCGTGCCATCCCATTTCAGGACCTGGTCTACACCTGCGCCTTGTTGTGCCAGGCTTAGCGGGTCACCGATGGTGCCATCTCCTTCCAGTGTGGCATTTGTCATGGCCACTTGTGTACCCCAGTTATCTGAAGGGCCAGTACCGGTATTGTCATCCATAGGCACCCATGTTGAACCGTTGTATTTCAATACCTGCCCGACCAAAGCACTTTGATCTGCCAATCCCAATGCATTGCCCGCCGAACCATCGCCTTTAATGGTGGCGTCAGTTACCGCGGCTTGCGCGCCCCAGTCGTCGCCGCCATCGTCTTCCGGCAGCCAGAGGGTGCCGTTAAATTTCAGCACCTGCCCGATGGTGGCGCTGTTGTCGGCCAACCGCAACGGGTCGCCGGCCGTTCCGTTACCATCCAACTCGAGTGAGGTAAATGCAGCCTGTGTTCCCCAATTGTCGCCACCGGAGTCGTTATCGTCGGCCGGGGCCCAGGTGACGCCATTCCATTTGAGCACCTGGTCAACGAAGGCGCCTTGCTGGGCAATCCCGAGTTCGCTGCCGGTGGTACCGTTGCCGGTCAGGGTAGAATTTACCAGCGCGGCTTGCGCGCCCCAGTCGTCACCGCCGGAGTCGTTGTCATCGCCCGGCAGCCAGAGGGTGCCGTCAAATTTCAGCACCTGCCCGATGGCGGCGCTGTTGTCGGCCAACCGGAGCGGGTCGCCGGCCGTGCCGTTACCATCCAGCTCGAGGGACGTGGCTGCAGATTGTGCGCCCCAATCGTCGCCACCGGAATCGTTATCGTCGGCCGGGGCCCAGGTAGCGCCGTTCCATTTCAGCACCTGGTCTACACCGGCGCCTTGTTGAGCAATCCCGAGTTCACTGCCGGTGGTACCGTTGCCGGTCAGGGTAGAATTGACCAGCGCCGTTTGCGCACCCCAGTCGTCGCCGCCGGCCTCGTCGGTCGGGAGCCAAAGTGTGCCGTCAAATTTCAGCACCTGCCCGATGGCGGCGCTGTTGTCGGCCAGGCGGAGCGGGTTGCCTGCTGTGCCGTCACCATCCAGTTCCAGGGAAGTGACTGCTGCCTGCGCACCCCAGTCGTCACCACCGGAATCATTATCGGCTGCCGGGGCCCAGGTTGTACCGTTCCATTTGAGTACTTGATCGACCTCGGCTCCTTGCTGGGCGATGCCGAGTTCGCTGCCGGTGGTACCGTTGCCGGTCAGGGTAGAATTGACCAGCGCCGTTTGCGCACCCCAGTCATCACCGCCTGCGTCGTCGGCCGGGGCCCAGGAGGCGCCGTTCCATTTGAGTACCTGACCGTTGCTTGCACTTTGTTGCGCAAGCGTCAATGGGCTTGCAATGGTGCCATTTCCACTGATCGTCGGTCCGACCGACACGGTTTGGTTGCCCCAGTTATCCCCGGTATTGTTATCGGGCGCCGGCGCCCAGGTTGTACCGTTCCATTTAAGAACCTGTCCACTAAAAGCATTCATTTGTGCAATTTTCTCGCCGGTCACCGCCTCATCCTGAATTTTAATGGTAGAAACAGCATTTGTTGCCAATTCGAAGTTAGTCACAACGGACTGTTTGATCTGAAGGTTATCAAACGTGCCGGTCAGGTCGCCACCTGCGGTACTGTTTACTGTAATATCGTCAAAGGGGTTGATGTCCCCGTTATTGGCGATGGTGTAGTTGTTGCCGGCAGCAATCACATCAATACCGACACCACCGGTAATGGTGACGGTGCCCAGATTATCCGGCGCGGGCGCCCAAGTGGAACCGTTCCACTTGAGTACCTGACCGCTCGCAGCGTTCATTTGTGCAATTTTTTCACCGGTCACGGCCTCAGGAGCGATCTTGACGGTGGCAACGGCATTACTTGCCAGTTCCGTGGTCCCAACCACATCAGGCTTGATTTGCAGGTTGGAAAACGGTCCGGAAATGTCGCCGTTGGCAACGCTGATATTCGTGAGGTCGTCGCTGGGATCGGTATCGCCAGTATTCGTAATGGTGAAGTTGTTGGAACTGCCGGCGACGTTGATTCCCGTGCCACCAGTTATGGAGGTTGATCCTAAGGCATCCGCTGCGGGCGCCCAGGTCGTGCCCGTCCATTTAAGTACCTGACCGCTCACAGCGCCCATGCTGTTAAGTTTTGGAGCCGTCACAGCGCCATCAGACAGTTCGGAGGTGTTGATCGCATTGTCGGCAATTTCCGGGCTCGAAACAGCATTGGCCTTTATTTGCAAATCGGAAAATGGTCCGGAAATATCCCCGTCCGCCTGACTGTTGGTGGTAATATCATCGGCCGCATCCGTATCGCCGGTATTCGTAATGGTGAAATTGAGCCCGTTTTGTGCAACACTGATGCCCGCGGCACCCGTGATTCCTACGGAAGCCGGCTGTGGTGTAACGGTGAAGACATCCGTTACACGGCCGTATTCGTCCACGGAAATGACGGGGATTTGGGTGGAACTGCCATATAAACCCGGGGCAACGGTAGTGTTTTCCAAACTGATGGTCCCACTGGTCGTAATTGGCCCCCCGGTCAGGCCGGCGCCGGTGATAATTTCGGTGACCCCGGCTTCATCAGCCTGCGGAACCCAGACTGTACCATTCCATTTGAGTATTTGCCCCACGGAAGCACCCTGCTGCGCCAGTGTGAGTGGATCGCCTGCCGTGCCGTCGCCTTGCAAAATCGGAGACGTCTGTACGCTTTGGCTTCCCCAATCATCACCACTGTTGGCAGTATTTTGTGCATACAGGGCGTAGGGCACGCTCATCAACTGCGTTGTCCCCAACTCATCAAAGACATTGGGCGCGGTTTCTACGGAAACGGCCAAATATTTTGCGCTTCCACCCCAGTTGATATTGGTGAATGAACCTTGCAAGGGCGTGCCTTGTCCGATGAAGAGATTGACCAGTCCAAATTCATTGGTAGAGGTTGTCTGCATTTCCGAATAGGCAACAGGGCCGTTTGGCGCTCCGCTGCGGATCGTAAACAACAGACTTACGGTTTGATTATTCAGGGAGCCGCCGTTGTCGTCGCGCACGATGCATTGATAACTAAATCCTTGCGGTGTGAACTGCGCCTCGGCGCGCCAGGCTAACAACATGGTCAGCAGGCCAGTAAGTAGTAAATGACGCTTAATCATACACTTATCGGTTTTGAAATGTGTTTGCTTTTAAATATAAATCTGGGAAGGCGGCAATTATTCGCGGATTACAAGCGAATGATCCGGACGGTTGAACTTCCACGCCCAACAGGGTCCTGCAGGATTAAAAAGTAAACACCGGGCTGCCAACTGCGGCAATCAAGTGTAGACCCATCAGGCTCGGAAAGGGGCTGGTTCTGCAGCACTATTTTGCCAACCATATCTACTACGGTGGCAGTTAGCGAAGTCCCCTTGTCGGCTGAATACCGGACGGTCAAAACATCGGAGACTGGATTGGGAAAAATGCTTATATCCCAATTGGCAAAATCCGGGTCCCCGACAGAAACGATCCGGGTGTGTTCAGGCTGATGAAAACCTTGTGTAAGGATCCGCTTGTCGGACCCGACTGTGACAATAACGACTTCGCCAACCGTATAGGCATACGTCAGCCCTTGTTGCACGGCAACATGTCCGGTGGACCCGATAACCTGGTTGAAGAGTGTGGCGTCTTGTGCAGTGCCTGTATAAAGCACCCAAAGCCACAAGAGTGTGGTGAGTATAAATCGGTTCATGGTAAAAAGGATTGAAAGAAATAAAAGTAACAAAAATTGTTCCACAAAGTAAACACAAAACAGTTAACCTTTATTGGGAAAATCACAATGGATTGGCGACAAATTAAGGTTTTTCGGTCGGTTTGGCAGTAGATTTGGCGCTTAAAACAAATGCTTCAAATGTGGAAATTCACCCTTTTTTTGGTAGTTGTCCTGGGTTCATCCAACGCCTCCATTGCGCAAATTAATGCTAAAAAGACAATCTTGGAAACCGAACAGCAACGGTTTGAAGCAATGGTTGGAAAAGATACCGTACAACTCAGGACCATGCTCGACAGCGATTTGCACTACCTGCATTCAAACGGACTTCAGGAGAATAAACAGCAGCACCTCACCGCGATTGCAACCGGTACAATTAATTACCTGGCTATGTTGCGCAAGCCCAACCCGATAGTCCGCCGCTACGGTAAAATGGCCCTGGTAAACGGATTAGTTAATGTGGATGGGGAAATTCATGGCCAGGCATTTTCGGTATTGTTGCGCTACACGGCTGTTTACCGGAAGAAAAAACGGCACTGGGTACTACTCAATTGGCAATCGACCCGGGTGGATAGCGAATAAGCCACTACCTTTGCGGGATTCTGATAACAAAAAATCACGATCCGTTGAGTACGACCGTTAAAACGCCCCGAAAAAAACAGTCTTCCCCCACCAAATCGCCTTCAAAAGTTCCTGTAGCAGTATTGGAGCGTGCTTTCCGGCTGATGGCCACAGCAAAAGCGATGACCGAAATTTATGAAGCAAACACCAAGTTTGTTTCCAAATACGTGCACGCCACTTCCCGGGGGCATGAGGCCATTCAACTGGCAGTGGCTTTGCAATTGTTGCCGCAGGATTACATTTTTCCGTATTACCGGGACGACAGTATTTTGCTTGGAATCGGGCTGCGGCCTTTCGATTGTATGTTGCAATTAATGGCCAAACGCGACGATCCCTTTTCAGGCGGCAGGTCGTACTATTGCCACCCTTCGCTGCGGGATGCAGACAAACCCAAGATCCCGCATCAAAGTAGCGCGACGGGCATGCAAGCTATCCCGGCCACCGGTACGGCAATGGGGTTTCTGTACAAGGAACAGATGGGGATGCAAACAAAGGCGGAATTGAAAAACCCGCCAATCGTGGTATGTTCCCTGGGCGATGCATCGGTAACTGAAGGGGAGGTGAGTGAAGCATTCCAAATGGCCGTTTTGAAAAAATTGCCCATTTTATATCTGGTTCAAGACAACGGCTGGGATATTTCGGCCAACGCCGAAGAAACCCGGGTGGCAAATGCAGCCGAGTATGCCAAAGGCTTTCCCGGACTGGAAGCAGTAAGTATTCCGGGCAATGATTTTGTGACTTGCTGGCAAACGGCGCAAGGTGTTTTGGAAAAAATGCGCAAGGAACGCCGGCCGTTCCTGATCCACGCAAAGGTCCCTCTGTTAAACCACCACACCTCCGGCGTACGCATGGAGTGGTACCGCGACGACCTCAAGGAACACCAGAAGCGCGACCCCTATCCGATACTTCGAAAAACCATGCTGGAAAACGGTTTTACGGAAAAGCAACTTCTTAAAATGGAATCGGAGGCCGGCGCTACCGTTGCCACCGATTTTGAAAAAAGTAAAAATGCCCCGGACCCAACCCCGGAAGACCTGTACACGCACGACTTTGCTCCGACGCCAGTTGCCGAAGAGCGCGGAAACCGCGCCCCCCAGGGCCGGGAAGCCAAAGTCATGGTAGACTGTGCGTTGTTTGCCGTAAAGGAACTGATGGAAAAACACCCGGAATGCCTGCTGTACGGACAGGATGTCGGGCGCCGCCTCGGTGGCGTTTTTCGCGAAGCGGCCACCCTGGCCGAAACCTTCGGCGACCACCGGGTATTTAACACCCCCATTCAGGAGGCATTTATCATCGGCAGCACAGTGGGTATGAGTGCCGCGGGGCTCAAGCCCATCGTGGAGGTACAATTTGCCGATTACATCTGGCCGGCATTGAACCAACTTTTCACGGAAGTGAGCCGCTCCTGTTACCTGACCAATGGAAAATGGCCGGTGAGTTGCATCCTTCGCGTACCGATCGGGGCGTACGGAAGCGGCGGGCCATACCACAGCAGCAGCGTGGAAAGCGTGGTAACCAACATCCGGGGGATCAAAATCGCCTACCCCAGCAATGGCGCCGATCTGAAAGGGCTTTTCAAAACAGCTTACCTCGATCCAAATCCGGTTGTTATTTTTGAACACAAAGGCCTGTATTGGTCCAAAGTACGCGGCACAGAAGCCGCCCGAACGGTGGAACCTGCTGAAGATTACGTGCTTCCCTTTGGCAAAGCAAACCTTTTTTTGGATGCCGATGCGACAGCCGTCGAAAAAGGAGAAACCCTGGGCGTGGTCAGCTACGGCATGGGCGTTCACTGGGCGGTGAATGCCGCAAAAAAATTCCAGGGTAGGGTAGCGGTGCTTGATTTGCGCACCCTGTTCCCCTTGGATGAGGAGGCCATGTACGCACTTGCCCGGCGCCATGGGCGGGTACTCGTAGTTACTGAAGAACCTGTGCAAAACACCTTTGCCCAAAGCTTAGCCGCGCGTATTTCAGAAAACTGCTTTCAATGGCTCGATGCGCCGGTGCGCACGCTTGGCGCGGCAAACATGCCGGCCGTACCGCTCAATTCAACGCTCGAACAAGAAATGATCCCGTCCATTGAAAAAGTGGAAGCGGCTATTGATGGGTTGCTGCGGTGGTGAAACTGCGCTTAGGAATCACGCCGGAACGGCCGCCACATTTGTGCAAAAAAACCATGTGGGTATTCGTCCACATCCGGGAACCCGAGTTTGATGTCCCGGCCATCTTTTGGTATCCAATTGGTGCCAAACAGATAGTCCCAGGCACTTAGCGTAAGCCCGTAATTGACCCCGTATTTGCCTTCCGGCAACGCCTTGGCATGATGCCAGATATGCATTTGCGGATTGTTGAAAATATATTTCAACGGCCCAAGCGGCAGGTAAATATTGGCGTGGTTCAAGTGGCCGATGGTAAGCGTGAATAAATGCACCAGGATAAAATCCTGTATGCCAAAACCGATCATCGCCAGCGGCAGGTATTCGATCGTCCGGTAAACTATGGTTTCCATAAAGTGAAAACGCAGGTGCGCGGCAAAACCCATCTGCCGGACCGAGTGGTGCACTTTGTGAAACTCCCAAAGCCAGGGAACACGGTGCAGCAGGCGGTGCACATTCCATTGAATAAAATCACGTACGACGAACAAGATCAACAATTGCACCCAATGGGGTGTGGCGGCAATATTCAAGGCTACCAGGTTTTGAATGCCAAAAGCCCAGGCCAGCAAATCATTAAATGCGCGGACGGCGACATTGGAAACCGCCGCATACCCAACCAATCCGAAAAGGAAAAAGTTGAAAAACATGTAGAAGGAATCCAGCCAAAAATCCTCCCGGATTCGCGGTTGATTCTTCCGCCAGGGGAAGGCCAGCTCCAAGGCATAGACCGCCACCGAAATGCCGATTAGCCAGTAGAAATAATTATTCCAATCGGGGTGAAGCAACTCGTGATAAACGTAATTGGCATAACCTCGGAAAGCATTTTGAAAAATCTGCCAATAGGCTTCGAACATGGGTCTACTCAACAATTTTTTTACCGGCAGCGCGCCACGCTTTTATTCCGCCGTCGAGGTCATAAATTTTTTTAAAGCCCATTTCACCGAGTAGCACCGCTGTTTTGCCACTCCGGTTGCCGGAAGCGCAATACACCAGCACGGGCCGCTTTTTATCCAGCTGTTCCAATTGAGTTGAAAAGTTTTCTTCGTAAAAATTGATCAGTTGTGCGCCTTCGAGATGTCCATCGGCGTATTCTTCCGGAGATCGCACGTCGACAAGTTGAAAAGAATCCGTTTGGGTCAGTAAGGCTTCAAAATTATCAACGCTTGTTTTGGTTTGTGCCTGAACGCCTATTTGGGCACAAGAAAGCCCGGCGAATGTTAAAAAGAAAAATAAAAGGAGTCGCATACGGTATAAATTTAGCTGTCAGACAGGAAATTTGAATGGCTGCATGGGTTAACGAAAGGTAATCTGAACAAAAAAATAATCTACTTCGTCGACACGCCGCCCACCAAAACGATACTGAAAAACTTTGCCCAGGTAAAAATCCGGATTTTCAGTAACGGGTTTGCCGGAATGCCGGTTCAAAATTCGTTTGCGCAGGGCAGTGTAGTGGGTTTCATTCAGAGTCATAAATGTAATCGAATTCGCTGTTTGGTTCCACCAGACGAGCTGTTCAAACACAGATTGATCCTGAAAGTTTGAATTCCAGCACTTGGAATAACTGCGGATAGATTCGCCGCGCTGGGTAAATGCGCTGCGCAGGTCGAAGCCGAGCGCCGTGATGCTGTGTTCTTTTTGATCGGCAGTGGCGCGCTGAAGATCATGCAGCGCTGTGATTTGAAATTCCGGGCATTGGGCAATGGAAAAAGCGGGTAAACAGGCAAGCGCCAGATGGATTAATTTTACGTACATGGCTTGTTTTTATTGGTAAACACATGGTTGATTTGTGCAATTTCTAAAAAACACGTCAAAGAAACGAAAGCCGCAGCGCTTCCGTGTGTACTTGGGAAATTTCCGGCCGTTTCTTAATTTTACAAGAAAAAAAAGATCATGAAAATACGGTGTGAACAAAATAGCATCCGCTTGCGCCTTCGGAAATCCGAAATTGTCCAGCTGCGCGCTGAAAATTGGTTGGAAGCGGGCATTCATTTCCCTGACGGACAAGTATTTGCGTGGGAATTACTGCTTGACGAAAACTTGCAGGACATCGCAGTTCAATTTGAAAATGGCAGGCTTTGTTTAAAAATTCCCGGTGCAACGGCACAACACTGGATGGACACCGAGGACGTTTCAATGGAGTGTTTTATTCCGTTGGGCGACGGGCATGCCTTGCACGTTTTGGTGGAAAAAGATTTTCCCTGCAAAGACAGGCCGGACGAGGACAAAACTGACTTTTTTACCGAACTCGCTGCAGACGCCCCGCTTAATTGCTGACCACAATCGTTAGGGATGTGCGGCCACCCACACGGCGCCGTCTTCAAAAACTTCCTTCTTCCAAATCGGAACAGTTTGTTTCAGGGTGTCGATACAATATTGACACGCTTCAAATGCTGCGGCCCGGTGTTTGGCCGAAACCGCAATAACCACCGGGATTTCACCGATGGCCAATATGCCGACTCTGTGGTGGATGCTGACCTTCAGCACATCAAATTGCCGAATAGCCTGTTCGGCAATTTTACGCATTTCGGCAACGGCCATGGGCGCATAGGCTTCAAATTCAAGCCGAAGCACGGTTTTGCCTTGCGTTTGGTTGCGGACAGTGCCTGCAAACAGTACGATTGCACCGACTTGGTCATCGGCAACAAAATGCCTGCAGCTTGCTTCCGACAGGGTAGTTGTTTGTAGTTGGATATCCGTCATGTCAACCTCCGCTTACAGGTGGGATAAGTGCGAGTTCATCCATGTCACCCAACTGGGTGTCGGGTGTGCCGTACTCCGCGTTGACCGCAATCATGAGGGAAACCAGTTTCTCCATTGGCGGAAAACGATCGGCCAGGTGGGCACGTACGTCGGACACGGTGCTACCGGTCGGCAAATCCAACAAGAGGCTGTCCGCTCCGATTATATCGCGCGTGATTCCAAACGTCAAAACTTTTATTTTCATAAGTATCGGAAAAGGATGTTAAAGCCTGCATAAAACACCAGCAGGGCCGTCAGGTTGCGCACTAAAATTTGTGAAAACCGGCTTGTGGTTGCCCGAACGCCGAGTTGGCCGCCCAGCCAAACAGCAATTAACAGCGGGAAAACAAGTTTCCACTCGATTTTTGCGCCTTGCGCCATCTGGCCGCCGATTCCGGCAACGGACTGGCAAAAAATAAAAAAGCTGGCCGCTGCGGCGATCACCTTAGGTTTGTCCCACCGGATAAGGTGCAACACCGGTGACAGGAAAATTCCGCCGCCAATGCCGGTTAGTCCTGCCAAAAGCCCGAGCCCGCCGCCAATACTTAGGTTTGCTGTAGCGGGAAGCGCTTTTGCGGCTTCGGCTTTTGTGGAAACCGGCCGGGCCTGAATCCACATCGCAAGTGCAGCAGCGATCAAACTGAAGCCCAGCAGGATAAAAAAGGTTTGTTCGCTGAGTTTCCAATACCCCCCGGCAAATGCCATAGGAATGCCGGCCAATGCCAGCGGTGCGGTTTTTTGCAAATTCAGGTGGCCATTTCGCCAAAAAATCCAGAGGTTTCCAGAAACGACCACGATGTTGCACAAAAGTGCCACCGGTCGCAGGGTGAGCATAGACAACCCAAACAAAGCCATAATGGCCAGGTAGCTGGAGCCTCCACCAAACCCGGCAGTGGCGTAAAGTAGCGCCACGCCAAAGAAGAGTAAGACAAGTTCAATTTCCATGCTTTAAAAATCGGGCCCAACGAATATTTAAACCAAAATACAAAGGTCGTGTTTTCAGCAATACATTTGTGCCACTATGCCCAGCCTGTTTGACAACCATGGTCGCCCGATCAATTACGTGCGTCTCGCCATCACCGATCGCTGCAATTTGCGCTGTGCGTACTGTATGCCGGAAGAAGGCATCAATTTTGGCCCCCGCTCCACCTTGTTGCAGTATGAAGAAATGCTGCGGTTGCTGCGCATATTGGCCGGTATGGGCATCGAAAAAGTGCGGATAACCGGCGGAGAACCATTTGTCCGACGCGATGTAATGGACTTGTTTCAAGGTTTGGCAGCAATTGACGGAATCACAAAAATTGCGCTTACGACAAACGGAACCCTTACGCGGGCGCACCTTCCCGCACTATTGGCATCAGGTGTGCGGCAGATAAATCTGAGCCTGGATACGCTCGACCGCAACCGCTTTGCCCAGATAACCCGGCGCGATGAATTTGATGCCGTATGGGCTACCTTCATGGCCATGGTTGAACAGGATTTTGAAGTCAAGATTAATGTGGTTTTGCTACAAGGCCAAAATGATATGGATATCATCCCGTTTGTGAAACTCACCCGGGACTTTCCGGTCAGTGTTCGATTTATTGAAGAAATGCCCTTCAATGGGGGGGCGACTCCTCACAGTGAATTGTTTTGGGACTGGAAACGAATCGAATCTGCCATTCGCGCTGAATTCCCACAACTAAGTAAAATCCCCGACCCGCCACATTCAACCGCATTGAACTACAGCATCCCCGGCTTTGCCGGAAGTGTTGGCATTATACCCGCGTACTCCCGTACGTTTTGTGGAACATGCAATCGTTTGCGGATCACACCGCAGGGCCTGTTAAAAACCTGTTTGTATGATCAGGGCGTATTCAACATCCGGGATCTGATGCGCGCCGGCGCAACGGACGCCGAGGTACAAACCGCCCTGCTTGAAGCAATCGGTAGTCGGGCCAGGGATGGTTACGAAGCCGAAAACAGGCGCCTTGCGGGTTTTCCGGCAAGGGAAAGCATGACGACCATTGGCGGCTAGTTATTTCCGGTAACGAATCAGGCGATAGGCCTCTCCGGCGCTATACAAATCCCGCCCCCGGGGCAATTCCAGAAACCCGTCGGCAGCCAGCAAGTTTGCCAGGTCTCCGCTCCCATGTCCGGGCCTGGGGTAAGCGCATAATTTTCCCTGTTGATTTTCGATGCGTACAGGCACAAACCAGGTCAGGTCGGGTTTGAATTCCAGCGGTTCTTGCAGGAACGCCCATTCCGGAGGGGGATGCGCAAGGCCCTGCGATTTTTCAATCCAGGGCATCAGGTATTTGCAGGTGCACATAAATGCCGATACCGGGTTTCCGGGCAGGGCGAAAACAGTGGCGCCACCCGGCACCTGTCCGAATAAAAGCGGCTTTCCGGGCCGTTGGGAAACTTTGTGCAACAAAATTTCCGCGCTGCAGGCTTGGAGCACTTCCGGAATAAAATCCCGCTTGCCGGCCGAAACGCCGCCGCTGAGTATTAAAACATCATACTCAGCCAAAATTTTCTTTACCAGATTTTTTATCACATTAAAATCATCCAAACAATGAAAGGTCTCGACCTGAACAGGCATAGTTTCCAGAAGACTTTTCAAAGTGTAGGGATTCGACAACCGGATTTGCCAGGGTAGGGGAGTGGCTTCCGGTCTTACCAGTTCATCCCCGGTTGCAACAAGTGCGATCCGCAAATGCCTGCTCACGGAAATCGTCGTTTTGCCAACAGTTGCCAGGATAGCCAATTCTGCAGGGCCGAGCAATCTGCCGGGCTGCAGCAGGGCCGTTCCTTGTTTTTGGTCGGTTCCCTGGTGGTGGATGTTTTGCCGGAATCGTACAGATTCGGCTTGTATTTCTGCCGCCGTGCCCTCGATTTGTATTTGTTCATATGGAACGACGGTATCTGCGCCTTCCGGAAGCGCGGCGCCGGTGGCCACCTCCAGGCAGCCATTGCGGTGTTGCAGGGATATCGGCTGTTGCCCGGCCGGTACCTGGCCTTCGACGCTGAATCGCCGGATACCCTCCTGAAAAACAGCAAACTGGATTGCGATCCCATCCATTGCCACACGATCAAAAGGTGGGAAATCCCGGTCGGCGAAAATTGTTTCCCGCAGCACACGCCCATGGACATGATCGATCGGGCAATCTTCGCTGGCGATAAGTTTGGCATGCTCCAGGATTATTTCGGTGGCTTCCTCAACACGGATCATTTCAAAATCTTCTTTTTAATTAAACCTGACTAATTTTGAGCGGAAAAGTAAGCATATGCCTGAATTCACGCACCTTGATTCTAGCGGAAACCCAACCATGGTTGATGTTGCAAGCAAGCCGGTTACCCGGCGGATGGCCCGCGCGCAGGCTTTGGTTCAACTGCCTCCTGTCGTTTTGGAGCATTTGACGGGCGGTGAAATCAGAGTGCCAAAAGGAGCCGTATTTCAAACGGCCGTTTTAGCCGGCATTTTGGCAGCTAAAAAGACTGGTGATTTGATTCCGCTTTGCCACCCGTTGGGTTTGGATAATTGCAAAATTGATATTCGGTTGACTGAGCAGAATCTTGTGCGCGTCGAATGCCAGGCCGTTTGTACGGGTAAAACCGGCGTTGAAATGGAAGCCCTCACCGGCGCTTCCATTGCGGCCTTGACGATTTATGACATGTGTAAGGCTTTTTCACCGGAAATTGTAATCCAGGAAGTCTGCCTGCTGGAAAAAACAGGCGGGAAAAAAGATTTTAAGCGCGTATGAGAAAATCAGAAAATCCACCATTACTCAAGGCCCTGGTGTTAGCCGGAGGGCATTCAACACGGATGGGGCACGACAAGGGATTGATTCCGTGGCATGGAAAACCGCAGCGGGAATATTTAGTTGATTTACTGGAAGATTTGGGTGTGGATACCTACATTTCTTGCCGGCCGGACCAGGCCTTTGAATTGACCGGTTACAAGTTGATTGTGGATCAAATTTCCGATCAGGGTCCGCTTGGTGCTATTTATTCTGCATTTTGCGAGCACCCTGATGCTGCCTGGCTGGTGATTGCCTGCGATATGCCCCTGTTGGATATGCCGACCTTGGAATATTTGATACAAAACCGGCAACCTGCCTTGCCTGCCACTGCTTTCCGTGCGCCGGCATTTAGCGACGGCTCTCCGGATCCATTGCTGGCAATCTGGGAGCCCAGGATGCGTAACATTGTTGTGCAGCGGATACATGAAAAAAAACGTTGCGCCCGTAAAACATTAAGCATTGCCGGTGTACATTTATTGGAGCCGCCAAATCCGGAAATCCTCTCCAACGTAAATACCCCGGAGGAACTGGCTGCGGCAACTGGTTGATTGTGTCTCCGGGTCCGTTGACGGCAATTTATCCAGAAACTTAATGCACGTCGGGTAGTTGACATAATACGATCTGCTGCCAAACGTTTTCGGGACGACAAAACATTTGCCAACTTATAAATTTTATACTATGAATGAAAATTCAAACGCACGCATTTACGCGATCATCGTGACCATTTTGTTGTTGCTTTCCGCTGCCCTGGGCTGGTTTTTTTGGCAAAAATCAAAATCAATGATGTCAGAAAGTCATGACCGACAAATCGTTATGGACTCGTTGATACAGGTAAAAGCTAATGTCGAAAGCGCATTAGACAGTTTGTCGCTTGCCTATACTGATTTGCGTACCGAAAATGAAAACCTGCAAGGAAAGGTTACGAATACGGCGGCCATTATTGAGCAAAAAGAAATATCCATCAAGCAGTTAAAAGCGACTTCCTATAAAAACCTTAAGGAATTACAGGATCAGATTGCCGGTCTTGAAAAATTAAAAACCGAGTACGAAACGGTTATCACGGTGCTTCGCCAGGAAAACCAACAACTCCGGGAAGAAAATGAACGCCTTACCGATGAAAATACACAGTTGAAAGGCGATAAGGAGCAATTGAGTGGTCAGGTAACCGATTTGGCGAAACAACTTGAAGAACAAATCCGGAAAACACAATCCGCGACGTTTAAAGCAACCTCATTTCGCGTTGAAGTAGAGCGTCGGAACGATAAAGTAACCGCTAAAGCCCGGCGCGCCCGGGAGTTGTTAATCAGCTTCGACCTGGCCGATGTGCCCGATTCGTACCAGGGACCACAAAAACTTTATTTGGCCATTACGGATGACAAAGGCAACCCGGTAACCTCAAAAAACCCCATTAAAGCAACAGTATTTGCCCCGACAGGACCGGTAGAGATCATTGCACAGCAAGTTAAACAAGCGGTATTAGAGCCTACGCAAAGGTTGTCGTTTGCATACAAACTGGAGGATAAATTAAAGGCAGGCAATTATGTTGCTGCCATTTATTGTGACAAGGGACTTCTTGGAGCTTCCAGCTTCCGCCTCAGATAATGTTATGTTGAAAAAATGCTGATTTCAACGCAGCAGTGCAGTTAAAAAAAGTGTGGAAGCAAACGGATTCCACACTTTTTTGTTTGAATACCTAGGCCATG
Organism: uncultured Saprospiraceae bacterium; assembly: GCA_964484205.1. Lineage (GTDB taxonomy): Bacteria > Bacteroidota > Bacteroidia > Chitinophagales > Saprospiraceae > M3007. The sequence goes on along the minus strand of CAZAEZ010000001.1, from coordinate 209,395 downwards.
GATAAACGCGATATACCACACCAATCAACCGACTCGCCGGAAATTCCAGGGAGATGGTCGGCGCTGCTCCGACGCACCTGGCGGCGGGTGGAGAATATCTTGTTTGGAGTAGTCATTGTCGTGGTCTTTCTTTATTTCGTATTACAATCTTCGCTTGTTCAAAACTGGTTGATTACTCGGGTTACCAATTACCTGGAGTCAGAACTCAAAACGACAGTAAGTATTCAACATATCGACGTTTCGTTTTTTGATAATCTATTGCTGGAAGGTTTCTATGTCGAAGATTTGCAGGGCGACACCCTGCTCTATGCCCAACAACTCAAGGCCGGGCTTAATTCAAATATTTTTTCGTTATTTAATAATAATCTTGAATTTAACGAGATCAGCCTTATTCGGGCACGGTTTAATATTCAGAGGCTGGAAAATGAATCCGACAATAATCTTCAATTTATACTCGATTATTTCGCCAGTACGGACAAGGAACCCAAGCCCTCTCCCAAACCCTTCCACATTCGAATTCAAAACCTGCGGCTGAAAGATGTCCAGTTTTTGTCGGAAGACAAAGTGAACGGCAATGAAATGCGTGCGGGTGTTGCTAGTGGCCTCATTCGTGTAAACAACCTGGATTTACCATCAAAAATAATTGATATTCAATCCGTAAACTTGGATGGTGCTGCATTTTCTATAACGGAATACCCTGTTGCACCAAACTCTGCCCGGGGTACTCCCGCCCCTCAAAAAATATCAAACTCGATAACCTTAGATACAATTGCGGAACGCGCGGCAATGTTACGTGCAACTATTGCCAGACTGGTACTGACCGACAGTCGGTTTTCGATGAACCGCTTTGATCTGTCGCCATCCAAACAAACTCCACCAAGCGTAATCGATTACAATCATATGGCCGTTCGGCACATTGCGCTTGAAGCAGAAAATGTATATGCTGATGAAAATCTGTTTTTTAGCGGCGTCCTGAAACATTTGGAAGCACAGGAACAATCAGGTGTGGAAATCAAGCATTTGGGCGCTCAGAAAGTACAGGTCTCCGATACGCTAACTGCGCTGTTTGGCATGCGCCTGGAAACCAATGGCAGCATTTTGGGTGATACACTCATGATGCGCTACAATACCTATCGCGACTTTAACAGATTTACGAATAAAGTCAGACTGGAAGGGCGGTTTAATGCGGCTACAAAAATCCGTTTTGGGGATATTATGTTTTTCAGCCCCGACATAGAAAACATCCCTTTTTTTGTCAGAAACCGGGATAATGTAGTCGAACTTGAGGGTAGGGTAGACGGTCGGATCAACCGGCTGAATGGACGTGATTTGAAAATTCGTTTTGGTGACGACACCTTTATCCAGGGAAATTTTGATGGCGATGATATAACAGAGGGAAGCGACCAGATGCGTTTTTTCTTTGATTTTGATCGTATTCGCACGAATATGAATACCATTCAGCGGGTTATTCCCGGCTTTAAGGCGCCGGCACAATTTGAAGCGCTTGGACACATTAATTTTAAAGGCACATACCAGATTCTTTTTGGAACAAACCACATTTTTAACGGAAATCTGGCCAGTGATGTCGGATTTGGCAAGGTTGACATGAAATTGGACCTTGCCGGCGGTCTTGAAAAGGCGACGTATTCCGGGTTCCTGAATATGAACGAGTTCAACCTGGCAAAATGGACCGGGAATACAGATTTCGGTAAATCGACATTCCGGGTAAATATTGTCAATGGCGCCGGATTGACGTTAAAAACAATTAAAACACAGTTAACCGGTGTATTGGATTCCTTTTATTTCAGAGGATACAACTATCAAAATGTTCGGCTCAACGGCCGTTTTGAAAAGTCTGAATTTAAGGGGCAAATGGATTTAAAAGACCCCAATATTGACTTTACGTTTGACGGCACAGTTAACCTGAAAGATTCTATTCCGGAATATGACTTCCAGGCTGATTTGCGTCGCCTGGATTTAGGCGCTCTGAATCTCGTTGAAAAAGATTGGGTACTCTCGGGAAATGTGCAAAAAATAAAATTATTTGCCCGGAACTGGAATGACCTCCGCGGCTCTGTTGTACTTCGGGATTTTATGTTGATTGAAAATAAGGAGCAGACACATAAGATAGATTCGCTCACTTTTGCAGCCTCTAATTTACCGAATGGCAATCGCTATTTTATTCTATTGTCCGACATTGCAGCCGGTGTAATGGAAGGGAAGTTCACTATTGACAAAATGGCGGAAAATGCGATTCGTTTTTATGGACAATATTTCCCGGCTCTCGTACAGCAAGCCCGGGGCAGGCCATTTACAGACTCTGTTGCAATTGATGATAACTATAAGATAAATCTTTTGATAAAAGACACCAGAAGTTGGACTAAATTAATTGACCCAAAACTTGATACAATTCGTAATTTAAATTTTCGGGCTAATATTAATTCATTGCAAGGGTCATCAGACGTCCATGTTCAAATGCCCGCAATTGTGTACGACGGAATACAATTGCAGGGTGTCGATTTTAGGTGGACAAATCGCTTGGAGAAAGGGTCGTTTGCACTTCATGTACCGGAAGCCTTTCTTGCGGAAGGTCAAAAATTGGCCCATGTAACATTGTCAGGAACAGCCCAAGACAACTCACTAAACTTTTCCTTGCAAACGGAGGATACCAGTGCTATCGTCAAAAAAATTAATTTGGCAGGCGTTTTATCCACTGTTGATTCATTATGGCAAATTCATTTTAATACTTCCGATATTACGTTATTTGATGAGCATTGGTATATGGGGGACGACAATTATTTACGGTTTTCAAGCACGCGATTCGAGGCGCGGGGTTTCGATTTAATGAATGGAAATCAGCGGATAATTGTTGAAAGTTTTAATGAGGGAAAGGGGGCAAGATTCTCTTTGGCGAATTTTGATATAAATTTTCTCGAACGTTTTTTTAAGATTGATAATATTTCCTATCGGGCACAAATCTATAACCTCGATTTTGAGGTGCATGATTTGTTCGCCATGGAAAACGTGCAAGGTTATATTACAACGGACACTGTTTTTCTGAATGAAAAGCCTTTTGGGCGTTTGATAGGGAACCTAGAAATAGCCAATCTGAAGAGCCCGATCTGGTGGAAAATCTTTCTTAAAGATCACGACACTTATCAGCTCCGGTTAGTAGGGATTAAAGTGCCACAGAGCCACGCCGAAATTCAAACCGAAGAGTTGGGCAAAATTCTCCCTGGGGAATTTCAAACATTGCTAACAGCTACCAATTTTCCCATGGAAATTTTAGAACTGTTTATCCCGGATATATCAAAAACCAATGGAACCATTAATACAGAAGTGCAGCTTGGGGGGCCATCGGGCCGAGTGGGAATGCGCGGGAAAGCCCAGGTTGACGGGCATTTCCAGCTGGATTATCTGAAAGCAATGTTTTATATTCCAAATCAAACGGTTTCATTTTCCAATTATCAGTTGTGGGCCGATGGCGATACCATATTAGATGGAAGCCGAAAAAATATGGCGATTATATCAGGCGGCTTGCGGCATGATCATTTTAAGGATTGGCGATTGGATTGCGAGATTAAATCGATCGGCTCTAATTTCCTGGTTATGAACACATTGCCGAATGACAACGCCTTGTATTATGGGCAGGGAATTGGAAGTTTCACCGCGCGGTTTTCAGGCTCATTTTCAAAAACAAATATTTATATCGATGCAGCAACAGGCCGGGATACGCGCTTATTCATTCCATTGGGGGCGGGTTCGTCCGATATTCAGGATGCAAATTTCATCACCTTCCGCAATGCAACTCAAAAAGATAAGCTGGAACCATTGAACAAGAAACAATTTGTGTTGAGTGATTTGCGGGGGTTAAACCTGGAAATGAATTTATCCATAACAGACGATGCGGAGGTTCAATTGATATTTGACGAACAAGCTGGTGATATTATCAAGGGTAGGGGAGAGGGCAATATCCGGTTAACCATTAATAGGGAAGGCGAATTCAAAATGTATGGCGACTATCAAATTAGAAGAGGGGAATACTTATTCACATTGTTGAATTGGGTAAACAAACCTTTTACTGTTGTCGATGGTGGTACAATTAACTGGTACGGTGATCCTTATGCAGCGCAAATTAGTCTGGATGCTACATATACCGAAAACACGTCGATATACAATCTGCTTCGGGATGAACTGGCAGTAACAGGAACACTTAGCTCGGAGGCTACTAAATCGACAAAAGTGGTCGTTACCATGCATCTTAAAGGTGACTTATTTAAGCCAAACATTAGTTTTGATCTCAGTTTTCCAAATGTGACCGGACAGATTAAATCGCTGGTAGACAGTAAATTATCGTTGCTTAGGCAGGATCAAAATGAATTAACACGGCAGGTTTTTGGTTTAGTTGTCGTGGGTTCATTTCTCCCGCCATCCGGTGGTTCCAGTAACATTCAGAGCAGCGATTATATCGCATCGGCTTTTAATACCTTGACACAGGTGTTAAGTAACCAATTTTCAAATTATCTAACTACCTTATTTTCAGAATGGTTTGGAGGGGCCGTTTCAAGCATCGATTTCAATGTCGCCTATAATGAATACCGTAACCAAACAGACCAAGCCGATCCAAGTCAAAATAATCTGGCACAAATTGGCCGGGAACTGCAATTCCGGCTAACGAGCGGATTTATCAATGACCGAATTACAGTGCAAGTGGGCTCCCAATTTGGGTTAGGCCAGCCTGGTACATCAACAGTTGATGGCTTTTTAGGTGAAGACGTTACCGTGGAAATACAAATGACAGAAAATCGCCAGTGGCGTCTGAAAGTATATCAAAGGACGGAGCCCGACATAGCAGGAGGTGCGTTGAGGTCCCGCTATGGCTTTGGCATAAGTTTCAGAAAAGAATACGATTCATTCAGTGAGTTATTAAACGGGCTAACCGGCTGGGCCAGGCGTAAAAAATAAGGGGTAAGTTTCCGGTGCATACGAAAGCATTTTGACTTGATAATTTATATTATGTTAAGTAAGACGTTTCCCTGCCTTCTTTGCCTTTGTGATTGATAACTTCCTCCGTTGTATCAATAATTTTATTGCTGCTTTGGTTGGCTCATGGTCGGTAAAAGCCCATAACTTTGACCTTTCTTTATTTTCACGTCGTGTTCTACCAGTTATTTCAAACGAGCTGGTTTTTCAATGAAAAACACATACTTCGATCTAGTTGCGCAAACATTTGATTTTCCACAAGATGGATTCAGCCTTAAAGAAAATCGCTTGCATTTCAATGACATTGATATTCATGAGCTAATTCAAAAATACGGCTCGCCGCTAAAACTCACTTTTTTGCCAAAAATTGGTGAGAAAATTCAAACAGCGCGAAAATTATTCCGGGACGCTATCCAGCGCTATAATTACAACGGCAAATATGTCTACTGCTACTGTACGAAAAGTTCTCATTTTGCTTTTGTGCTGAATGAGGTTTTAGAAAATGGCACACAATTGGAAACTTCGTCTGCCTTTGATATCGATTTAATTTGGCGCCTGTACCGCTTGGGTAAAATCAACAAAAGCACCATTATTGTTAACAACGGGTATAAACCCTTGGCTTATGCGCAGGGAATCGCCCGTTTGATCAATGAGGGATTCCAAAACGTGATTCCGGTTTGCGATAATGAAGCCGAGCTGGCCATGCATGACGCATTGATCAAAAAGAATAAAGCGTCCATTGGTATCCGGATGGCAACAGAAGAAGAGCCGAATTTTGAATTCTATACTTCCCGTTTGGGAATTAGGCAGAGCGAGGTGCTCAATTTTTACAAAGAAAAAATTGCCCCTAACCCCAAATTTGAATTGAAAATGCTCCATTTTTTTGTTGATACGGGCATCAAAGACTCCATTTACTATTGGAGTGAACTAAAAAAAGGCATTAAAACCTACTGTGAATTACGGAAGCACTGCCCTACCCTAACCTGCCTGAACATTGGTGGCGGCATGCCAATCCGGAACTCCCTCGGTTTTGAATTTGACTATCCCTACATGGTCAATGAAATTATCCGGCTTATCAAAGAATATTGTGATGATGAAGGGGTTCCGGAGCCGGATGTATATTCTGAATTTGGAAAATACACAGTCGGTGAAAGCGGGGCCACTATTTTTTCGGTCATAGGCAAAAAACAACAAAATGACGCAGAGCAATGGTATATGCTCGATAATTCACTAATCAACACATTGCCAGACAGTTGGGGTATAAAAGAGCGTTTTATCCTCTTGCCGATTAACCATTGGGACAAGGAATATCAAAAAGTAAACATCGGTGGGATAAGCTGTGATAACGCGGATTACTACAACTCCGAAGCGCATATTAACCAGGTATACCTTCCCGTTTATAACGAGAAAGAGGAACCCCTCTACCTCGGCTTTTTCCACACTGGTGCCTATCAAGAATCGCTGAGCGGCTATGGCGGGCTGAAACATTGCTTAATTCCTTCGCCGAAACATATTCTGATAGATAAAAACTACTACGGAGAATTTACGGATTGGGAAGTGTTTCAGGAACAGGATGCCAATTCTATGCTCCGTATTTTGGGTTATGATTCGCCGTACGCATCATAAATTACCCGCCTAAACGCTCCATTGCCCTAGGTATTTGATAAACAACTTGGTCAGGTTTTCTGCATCGGAAATGCCCCGGTGATGCACACCGGTAAAAAGTATATCCTCCCGTTCGACGGCCTTCCGAAGACCAACAGGGCGGCGGAGGCGTTTCATAGCCATGTATTCAGCTTTTAAATTGGCATGGAGTGCCGCCCAACTCTCATCCAACTCGTGTAGTTTGCAATCGTTGATAAACATTTTTTTGTCAAATGATCCCCAGGAGCAAAGCACATAGTCCTCCTCATCAATACGAGCCCAATCCCAAAATTCATGGATGACCTCCGGAAAGGTACCAGCCCGGTTTATGTCAATTTGTGAAATACTGGTTAACTGGCGGCAAAAAGACGAAAGTGTAGGGTGTAGGACCGGCCGGATAAAACGATTAAATTTTCCGCGCACTTCGCCAAAATGATTGAGCCGAAACGCGCCAATTTCAATCGTTTCCTGCACATACCCATCAAGGTTATTCTCCCAGCAGGTGGCTTCAAGGTCGTAAATGATATAGTTCCGCATTGTGTGCTGAAAGCAAATTAAAATCGTTAGCGCAAGCCCAAGGCGCGCAAGAGGCCCCAGATTTTCAAACGCCAGCGGCTTTTTTGTGTTTTGTAGAAAAAAACCAGTTCTAGGTGCTTATGTGCCTGAATGCGATCCGGATGTACCATTGGAAATTCCATGGCTTGGGCCTGCAAACTTGCACGCTTATTCCTTTTCCTGGTATTAGTCGCATTTTCACCACCAATCCCCCGGTTTTGAATAAGATTCACTTTTGGTACAATACACAAGCCCTCATTTTGAATGATACTGTATAACCAGGCATAGGCCCATGAGTTGTTTTTTTCGGCACGGGTTTCTTCAAATTTGTCCTGCAAATAATGCCTGGCTACTGGATCGCCAAGGAAACGCTCCAATTCGTTATTTCGTTCAAATACCTCAAGTCCATCCAGGTCAATTTGCATTTGTTGCCAGGCACGGCGCCAGGATGCCCAGCCCCACACAAACGCCAGATTTGAAAATAAATAACTCGTGGAGATGTGCCGGCATTCCGTTTCGGCCAGATTTGAGCCTGCGATATGCATAACCTGTTTTTCATCCCGGTACTGATCAAGCAATTCTGTGCAGTATGTAAAAAAAGACAGGTCGGGCACACAATCATCTTCCAGAATGATCCCGTATTCTTCCTGGCTGAAAAACCAATTCAGTGCTTCGTAAACACCGCGCCGAAGTCCGAGATTTTCGGTCCGGAAAAGTGTTCGCAACTCGGTACAGGCACCGGGCCCTTTGCGCTCAATGAGCTGGTGAACGGCTTCGACATTTTTCAGATCAGCTTTTGATCCGGGCCGGGGACCGTCGCAATGTGCATACAACCGGATTGGAGCTGCCAGCCGGATTTGTTCGAGCACCATACGCGTCTCGTTGGGCCGATTGAAAGATAAAAGCAAAACGGGTACCTGACAAGCCATACAATTTGCGCAAAAGTTTAGAGTTTTGGGCCAAATTAAAGGTATTCCAACGATGCTGCCTGTTTTTGAAAAAGTTTACCGCAAATTCCGGAAATGGACGGAAGGCAATCTCAATATCCACATCGACACCCACGTGCCGGTGGAACGATTTGGAACGCAGTATGGCGGCTGGATCATCCCCAAAAATTTTCTGCATGCCGATTCGGTTTGCTACCTCGTGGGCGCCGGAGAAGATGTTTCTTTTGATCTGGAAATTGCACACCGGTTTGGATGCACGGTGGATATTTTTGACCCGACACCGCGTGCCGTGCAGCATGTTGAAAATCTGATTACATCCCTAAAGAACGGAGAACGAATGGCTTGCGCAACCAGCCCCGGCGGAGTTTATCCGCCCTACCCTACCGAACTGGCCGACCGGCTGCGACTGCATCCGTTTGGCATCTGGGACACAGCGGGTACCCTGAATTTTTTTATGCCGGAAAACCAGGCGCATGTGTCGCACTCCCTGGTCAATTTACAGAAATCCGATACATCCATTCAGGTACCGGTGCGCACCCTGCAAAGTGTACTTGACGAGCTTGGCCACCAACATGTCGACCTGTTGAAACTGGACGTGGAAGGCGCTGAATATCAGATTCTTAACGCAGTTATATCTGCAAAAATCCCAATCGGAGTTTTGTGCGTCGAGTATGATGAAACTGCCAGTAATCATCTGGACGGGAACTATATGGCCCGGATCAGAAATTCAATTGATGCTTTGACTGCGGCGGGTTACCGAATAATTGCACAGGAGCCGGATTGCCGAAATTTTACTTTTCTCCATGAGTCTGCAGATATTCCGAAATCCCGATGAATATTTTACACTTTTCAACCTACCCACACGGCGGCGCTGCGACTTCCTGCCGTCGGCTACATGGCGCTTTGCTGGAATGTGGCCAGTTCTCCAATCTTATCACCAGTGCCGACATGTGGAGCCGCTGGCCTTTTTATGCTGAAAAACTTTCCTTTTTGCCCTACGAACGCGACAAATCTGTGCGCTTTGCTTTTTCATTGGCAAATTTTGGCTACGACCTTGTCCGGCACCCCTGGGTGCAACAAGCCGATGTGCTGCATCTGCATTGGATAAATCAGGGCTTTTTATCGCTGAAACAAATTCGTGCGCTCGCTGCGCTGGGTAAACCGCTGGTCTGGTCATTGCACGATATGTGGGCATTCACCGGAGGCTGCCACTACAGCGGTACTTGTGTAAACTACCGCAAACAGTGTGGCCATTGCCCTTACCTCCGCAAGCCGGCGCCGACCGATCTGTCCAATCAGGTCTGGAAACGTAAGCATTCCATGCTTCCGGAAAATATGCAGTTCATTGCGCATAGCGATTGGCTGGCAAATGAAGCGCGTTCAAGTAGCTTGCTTCAGGAATATTCTGTTTTGTCGATGCCAACGCCAATTGATACCCGGCAATATCAACCAGCCACAGAAACTTCCATAAAACAGTTTCGAAGCGAAAAAGGCATCGCTGAAGATGCAACAGTACTGCTTTTTGCCGCAGTGAAAGTGCAGGAGGAACGCAAGGGATTCCGTTATCTCCGCGAGGCTTTAAATTTTTTAAAAAATAACCGACCGGATTGTGCACTTGAGGTGGTGGTCATCGGCAATGTCGACCAGCAAAACTTACCCCAACTGCCCTACCCTACCCATGTGCTCGGTATGGTCCGCGACACGGAGCAATTGGCCTTGATCTATGGAACTGCCGATATTTTTGCCATTCCATCGCTCGAAGACAACCTGCCGAATACGGTTTTGGAAGCATTGGCCTGTGGCACGCCTGTTGTTGGTTTTGACACCGGAGGCATCCCGCAAATGGTCGGGCACCGAATTCAGGGCTATATCGCCCCCCAGCGCAACAGCGAACAATTTGCGGCAGGAATTTATTGGTTGGCAGCAATGCCCAAAAAAGAACATGCCCAGGTTCGTCAGGCTGCACGCATCAAAGCGGAAACGCAGTACTCCAATACCGTAGTCGGATCGGCCTTGATCGAAGTATACCACAAACTTTTAAACACCTGATTCCTGCCCGGCCCTATTTTTTGCGCCGCTGTGGTTTCCGCTCATTTTTCGGAGCACGTTGTTCCTTCCTGCTTTTTTCCGCCGGCTCGGGCATGTCGGTGAGCCGGTTCGGCGAATCGGGTGTTCGGTTCCGGTACCAAAAGTAGAAGGCGACTAGAACTGCCAGCAAAACCAGTCCGGAAGCCGCATAGGCAATTTTTTCGCCTAAAAAATACGACCTCGGCTCAAAGCGCATTTCGAGCTTCATGTTTTGACCAGCCGGTAATCGCATGGCACGCAACAGATAATCTGCCCGGAAAAAATCAGGAGCCGGTTGGCCGTTGAGATAGCAACTCCAACCTTTCGACGGCGGGTAGTAAATCTCTGAAAATACCGCCAACTGCTCCGTTGCTGCGGAGTATTCATATTCCATCTTGTCCGGATGGTAACGGACCAACCGGATTTGCGCATTGCTGTCGGGGCGGATTGTAAAATTCTTGAGGTTGTCGGCAGCAACGCTTTCCTGAATAACGGCCATATCTTTTGGGTTGAGGCTGCGCAAAGCACTCAGCTCAGCGTCGGCATCGGTTGCCGTTTCATAGGCATTTACAAACCAGGCATTCCCGCATGCGTTGGGATTTGGGAAAATATCGCCCTCCTGGCTGACGATGTATTTTCCATTGAACATGCCTACCACGTGCAGGTTTTTTTCCAAACCCACATTGAAAAAAGAATCGACTACCTCCTGGTACCGCTGCAATTTGGCGGCATGGTATCCGCTCAGACTTTTGTGAAAATAGGATGTGGTTGCGTTGGCAGTTATGCTGCCGCGCGACAGGTCCAAAACCCGGTAATGCAAGTCGGTGTCTTGTTTGATTTGCTGGTCATAAGGCTGTTCGGGCGGCGGCGCCAATGCCGCGCGTTTGCTTTCGTAATCCTTTGCGGTGAGCGTGCGGGTACACACCATCCAATTGTCGGCAAGTGAAAACAAGGCAATTAAAACCACTGCCCAGCCGGCTTTAATCCGTCCCTGCAAGTAGAACCAGATCAAACCAGCGGCAACCGCAATAAACCCTAGCGACCGAAAAACATCGCTGCGAAGCATGTCGGCACGGTCTTCATGCAGCAGGGCCAGCAATTGGGGCTGATTTTCCAGGGCTTTATCGTACTGCCCGGTAGCGCCGCCAAGCAGCAGGGCCAGCAGGCAAAGCCCAGCTGTAATACCCAGGGCCCACCACAGCGCCTTTTTTTTCTTTTCAACCGAAATATCCGGATTGTTCAGGCTTTGCAACGCCAGGGCGCCCAGCAGGGCAAAGCAAAACTGCCCGACACCAAGGGCCATGGATACCGCCCTGAATTTTTTGAACATCGGGAGATAATCGTAAAACAGGTAGTTGAGGAAAAAATATTTCCCCCAGGCCAAAGAAACCATGAGCAGGCCGCCGGCCAGCAGCCAGTATTTTGGGCTGCCCGGCACTAAAAAAGCGCCGAGTATGAACAGAAAAAAAACGATGGCGCCAAAATAAATTGCCGTGCCGACGAAGGGTTGCTCGCCGGCGTAAAACAGGCCCTGGATTTGATTGCGCAGGGAAGGATCTACCGCCTTAAACAGTTTTGTGTCGTCATACGCCTCGCCGCCACCGCCGCCGGCAAAATGCGGAACCAGCAAAGTCAGGCTTTCCTCGATTCCGTAACTCCAGCCGAACAAATAATCTTTATCCAGCCCGTCGCCTTTCGACTTTTTTTGCGTCAGCTCCGATTTTCCCCGGATCGTCTCCTGGCTGTATTCATATGTCGGCCAAAGCCGGGAAAGATTTGAAGCAAAGCCCAAAACTATAGCCAGGGCACACACAGCGACGGTTTTTCCCCAGTTTACAAACGTTTTCTCACGGACGGCATCAATCAGTTTAGCCAAAAAATACAGCCCACTGAGAATCAGCGTGTAGTAGGTGATCTGAACGTGATTTGCATATACCTGAATGGCCAGGAACATGGCCATAAGCGCCCCGCCCAACAATAATCGCCCGTTAAAGGCAAGTACCAGGCCGGTGAGTACGCCCGGCGCCAGGGCAAGGGCAATCATTTTCGTGGTGTGGCCGGCGCCTATGATGTCGATATTGTACGTGGTAATGCCGTAGGACAGCGCTCCGAAAATTGCGATCCGCCAGTCGACCTTCAGAACAATCAGCAAAAGGTAAGTCATCAACATGGCCAGCATCACCTGGGTCCAGATGCTGCTGCTGATATCGGTCCACAGCAGGAGCGCATTGAAAACGGGCCTGGTTAAATTGCCCTTTATCGGTGAATATATCTGGTATGATGGCATGCCGCCGAAGGCACTGTTCGTCCAAAGCGGCGCCTCCCCTTCCGTTTTTATGTAATGTTGAATTTCGGTTTGCATGCCCCGCGCCTTGTCGTTGTCCGGTTGCGCCAGCACTTTCCCGCTGAATGCATTGGGTGCAAAAAAAATGGCCGCAACGGCGGCGATGGAGAATACGGCAATCAGGTGCGGAAGTACTTTTTTGAAATCCATTCAGCAAAATTGTTCAAGTAAGGTGTTGAATGTTAGATGCTTACAGCGGGGCTAATTCGGCGTGGGCCGGAATCAGCGACTGCGAAGGTATAGAATTGGTACTGATCGGAAGCATATCCGGATGCAGTCAGTTTAGTTTTTTCAACAAATTTTGAAGCGCCGCATCCGGGATTTCATGCCCTCCTTCAAAACGGTTTTCTTCAAAATCGATCCCGCCCGATTGTTCAATTTCCTTGAGTTCGGAAAAACGGTCCGGGGTTAAAAACGGGTCATTGGAGCCGTACAGCAGGTACAGGTTTTTATCTGCCAAATAATCTTTATGAGCCTGATAATCGAGGTCTTCCGGCGGCATGCCTGCCCACAACACCAAATCGTGAAAATGGGGATGGTAGCGCAAAATCCAGCGGCATATTGTGGCTGTTCCCTGGGAAAACCCGAGTAAGATTATCCGGACGTTGCCGGGGAGCAGTGCCCGATAGCGGTTAAGCAAGGCCTCCAGGTAGGCGCCGTTGTCGGCAATTTCGTCTTCCCGGCAATGACGGGTCATCCAGGTAGCGCCGACATCGCCATTGAATCCTTTTTTATAAAAATGGTTCAATCCTTCGGGCGCCACGATGACGACATCGCCGGTATTTACAAGTTCAAAATCCCGGATAAACTCGGAGGCCAGTTGGGCGTAGCCGTGGCAAACGATCCAAAGTTGCCGGACATGGGGTCCGGTTTCGCCGAGCTGATAAAATTGTGCCGTCTTACTTACGGTTAATTTATGGTGTTGCATAACACGCTGATTTTCCGGCAAGATATGAACATGCAGGTGTTAATGTTTTGGAAATGCGGTATGTTAAAGGCGCCGGCGCACAAGATTCAAGTCAAATCTTGCGTCAATTAGCGCAGCGGCATCCACCTTTTCACTATTTTTGCCACGAACTTTGAAAATACATTATCCATCACACAAAAACATTCTACAATGAACAAAAAACTAATTTATCTCTTCGCCCTTCTTGGCGCCATGGTTGCTTTCGCACCGGCTTGTGGCGATACCGACGCTTGCAAAGACGTGGATTGCGGCGTCAACGGCACCTGCTTTGAAGGTGTTTGTGTTTGTAATGTCGGCTATGAAGGCGCTGCATGTGCCGATGAATGGGCGACCAAATTTCTGGGTTCTTACCTCGGTTCGGATGTATGCGGTGGCACCACATACAACCTGACCACACCTGCCGTAATTACCCGTATCAGCGAATCGAAAATTCAGATTTCAAATTTTGGTGGTTTTGCTTCCATTTTGCAAGCGGACATCAACCTGGCATCTGCTTCTTCAACAACCGCGGAGGTGATCGACTATGACTATACCGATCCAGGTGGCCGGAAATTTGTTGGTTCTGGTGCTATTACCAACAATACACTCACCGGTACATACACAGTCACATTCTCTGACGGTTCTTCTGAAACCTGTACGTTTACTTATACCAAGTAAACATGAATCCGCTTTTTTAACAAAAAAAGGCCGGCGAATTCCTTCGTCGGCCCTTTTTTGTTGTAGAATAAATCTTATTTGCCGCCTTCCTTTTTCACAGCGCCGCCGCGCTTTTTCTGTTCTTCAGCTTTTTTTACCGGATCGGCGGTTTGTTCAATTGCGCCACCGCGCTTTTTCTGTTCTTCAACATTGCCTTCCTGAACTGCACCGCTGCGTGTTTTTTGCGGGTCAGTCGGCGTAGTTTGCGGCAACGGGTCCTTTACGGTCGGCTTGGTTCTCGGTTTTGTCTTAACGCCGCTACCGGGTTTAGCCGTGGTAGTTGGCAGGCTGGCCACATACTCATTGTAGCGGCGCTGGGCCTCTTCGTTGATGCGCATGGTGCACTCTTCCTGTTTTTGGGCCCGAAACTCGTCCAGTTGTGCCGTGATTTCGGCGGCGATTTCCTGTTTTTGCTGTTCGAGTGTTTTGCCACCAAAAGCCGTTAATGTGATAAATCCGCCAAGAACGACCAGTGCCCCGAGAATAATTTTCTTATTCATAATGTTTTATTGCGTTTAAAATGAATGTTAAAGGTGTGTGCTTAGCAGCAGCGGTTACTGTACCGTTTGGGCGGCCTCTGCTTCGGCCTTCAGGCGCTCAAATTCGGCAGTAGCGCGATCCTCAAATTCAGCGGTGCATTTTGCATTTTCTTCGCTTTCGATTGCGCCCATGCCTGCTTCGACGCCTTTTTGAATTTCAGCCTGTACTTGTTCTTCCGTCAGCAATTTTTCGCCGCAGGACGTCATGGCCAGTGCCAAAACAAATACAGCAAGTGTTCCTAAAAGTGTTTTTTTCATGTTTAACGTGTGTTTTACAGGTTTAAAAATTGCCTCGCAAAAGTAGCAGATACCACCTGCTTCCACTTGCAATACTGCATTTTTTTAATTTAGTGTTTGTCCAAATTCCCATCACTGGCCTCCAAGCGGCTAATTTTATTCCATGCTGCGTTAGATTTTTCGCCGTAACGACCGGCTACGCCTGCAAAATCTGCCTTGCCTGAAATAAAATTCACTCGCTTTCGGCGCAGCATGGAAATTTGGACAAACACTTAAAAACAGTGCCGCTTATCCAAATTTTGCCAAACCGGTATCAGAAGCCTGCTTTTTGCAAGTTAACGGTTTTTTCCTTTCTACATTGTGGCCTATTCATCAATGCGGTCCAAACCAAATGCTGATGCACTTTTTGATTTCCCGCTTTTATGCCCACTCAACTATTGTTTCCTACACGGTAGCTTTTCTCTGCGCCGTTTTTTTTAATATTTCCCCAACGGGCTTGCATGCCCAAATATCGGACGACCCCACCACCGGCGAACTGCTGGAAAATTTCTTCCGTGACAATGAACAGGCTTCCGAAACCGACGCCCAACTGCTGCTCGAATATCTGGAAAATCTGCGTCTCCGGCCACTCAACCTCAACACGGCCACCCGGGAAGATTTGACGGGGCTGCATCTGCTCAACGAAATTCAAATTGAAAATTTTCTGACCTACCGAAACACCTTCGGCCCCCTGTTGAATGTGTACGAATTGCAGGCGGTTCCTGCCTGGGAACTCACCGACATTCGCCGCATGCTGCCATTCGCCGGCGTGAATACCGGGCTCGACACCCGCAGCGTATCCCTCTGGCGCGGATTTGTTGAGGGAGAAGATGAAATTATCTTGCGCTGGGGACGGCGTTTCCCTGCACGATTTACCGGTACGGTAGAAGGCGAACCCAATACCTGGGCCCTGCGCTACCGCCATGCTTTCGACAACCGCATGCGCTTTGGCCTGACCGCTGAAAATGATCCCGGTGAGGCATTTTTCCGGGGCAGCAATGCACATGGATTTGATTTTTACAGCGCCCATTTCGCACTTCAGGATTTAAACAAAACTGTAAAAACGGTCGTGCTGGGCGATTACTCCGCCCGGATGGGTCAGGGGCTGCTGTTGCAAACCGGATTTGCACCAGGGAAATCGGCAGAAACAACGTCGATTGCCCGTGGCGGCCGGCAGATTCGGCCCTATGCTTCCTTCGGCGAGGCTTATTTTCTCCGGGGCGCAGCAGCAACGATTGGTGTGGGCAAAAACTGGGAATTCACAGCGCTGGCATCTTTGCGCCGGCGCGACGGGAATGTGCTTGCAGCGCAAGATTCGACGGACCAGGATTTCCCGGAAACGGTTTTCACCTCGCTGCAACTCTCCGGTTTGCATCGGACGGAGGCCGAGCGGGCCGATGAAAAACAAATTGAAGAATGGGTGGGCGGCCTCACCGCTACCCGAATCTGGAAAAACGGACAGGTGTCGGCAAATGCCGTTTATCTGCATTACGACAAGCCCTGGCAGCCTTCAACGGCGCCGTACCGGCAATTTGTTTTCACGGGCACCGAACTCGCCGGCGGCAGCCTCGATTATTTCTGGCGGCAGCGAAACTGGTATGCTTTCGGTGAAATTGCGCGCAGCGATAATGGCGGGCTTTCTATGCTTAACGGCGTTTTGTTTGCCGCGCAACGGCATGTCACGCTGGCTGTTTTGCACCGCAGGCTGGGCCGCGACTACCAATCGGTGTATGCCGCGCCGTTTGCCGAAACCTCGGGGGCGAACAATGAAGAAGGGGTGTACATCGGCGCCGATGTGCGTTTTGGCCGCAAATGGCAGATCAACGCCTATGCGGATGTTTGGAAACATCCCTGGCTGCGCTTTGGGGTGGATGCGCCCTCCACCGGAAGCGAATACCTGGGGCGGGTGACCTGGAAACCCGAACGCAACGTAACTATTTACGCGCTTTGGCAGTTGGAAATCAAAGAACGCAACAGCGGGATTGCCGAAGTTCCCGGTTTGGTGGATAACAAACGGGGGCGTTTGCGCTTGCATGCTACCTACAAAGTTGCCCCGGCTTTGGAGTTGCGCAGCCGGGTGGAATGGACCCAATTTAAGGAAGGCCCGCTCCCTTGGTCGCGCGGGTATCTGGCTTACCAGGAAGCCGTGGTGCGGGCGATGGGCTTTCCGCTTTCCGGTTCGGTACGTTATGTGATTTTTGATACGCCAAATTATGATGCCCGGATTTACACCTACGAAAACGACTTGTTTTCGGCAATTTCGATTCCGGGCTTTGCGGGACGTGGTTCACGGTATTTTGTCAACCTGAGCTGGCGCATAAACGAATGGCTTCGGCTGGAAAGCCGGTTTGAACAAACTATTCAAAAAGTAGCCGTGACCGACTCCGGTTTTACCGGCAGGCAGAGCGCCTGGAAGGTACAGGTGCGCATGCGGTTTTAGCATAAAAAAACGACACGCAGCATGTTAGTCAACGCCATGCTGCGTGTCGTTTTTTTATGCTAAAGTTGGAATCAAATTCCGTTAACCGCTTCTACACGTTCAATTTCCGGGATTTTTCCCCTGATCGCTTCGGCAATACCGGCCCGTAGCGTCATGGCCGACATCGAGCAGGTTTCGCACATGCCAACCCAGCGGATTTTTACGCACATATCATCAGTCACGTCTACTACTTCCACATTGCCGCCATCGACCACAAGGTGCGGACGGACGCTGCTGAGTGCATCTTCAATCCGAAGCAGGAGATCGGCTTTTGCTGTCGTTTGCATGTATTTATGATTTGATACAAAGGTACAACAAGGAAATGGCGTTTTGGATCATTCCCGGTTCGACTGCTTGAGTTTCGCCTTGAATTGCTCGCGGAATTTTTTCACTTTAGGACCAACGACGTACACACAGTAAGGCTGATACGGGTTTTCCTTGTAATAGTTCTGGTGGTAATCTTCCGCTTTGTAGAATTTATCGAAAGATTCAATTTCCGTGACTACCGGGTCATCCCACAATTCGGCAGCAGCCGTTTTAGCCGCCTCGGCAATTTTTTTCTGTTCCGGCGAATGATAAAAAATAACGGAACGGTACTGTGTGCCCACGTCGTTGCCCTGGCGGTTGAGCGTGGTTGGATCGTGGACGGTAAAGAACACTTCCAGAATTTCTTCAAAGGAAACAACGGACGGGTCGAAGGTGATTTGAGCGACTTCGGCATGCCCCGTGGTTCCGGAAGTAACGGCTTTGTACGTCGGGTTGGCCACGTGCCCGCCGGAATACCCGCTTTCCACTTTGAGTACGCCGTTTAACTCGAGGTAAACCGCTTCAATACACCAGAAGCACCCCCCACCCAGGGTAGCGATTTGTGTTTGAGTGCTATCGGAAGGGGTATTGTTCGTTGCTGAAGTTGCCGGTGAGGTTGCCATAGAATTTTCTTTGGAAGCGCTTTCCTGGGCCGAATGGCAGGATGCGCCGAATAATGAAAAAGCCAATAAAAAAAAGAGTGAACGCATAATGAAAGGTTGTTTTCATTTGTAAACGCATGTGCCTACGCAGTGGTTTTCCGCCGGAAGATTTACACGCTAAGATGTCGCAGCCGATACAATTTACATGGAGCGCAGCGCGGCAGGCGCCATCCGCTGCACCGTGTATTGGCCTGCTTTGGGCAACAGGTTCAAAAACCGCTGCAAACCCTGCCACTTGGCTTCGTCCAGTTCGTAGCTAATGTTTTCCTGGAAATAGGCCGTCATGTCGAAGCCGGGGATTCCCGGGATGATCTGCGTCAATTCGGGAATATGCGCAATACCAAGTTGTAGTGCTGCATTAAACCGGGCCAAAAAATCCGGCGGTAAGGGTTTGGTGCTAACCCAGGCAGCAAAAACAAAGGGCAATCCGGTCCATTGTTTCCAGGCTTCCCCCAGGTCATAAACAAACGGGAAGCGTTTTTCCAGGCCAATTGCCCGGTCGCCGATAACCAGCCCGGCCGTATTGCCCTGGATGTTTTTTTCAAAACCTTCGGTCGCAACGAGCAATTCCGGTTGGATGCCCCATACCTCCCGGCACAGAATCGGGGCCAGCGTGGCGGAGGTTTTTGAGTGAAAATCAAGGTACAAACGGGTTATTTCCTGAACGGGTTTTTCCGAAAACAGGCAAACCGTTTTAACCGGGCCGGTAGCGCCGATGCAATAATCGGATACCAGATAGGCTTGCGGAAGGCTGGGCAGAATGGCTACCGGCGTCAGGGCGATATCCGCACGGCCATCAGCCAGTTTTTGTGCACAAACGGAAGGGATGTCCAGGCTGAGTTCAATTTCATCGGACAACGATCCCCTGAAAATACCGTAGATAAAGGGTTTGGTATTGAGGTAACTGACTGCCGTTAAGCGCAATTTTTGCATAAGTTGAAAATTATTCAGGGTTGAACTACAGGCAGGTCAAGGTATCCACGCCATTGCTTTTCCTCGGCAAACTCCACGTCGGAATAATCCTGGATAACATGGTAGAGCGTATCCCGTTCGATTGGTTGCCGCCCTACCCTACGGATCAGTTCGACAAGTTGTTGGGTGCTGAGTACCGGGGTTTGCTCCTCGGCGCCCGCCATGGAATAAATTTTTGTGGTATCGTCGATGGTACCGTCGATATCATCTACCCCAAATGCCAGCGCCAATTGTGCCAGCGAGCGGCCTATCATGGGCCAGTAGGCTTTGATATGATCAAAATTGTCGAGATAAATACGGCTGATTGCATAGTTTCTCAAATCTTCAACGCCTGTAACTTCCGACACATGGCTCATCTGATTGGCCTGGTTCCGGAATTTCAACGGGATGAATGTCTGAAACCCGCCGGTTTGATCCTGCAGCTGCCGCAGTTGTTCCATGTGGTCGATGCGGTGCCGGTATTCCTCAATGTGCCCGTACAGGATGGTGGCGTTGGAACGGCCGCCCAATTCATGCCATACCCGGTGTATTTCGAGCCATTGTTCGGCAGTGCATTTGTCGGCGGCAATTTTGTTCCGGATTTCCGGGTCGAAAATTTCTGCGCCGCCGCCAGGCATGCTGTCCAATCCGGCCTCCTGCATGAGCCGCATACCTTCGGCATACGACACTTTTCCTTTTTTAAAAATGTAATGGTATTCCACCGGGGTGAGGGCTTTGATGTGGAGTTCAGGCCGGTGCGATTTTATTTTTTGAAAAAACTCCTGGTAAAATTTCAGGTCGTACTGCGGTAAAACGCCGCCGACAATGTGGACTTCCGTAACGGGTTGATCATCGTATTTCCGCACGATATCCATCATGTCGTCCATGGAAAACGTCCAGGCATCGGCGTCGCTGCGTTGCTTGATCAGCCGGGAGTAGGAGCAAAATTTGCAATCGTAAACGCAGAGGTTGGTGGGTTCGATGTGGAAATTCCGGTTGAAAAACGTGTGGTTGGCGTTTTTGTGTTCCCGGACAAAATTGGCTAACGCGCCCACAAATGGCAAGTCCGCCGCTTCGAACAGAAAAAGCCCGTCTTCCGGGCTGATCCGTTGCAGGTTCACAACCTTGTCGGCAATAGCACGGTGTCGTGTGCTGAGTTCAGGGTTTTTCAGGATAAGTTCCAACTGGGCGGCGCCTCGCATAGCATTCGTATTTAGCGGCATTGTCAGATTTGCTTCGATTGTTTCAGAACCAGCCTGCAGGGCAATTGTTCAGAATTTTCAATGATTATTGAAAATCAATTAAATTTGATCAGTTCCATAAGTTTTTTTGCATTCTCTTCATTGGAAAACTGTTCCCCCAGCACGGCTTTACGATCATTTATTTTGCTTTGTTCAAACGGCGCATTGATCAGCGCTTCAAGCGTTTGTTTGATCGCAGCAGCGGAATTGCGCACGTAGCAAAGGGCTTTCAGGTCCATCCCGCTGACCATGGGATCGTTGACAATACAAAAGCGGCCGCGAAACAGCGCATTGAGCAGTTTTAACTTGATGCCGGCTTGTTGGAAGGAGATCAGCAGGTTTATGTGTGCATTTTTTATAAGGTCGACCATGTGTTTTTCATCCGGATTTTCAATCAGGGACACGTGGTCATATTTTGCGACAATTTCCCGCAGGCGGTAGCTTGGTTCCATGCCGGCAACGACAAACGGAATGTCGATTTTGGAAAAGACCTCGGTGATCAGCCAGATGGCCGAACGTTCATTATCCGGCACACTTAATTTCCCATGGAACAGCACATATTCACCTCTGCCCGTCTGGCATTCCACCGCGACATTGGGGTGAAACGCAGGGATCAAATGTGTGTTGGCTTTCATTTGCCGGTAATAGGCCTGGTCGATGGTGGAGAGCGTAAGTATCTCATCGCTGTGCAGGACAACTTTTGGCTCTATCCGTTGGAGGCGTACACTTTCGATCAGGTAGTACAGTTTTTCGGTGACCGGTTCGGCCAGCTGTGACAGGCCTTCATAATATTGCCATTCGACATTGTGCATGCGCACAATTTTCTGACGGCCGCGCAAGCGTTTGTGCCAAACGTAAGAGGCCGTATGCATACCCTCGAACAGGATCGGATAATCGTCTTTCCGCAACCGCCGGAGCAAGGCCCGCTTTTGGCGGGTTCGCATGATAAACGGCAGAATGCTCAACTGATACCAGAAAGCACGGCTTCGTGGATAATAGTGGACTTCGTGGCAGTATTTTTCCAATTCCTCCTGCGGCTGGCGATCGCCATACTGGAAGCAATGCAGAATTACGTTGACACCTAATTTATGTAAGGCTTTGATTTGGTTGAAGATGACAATAACCCCGCCGTAGTTTGCCGGATAAGGAATGTCGAAGGAAACAATGTGCAAATACATGTGCGCAGGTTGAGCAAAAGTGGGATTTGAAGTTGGCCTCGGGCCGAAAGCCGGGTAAAGATATGGCATCTGAAATTTTACCTGTGAATTGAAAAATTTTTTGCGGTTCTGCTTGTTTTTTCTTTCATATTCGGCATACCTTAGGCAGGAATAAAATTCAGTGCTACAACAGGCTGAAAATATTTTGTTAACCAAAATCTGAGGGTATGAATATTACTTTTGAGGAGCTCCGCCGCATCAAACATGCATTGCCAACCGGCAGCATCGCCCGGATTGCCCAGGACCTTAATCTTGACGAACAAACCATTCGTAACTACTTCGGGGCACATAAATACAAAGACGGTGAAATCGTGGAGTGGCATCTTGAACCGGGACCCAATGGCGGCATTGTTCATCTGGATGATCCAACTATTTTAAATTACGCGCTGAAAATTTTAGAAGAAGAAAATACAACCAGCACACACTAATTCACTTATTACTTTTTCTCTTCAACAGCCAATTCCAATTGGCCGTTCTTTAAGGTTTAAGAGGGAAATCCAACCAACGGATTTCCCTCATTTTTTTTAGTGCCCGACATAAAATGCATGGGTCAGTGTCCTGAATGCTTCAGAATAGAATCCTGGGCGGTCGTAAATTGTGATTGCACTGCGTTCGAATGCCAAGGGCCGGGTTTCAAATTGTAATAGCAGTCGCTCAACAGGTTTGCCGGGCCGGGAAAATACGGCGCTGGTTTGGGTGCAGTACAAGCCATGGCAAGCTGCCAACTCACATAAACGCCGTCCTTCGGCAGGCGGCAAAATGGTACAAAACAGACCGACGGGGCTGATTAAGCGGCGAACCGCCAGCACCAGCGCCTCCGGGTTAAGGTATTCAGCCATTCGCCCGATGCGGCGTTCACCCCGTGGAGCCGGAATACCCGCAGTGAAAAATGGCGGATTGCTTACAATCAAATCAAACAGGGAACCATCCCCAGGGTAATAATCCTGGACCGCAGCATGCACTGCGGAAAGCCGCCCGGCCCACGGCGAAGCCTGAAAATTGCGTTGTGCACATCGAACAGAAGGCGGGTGGATATCCACGCCAATAATTTTTTCCACCGGAAAGTGCTCCGTACGCTGTGCCACGAACAAAGCAATCAGTCCGGTGCCGGTCCCGATATCCAGCATGCGCGTTGGCCGGTGGGCAACCGGCGCCCAGGCGCCCAGCAATACCCCGTCGGTACCGACCCGTTGCGCCACTTCGCGTTGCTCAATGCCGAAGCGTTTGAACCGGAAAAGCGGCGATTCCATGATCTGTTTTTAAGGAAATAATATAACTGCCCTGCGGCAGTGCCGACAGGCTGATCACTGCACCTGCTCCGGGATAAAAACCGGAAGCGACCAACCGGCCTGAACCGGAATAAATTTCATAGTCTCCCGACCAAAAACCTGCGCTGTTTTTCCGGACTACCACATGGTCGGTGGTCGGATTTGGAAAGATTTCAAAACGAATTCCGGCAAGTTCCTGAGTCGCCGTTCCCATTTCAGCCCACCGGCGTTCAAACTCAGCCTGAAACAAGGTGGCGATGGCGGGGTCGTGGATGATCAAAGTGTTTTCGTCATTGCTGCTTTCAGCGCTTTGGGTCCAGTTGTGTGAGCCTGTCACCACCGTCGGATCGGAAGCGGGATGTCCGGCATCCAGCACCGTGTATTTGTGGTGCAATTGCGCGAAGTTCAGGTGGGCTTGCACCGGTACGCCATTGCTCAACAAAAGATTGAATTCAGCGCCCTGGTCATTGATGTTTTCAATCAGGCCGCGCACCCAGGTACCGGCATTATGTTCCGAAATGAAGGCATCTCCAATTTCATCTTTTGTAAATGAAAATATGGCAAAACTGGTTTTGAAATCGGCAGTTTCAATAGCCCCGACAATTTTGTCCGTCACCCGGTCGGAGGGTGAAAAATAGCATTCCACCTGCCGGTCGCCGATAATAAACCGATGCGGCGTATTATCTTCTTTCTGGTTGCCAAAGCGGCTGTTTGCGGGTTGCGGCAAGGGCCCGTCGCTTCCCCACATTTCTTCGAATTCCAGTTCGTAAGCCCGTGCAAGCGCCTGATCCTGAATAAACACGGTATTGTTATTGTCCTGGATCATATTGCTGTTGGTCCAATTCATCGAGCCGGTCATTACCCAGGCTTGATCGGCAAGATCCGCATCGATTACCAAAAATTTGTTGTGCATCAACCCACTGCTGTTCCCATACAACACCGGGAACGGAGCGGTGGGTTTCAGGGCATTGTTGGCGGTACTTTCCGCTGCGATGTAGCGCACCTGCACACCCCGGTCTTTGGCCTGGCGGAGCGCAAAGGTCAGGTCCGGCCGGCTATTGTTGTAAACTGCGGCATCAATGGAGTGCTGCGCAGAGTTAATCCGGGCTAGCATTTCCTGCAGCACATCCTCGTAGGTGTTGCCATCGGGTTGTAGTCCGCCGGCAGCCGTCAGATCGATACCTTGATTAAAAAACACTTTAATCTGCCCGGAAGAGGTGGAGCGGGTGCAATAGGGTAAAATTTTAGAGTAAGCGGTATCCTGACTGGTATAGGCCTGCACCTGGATCCAGTAAATTGTACCGGGCTGCAGGTTGCCCAGCACTGTGGAATGCGTGCTGGAAACCGCAGGTAGTTGAATGGATTGATCGAGCAGATCAGGTTGTAAACCATAAAACAACTGCCCGCCTGCCGGCACACTGGTTTCCCAGGTCAGGCGAAAACCGGCGCCGGTTATCTCCGACTGGTAGGGGGCGTCAAGCAGAAAAAAACAAGACGCCGGAGCCAGATCGAATGCTCCGCGGGGCAAGAGTTGAAAGGCGCCGAACCTTGACAAAATGCCGGTGATACGCGTCGGGGCGCCGGGTACGGGTTGTGCAAGCAACGGATTGCTGGTAGCCAGGTAGATTGCAGAGGAACTTCCGTGGGCATCTGAAATGGCGTAGGTTCCTGAATTTGAAAATGTTGATCCTGATCCTTCAAAAGATACGCAATCAATCTGAACCAGTTGGCCTTCAAAAACATCACTGAACTGGCTGATTTGAATTGCTTTGGCAGGCGGCAACGGTTGGTTCGATGCCAATATTTCATAATTTAAAACAGGGGAGATTTCTAAAAGTCCGTTATACCGGGTCAGTAAACCACGCACCAAAATGCTGTCGCCTACACCGGCCGCAGCAGCAAAACCGGGTTGCGATCCGCTCCCGGGGAACAATGCAATACCGGCAGTAACATCCTGTAAAAACCGGATGCTGCCCAATTCTCCCCCGTTTAAAATAATGCCGCGCACCGTAACCGCCGAACCCAAAGGCATGGCGCGCGCCTGCGCCACGGTAATTTCCTGACAGACAAGCGCCTTTGCAAACCCGAAGCAAATAAGACAACACAAAAAAAATGATCTGAACATACAATTCCGGCCATGCAGCTGCCTGGTTAACAGCCCGGTAAACAAATTGCCAAAATTGTCCGGATGTACATGCCTCAGTTCCGGGGCCCAAATAGCAGGCTGCCGATGCGCACCATCGTACTGCCTTCCTCAACGGCGATTTCCCAGTCGGAGGACATGCCCATGGAAATCTCTTTGAAATGCGGCGCGTCTTTAAAAAATTGCGCCTTCAGGTCTGAAAAAATGGTGTGCAACTGACGGAATTCCGCGCGGACCAATGCTTCATCTTCTGTAAAGGTCGCCATGCCCATCACGCCGCACAGCCGCACGTGGGTCATCCCGGCAAAAGCCGCGCTTTCAAGGAGTGCAACCGCCTCGGCTTTGTTAAACCCAAATTTGGTTGACTCCTGAGCAATATGGAATTGCAGCAGGCAGTCCACTACCCTGCCGGCGTTTTGCGCCTGCTTGTTAATCTCGGCCAACAAACGGGCGCTATCGACGGATTGAATGAGGCTGACAACCGGGACAATTTGCTTTACCTTATTCGTCTGCAGATGGCCAATCAGGTGCCAGTGGATATCCTGCGGCAATTTTTCGGCCTTTTGAAGCAGTTCCTGAACACGGTTTTCCCCGAAAATCCGCTGCCCCTCCTCGTACAGGGCAAGAATCCTGTCCAGCGGTTGAGTTTTGGACACAACCACTAAAATGACCTGATAATCATTTAACTTATTTAACAGATTGCGGTACACGTTTATCCGATAATTTTGGCCCGCCAAAAATAGCACAGGCCGTACCTTCGCCGGTCCTTATTTGGTTAATTTTGTTTTTATCCTCCCAATCAGTTTTAAATCCATCCTCCCGTGATGCAATCCTGCTTTCGTAAAACCGGTTTTTGGTTCCTCTTTTTTAGTTTTCCCTTTAGTCTGCCCGGGTTGTTGTATGCCCAACCTTGCTCCATCCTCGATCAAACTGCTACGCTGACTTCCCCCGATTGTGCCCCTGCTTCCAATCCCTGTGCGCTCTGCCCCGGTGCTTCGTTTACGCTGAATGCAACCGGAATTGATTTACAACCTGGCGCTTGTGTCCGCTGGTACTATGGCACAACCAATTCGTTCAACCCCTACAATAGCGAAGGCACGTTTTTGGGCTGCGCCCAAACTGTAAATACACCGCCAGTTGAGATTCCGGCATTTACCGCTACTGTCGGTGCGGATATGTGCAACAACGGTCCGTACTGGGTGGTAGGCATAATCGATCCGCTGCCGGGCGTTTGTGCCGAAACCTTTACCAATTATATCCCCTTCGACGTGCTGTGTCCGAGCCCGGAACTGGACTCCGCCGACATTTGTCACAACGGTGGTTTGTTCGATCTTACCCAACTGCAAGATCCGGCTTTTCCTGCCGGTGTGTGGTCGGGCGACGGCGTTTTCGGCACGAATTTTAATCCGGTTGGTCTTTTTGGTCAAAACGTGTTGACGTACACGCCGACGGCAAGTTGCAGCACTCCGGCTACCACAACCGTCACGGTTTTTCCAGCCCCGACAGCGGCATTCAACCCCGTAGCGCCCGTTTGTCCGGGCACTACAATTGACCTGATGATTACTTTTACCGGCCAGGGCCCCTGGACGTTTGACTTGCTGGCAAATAATGTACTGGTAAACACCTTCACGGCGCCGGCATCTCCGTTTTTTATTACGGTTGCGCCGACGGGCAATACCGATTACACGCTAACAAACCTTCAGGGACTGATCTGCTCGGGTCCGGATGCCAATGTGACGGTGACACTTACCGATCCGCCAACGGCAGAATTGAGTTTGATCGGCCCGGACACGATTTGCGGCGGCAATCGCGATACGCTTTCCATTGACTTTGACGGCGGCATGCCTCCTTATATTTTTTTCTATTCCATCAATGGCGTATCGCAGGCGCCGGATACGACCGATGCCGATCCGCATGTTTTTCTTACCCCGATACTTACCGTGGATACCACTGTGGTGCGCCTCGACAGTGTTGTGGCTAACGGTTGTGTTGCCGTGATTTCGGGCGTTGATACCATTACTGTATTGCCTTTTCCGACTGCGACATTGATGCGCGATACGGTTTCCTTGTGTTTAGGCCAAACGGATACGTTGCGGATCAAATTTGAGGGTCCGGGGCCCTATACCTTCCAGTATGCTGCCAACCAGGATACCATGCCGCCGGTGACAACGACAGACACGTTGTTCAACATTCCGATTACACCGCCGTTGGGGCAAACGGTTTATACCCTTACCCATGTTCAGGGGGATAGTTGTGGCGGCGTTTTTCAGGGTATTTACCAGGTCAATGTCGCCAATACGCCAACGGCGACCCTTTCCGGAGACACCACAATTTGCGCCGGCGAATCAACATCCCTGGTAATCAGTTTTACCGGCGATCCGCCTTTTGTTACAGGGTATACGGCAAACGGGGTTCCACAGCCTGCGGATACTTCGTTGTTCAATCCACGTACAATATTGGTTAGTCCCGATACTACCACAGTTTACGAACTAACCAGTGTCAGTTCCGGTGGTTGTGTGGGCACGGTCGGCGGTGCGGCTACCGTTATGGTACAACCGGAACTCAGCGCAACCATTTCCGGCGGCGACCAAATTTGTCAGAGCGGGGCAGGCACCACCATTTCGATCGCCTTTGAAGGCACCGGCCCGTATACGTTTGTTTATAAAGCGGGGTCTGCGGTGCAGCCGCCGATAACGACCAGCTCGAATCCGCACATTATCAATGTAAATCCGCAAAACGGAACAATTTATGAGTTGGTCAGTGTGACAAACGGCACCTGCACCGGAACCGTGTCGGGCTTTGCAATAGTGGCCGTTTTTACGCCGTCCACGGCAGAACTGATCAGCGATATTACCGTTTGTAATGCTGCCGATACCACGGTTATGGTTGATTTTACCGGGAGCGGGCCGTTTGTTTTGGTGTATAAAATCGACGGTGTGGTTCAGGATACGGTGATGACCTTTGACGACCCTTACCTGATTCCGGCTTCCGTGACCAGCACAACCGTGTTTGAACTGGTAAGTGTGGAATCACCAGGGTGTATGGGAAATATTACCGGGCCGGATTCTATCCGTGTTATTGTGAATTATTCGCCGACGTTTGCCAATGTCGTACTCAATTGTGACCTGGTGGCAGGGACCTATGTGGTTGAATTTGATGTTGCAGGCGCGACACTGCCGCTAACGCTGGTCACCGGAAGCGGGAGTTTTGCCGGCACGCATTTTACCAGTAATCCCATTCCGTTTGCGCAGGGATACAATTTCACTTTTCACGACGCCAATAATTGTGGCGATGTGGTAGTCGCCGGAACAAACACCTGCAATTGCACCACCGATGCCGGGGGCATGGACCCTACCCTACTGACGGCCTGCACTTCGGCTCCGATAACGGCCACCGCACTTGGCAATGCCGTTTTGGAGCCCGGAGACGCCATTATTTATGTTTTACACACCGGGGCAGGGGCAAGTCTTGGAACCATCCTTGACGCCCAAAACCAGCCGGTATTTTCGTTTCAGCCGGGCACGATGACAGCGGGCACAACCTATTTTATTTCGGCTGTTGCCGGCGACGACGATGGTATGGGCGGCGTTGATCTGAATGATCCATGTTTGTCGGTGTCGGTTGGCACACCGGTGGTTTGGGTTGCCGGGCCTACTGCGACGATTGATGCGAGTTTTGACATTTGCCCCGGCGAGCAAGTGCTGGTGCCTGTCACGTTTACCGGGCAAGCGCCGTTTACATTTACATACAACAGCAACAACAACCCGACTACGGTACTGGCACTCCAAAATACGTTTTCCATCAGCGCCACCCTGCTGACGACAACCACGATCCAGGCTGTTGCCGTCGAAAATGCTCTTTGCGTGGGCACTGCTTCCGGGCAGGCATTGGTAACGGTGCACTCTACGCCGCAAATTACCGGAATTGACATTGCCTGCGCGCCGGATAACCTTTCGTATTCAATTGGTTTTAATGTGGTAAATGCCGATTCGAGTACCGTTGTGATAAGCGGAACAGTTACCGGGAATTTTGATCCTGTTACCGGGCATTTTACCTCCGATCCAATTCCGGCCCAAACGGGCTATTCGGCCATCGTTACGGATGCCTGGATGTGTGGACTTGATTCCATCAGCGGAGGCGCCAATTGTAGTTGTGTTACCAGTGCCGGTACCATGGATCAAACGCCAATGCTGCTTTGCAATGGTGATACGGCAATTTCAAGCCCGGCTACTGGTTTTTTTCTTGCGCCGGGAGACACCCTTGTTTATGTTTTGGTCACATCGCCGGCGCCCGGCTCCTGGACTATTCTGGCAACCAGCCAAACCCCTGTTTTTGTGTTCAATCCGGGAAACATGGTTGCCGGAACACCGTATTTTATTGTTGCGCTTGCCGGGAATATCGTTCCCGGGGGGCTTGATCTCAACGATCCCTGCCTCTCGTATGCCTTGGGGAGCCGGGTTACCTGGCAGTCGCAGGGTACGATTCAGTTGGGCTCCGACGCAACAATTTGTCAGGGAGATACCACTACGCTGGCGGTACTTTTTTCCGGAAATCCGCCTTTCGATTTTGTTTACCGGATTGACGGCGTGGACCAACCCGGCTTGAGCAGCACCGGGCTGCAATATTTGCTCCCGGTCAGCCCTGCTCTAACATCGACGTATTCGCTGCTGAGCGGTACTGCAAATGGTTGTCCGGCGACGGTAGACGGAATGGCAACAGTTACGGTGAACGCTGTGCCTGAGCTACTCCATCCGGTGACAGTCTGCGACTTAACTACGTTTACGTACACGCTCGAATTTTTGGTGTCAAACGGCGCCGCGCCAAACCCGGTTTACACGGCAAATGGTTTGCAGGGCAATTTTAATGATTCCGTTTTTACTTCGGTGGCACTCCCGAGCGGGCAGGGTTACAATGTTGTCGTTTCCACGCCGGATGGTTGCACCGCACAATTGTCCGGCTCGTTTACGTGCGCATGTACGACGGATGCCGGTACGCTGAGCCCTGCCGGACCGTTGAATGTTTGTTTGCCGGACACGGTCAACCTTCAGTCGGGCAATGATGCCGTGCTGGCTGCGAGCGACACGGTGCAGTATATTTTGTACCAAAATCCTGCAAATCTGCCCCTGGGAATAATCAGTGTTAGCCCTACCCCACAATTTGTTTTTCAACCGGGCATGCAGCCGGGAGTGACCTACTACATCGCCGCGATGGCGGGCGCCGCTCTGGCAGACGGGAGTGTAGATTTGACTGACCCATGTCTGGCTTTTTCACCGGGCATACCTGTCGTTTTCCGGGAACGACCGACGGCTTCACTGAATGGCGACACCACAATTTGCATCGGCACAAATACGGTTTTCAAAATAAATTTTACCGGCACATCGCCTTTTCAGTTCGTTTATGCCATAAACGGCAGTCAGCAGTCGGCCGTTTCGGCGCCGCAAAATTCATTCACCATCTCAACGAGCAATGTGCAACAGGATCAGGTGTTTACCCTGATCTCTGTTCAGGATGCGTTTTGTCCGGGCACTGTTTCCGGCATGTTTGGCGTGCATGTTCAACAGCGACCACAAGCTGCTCTTGTTGGGAATGCCAGTATCTGCCCGGGCGATTCTGCCGTGCTTGGTTTGCAGTTGAGTGGCGCGAGTTTGTACGATGTGACGGTCAATGGCGGGCCGGCGCCAATTCAATTGAACGGGGTTCAAAACGGGGCGACTTTCACGGTGGCGCCTGCCGGAACCACGCAATATTCGATCGGCTCTTTTGTGGCGCAGGGAAATAACTGCCCGGCAACGATTGGAAATGGTGCAACGGTAACGGTTGGGCCGGCGCCGGGATTTACGGCAACAGTGTCTGACTTTGCCGGGTTTAACCTGAGTTGTCCGGATGCTCAGGATGGAGCTATTGCGCTTGTTCCAACCAGCGGCACCCCGCCGTTGAATGCACTGTGGAGTACTGGCATGAATGGTTTAAGCCTTCAAAACCTCGATGCCGGGAGCTATGGCGTAACGCTCACCGACGGGCTCGGCTGCACGGTAACGGACAGTTTTACCCTCCTAGCGCCGGAAGGTTTAACGCTCAATGTCCGGGTACAGGCACCGCGTTGTTTTGGCGATAAAAACGGCTCCATCGTTCTTGAAAATGTGCAGGGCGGCGCAGGGCCCTTCGTGGTGCTTTTGAATGATAAGCAAATACAAATAGCGGATATGTTCCCGGTTATGGTGGCTGGTTTGGAAGCCGGCAATTACACCCTCGCCGTTGCCGATGTGAATGGCTGCGAAACAAGCCTCGACACGAGCCTGGCTACGCCGGTTTTGCTGTCGGTTGATCTTGGCCCGGATACGTTGATTTACCCGGGCGACAGTATTTTGCTGAATCCAATAATAAATTCTGGTAGTGTGGACACTTTTGCCTGGGCGCTTTCAACAGGGCTTGCTATGCCCTCATCCTTAACGCCGTTTGTTCAACCTTTTCAGACAACGGTGTACACCTTATGGGTGCAAGATTCGGCAGGTTGCCAGGCCGAAGATGCCATCCGGATTGTGGTGCAAAAAGAATCCCGGGTGTATGTGCCCAATGCATTTAAACCCGCCGCAAGTGGTCCGAATAGTATGCTCACCGTGTACACGGGCCCCGAAGTAGCCAACATTAAATTTTTCCGTGTTTATGATCGTTGGGGAGGCTTGGTGTTTGAAGGCCTGGACCTGGCCCCGAACGATTCGGCGCGGGGTTGGAACGGCCAATGGAACGGGAAATATGTACTACCCGGGGTGTATCTCTGGGCTGCGGAATTGGAATACCAGGATGGAACAACAGAAATTAAGGCGGGCGACGTGACTGTTGTGCGATAGAATTATACGGTCTTAAATCTAAAAAGCCGCCGTGCAGGTGAATGCGCGGCGGCTTTTTTGTAGTCCCGACAGGAATCGAACCTGTATCTGAGGTTCCGGAAACCTCCATTCTATCCGTTGAACTACGGGACCGTAGTTGAAATTTGCGCGGCAAAGTTAGCCAAAATAACCGGGCAAAAACAAGAACAAATTTTATTCAATAAAATTCCTCGCGCAAGGCCAAAATTTGATCGTCCAGCCATTGTTGGGTTTTATCAACCAGGTCTTGCGCATCATCGCTCCGTATTGTCGGGCCGTAATGAATAAAAACATCCATAAACCGTTCGCCAAAGCGGTTGAAGAAATGCGGGATGAAGGTGTCGTCACCAATCCAGTAGTCGGCTTCCGAGCCAAATTCGAGGGCGACGGGTACAATCGGGATTTTATTGGCGGCAGCCAATAAAAATCCGCCTCTTTTTAAAGGGGAAGTGTGTGGCAGCTTATGGGTGGTGCCTTCCGGAAACAAGATTACCGGAAAACCCTCCTGCACCTTTTCGACAATGGCCGATAACGCCCGTTTTCGGCTGGTTGGGCTTTCCCGTTTTAAAAACAACACGCCGGTTAGTTTGGCGCCGGTGCCAAGCAGCGGCCAATTGGAGACTTCGGCTTTGGAAACCGGGTAGCCCAAAACGTCGCTGCAAATAATGGCCGGATCGAGATAAGAGCGGTGGTTGCTCATTAAAATACACGGGAAATCGGGTGGCGTGCCTTTGCGGTGCATCCGCACTCCGAGTGCAGGTAATAAATAGCGCCTGGTCCAATCCTGTCGGATTTTGATAAACCGCCACATGTCAACGCCTTTCCAAAGCCGGAGCCAGGAAACCCGCAAAATCAGTGCAAGCAGAAACCCGGCAAAAAAAGCAAAGCGGTAAAATGCCCTTAGTTTTTTCATAGTACTCAGGGTGAAACAATCCTTTCGTTTTTTGAAAATTCCATGAGTTGCGTCTCGATCCAATTTCGGACTGCCTGTTCCAGTTTTTCACTGTCGTCAAACTCCATTTTAGGTCCGTAAACAACCCGCACTTCGATCTTTTTTTCCTGAAAACGTTGCCAGGCGTGCGCCAGAAAACCAACCTCCCCAACCCAGAAATCTCGTTTATCAAAAAAACAAAGTGCCACAGGCACTACCGGCAATTTGTATTTAACCGCTGTCCGGATGCCGCCCGATTTGAATGGAAGCATCCCGGACAAATCCGAGGTAGTGCCTTCCGGAAACAAAATGACCGGAAATCCGCGCACCAGCACGGTATCCGCTATCGCTTTAAGTGTGGAAATACGGCTGGCGCCCAGGTTGCGCTGTACGTATAAAATACCTGCCTGGCGCGCTCCCTTGCCGATTAAGGGCCAATCGGCCAACTCGGCTTTGGCCACAGGAAAGGCGTCGACATTGCGTAAAATTAGAATCGGGTCGAGGTATGAGCGATGATTCGCCAGCATCAGGCAGGGAAAATCCGGTGGGCGCCCTTCCTCCGTTACCGTCACCCCTACCCTATGCAGGACGCGCCTGGCCCACCGTTGCCGGACAGCCATGATCTGCCGCTGCTCGGAACGCAGGACTACGCTGCGCCAATACACCTCCGCAACTATACGCGCGGTATAGACCAGAAAAAACAACAACCGGTATGAAACACGAATAATTCGCATGGGGCAAAATTAAAAAAGGCGCAGACTGTTCGTCTGTGCCTTTTAAAATCGGTATATAGGACTTGCTGATTAATTACATGGTAAGAAACAATTGGTCCTGAGGGTTTACAAATCCGTGCCGGGACAACCATAGCCCCGATGGCAGGCTTCTAAGAGAACGAGCGCGGCAAGAAATGCAAACGCGAGCAGTTTTTTCCAGTTTTTCATTCTATGAATAATTTTAGCAGATTCGATATGCGGATGAGCAAGATTGATGTCAAAAACGGAAATCTGTTTTGCTTATTGTTACAAATCCTGTGCCACCGTATTTTATGCAGCAAATTTAGACTACTAGAGCAGATTTCAGCAAAACTTTAATTTAACCTACCCGGGTTAGGAAAGGTTCATTCGAAATTTTATTTGTTTTGGAAAAGTGGTCAGCCCTGTTTGACCGAACAATCGATCCAGTTTGGCAAACCGTAGATTTTTCGACAAAAAGAAGCCGTTTCTTTATAACAGATTGCATTCCAGTTGGCTATTGCAAGGTAATGCCATTGGAAATTATTTAAATAAAGTCTAAATTCGCTTCTGTTTCGCCCACTGAATACGGCACAGACATTGTTAATCCTGTCCATCTTTTTGCCACCCAGGCAATTTCACCCACCAGCCCAGGTTCTTTTATTTAATCCATTTTCCCGGGAACAAAACTGCTCAAACCGTGATTTACAAAGTAAAACTAAAGAATGCCGATGATATGGTTTTATTGGATGACCATGTCTACGAATGGCTTGCCTCTGATCCTTATCTTTCAAAAATCGACCTGATCAATAACCTTAGAAAACACTCCAGCGGGTGCGCCGTTTTTCAGAAAACCTGGAAACGCGCGGATGGCGGATTTAAAACGGAAACCCTCTATTTGCACAAACTCATTGCCGAAAAATTTCTTGCAGATCAAAAAGCCGGTAAGCAACAATTAGTTGGCGCTAAAAACGGGGACAAACTGGACTGCCGCCTTGAAAATCTTGTTTACCGGTCGCGCTCTGTGGCCAGCCGCCAGCGAAAGACCAGCAGCAAGACCGGTTATACCGGGGTCTACAAAGAGCACAACCGTTATCGCGCCGTCATTTCAATCAAAGGCAAATCCAAACACCTGGGCATGTTCGATACCGCAGAAGAAGCAGCAGCAGCCTACAATAAAGTTTCCAAGGAAATTTATGGCGAAGAAGGAAAAATCAACAAGTTGAAATAAGCCGGTTACTTTGATATTTCAGATTTTTAGTGCATACGATCGCCGCGGGCAGGCAAATTCTGCATAATTCCGGCTTCGTGACGCAAATATTCCTGCCAGCGCGCCCAGGCTTTTTCCCGTCCAAAATAGTTTTCAGCCAGATCAAGAAACAGTCGGTAATGCCCGGCTTCCGCTACCATGAATTTGTGGTACCATCCGCGGAGTTCGTGGTCGGCGCAATGCAACGACAAAAGCCGAAAACGTTCGCAGCTTCGAGCCTCAATCAGGGCGCAAATGAGCAAACGCTCCAGCAAGGCATCGTCACGCGACCCGCCTTTTTTTTGAAATTTCAACAACTCATTTACATAAGCGTCTTTCCGCTGCCGGCCCAACAACAAGTCGCGTTTTTTAAGCTCGGCCAACACCATCCGGAAATGCCCCCACTCTTCGGTCACAATTGGCGCCAAGGCTTCAACCAGTTCCGTGCGGTCAGGGTACGACTGGATCAGGGATATGCAGGCCGTTGCCGCTTTTTGTTCGCAGTAGGCATGGTCGGTCAGGATTTCACCTAAATCAATTTCGGCGAGGTTTACCCATCGGGGGTCTGTGGGCAGTTTCAGGCCGAGGGTCGTATTTTGTAATGTTGATTCCATCGGGCAAAAATACGCGCTTCAGGCGTCTTACCTTTGCACCTGCCTATGAAAAAGCTAAGTATGGAGGCATTAAACCGCCTTTCGCCGGATGCATTCGGCGCCGTGCAAAAATTGCCGCTGGTGTTGGTGCTCGACAATGTTCGCTCGGGCATGAATGTCGGCTCGGTTTTTCGCACCGCCGATGCTTTCGCCCTGGAAAAAATTGTGCTCTGCGGCATTACGGCCATTCCACCACATCGTGAAATCTTAAAAACTGCCTTGGGGAGCACCGAAACGGTGGTATGGGAACACGCTACGGAAACCTTGCATGCCGTTGAGCAACTTAAATTACAAGGTTACCAGGTGTATGCCGTGGAGCAAACTTCGGAAAAAACCTGGCTTCAGGATTTTAATCCGAAACCCGGAGAAAAATACGCTTTGGTTCTTGGCAATGAGGTGGATGGCGTTGCAGATGCTGTGTTGCAGGCCTGCGCCGGCGCAGTTGAAATTCCGCAATTCGGCACCAAACATTCCTTAAACATTGCCGTAGCGGCCGGCATTGCGGTGTGGGAAATTAGCCGGAAAATCCGATCCGGGTAATTTGAATTTGGTTTGATAATACAAGTTTACCTTTGCGGCCCATTTTATTCACTTTTAGAAAAATCGCAACTAACCCGTGCAAGTATTCAAATTTGGCGGAGCAAGTATTAAAGACGCCGACGCCGTAAAAAATGTAGCTGCTATTCTGGAGCGCTTCAAAAATCAACCTTTGGTGATCATCGTTTCGGCCATGGGCAAAACGACCAATGCCCTGGAGGAAGTCGTGGCTGCCCACATGCAACAATCCGGCAAGGCAACCGCTTTGCTGAATGTCGTCAAGGAAAATCACTACGCGCTGATGCGAGGATTGTTTGCGCCTGAAGACAGTGTTTTTGCCGACGTGAACGACACTTTCGTGGAAGCGGAATGGATGCTGGAGGAAAGCCCTTCCAATTCCTACGATTATACGTACGACCAGATTATCTGTGTCGGCGAATTGGTTTCTTCAAAAATTGTGTCCGCCTACCTGAACAAAATCGGGTTGAAAACACATTGGCTGGATGCCCGCGATGTGGTCATTACCGACAATACCTACCGCGAAGGCTGGGTCAACTGGGACAAGACCAAACCCAACGCCCTGAAGATTGTCCCCCCGCTGCTGGAAAACGGCGGATTTGTGCTGACGCAGGGATTTATCGGTTCAACCACTGAAAATTTTACCACCACCCTGGGCCGTGAAGGCTCCGACTACTCCGCCGCCATTTTTTCCTTTTGCCTCGATGCCGAAAGCATGACGATTTGGAAAGATGTGCCCGGGGTGCTAAACGCCGATCCGCGCTTGTTTGAAAATACCCTGAAACTGGATCGCCTGTCTTACCGCGAAGCGATCGAGATGACCTACTACGGCGCACAGGTTATTCACCCCAAAACAATCAAGCCGCTGCAAAACAAGAGCATCCCGCTCTTCGTAAAATCGTTCCTGGACCCGGAGGCCCCGGGAACGGAAATCAGCAGCGATACCGAAGAAACCTACCCGCCGATAATTGTGGTGGAAAAAAACCAGTCCCTGTTGCACATTATCACGACCGACTACTCCTTCGTCGCCGAGCAACATATGGCCCGGCTGTTTGCCGAACTGGCCGGCTTGCGGATTTTTGTCAACATGATGCAAAACACGGCCATCAGTTTTTCCATCTGCGTCCCTACCATCCCGGAGCGCATTGACGCTTTTGTCAAAGGTGTTTCAGACGAGTTTAAAGTGAAGCGGGAAGACGGGCTCGAACTCATAACCATCCGGCACTTCAATGAAGAAACGGTGGCTAATTTGAAAAAGGGTAAAATTGTCCTGTTTGAGGAAAAAATTCGCAACACCCTGCAAATGGTAGTCAAAACGGTCCCGACCATTGAGCGCCGCACTGTTGAGCTGGAGCGGGCTAAAGGCTGAGGGAAACATATCGCGCTGTAGAGAATTTTGCGCCGATGCAGGCAGGCTTTGCATCGCCAGTCGATTTCCTGAAACCCCGGTTTGGAATACCGTGTTATTCGCAGGTTTTTAAATCCACCGGCCTGGCGCCGCATCCGTTTTCCAAATCAAACAGTTCAATGACAGTCACGCTCCATCGTCGTTATTTCACC
Source organism: uncultured Saprospiraceae bacterium (assembly GCA_964484205.1). GTDB lineage: Bacteria > Bacteroidota > Bacteroidia > Chitinophagales > Saprospiraceae > M3007. The sequence goes on along the minus strand of CAZAEZ010000001.1, from coordinate 171,565 downwards.
TTTTGCCTTATCGGCCTGTTTTTCAGCGCAACAGTTTACCTGAATGCCCAACAGCCGCGAGGGAATTTCGGCGGCATTTCTCAAAATCCGGCAATGGCCAACATCGGTCGTTTTTACGGTAAAGTAATCGACGAAACCTCCGGCAAAGGCGTACCCTACGCATCCGTTCAGCTCAGCGCAATGCGGTACGACAGTACCAGCAAGTCGATGCAGGAAAAAATAGTTGCCGGTCAGCTGACCGAAGAAAATGGCGATTTCAGCCTGGCCAATTTAGCCGTAATGGGCAACTATACCCTGAAGATCAGCTTCATGGGCTATGCCACCGTGGAGAAAAAAGTAGCCTTTATTACCGGCATGCCAACCGGGGGCGGCGGTTTGCCGAATGTGGATAAAGACCTGGGCGACATCCCGCTTGCTGCCAGTTCGCAGCTGCTCAAAGAAGTGACCGTGACCAGCGAAAGCTCGGCGGTTAGCCTGGCGCTGGACAAAAAAATCTACAAAGTGGATAAGGACGGTGTCGCCGCCGGCGGCACTGCGGAAGATGCCCTGAAAAATGTGCCCTCGCTCGTGGTGGATATCGATGGCAACCTGACCATGCGCAACGCTGCGCCGCAACTTTTTGTCGACGGCAGGCCGACCACGCTTACCCTCGACCAAATCCCGGCCGATGCCATTGATAATATCGAGGTCATCACCAACCCGTCTGCGAAATACGACGCCTCCGGAGGCAATGCCGGTATCGTCAACATTGTTTTGAAAAAAGAACGCCGGATCGGCTATAACGGCAACCTTCGCGCCGGAATCGACATGCGCGGCCGGCCCAATTTCGGTGTTAACCTGAATGCCCGCGAAGGCAAATTCAATGCGTTTATTGCCGGAGGCACTTTTTTTCGGCGCTCGCTGGGGACCGGCGAAACGGACCGGAACAACCTTTTCGGCAGCCCGCTGACCAATGTTTACCAAAATTCCGAGTCGGAAAGCAATCGAAAAATGATCCACCTGCGCACAGGGCTGGACTGGTTTGTCAACAACCGCAACACATTGACATTCACGGGCAGTATGCACCGCGGCGATATGGATAACTACGACGACCTGACCATTCAAACCGATACCCTGGCCGGCGGCGCTGTTGCTTCCGGCAGTACGGCTTTCCGCGATGCCGATAATTCCCGGCAATGGCGGAACTACGGCGGTCAAATTTTGTACAAGCACATTTACCCTAAAAACGGGAAAGAGTGGACTGCCGACATCAATTATAACCGCGGCAAATGGGATAACGCCGGCCTGTTCAACACCACCTACCAGACCTCTCCACTGGAAACACGCCAGCTTCAGGAAGGTACCGGAGTGAATAAACAGTACACGGCGCAAACGGACTACGTAAATCCCATTAATGCCAACCTCAAACTTGAAGCGGGCGCCCGCGCCGCCATTCGCGACTTTTACAGCGACAATGCGAGTTATCAGTACGATTTTGGTGATGCCGAATTTGTCCGCGCACCCACTTTTGCCGACGAATATGAATTCACAGACCAGGTGTATGCTGCCTACGGTACCCTCAGCCACTCCTTCAAAACCTGGGGCTATCAGCTTGGCCTGCGGGCAGAAAGTTCGTTTTACACCGGAACCTTGCTGGATGTGGATTCCTCCTTTTCGAATGAATACCCGCTGAGCCTGTTCCCCAGTGTTTTTGTTACCTACAAACTGAACGAGGAAGATAATTTGCAGGCGAGCTACAGCCGCAGGGTCAACCGGCCTAATTTTTTCCAAATTATCCCTTTTCCGGATTTTTCGGACTCCCTCCTGCTATCGCGCGGCAACCCCGGACTTGTCCCCGAATTCACGAACTCGTTCGAACTTTCCTATCAGAATATTTTCAACCGGGCGCACAACATCCTGGTTTCGGTGTATTACAAACAGGCTAAAAACCTCATCACCGGCTACCAGTTTTCGGAATATAATGCGCTCCTGGACCGCAACGTGATCGTGTCTTCGTTTGCAAATTCAAATTCCAGCAAAGCGTACGGCTTGGAGTTTACCCTTAAAAATGAGTTTTGGAAACGGATTGAGCTCATCAGCAATCTCAATTTTTACAATTCCGAGGTAAATGCCCGGAATGTCGAAAGCGACCTGTCGCGGCAACAGTTTACCTGGTTTGCCAAAGAAAATCTGAACATAAAACTGCCTAAAGCGCTCACTATTCAGGTTTCCGGAAGTTATCAAAGCCGAACCGCCTTTGCCTTGAACAGCCGGTCCGGACATGGCGGTTGGGGAGGCGGGCCGTCGTCGAGCGCGCAGGGCTATACGATCCCGGTTTGGTTTGTCGATTTCTCCGTGCGGAAGGACCTCTGGGACCGGACGGCATCGATCACACTCAGCATGCAGGATATTTTCCGGAGCCGGCGCAGCGGCAGTTTCTCGGAGTCGGAATTCTTCGTTCAGGATTCCTGGCGCCGGCGCGACCCGCAGTTTGTACGCCTGAATTTTTCCTGGCGCTTTGGCAAGTTTGATGTGTCGTTGTTCAAACGAAAAAATTCCAAATTCGACGCAGGTGGCGAAGGCATGGATGGCGGATTTTAAGGAATTTGCAGCGCAGGCATGGAATGCGGGTAGGCCAACTTACCTTTGCAGTTCCAAATTCTGAAATCGGTGAACTTTATCAAAAACGGTCTTCGGCGCTGGTATCGCGGCATACCGAAAACAGAAACAGGAGCATTACGGTGGGGCTTGTACTTCCGTCGCCTGGTGCTGCGCCTGCTACTGTGGTTTTTTGGCGTTACCATCGGCATGACGGTGCTGTACAGCTTTTTACCGGTGCCGGTAACGCCGCTGATGATCATTCGAAATATTCAGCAGGCAAACGACCCAGCCCGTACGGTGCGCCTGGAAAAGGATTGGGTATCGTTCAAAAATTTGTCGCCAAAACTCCAACTGGCCGTGGTTTGTGCGGAAGACCAGGAATTCCTGGAGCATATCGGCTTTGATTTTGAAGCCATCGAAGAAGCCTACGCCCACAATCAAACGCATAAACGCAAACGCGGCGCCAGCACGATCAGCCAACAAACGGCAAAAAATGTCTTTTTGTGGCCATCCCGTTCCTGGATTCGGAAAGGCCTGGAAGTGTATTTCACCTTCCTGATCGAACTCATCTGGAGCAAGGAACGGATCATGACCGTCTATTTGAATGTCATTGAGTTTGGCGACGGCATTTACGGCGCCGAGGCCGCCGCGCAGCATTTTTTTCGCAAAAGCGCCAAGGATTTGACCAGCCATGAGGCTGCACTGATGGCTACGGTGCTTCCCAATCCGCTGAAACGGAATATCGCCCGCCCTTCCACCCTGATGCGGAGGCGGCAAGCCTGGATACTGCGCCAGATGCGGATGTGGGGCGGAAAAATAGACTACGAAGAACCCAATACACCCCGCAAGCCTGGTTAGCAACAAATTGAATGGCGAAGAAACTCAAGCATAAAACGCGGCCGGCAGCCCCGGCTCCGGCAACGCAACAACCGGTAGCAGATACAACGCAACAGCCCGAACGGCCGGCACTGTTTGTTTTGCTTTTGATGGCAATGGCCGCTGCCGTGTATGCACTTTCGGTAAAAAACGGCTTTGTTTTTTTCGACGACGATAAAGCGATCCTCTACAACCCGGCCCTCCAAAATCCTTCGTTGGGCAAATTTTTCAGCGGGCAAAATTTGGGCATGTATGCCCCGGTTTCCTGGATCGGCTACTGGATCGGCAGCCTGATCTCCGGCAAGGAAGCCTGGGGCTATCACTTGCTCGGCCTGGTGTTGCACAGCATCAATGCCGGGGTGGCTTATTTGTTGCTTCGGCAAGTTGTTCAACGGCACTGGCCCGCGTTTTTTGCAGCGGCTTTGTTCGCCGTGCATCCGGTGCAGGTGGAAGCTGTTTCCTGGGCGGCTGCACTGAGTACGGTGTTGTTTTCCACCTTTTACCTGCTTGGCGCCCTCGCCTATGTGCAGTGGAAACCGCGCACTACCCCACTCTACTACGGCCTGGCTATTGCGGCTTTCGTACTGGCATGTTTAGCCAAATCGGCGGCCGTCACCCTGCCCTTGGTGCTGTTGGCCATTGATGCGTATCAGGCCAGAAAATGGGACTGGAAATTCGTGTTGAATAAAATTCCATTCTTCGCCATCAGCCTGGCATTCGGGGCATACACATTCATGACCCGCGCCCAGGAAGGACACGATATCGAGGCGACTTCGGCCGTGTTTTCGACGCTTGACCGCTTCTGGATGGTTTGCCAAACGCTGTTGTTTTACCCGGTCAAACTGTTGGTACCGGTCGGTTTTTCCATTGCCTATCCGTTTGTAAAAACCGGCGGCAGCTGGCCGTGGACCTACTACGCTGCGCCGGTAGTTTTAGCGGGACTAGCGTTTTTGATTTGGAAAAAAGGCCGCTCGAACTACGATTTGCTGCTCGGGTTGGCAATTTACCTACTGCCCCTCAGTGTGATGTTGCCGTTCCGGACCGTGGGAAGTTTCGAATTGCGCTCCGACCGGTATGCCTATATTTCCTGCCTGGGCTTGTTTCTGCTGCTTTCACTGCTGGTGGAAAAACTAAAACCGGCGCAGCGTTACGGCATTCTGGCGGGTATTGTTGCCGTACTGGGTGTGCTGAGTTTTCAGCAAACGAAGGTTTGGAAAGACGGCATCGCCCTGTTTTCAAATTGCGTGGAAAAAACACCGGAAGCGGCGCTTTGCCAGTGCAATCTGGCCTACAGCGAACTCCTGTCGTATAAGTTTGATGAAGCTGCTTATCACTACAGCGAAGCGTTGAAATACGATCCGAATACGGTGGAGGCCTACAATGGCCGCGGGCAGGCGTATTTCAATTTGAAAAAAATCCCGGAGGCGCTCGACGATTTCACCAATGCTATTCAGGCCGGGCTTGTTTCGCCAAAATTATTCCTGAACCGGGGCAAGTGCCTGGTCATGCTCAACCGCGCGCAGGAAGCCATTCCCGACCTGAACCGGAGCATCGAACTCGAGCCGCAGTCGCCGGAGGCGTTTTATTTTCGGGCGGTCGCCCATGAAAAATCGGGGATGCCCGACCGGGCTTTACCCGATTACAACCGCGCGGTGGAATTAAATCCCAACTACCTCGAAGCGCTGGTTAACCGCGCCCTGATCCTGATGGGTTTGCAGCAATTTGAAGCTGCAGTATCCGATTATTCGCGCGCCATTCAGATCAACCCCGGCATGGCGATGCTGTACAACAACCGCGGGTACGCGCAATTGAAAAACGGGCAGCCGGGCAAAGCCCTGGAGGATGTCAATCAGGCGATCGCCATCGATCCGAACTATGCACGTGCTTATCAAACCCGCGCCGTGATCAACCAGGCACTCGGAAAAATGGCCCAGGTACAGGCCGACATGCAAATGGTCCAACGCCTCCAGCAAGGGCGTTAGAAAAGTCCAATGCTTTGTTAAATCCCCGAAGTTTGAGGCCGGCGGGCTATTTTTGCCCCCTTAAACCAATTAACACGCACATCCGGAACCCATGACAAAAGCATTACGCATACTGCCTGCCTTAATCTTTTCCGCCCTTGCCCTCAACGCACAAAATTTTGCCTTCACCAATGGCAACTGGTACAACGGCGCCGGTTTCACACCGGCAACCTGGTACAGTGTAAACGGCACACTCACCCAAAAAGCACCGGCAACAATCGACTCCACGTTCGACCTGGCCGGCCAATGGGTGGTTCCGCCACTCGCCGACGCATTTTGCTCCAGCATCAGTGAAAACCCCTCAGCGGAACAACAACTGAAATTTTACCTGAACGAAGGCATCTTTTACCTGCAGGTGTTGGGGAACACCCGGGACGGCAGGAAAAAAGTGGACTCCCTGGTGCAGGCAATTGCGGCCACACCGGAGTTGCGATTTGCCAACGGCGCCTTTACCTGCACATTGGGATACCCGTTTTTAAACTACGAGGGCCCGGCACAGGGTGTGCGAAATCCGCAAATGTTTGCCAAACAATACAGCGAAATCCGAGAAGGACGAAAAATGTTGGGGGATGCGTACTGGTTTGCCGATAGCAAAGATGCGGTCAACAATAGTTGGAAATCGTTCCTGGATCAGAAACCCGATGTGCTCTCCATTTACCTGTTGGATGCAAGCAACAGCGGCGGCAAAGAATCCAAGGGGCTCACACCCGATGTTGCAAAAGCCGTTGTGAAAAAAGCCCGGCGTGCGAAAATACCGGTATACGCGCATATCGAAACCGCCGATGATGTCCGCCTGGGTTTGAAATTGGGGGTGCATGGATTTGCGAATCTGCCCGGACACAATTGGGACGGCAAGGGCGATGGCGCTAAATATGCCCTGACAGATGACGACCTGAAAAAACTGGCCAAGAAAAAAACAGCTGTTATTCCCCTGTTTTCATATGCCCAAACACAATCTATCCGGCCGGAAGCCACCGAAGCCCAGGCAAAGCTCCTCAAGCGCATGCTCAATGCCGGGGTAAATGTTGTCATAGGTTCCGATGATCCGCAACGCACAATTCGCAGCGAAGTGAACTACTGGTTTCAGTTTGGAAACCTGGAGTACGCGCAAATCATTAACGTGCTGTGCGTCAACACGCCACAAGCCATTTTCCCCGACCGCAAGATCGGCCGGTTCGACGAAGGCTACGAAGCCAGCTTCCTGGTACTCCGCGACAACCCCCTGGACAATCTGTTGAAATTGCGGGCGATAAACATGATGGTCAAACAGGGGAAACTGCTTAAAAAGTAAAAGCGCCGCCCCTGCCGGCCTTCAAATTTTTTATAAAGCCTGAATTAAGTCGTACCGGGTAATCACGTGGTTGCCTCCGGAGCGGTCTTTGGCAATCACCGCGGCCGTATTTCGCCCCAGGTACCGGTTGAGTTGGCTAATGGGCAGATCGGCATCAACCACCGGGAACGGTTCCCCCATGATCTCGCCTACCACTTTTTCCGCATTCGACATCGGGCTTTCCAGCAACAGGTGCAACACCTGCTTTTCGGTAATGGAGCCGACGATCTCCTCCCCAGCCAGCACGGGGAGCTGGCTGATATCGTGCGATTTCATCAAATTGAACGCCGTGCGCACCAAATCGTCCTTTTGAACGGCGACAAAACGGCGATCCTTTTTTTGGGAAAGAATATCGGCAATTTTCAACTCCTCGTCCAGGAAGCCACGCTGCCGCATCCAGTCATCGTTGTAAATTTTGCCGACATAGCGGCTGCCGTGGTCGTGGAAAATCACGACCACCACGTCGTCTTTTTTCAATCGCCCACGCAACTGCCATAAGGCCCCCATTGCGCTTCCGGCGGAATAGCCTAAAAACAGGCCTTCTTCCTTTGCCAGCCTGCGCGCCCACACGGCGGCGTCTTTATCCGTCACCTTTTCAAAATGGTCGATAAGGGAGAAATCGACGTTGGCAGGCAGGATGTCTTCGCCGATGCCTTCGGTGATGTATGGGTAAATTTCCTTGGGGTCGAAAATGCCGGTTTCGTGGTATTTTTTGAATACGGAGCCGTAGGTGTCGGCGCCCCAGATTTGTACATCCGGGTTTTGTTCTTTCAGGTATTTGGCCACTCCGGAAATCGTGCCGCCGGTACCAACCCCCACGATCAGATGGGTGATTTTCCCTTCCGTTTGTTTCCAAATTTCAGGGCCTGTGGTTTCGTAGTGGGCCTGCCGGTTGGAGAGGTTGTCGTACTGATTACACCAAAAAGAATTGGGTATTTCGGTGCTCAGGCGCCGGGCAATGGAATAATAGGAGCGCGGATCATCGGCTTCCACATTGGTTGGGCAAACGATCACCTCGGCGCCGTGCGCTTTCAGAATATCGATTTTCTCTTTGCTTTGTTTGTCGGTGGTGGTGAAAATGCAACGGTACCCGCGTACGCAGGCCACCAGCGCGAGCCCCATGCCGGTGTTTCCGGACGTGCATTCGATGATCGTGCCGCCGGGCTTCAGGTCGCCCCGTTTTTCGGCGTCATCGATCATTTTTAATGCCATGCGGTCTTTGATGGAATGGCCGGGATTGAACGTTTCGACTTTGGCTAAGGTCAATGCCGGGATTTCTGCGGCAATGCGGTTCAATTTGACTAATGGCGTATTGCCGATGGTTTCAAGAATATTGTCCTTGTAGTGCATATGGTGTTATTTGTTTGGCGTCAGAATTTTGAATTTTATGCCGATTCCAGGTGGTTGAGCATGATTTGCCGAACCTGTTCTTTTAAAGCCGGGATGTCGGAAGCATCCAGATGAGCTGTTTCGATTGGGGCATCCCAGACGATCCGGACCGTTCCCGGGCGCAGGTCAATGGATTTTGCCGTTGCCGAAATCGCCCGGATGTTGACGATGGTTTGAATGGCAATAGGCGCTTTGGTTTGAATGGCAATCCGGAACGCGCCATCATAAAAAGGCGCGAGCAACTCCTCGGTGCGGTTTCGCCCGCCTTCCGGGTAAATAAAAATGCTCCAGCCGGCAGCCAGTTGTTGTTTCAGCATGACCACACTGCGCGCCCGGCTCATCGCGCTGCTCCGGTCGACTGCCAGGCACATTTTTTTTACGACCCAGCCAAATACCGGGACTTTGTGCAGTTCCTGTTTTGCGAGAAAACGAAAAATGCCCGGGAAAGCCTCGGCGTTCACGATAAAATCCAATGCCGAGTTGTGGTTGCCGACGATTACATACGACTGGCCGGATTGAATTTTTTCGGCGCCTTCCACCCTGACCCGAATACCGACCAGAGTCAGGAAACTAGGAGTAAACACGTGGTGCAAATAGTAAATGTTTCGCCGAAGCGCCCGCTCTCCGGGGCTCAGGGCCATATTCACCAAAAGCACCAGCATGCTTATGAACATCATCAGGAGGAACAACAGCACAGCGTAAACAGCCCAAATTTTTCTAAAAAAACTCATGCGTAAAGGTCTAAGCGTCTTGCGCAAAATCAGCCACTGTTTTGACGGGTTTCAGCCCGAGTTTGGCGCCCTCGGCAAGCATACGTTGAAAACCCGTTTCAAAATCATTCGGGATTTCTCCGTCGAGGATCGCTTCACGAACGGCTGTTTTAATGATGCCGACCGTACGCGATGGCTCAATATTGAAGGTTTGCATGATGATTTCGCCGGAGATCGGTGGTTGCCAAAGCCGCATCCGGTCGGCTTCGGACACCTCGGCCATACGCTCCTTGAGGTATTGATAGCCCTCCAGGTAGCGGGCCATTTTTCGCGGATTTTTTGTGGTGATATCTGATTCGCAGAGCATCATCAGGTCTTCAATATCCGGCCCTGCATCGAATAACAACCGGCGTACGGCACTGTCCGTCACCTCTTCTTTGGTTAAACTGATGGGCCGCAAATGGAGGCGCACCATTTTTTGAACGTAGTCCATTTTTGAATCCAGGGGCAGCCGCATTTTCCTGAAAATACGCGGCACCATGTTGGCGCCTTTCCACTCGTGTCCGTGAAAGGTCCAGCCGGATTCGGGATGGTACTTTTTGGTGGCAGGTTTGGCGATGTCGTGCAACAAGGCGGCCCAGCGCAGCCAAATATTGCTGCTCCGGTGGCAAAGGTTATCGAGCACTTCGAGGGTATGGTAAAAATTGTCTTTATGCCCTTTTCCCTGCCGGTCTTCCACGCCCTGGAGCGCTGCAACTTCAGGCATGATCAGGTGCAACAAACCGGTGTCGAATAACAGGTTGAAGCCGATGGACGGTTTGGGCGTCCGGAGAATGCGTTCCAGTTCACCGGTTATGCGTTCTTTGGAAATGATGTGTATCCGGTCCTTGTATTTGCCAATGGCATTGAAGGTGGATTTGTCGATGGTAAACCGGAGTTGATTGGCAAATCGAATTGCGCGCATCATCCGGAGCGGGTCGTCCGAAAATGTTTTCCCCGGTTCCAGCGGCGTTTTGAGTAATTTTTGCTCGAGGTGTTCCAGGCCCCCGAAAGGGTCCAGTATCTGCCCGAAATCTTCAGCATTCAAACTGACTGCCAGGGCGTTTATCGTAAAGTCGCGGCGGTTTTGGTCGTCTTGCAGGGAGCCGGATTCAACATCGGGTTTGCGGCTGTCCATCTGGTAACTTTCCTTTCGGGCGCCGACAAATTCGACCTCCATGCCATCGTACCGGAGCATTGCCGTGCCGAAACGGCGGTAAACCACGAGTTTGGGAGAAGGGGTCAGTTTGGAGGCCATTTTGCCGGCCAGTTCAATCCCGTCGCCCACGCAAACAATATCAATATCCTTGGTTGGTCTTCCCAAAAGCCGGTCGCGCACATAGCCGCCGATAACATAAGCCGGCACCTCAATTTCACGGGCACATTGCGCAATCAGATCAAAAAGTTTCCGCTCGTGCGGCTGGATCGAAAATATCATGTTAAACGGCCAATTCCATTTCTGAATAAACAGCGCTGATCTCATCTAACACTCCGAAGAGCACAGCAGGTTCCATTTCAGTAACCAAGCGCATACGGTAAGGTTTAATATTGGGCAAACCACGGAAATACGGCGTGTAGTGCCTGCGCATTTCAAGCACGCCAAGCTTTTGCCCTTTCCAGGCGATACTGTCGGCTAAATGCTGCCGGGCGGCGCGTACGCGTTCGGCAACATCGGGAGGCGGCAACAATTCGCCGGTAGCCATGTAGTGTTTTATTTCACGAAATACCCAGGGATAGCCAATACTCGCCCGGCCAATCATGATCCCGTCGACACCGTACCGCTTGCGATTTTCGACCGCGCGTTGCGGTGTGTCCACATCGCCATTGCCGAAAATCGGGATGTGCAACCGGGGATTTTCTTTAACACGGCCTATCCAACTCCAGTCGGCCTCGCCCTTGTACATTTGAACGCGGGTGCGCCCGTGAATGCTCAAGGCCTGAATACCGACATCCTGCAGGCGTTCGGCTACTTCAACGATGTTTATTGTACTGTCATCCCAGCCCAGGCGCGTTTTAACGGTAACCGGCTTGTTGGTACTTTTGACAACCGCTTCGGTGAGTTTTACCATCAACGGCACATCGCGCAGCAAGCCGGCGCCCGCCATGCGGCAGGCCACCTTGGCTACCGGGCAACCGAAATTGATGTCGATGACATCCGGATTTTTGGCTTCGATGATTTCTGCCGCTTCGATCAGGTTTTCCAGTTGGCCGCCGAAATACTGGATGCCAATTGGCCGCTCGTAATCGAAAATGTCGAGTTTTTTAAAACTGTTGATCGCGTCATGCACGAGCCCGTCCGCACTGATAAACTCGGTGTAAACCATATCGGCCCCTTGGTCCTTGCACAGCTTTCGAAACGGCGGATCGCTGACATCCTCCATCGGCGCCAGTAAAAGGGGGAACTCACCCAGTTCGATATTTCCAATTCTTACCATAATGCGGCGCAAAAATAGGCATAATCAACGGAAGGCTACCGTAATAATAGCAACTCGCCTTTCGACTGTATCTGCAAGGCATCGTCGCCGCGCCGCCACCAAATTCTGAAGATGTACACATCGGACGGCGCCGGTTCGCCTTGCACCGTACCGTCCCAAAAGGCGTCGGGGTCTGTGCTTTCGAATATCCGCTGGCCCCAGCGATTAAAAATTTCCATGCGATCTACATACGACAGGCCCTTCAATTGATCCACCATTTTGAATACGTCATTGTTCCCGTCGCCGTCAGGGGTAAACGCGTTTGGAAATTTGTCAATCGGGTAAATCAAGTCGAATTGTTTGAAAACAACCTGCGAACAGCCGTTTGGTGAAGTCGCCGTAAGCATGTAGGTAACACTGGAGTCGTTCGACGACGGCACCACTTCGATGGATTCCGTGGTGAATGGCAGCAACTTGGTGTCGATTGTGGTTTCTTCCCAGCGAAACAGAAAATTGGACAGGTTTTGTGGTGGATCCACAATAGCGATCAGCGTTACTTCCGTGCCAATGGGCAGCTGAGTAGTATCGGGAAAACAATCCAGCGAAAGGCTGAACCCGGGCTTTACATTGACCTGTACGCTGTCCATCAAAATACAATTATCGCCATAGGTAAAAGTCACGGTATACACCGTGGTTTGATCCGGCATAATGTTTATTGCACTGCCCTTTTCGCCCGAATTCCATTCGTATTTGCCATCAATACCGGTACCTGTCGCCTTGATCTCGGCCTTGGTTTTTGAACAAATCGTGGTATCCGCCGACATCGTGAGTGAGCCGGAAAACCGGGTAACTTCTATCTGTTGCGAAACGGTACAGTTGCCCAGCGTTGCCGTAACGGCGTAGCTGGTATTTTGGTTGGGGGATACGGTCGGCGCTGCGGCAGTCGGGACCAATCCGGGGTCCGGCGGGTTTGCCGTCCACGCATAAGCGGAATTTGGCAAAACAGGACCAAAATTGAGCGTGATGTTTTCTCCGGGGCATAGTCTGACATCCGTCGGGAAAATAATTTCGGGCGCCTCCCCGTCGACAATCACCCGGACGGTTCCGGTCAGTTGGCAGTTGTCGCCGAAGGTGTAAATGGCAGTGTAGTCGGTTGTGACGGCAGGTGCAACCGTCGTCGCTGCCATGGTGCTGATAATGGTGCCGGTGAGATCATTCCGCCATTGAACGGGACCCGGCAGGCTTACCGTCGCAACCAGCGGAACCGAAAAGTTTTTACAAATAGTAGTATCCCCGGCAACTGTCAAACTGGCCGTACTCACAAATACCCGGATGGAGTCTGATTTTACGCACCCGTTGTCAGTTTGGACATAATAGGTGGCAGTTTGTGTTGGCTTAAAAGTCGGGTCCGGTTTGGTGACCGTGCCGAAGCCCGGGTGAGACGAGGTCCAGACATAACTGGCGGCAGGATCAAAAATTTCATTTAGCCGTACGGAATCGCCCAGGCAAAGTTGCACGTCATCCGGGAATTTCAACGGGGCATTGGGATGTACGTTGATGTTTGCCGTAGCAACGACGGTACAACCCTGAAATGAGCCGGAAACCGTATAAATTGTTGAGGCAGAAGGTGTGGCGCTGGGATTGCTGCACGCGATGCAGGAAAGGCCTTCCGCGGGCGACCACGTAATTCCGGTCACGCCGGGAGTGGGATTTATTGACAAATCAACTTTTTGGCCCTGGCAAATCATGGTATCGGAAGGCATTACGATTATCTGCGCCGGCTGGACCACTTTAACTACCGCCAACGCTGTATCCACACATTCGCCGTTGCGGGTAATCCGGCGATAAGGGGTTGTGACTGTTGGTTGGACGACCAGTGTGGCAAAGCCGTCCGGCGACAGCGCACCGGTCAGCGGATTCCACTTAAACGTAATTTCAGGAAAAGCAGCCGGATCAAAAGCGGGCGATGCCAGGGTCACCGTCGCACCCTGGCAAATGGTCGTATCGGCCGGCCGGATGTCCAGATCAGCCGGCATGCTATCCACGGCGATGTAAATACTGCGCTGCCGGACACAGCCGCCCAGCGCAGCCGTCGCGGTATACAACGTACTGGAAAGCGGGGTGGCAATCACGCTGGCGCCGTTGACGCCAATCTGAAGGCCGGTCGTGGGAGTCCAGCTTATGGGGTGGCCTGCCGGACTGACGGTGGCCTGTATCGTACGCGAGCGGCCCTGGCAAAGCCGGACCGTATCGTTCGGGTTAATTTGCAGATTCAGCGTGACCGGGGTAATGCGCACACTGTCCAGCACCGTCAGCGGGCAGGAGCCGTTGGATGCCGACAAATAATAGGTCGTCATGTTGGCCGGCTTGACTTTCGGATTGGCAGACGAACTGCCAAAACCGGGAGGCACGGAATACCAATTGTAAAAAGTGCCGGGAATGGCCGGACCGCCCAACGCAACGCTGTCGCCGGCACAAATGCCCTGGTCGGGCACAATGTTGTATTGCGGCGATTGCCCGTTAATTACCGTGATACGCAAGGTGTCGGTGGCGTTGCAATTGGGGGCATTCACCGTCGCGATGTACGTGTAAACGCCGACGCCAAGCCCGGAAACCGTTGGTGATGGACAGTTGTAGCAATTCAGCCCGGGGCCGCCCGTCCAGGCAAAGGCGCCGCCCGACTTCGGATGCGGGTTTAAGGTAAAAACGGCATCCGTACAAACAGTGACATCAGGACCAAGGTCGAGATCGCATGGCGGCGCACCGGAAATTGTTGGGGAAATCGAAAAGGGAATTGCCTGAAGGGGAATAAAAAACAAGAAACTCAAAAAAGTAAAAAGGACTTTCATGCGGAGGACATTAAATCGGCTTGAGATAAAGGATACTGGGGAAAAAACTATTAAAAAAAAGGACCAAAAGAATAACCTGCTGGTTCGCGGCGGAAAATTACGGCTTCGGCTCCGACCAATTACCGTTTACCCCATATTCTCCTACTTTTGCAGCAAAAAAAATACGGTGACGATTCGAATTATTAACACCTCTGCCAATCCCCTGCCAAAATACGAAACGCCCGGCAGTGCTGGAATGGACCTCCGTGCCAATATCGCGGCGCCGGTACAACTTGGTCCGCTCGAACGGGCGTTGATCCCCACAGGGCTGCATATCGAATTGCCGCAAGGCTACGAAGCTCAAATTCGGGCCCGCAGTGGCCTCGCTGCCAAGCGTGGGCTCACCATGCTCAATGCACCCGGCACCATCGACAGCGACTACCGCGGCGAAATCAAATGTATTGTCGTAAACCTGTCAAACGAAACCCAGACGATCGAACCCGGTGAGCGGATCGCCCAAATGATCATTGCACGCTACGAGCAGATTGCCTGGGAAGAAGTGGCCCGTTTAGACGAAACCGAACGCAGTAGTGGAGGGTTTGGCAGTACAGGCAAACATTGAACCAACATTTTTCTTTTTTCCGGCCTGGCACAGGCATTGCCCCTATTAAAATGCACCAGTTTTCATCGTTAAACGCACTGAAATTATGAAAATCATAATCCCAATGGCGGGAAAAGGGACGCGCTTGCGACCGCACACGCTTACTGTTCCCAAGCCGCTCATTCCGGTGGCGGGCAAACCGATTATCCAGCAACTGGTGGAAAGCCTGGCGTCGTCCTATGGTGGAAAAATTGGAGAGATCGCCTACATCGTCGGCGATTTCGGGCCTGAGGTGGAACGCGAACTGATCCGTATCGCCGAAGCGCTGGGCGCCGTTGGCAAAATTTATCAGCAGGAAAAAGCAATGGGGGTTGGCCATGCGATCTATTGTGCCCGGGAAAGTTTGAACGGCCCCTGCATGATTGCCTTTGCCGACACGCTGTTCAAAGCGGATTTTGCTTTTGATACGGATGTGGACGGCATGATCTGGGTCCAAAAAGTAAAAGACCCGGCGTCTTTTGGCGTAGTGAAATTGAATGCGGAGGGGGTAATCACCGAATTTGTCGAAAAGCCCACCACCTTTGTTTCTGATTTGGCTATTGTTGGGATCTACTATTTCAAGGACGGCGAAAAACTGAAGACGGCACTGGGACACATTATCGAAAATGGTATCCGGGAGAAAAATGAATTCCAACTGACTACTGCCCTGGAAATGCTCAAAAACGACGGTGTGCAATTTCGTACCGGCACCGTAGACGAATGGCTGGATTGCGGGAACAAGGACGCCATCCTTTTTTCCAACAGCCGCATGCTCGAACTACACCAGCCAAATGGCCTGGTGGCCGAAAATGCCGTCATTGAGCATAGCGTGATCATTGAACCTTGTTATATCGGCGAACATGCCGTGATCCGAAATGCCGTGGTGGGCCCCTACGTGAGTGTCGGGCATAATTCGGTTGTTGAAAATACCGTTATCACGAACAGCATTATTCAAAACAAATCGCAAATAAAAAACGCCTTACTGGAAAACTCCATGGTCGGGAATGTCAGCAAATTTATCGGTTCAAAAGATGAACTAAACATTGGCGATTATTCAAACTTTTCAAAGCGATAGGGGTTCTGGATTCATAGGTTGTCATGTATCACACATCCGCAAGACATGGTTAAAAAATATATTCTGGGAATTTCACTCGGCGTCTTCACATTGCCGGTTTTTGCACAAAACACGCTTGACGGACAAGCCAAAATTGTCCCGGAGGCGGAAGTAAACCGCCAAAGTCTGTTCATTGAAGCCGAACGCGAACGCCTGCTGGAGCATTTTGACAAAGCCGTTGAAAAGTACAAAGCGTTCCTTTACGACAACGGCGATAATGCTGCCGCCTGGTATGGCCTGGCCCGCACCTACGCCGAACTCAAAGACCCCACCAACGCCATTGATGCGGTTAAAAAAGCCACTCTAAAAGACCCGGCCAACGAATGGTACGCCGTTTACCTGGCGGACCTTTATGAAAAAATCGGGCAGGCAAAAGATGCCGTTGCGGTGTATCAGGACCTGGTGAAAAGTCACCCTGAAACACCGGTGTTTTTAGAACGGCTTGCCTATTTGTCGGTGCTGAGCGGCGATCCGAAAGGCGGGCTTAAAGCGCTTGACCAATTGGAAAAAATGACCGGGGTTACCGAGGAAACTGCCGATAAAAAACACGTGATCTACCTTGGCATGGGGAATATCAAAAAAGCCGCTGCCGAGCTCGAAAAACTGGCCGACACCTATCCCTACCGGCTGGAATACCGCCACCGCATAGCTGAATTGTACGAATCCGTCGGTGAAAAAGACGAAGCCCGAAAAGTGTACGAAGACATTCTCCGCCGCGACCCGGATGATGCAGTTGCCAAAATTGCCGTGCTGGAGAAATCCGGTTCGGACCTGGCCTACCTCAATTCGCTCAAACCTTATTTTAAAGACCCAAACGTTTCCCTCGACGGTAAAATCAAAGAACTGCTCCCCTATTTTGAAAAACTGAATAAAGGCCTGGAACCACCTGCAGTTGAGGCGCTGCTCCAGTTGGGCGCCTTGCTCGAACTAACCCATCCGGATGAAGCGAAAGTCTGGAGTGTTTCGGGCGATTTGTTTTACCACACCGACCAAATAGCCGAAGCGCTCGATCGGTACCGGCGGTGTATCAAACTCAATCCCACCGTTTTTTCGGTTTGGGACAACAGCCTGGCCATTCTTGCCGCCCAAAAAAATTATCCCGAATTGCGCCGCACTGCCGAACAAGCCATGGATGCCTTCCCGAATCAGGCTACCGCATATTTTTATTATGGCCTGGCCGCCACCGAATTGGGCGACCCCGACGACGCCATCCGGCAATTGGGGCAGGCTACGCTCATGGCCGGAAGCAATATTGCGCTTCGCCTGGACATCATCGATCAAACCGGTGTGGCCTACTTGCGCAAAAAAGATTTTGAAGGCGCCAAAGCACATTTTGAAAAACAACTTGGCAATGGGAGTGACAAGCACCCCGGCATATTGGAACACTACGGCGATGCCCTTTATCAACTGGGCGAACGCGACCAGGCAATGGAATACTGGCAAAAAGCCAACGCCATCCTGCCTTCCCCCGGGCTGGAACAGAAAATATCCACCGGGAAACTTTAAAACGGACGCATGTTCATCATAAAAACCCTGCAAGGTCTGGAACCCGTGCTTGCCGCTGAATTGCTGGCCATGGGAGCAACCGAAATTCAGGAACTCAAACGCGCCGTTTCCTGCTCCGGCGACCAACGGCTGCTGTACCGGGCCAATTATGAACTGCGCACGGCCCTGCGGGTGCTGGTACCGATACACGGGTTCCGGGCGCAGGATGAAAAATCGTTTTACCGCGGTATTCAATCCGTAGACTGGAACCAATACCTCGGGGTCATGGACACGCTGGCCATCGACGCTACGGTTTCGGGCGAGCACTTCCGGCATTCTCATTACATCAGTCTGCTGGCCAAGGATGCCATTGTCGATCAATTCCGCGACCGCTTCGGGCGGCGCCCCAGCGTCAACCTCGATGCACCCTCGCTCCGCCTGCACGTGCGGATTCATGGCAATCAGTGCGACCTGCTGCTTGATGCCAGCGGCGACTCGCTGCACAAGCGCGGCTACCGGCGGGATATTGTTGAAGCGCCGGTAAACGAGGTGCTGGCGGCAGGCATGATCCTGCTAACCGGTTGGACCGGCGACAGCACTTTTGTCGATCCCATGTGCGGCAGCGGCACGTTGCCCATTGAAGCGGCCATGATCGCCATGCGCATCCCGCCGCAGCGCAACCGGGAAGGTTTCGGGTTTTTCCGGTGGAAAGATTTTGATAAAAATCTGTGGCAAGACGTAAAAGCGACGGCAGATGCCAAAATCCGGGAACCACAATGTCAAATTTTCGCCTCGGACATGGATATCCGCGCACGGAATGCCACCGCGATCAATCTGATGGCTGCCGGGCTGGAACAGGTCGTTCACCTGGATAAAATAGCGTTTGAAAAGCTGGAACCACCGGAAGTGCCGGGTGTGCTGGTCACGAATCCGCCGTACGATGAACGGTTAAAAGTAGACGAGATATCCGCCTTTTACCAAAGCATCGGCGACCGCTTGAAACAAGCCTGGCCGGGTTGGACTGCCTGGTTGATTTCATCGAACATGGAAGCCTGGAAAAAATTTGGTCTGCGGCCTTCCCGAAAAATTACCTTGTTCAACGGCCCCCTGGAATGTTATTTTCAAAAATTTGATCTGTATGCCGGGAAAAAGCACAGTTGATGCGATGCTCCCCTTGGCCATATTTTTAGTTTTGGTCCTGCCGGTTGTCCTAATCGGTCAGCAGGCCTGTGGGAAATCGCTGCACGAACTTCAAAACTGGGTAAAAGCCGAGCCGAGGCCGGTGCAACGCTTGTCGGCGCTCCCCTACCCTGTTTTTTTCGATTCTACCGAGCAATTTAATGCTACACATAAATTCGGCCCGAATCCGCGGTATTTTTTAATGGAAAGCCCGGCGCCGCGGGCCTTTTTTTGCCGCCTGGAACATCAGTTGGCGCAAAAAATCCAGGTGCCGTTTAAATTCAGACTTGGCTCGGTGCAGTATGTCGATTGGCTGGAAGGCAAACCAGGCGCCGCTGCATATTAAAAGCGCAGGCGGATGATTATTCCTGCGAAAATGGCGCCGGTGATCACAATTTTTGTTCAGGTTTATCAGACCAGGTCAAACAGGTTTTGCACGGCCGGAGTGCGGTTGCAAATAAATCCTTCGGCAAATTGTACCTGAGCCGGACGGCCAAATACCCGGGCTTTAGCCTCCATAAAATCGAGAAAATTTTTGCCGGAAATGGGGGTTTGAGGACCACCCTCTGAATTATCCTCGTCGTAAAATTGAGAACTGAATGCCAAAATGGCCTGCATTTTCCGATCAAAGTAAGGTGTAATGTCTACGATGAAATCCGGCTCCAGCTGTTTATCCTGAACGTAATGATACAAGGCATCCGGGCGCCAGGTGTCTTGCCCGATCCCGTCTTGCCCGATAGTCCGTACTTTCAGCAAACCCGCATAAAAACAGGCATCCGATACCAGTTTGGCCGCTCTGCCATGGTCCGGGTGCCGGTCATCCGGGGCATTGCACAAGACAATTTTTGGCTGATATTGCCGGATTGGCTGAATGATTTTCAGCAAATTCTCCGGGGAGTGCGTAAAAAATCCATCGGGCAAGTCCAATTGTTCCCGAAAAGCGGCGCCTAAAATTTCCGCAGCTTTTTGCGCTTCCACCGTGCGCAGTTCGGCAGAGCCCCGGCTGCCCAGTTCGCCCCTGGTCAAATCCAACAATCCAAAGGTGTACCCTTTTGCGGCATGCCGTAGCAGTGTTCCGGAAGCGCTGAGTTCAACATCGTCCGGATGGGAGCCGATAGCCAGTATGTCTATTTTCATCGTTACTTTTGTCTGCGTATTTATTGAAAACAAAACTAGTCACCCACAATGGAAAATGACCCGACCAATTTGGAACGGATTGCAGCGCTGGAGCACGCTTTGCAAGCAACTGAAAGCAAGGCGCAAAAGTACGCGCAAGAATTGGAAAACCTGCGCCAGCAATACGCCGACAACCTTTTTGAAGAGCGGAAAATAAATAAACGCCTGCATGAAGAGCACCATCAACTGCAACGGGACTACGGGCAATTGCGGGTTCAAAAAGGCGGTTTTGGCATAAAAGTGCTGGTGCTATCCGGGTTTTCCGGTTTTTTGACCGGGGTGCTGCTTTGCGCCGTGTATGTTATTTTTCTGAAGCCCAAAGACCCGCACACTGCACTCTTTGCGGAGTTCAAAGATGCCCATCAGTTCAACTATGAGCGCGCCATAACTGCCGGCGATTTTGAATCTGTGGAACGCGACCTTCAATTAAACCTGGAAGCACGCGAGTACAAGCCGATTCACCCGGAAATTGAGTTTGTCAAAAAAATTGTAGGCGCTGCAAAGCGGCGTTGCGACAAATCCGGCAATTAAATACCGTATTTCGAACAGATCGGACAAGTCTCCGGGTTATGCCCCCGGGCCGGGCAATATTCGCGGCCAAAGTAGATGATCTGCAAATGGAGTTTGTTCCAGCTTTCCTCCGGAAATAGTGCCTTCAGATCGCGCTCTGTCTTTTCCACATTTTTGCCATCGCTCAACCCCCAGCGCGCCGCAAGCCGGTGAATATGCGTATCCACCGGAAAGGCAGGAACGCCAAAGGCCTGCGACATGACCACAGAGGCCGTTTTATGCCCTACGCCGGGCAACGCTTCCAGGTCTTCAAAACTTTGAGGAACCTGCCCTCCATGCTTTTCAATCAAAATCTTCGAAAGGCCCCAAATGGCTTTTGATTTGGAAGGCGACAACCCGCAAGGTTTTATAATTTCCCGGATCACTTCCACATCCAACTGTACCATATCGTAGGGATTGTCGGCCCGGGAGAAAAGCTGCGGGGTAATTTGATTTACCCGTTCATCGGTACACTGTGCCGACAACACCACTGCCACCAAAAGCGTGTACGCATCCTCGTGGCGGAGCGGAATGGGCGTTTCCGGATAGAGGCCTTCCAAAATAGTAGCAATGGCAGCTGCTTTTTTCTTCAGTGCATTGGACATGGTGCAATGTGGTTTTTGGAAAAATCAATGCCGGAAATGCCGGAACCCGGTCATTACCATGGCCATCCCGCGCTGGTCACAGGCATCGATACTGTCCTGGTCTTTCACCGACCCCCCGGGTTGAATGATGGCTGTAATGCCTGCTTCCGCTGCAATTTCCACACAATCGGGGAACGGGAAGAATGCGTCGGATGCCATCACGGCGCCATTGAGGTCAAAACCGAACGATTTGGCCTTGGCGATCGCCTGGCGCAGGGCATCTACCCGCGATGGTTGTCCACAACCCATGCCGATCAGCTGGCGCTCTTTCACCAGGGCGATAGCATTGGATTTCAGGTGTTTTACGCATTTTACGGCAAAGAGCAATTCGCCTACTTCTTTTGGCGTGGGCGGACGTTTGGTAACCGCTTTCAGGTCGGCCTCCGTTTCTGTTTTCAGGTCGGCATCTTGTTCCACAACACCGTTCAGCAAACTTCGGAAGCTGCGGTTCTTGATTTCAAAAGTTTTGATTTTCAGTAAAATACGCTGTTTTTTCCTGGAAAGAAATTCCAGTGCATCCGCTGCAAAATCGGGGGCGATGAGCACTTCGTAAAATAAATTGTCAATTTCGGTGGCGGTTTCCAGGTCGACGGTCGTGTTGGTGATGAAAATACCGCCGAAAGCAGAGGTCGGATCGCAGGCCAGGGCCGCTTTCCAGGCGTCAAGCAAGGTATGCCGGCGCGCTACGCCGCAGGCGTTGGTGTGCTTGAGAATGGCAAATGTTGGCTTCCCCAACTGGAATTCCCGCATCAGCTGCACGGCAGCGTCGATATCGACCAGATTGTTGTACGAGATGGCTTTGCCGTTCAATTTGTCGAAAACCTGATCGAAATCGCCAAAAAACACCCCCGCCTGGTGCGGATTTTCGCCGTACCGCAGGATGTCCGACCGGTGAATCGAATATTTAAAAGAGATATCGGTAGTGCCCTCGTTAAACCAGTTGAAAATGGCAATATCGTAGTTGGAGGTCACTTTGAAGGCCCGGCGTGCAAGTTCGCGCCGGTTAAAAGCGCTGAGTTCGCCGTCCTGCTCTTTCAACATTTCTAAAAAAACGGGGTATTCCTCCCTGGAGGCTACCACCGCTACATCTTTCCAGTTTTTTGCCCCTGCGCGAATAAGCGACACCCCGCCGATATCGATCTTTTCGATGATTTCAGCAGGGTCGTTTGTGGCTGCCACCGTTTCCTCGAACGGATACAAGTCTACAATAACGCAGTCGATTTCCGGGATGTCGAATTCTTTCAGCTGATCGAGGTGGGCCTTTTCGCGGCGCGCCAGCAAACCGCCAAAAACCGCCGGGTGCAAGGTTTTTACACGTCCGTCCAGGATGCTCGGATAACCGGTCAAGGCTTCCACCGGCGTCACCGGGATGCCCAGTTTTTCAATATACGCCTGAGTGCCGCCCGTACTGTACAACACGACATTGAGTTCGTGCAAATTGCGGATGATCGGCTCAAGCCCGTCTTTGGAATACACAGAAATGAGTGCGGAACGAATTTTCCGGCTTCCGGAAGCCGGCATAGAAGATTTTGCCATGAATTTGAATTGAGGGCGCAAAAGTACAACACCCGTTCCGGAACCTGCAATGCGGGTTGTTATTTGAGCCGCAGAATATTGCCTTTGCCGTAGCAGGAACGGCAGCGCGGTTCGTATTGCTCTTTTTCGCCAAGCAGCACCACCTCATCGCCGATAGCAAGCCGGTAGGAATGCGTGGCCAGGTTGCCGCAGTGTACGCAGATGGCATGCACCTTGGTGACGTATTCGGCAATGGCCAATAATGCAGGCATCGGGCCGAAGGGTTTTCCCCGAAAATCCATATCCAAACCCGCCACCACCACCCGGATGCCCCGTTGTGCCAGTTGCTGGCAAACGTCGGGAAGCCCGGAATCAAAAAATTGCGCCTCGTCTACCCCAACCACCGATGTTTCCGTACTGATTTCCAGCAATTTGGATGAATCGCCTACCGGGGTTGCCAGTACCGAACTGGTGTCGTGCGACACAATATTGGTTTTGTCGTAGCGTGTATCCAGTTTGGGTTTGAACACTTCAACTTTGAGCTGCGCGATGGTGGCCCGTTTGAGGCGGCGGATCAGTTCTTCCGTCTTTCCTGAAAACATGCAACCGCAGATCACTTCGATCCAACCGGTTCGTTTGCCTTTAAAATGCGGTTCGAGAAACATTGTTTGGGTAGGTTAAAAACTGGAAAAAAACACAGCCGAATGCACAATCACCTGTTTCATCAGGCTACCGGAGCGGCAAAATATCAGGTGGCGAAAATGCAATTTTTTAAATGCTATTGCTGAATGTTCAACGTATTTTTTGAAATTCGCCCACAGAATGGAACATCCCTCCAATTTATTTCTTCTTACCGCCTTCATGATTTAATACTCGATTACACATGGACTTACTGAAAACAAAAATTTTCCTTGACAAACTGAACCGTGAATACGCCCGCATGAGCAAAGATCCGGAAAATGTCGTACGCCTCGACGTGGATATCATGTTGGCCTATGTTCGCGATTTATACGATGCCTTGCTCTCCAATGCCGATAACGCAGGATCAGGACCGTCGAAGGCTGCACCGGCAAAAGAACCTGTAAATGAACCGCCGGCGCCGGTTGCGGCACAACCACCTGCTTCGGCAAAGCCGGCAGCCGCAGAGCCTGAAGATAAACCGGCCCCGGCCCCGCCGCCGCCGCCGATTGTTGTGGAACCCGTGAAAAGTGAGGAACCATTGCCGACGGTTACGCCGAAAGCACCCGCCGCTTCACCGATGAGTTTCCCTTCTATTTCACCGGAAGCAGAGGCGCTTTTTGAACACAAAGAAGCGACCGAACTCTCCGAAAAATTGTCGAACCAACCTATTCCCGACCTGCTGAAGGCCATCGGCCTGAATGACAAACTCCTGCTTACCCGCGAATTGTTTGGAGACGACAACAAGGCCTTCGAAAGCAGTATCGGTGTGCTGAACGGATTCGATTCGATGGACCAGGCCAAAAAATACCTGCTGGAGCATTGTGTCATGCGGTATCGCTGGACGGATAAAAAGCGGCTTGAAACGGCCAAAAAATTTGTCAAACTGGTGCGCCGCCGGTATAGTTGATGCGTTGCTTGATTGTAGGCCAGGGTATTGCAGGCGCCGTGTTGGCCTGGACGCTCCGCCAACGAGGCGCTGAAGTCCGGGTAGCTGATGCCGGATTTTCAAATACTTCCTCCTTCATTGCTGCCGGTATTATCAATCCGGTCACCGGCAAACGTTTCGTGAAGTCCTGGCGCTTTGATGATTTTTATCCTTTTGCCAAAAACCTGTACCGGCAAATGGAACATGCCTGGGAAACGCCCCTTTGGCAAGACCTTCCAATTTTACGATTGTTGAGTACACCCCGGGAAGTAAACGACTGGGCCGCCCGGCTGAGCACGCCGGGTTACGATCAGGTCATGGCCGAAAGTCAATCTGCCGGCAACTGGACCGGAATGTTGCCGCCCGGGCAGCACTTTGGCCTGACAAAAAATGCTGCCCGGGTCGATTTCCCGGTTTTATTGGAAAAATTCAGCGCGCAAGCCGTCTCGGAAGGCTTTCACCGGGCGGCGCACATTGGGCCGGACGATGCCTTGAAAATGGCCGGCGAATTTGACCGGATCATTTTTTGTGAAGGCTACCGGGCCACCGAAAATCCGTTTTTCCCAAACCTCTCCTGGCAATTGTCCAAAGGCGAGGCGATGCTGCTGGAATTGGAACATGCCGGCGCGGCATCAGTCGACCAAATGCTAAAAAAAACGCTCACCCTGGTCCCGCTGGGCGCCGGAATTTTCTGGGCAGGCGCCTCCTTCAACTGGACCTTCGAAGACAACGGGGCCACGGATGCCGAGCAACGATTTCTCGAACAACGGCTGGCCGACATGGTGCGGGTACCCTGGAAGGTGAAAAAACGCCTGGGCGCCATCCGGCCCACCGTGAAAGACCGGCGACCGTTTCTGGGCGTCAGCCCGGTGCATCCGAAAATGTTTATTTTCAATGGCTTAGGCACGAAAGGCGGCTTGCTGGCGCCTTTCTGGGCCGCTCACCTGGCCGACCATTTGCTGGAAGGCAAGCAACTCGACAGCGAAGTGGATATCCGGCGGTTTTATTCCTGAAAGGCCTTGCTGAAAAACAGTAGTTGAAAATCCACGGCACTGCTCCAGTATCTTCCGGTGTGGCCACCCGGGCGTTCGGTGTATTCGTGCGGCACCCCGGCTTCCAGCAGGCGTTGGTGCATATCCCGGTTGGCTTCCAGGAAAAAGTCGGAGATGCCGCAGTCGATGATCAACTGCATATCTGCGGATTTGAATGCAGGCGCCAGGTTCACCACGGAATGGTTCTCCCAGTTTTCCCGGGATAATTCAGGATCGCCTAAAACCCGTTTCAGGTTCCAGTTTTTCGGGAAAGGACGCAAATCCAGTCCGCCGGCCATACTGCCTGCTGCGCCAAAAACATCCGGGTTTCGCGCGGCGAGATACAGCGCGCCGTGGCCGCCCATACTCAATCCGGCAATGGCCCGGCCCGTACGCGTTTTCCGGGTATTGAAAACGGAATCAATGTATGGGACAACCTCCCGGACAATGTGTGTTTCGTATCGAACCGTGGAGTCCGCCGGACTGTCCAGGTACCAGCTATCGTACCCGCCGTCGGGGCAAACGATCAGGATTTGGTACAAATCCACCAGGCGTTGCAGTTGCGGCGCTTCTTTTAGCCAACCGGTAAAATTGCCGCTATAGCCATGCAAGAGGTAAACTACCGGATACGGATTGTTTGCCGCTGAATAGCCGTCCGGTTTGATCACCAGGCAGCCTGTAGATTTTTGCATGGAATTGCTGAATACCTGCAAGGTATCGACCTGCCCGGCACGAACATTAAAAAAGAGGGCAATCGAAATACAGGTCAGCAGTATTTTCAACATGGCTTAAAACCTGGATTCCACGTAATACGGGAGCATTGCCCGCCAGGTTGGCCAGTCGTGCCGCATATCACCGCCCCAGATATCCAGCTCGTGCGGAATACCTTTCGAGGAAAGGATGCCCGACAAGCGGCGTGAAGCCTCCGGGTCTTCATAATCGCCCGAGCCCGACAAAATATGGATGTGTTGCATCCGGCGCAGACGCGGCAGGTTGTAGTCGTCATTCATGTTGGGCAGGTAATGACAAGGAGAATTAAAATACACATCCTCATCGTAGTAGCCCTTGGTGTAGGTGGTGAGATCATACACGCCGGACATGGCAATAGTGCCGTCAAACAGATCCGGCCTCCGGAAACACATGTTGGCTGCATGCAGGGCGCCCAACGACGCGCCGCAGGTAATGATCGGTGT
This sequence comes from uncultured Saprospiraceae bacterium, assembly GCA_964484205.1. Classification (GTDB taxonomy): domain Bacteria; phylum Bacteroidota; class Bacteroidia; order Chitinophagales; family Saprospiraceae; genus M3007. The sequence goes on along the minus strand of CAZAEZ010000001.1, from coordinate 145,246 downwards.
GCCCTCGCTGGTGTGCATTTTAATAAACGGCACAACTTCATTTTCCACGTAGCTGTTGAACTGCTGGTGCCGGATCGCCTTGTGCCGAGGGTTCATTTTGTTGTTGAGCCAGGCTTCCGAGTTGATGCTGTTGATTGAAAAAACCTTCACCTTGCCGGCATTGATATGCGGTTCGAGGACGGAGATCAGGTGAAAACGCTCGTACTCCAAAAAGTCGGCAGCAGCAGTCGGCAGCAGCAACAGGGCGAAGCCGTAATGGCCGTACATGGCGATTTCCATGTTTTTATTCAGGCGGGGACTAACCCACTGGTGGATTTCTCGATTCATTTTGACATTAAAAAAAGCTGAAACAATGGGCGCAAAAGTAGGAAAAGAACCGCACTTCAAATGGAAAAGCAGTCCGGCCCGTTACAATCCCAAAAAATCGTTGTAGAGTGTTTGCAAATACGCCTTTGCTTCCTGTTGTTGCGTAGCGTCCTGCCCGGTTTCTGCCCAGTTTTGCCATGTTTTTTTAGAGAAATCGAAAAATCCCGGCCCTTCCGGACTGATCCAGCCCAGACCGTTTTCGTTGGAGTAGTAGGCAAAATCAGGCGCTTTGGCGGAGCACAGGTTTTTGCTCCAGAAAAAATTGTCTGTTGAAATGCCCAGGGCGGTCAACACAGTAGCCGGTATATCGTGATGGTTACCCAGTTTTTCAACCCGGCGGCCGCGCCAAGCGGGGTCAATCAGTGGTCCGGTCAGAATCAGAGGCACCTGCCGCGCCCGGGGGTGATCCATCCAAATGCCGTTCGGTTGCGCATGGCCGTGATCGGCCACCAGGACAAAAAGCGTGTTGTCGAACCAGGGTTGCCGGGCGGCTTTTTCAAAGAAGGCTCCAATGGCGGCGTCGGCAAAAACCGCGCAGTTTAAAAACTTTTCGCGTTCGGGTTTCCCGGTTAAATCGCCACTGCCGGGCACATCGTAGGGCGTATGCAGGCTGAGTGTGAGCGCGGTTGCAAAAAAAGGCTCCCTCGTTTCATTCAGCACCCCGGCTGCTTTTTCGAACAAATTTTTGTCATCGGCGCCCCAGCGTTGCGTGCGCTCCGATTTTTTAAAATCAGATCCCGAGATGATCGTCTCAAACTGTTGGTTGCGCAACCAAACCCCAATGTTGGCAAAGGTGAGTTGGCCGCCGTAAAAGAAGGCAGTCGAATAGCCTGATGCCTTGAGTGTTTTGGGCACCGAAGGAAGTTTTGCGGCTTTGTCTTCCAGCAACACCACCGACTGGTCCGGTTGTGCCGGGAATCCCCCGAGTATTGCCACCAGCCCTTGATCGGTCCGGTATCCGCTGCTGTAAACCTGCTCAAATAGTATCCCTTCACTCGCCAGTTTACCCAAATTTGGGCAAATGTCTTTTTCGCCCCCAAGTTCCTCAATTAGTTGCGCGGTCATGCTCTCCATGAGAATAAAAACCAGGTTTGGCGGACGGCCAGCGTTGGGCTTTAACCACGGTTTAGCCTGCGGCAAACTTTTCTCGCCGTGCAGCAGCGTTGTGGTAACTGCCCTGGCCGTTTCATCATCGAAATAGCGATAGTGGTTTTTGGTAGACCGCGTTTCGACGAGGCTGTGGATCAAATGCCAGGCTGCATTGGTCGCAACGTGGTTGTTGAAGGGGTGCGAAGAATAGTAAACGGCACTTTCATTGATCGGCATTTTGCCTATACCGCCCCGAATGGTCAGCAGCAACAGCCCGCCAAAAACGGGAAACCAGGCGAGATTGAAAACGGATGGCGTTGGAGCAAAGGCCACTTTGCCCGTGGTATGCCGGTAAATGCGCCACCACACCCACGTCAGACCAACGTAGGCCGCTATACTGCCCAGTTTGAAAATAAAAGACATGGAATCCAGCATGGCGCCCGGAGTGCTCAAATATTCCAGGGCGCGGTTGTTCAACAGCGTATGCCATTCCTCGTAAATGAAAATATTGGCGCCGAATAAAAAGACCAGGATAGCCAGCAGCCCCAGGTTGAATCCGTGAATGATTCGCAGGCAAAACTGTTGCGCCGATACGTTAAGCGCCGATCCGATCAGCCAAAGACTAATCGGTACAGCCAGCAAATAACCGGCAAAACTCAAATCCAGCGGCAGCGCTTGCCACAAGGCTGTCCAGGGTTGTTGCGCAGCGGTCCATTCGGCATACAGCCAGAGCAGGAACCAAATCCGGAAAAAGGCAAAAAACAACAGCCAAAAACCCAACAGGCGCAATGCAAAGCGCCAGGGCTGGTAGGCGTAGGTTAGGAATTGCATGTCAACTCGTGTATTTATGTTACCCAACTGATTTTTAAAAATTCCGCAGTTGAGTCTGTAACTTTAAACCGTTCATCGAGGCGCTTACCCACGATCCAAACTATCCGGGCCTCGTCGTCCGTCAAAATCCAGGCCTGTTCTTTTTCCAGTTTGGACAACTTTTGATTGGTGAAAAAGTCCTGCAATTTCTGCCGGTTTCCTGCCATGCCCAAGGGCTGAAAAATATCGCCGGGCTCCCAGTGCCGCAAATGTAGTGGAAAGCGCAATTCGGCAGCATCTACCAAAACTGTCTTCGGGTCATCCGGAAAAACTGCCTTGGACGGCGCATGCAAAAACATCAGACTGCCGCCATCCGGCAGGCGTACCATCAAATCATCTTTTGAAATGGTGACCGCTGCTGCCTGACGGACAATATTCGTCAGCAAAAGTTCATCCCGGTCCATCACCAGCCGGTACCCTGCGGTACTTTGCCACTCCGTTCCGGTCTGACCCCAGCAATGGACAATCTGTTGCACCTGATCGGCAGTAAATCCGAACGGCTGAAGAAAATCGAACAATGCGCTTTGCAGTGCCGGCAGGGTTTCCAGTTTGGATTTCGGCAAATGGTAAACGCCATCCGGGCCGGGTTGGCCGAAAAACCTGCCTAGCAAAAACTGCAAATTTTTATCCGCATCCCGCACATGCCGCATCGTATTTGATGCTGCGGAAAGGAAGGCCGGATTCAAACCGGTCAATTTCGGCACCACGTGCAGCCGGATCGCATTGCGGGTATAGTTGTCTTTTAAATTGCTGCTATCCTCCCGCCATTGAATGCTGTTTTCTTGCGCGTAGTTCAAAATAGCCTCCCGGGTTGCAAAAAGCAGCGGCCGGACGACATGCCCGTTTTGCACCGGGATACCTCCCAGACCGGTGATGCCGGTACCGCGGACAAAATTCAGCAAGCTGGTTTCCACGCTGTCGTTGAGATTATGGCCGGTGGCGATGCAATTGAATCCTTCAGACTCCCGGATAATTTCAAACCAGGTATAGCGCAGTTCCCGGGCAGCCATTTGCACCGACAGGCCGTTTTCTTCAGCATATTTTTTGGTGTTAAAATGGTGGATAAATACGGGGATTCGCCAGGCAGTTGCCAGGTCGCGGACAAATTGTTCGTCCGCGTCGGATGCCGCGCCGCGCAAGCGAAAGTTGCAATGCGCAATGCCAAATTTCTGGTTACTTTGCCGCATCAAATGGGCCAGCACCATCGAATCCACACCGCCACTAACTGCAACCAGTATCCGGCCGGCCGGGGTGAATAGTTGATGCTCCTGAAAAAAGGTTTCGAATGCTTGTTCTAGGTCCATGATCCGGTTAAAAGCGCGTTAAGTACACAAAGCAGGTTTTTGGTTATTGCAGCGTTGTGAGACTTTTGCAAGCAAAATTTTTAAATTTCCAAAATGACTGACAACAAAGAACAAGGATTTCTGCTAAAAATGTTTGCAGGATTTATCCTGCTTTTTTTTATCCCAACCTGCATTTGGGCGCAGCTCTCCGGAGTTGTGTATGATGAAAACGGCGAACCGCTGCCTTACGCTTCCGTGTACGTCCGGAACAGCACCAACGGCACCGTCGCCAATGCGGAAGGCATGTACCGCCTGAACCTGAAACCCGGAACGCACTACATTGTTTTCCAATACATTGGCTATAAGCAGCAAGTTGAAAAAGTTGAAATTGCAAACAAGCCCGTCCGGTTGGATGCGCGCCTGGAGCCCAGCAATCTGGAACTATCGGAGGTTGTGATTACCACCGAAGACCCCGCCTACCCCATCATGCGCAAGGCCATTGCCAAACGCGATTATTACAAATCCCGCACACCGGAATATTCCTGTGATGCCTACATCAAGGGTTTTTACAAATTATTGGATGCGCCGAAGAAAATATTGGGACAGGAAGTCGGCGATATCGGGGGCATTCTGGATTCCAACCGCACCGGCGTATTGTACCTCTCCGAATCGGTGTCCAAACTGTATGTTCAGGCCAAACCGTTGCGCAAAAAAGAGGTGATGGTATCCAGCAAAGTAAGCGGAAACACCAACGGATTCAGTCTGAACCGCGCGACACTGACCGATTTCAGCCTCTACGACGAATACCTTGAAATCGACCGGAATATCCTCTCACCGCTTGCCGACAACGCTTTTTCGTACTACCGGTTTCGCCTGCTGGGGCGCTTTAAAGATGAAAACAACTACGACATCTATAAAATTGAAGTCATCCCAAAACGGGATGAAGACCCAACCTTTCACGGGCATATCTACATCGTGGATGAATGGTGGAACCTCGCCGGTGTCGACCTGAAGCTGACCGGCAAAGCCATCCAGCAGCCGGTGCTCGACACCCTGGTTATCCAGCAGGAGTTTGTGCCTGTCAATAAACCCGACGAGTGGTGCCTGCTGACGCAACTGACCGGATTCAAATTTGCAGTGCTGGGCTTTAAGGTCAGTGGTTTTTTCAACGGCGTTTTTTCAAACTACAACCTGAAACCGCAATTTGCGCCCGGCACCTTTGACCGCGAGACCTTTCGGATCGAAAAAAGTGCCACCGAACGCGATACCGGCTATTGGGAAACCATCCGGCCAGTGCCGCTTACCGATGAAGAATCGAATGATTATGTGCGAAAAGACAGCCTCGAAAAGATTTGGGAATCCAAGGATTACCTCGACAGCATCGACCGGAAATCCAACCGCTTTAAACCGACCAACCTGATTTTTGGCTACACCTGGCGCAATTCCTATCGCCGTACTTCCATTTCCTACCCGGCCTTATTCGATGGCTTGCAATTCAACACGGTGCAAGGGGTATTGCTGAACGTCCGGCCAACATTTCGCCGGCGCGAAGGCGAAAACCGGTCCAGTTACTGGGAAGCCGGCGGGTCGCTGAATTACGGCTTCGCCGAAAAACGGCTGCGGGCCGACTTGCGTCTGGAGCGCCGTTTTGAAAGTGTTTGGTATACCCAGGCGGAATTGGCCGGCGGACTGAAAGCGGAGCAGTTCGACCCGGAAAAACAGATCGGAGAACTGACCAATTTGTTGTATTCCCTTTTTGACAGGCGGAATTATCTGAAGTTGTACGAAAAGGCTTTTGTGCAGGCAAAGGTTGGCCGCAATGTGGCCCCGGGGCTCCGGCTGGAATTTCAAACGGAGTTTGCCGAACGGCGCCCGCTGGTTAACCACAGCGATTACAGTTTTTACCGGCGCGACCGGGAGTACGCCCCCAATGCGCCGTTGCCGGTGCCTGCCACCGAGCCGGAGCAGGAATTTTTCGACACGCACAAAGCTTTTCAGCTGGAATTGGCAGCCCGCATCCGGTTTGGCGAAACCTTCAGCACCTACCCGGATTTCCGGATTTATCACCGGTCCAAATGGCCCAGCTTGGTGCTGCGGTACACCAAAGCAGTCCCGGGAGTTGCCGGAAGTGTGGTCGACTTTGACCTGATTCAATTCCGGCTGACGCAAAGCGATCTCTCGCTCGGGTTGTTTGGCAACAGTTCGTGGAATGCCGGCGCAGGCGTTTTCTGGCGAAAAGAGCGGGTGGAGTTTATGGACTTTTACCACCCCAAAGGCAACCAGACGTTCCTGGGCAAACCAAGTACCTACAACCAAAGTTTTTTTCTGTTGCCCTACTACGAATTCAGCACCGCAGATGCGTATACCTACGCGCACCTGCGCCACTTTTTCAACGGTTGGATACTGGATAAAATTCCGGGTCTGCGGAAGCTGAACTGGAAAGAAAATTTCGGCTTCGGGTTGTACTATGCCGACCAGTATGCCTGGGAAAGTCAGCGCCCCGACCGCAGTTTGCCCTATTGGGAACTTAGTTTCGGGTTTTATAACATCGGCATCAAATTTTTCCGCCCGCTGCACATCGACCTTGCGGTTGGTTTCATGGGCGACCAACATTACCGGACGGGCGTGGTGCTGGGCTTTGATTTGTAAAACCTGGCTCAATGGATTTTTCCAAACTTCCGAAAATTGAATTACACCTGCATCTCGACTGTTCGTTGAGTTTCAATGTTGTACATCTCCTGGAAGGCCTCCCGTTTGAAACCTACCGGAGCCGTTTTGTAGCGCCGCCAAAATGCCGGGACCTTAAGGAGTACCTTCAATATGCGCTCAGTGGCATACAGGTTTTGCAAACCAAAACTGCATTGGAACGCGCTACACTCGACCTGTTCGAACAGCTCAAGGCGGATAACGTGATCTATGCCGAAATTCGATTCGCGCCCTTGGAACACCGGGAAAAAGGGCTGACTGCACAGGAAGTTGTTCAGGTTGTCGGCGATGCGGTGCGGGAGGGTACCCGGCACACGGGCATACAGGCCGGTTTGATCCTTTGCACCCTGCGCCATTATTCGGAAACGCAAAGTTTGGAAACGGCAAAATTAGCCGCCGAATTCAAGACCAATGGTGTCGTTGGTTTTGACATTGCGGCAGACGAGGCGGGTTTTTCTATTCAAAACCATATTTCGGCCTTTCAATTTGCCAGGGCAAACGGAATTCATTGCACGGCACATGCGGGCGAGGCCTGCGGTGCTGAAAGTGTGTGGGCCTCAATCCGGGAGTTTGCGCCGCAACGCATCGGACACGGCGTTCGAAGTGTGGAAGACCCGGCACTGGTAGATTTTTTACAACAAAAAAACATACACCTGGAAATCTGCCCGACCAGCAATATTCAAACCAATGTGTACCCCGAACTTGCAGACCACCCCATTGACAAACTCTTCCGCTCGGGGATTTCCCTCAGCATCAACACGGATGCCCGGACGATTTCGGATGTCACGCTGGCGGACGAGTACCAAAGATTGGCGCAAACGTTTCATTGGGGTAAAGCCGAGTTCCTGGCCTGCAATCTCGCCGCCGTGGAGCATGCATTTGCCCGACCGGATGTGAAAGCGGCACTTCGCCAACATTTGCGGGCCGGCTTTGAAGGATGACTATAGCGCCGGAATGGAATTGTGGTATCTTCGCACCTCAAATTTGGTCTAAAGTTTTTTTAAAAATCAACAAGGTTTAAAACATGAAACTCAACAATCTACTGGCAATCATGGCGTTGTGTGCCTTGCTGCCAATGTTTTCCTGCGGTAGCGACAGTAATACTGAATCCGGAAGCACAGAGCCTGCAACCACCGGAACCGAAGCCAATCCGGCAAATACGCCCGCTCCCACAGCAACGGATGCTACCGGTGCTGTGAACCCGCAATTCGGCACTGCTGCCGACGGCGCCACTACTCCGCCTCCTGCCACTACCGCTACCGCGGCCCCGACCGGAGGCGCCAAGCATTACACTTGTCCGAAAAATTGTAAAGGCAGCGGCGGCGATGCGGCGGGCACTTGTCCGGTTTGTGGAAGCGCCTATGTGCACAACCAGGCTTTTCATGCAGCCGGCGCGAATAATGCTCCCCCGCCTTCCCCTGCCGGAACAGCCACCCCAACCACGGCTGCACCGACAACGGCGACTCCGCCGGCACCCTCACCGGCTCAAAACGCAGCAGGTGTTTTTCACTATACCTGTGCCAAAGGCTGCGCCGGTGGCGCCGCAGCGGCAGGCAAATGTGCAAAATGCGGTGGCGATCTGGCCCACAATGCGGCTTACCATCAATAATTCGAAGCCCGGAAAAGTATTTGAGTTGAACGATTGCCTTAGCGAGGCTGTATTATAAGTCCTCGCACGCACAGGCAATTCCAGATTTTCACCACAGACACGCAGGCCACGGAGATTAATTCTCCGTGGCCTGCGTGTCTACGTGGTGAATAAAATATTCTACGGCGGGTATTCTCTTCTCGTTTGTTTTTTTACCAAATCCAGCCCAGGCGCATATCAAAAACATCCGCAACATGCCGGTGGGCTTTCAGGGTGCTTCCAACCTGCAAATGCCGGCCGATTTGATAAAACAATCCGTAGCGCTGGTAAACCGGATCGGTGGTGCGGGAGGGGTTGTACACATAAGCGCCCAGGTGTACGGTAAACCGGACTTTCCCCGTGATCAGCTCGTGCCCGAAAAGAACCCCGCCCTTCCAGGCAGATGTTGGGTCGCCGGCCCGGTCCAGGTTTTCGCGCGTCCAGCCATCGTGTATCCACTCCGTACCTATGGCAAGTGCGCTTAATCGGCCGATGCGCCGGCCGGCCATGCCGATAGCGCCGAGTTGCCAGGTGATTTTTTTTGCCGGGAATGCAGGCGTGGCTTCCGCAGTTTTGATGGTCCCCACGGCCTGTGCGTAAAAATAATGGCGCTTGTTTTGTTTCCAGGCTTGGCTCTTGGGCGCTCTGGTGATAATTATTGGTTTGAAATTGTACGCAGCGCCAACATTGTAGGTCGGGAAGTTCATGCCTTTATTGGGCGTTTTCATGCCGCCGTTGGAAATATGGTTGTAATTGAAACCCAGGGAAATGTCCCAACGCGGGTTTAGTTTGAAATTCAAATAGGCATTGGTAATCAGCAAAAAACTGATCGGGGTACTGAAAAACAGGTTGGTCGGATTCGTTTTTTCGTCGTATTGCTTACTCAAATAGGAAACCCCGACGCCCATTTGGATTGAACCGTACAGACGCCTGTCGGGCCGGATCAGCGGTTCGATGTACGGCGCCACCGAAAGGCAATACCCCAGCACATCCGGGTGGTCGTAATTGATGTAGTGAAACAAAAAGCCTCGTTTGGCGATCACGCCGGAATGGCGCGTATGTTTTTCCTGCGCCAGCAGCCATTGCACATTCAATTCAAGCCCCCGCGGATGCGAATTGGCAACCCCGGCGATGTCCTTCGAGTGCGGAATGATAAACCCGTAGTGCAGGCGTCCACCAACTAAAAAGGGTGATTTTTCACGGGCTGCCAGGCTATCCTGCTGGGCAGCCAGCATCGCCGGAAACTGGCACAAAAAAATCAGACAGGTGTATTTCATGCGGGCTTAATTTCAGTAAACAACTACCCAAAACCATTTTGTTTTTTCAAGGACCTGGCCGTTTCGAAGGATGGTGCTGGTTAGCTGGTATTCCGATTCTCGCTCGATCCGGTGCAATTGTTCTGTTTCCACAAAATAAATATGCGCTTCGCGTTGCACGACAGATTGAACCAGTTTTTTTCCAGCGCCCATTTCGCGCGCCACCACCCAGTCGAGCGGTAAAGGCGGTTTGGTTTCGGCGAGGTAGTTGGCTGCCGGGAAAGTGGGCAACGTTTTAAACCCCGGGCCATAACGGCCGGCCAGGGTGCGCAGGTTTTGGTAACGGGACAGCGTTTCGGGGCTGCTGAAAATTCCAGTTAACCGGGGAAAAACGTCGCCCAAATGCTCCGTCATGGCGGTACGCGGGCCATTTCGATAAACAAAGGAATAGCCCAGGCGAAATACCAGCAGCAAGGTCAGCAAGGCAAAAACGGAAAACCAGGAAGATAACCGGCGATTGGGAAAACTGGCCTTGAACAGCCCACCGGAGATTTTCATAGCAGCAAACACCAGCGGCGCAGCGAACAAAATGGGCAAATTGTATCCCCAACTGATGGCGGCGCACCAGGCCAGCGCCAATAGCGCAAAATAGCGCGGGCCCTGACCGGCCGGCCATTTTTTTTTCCAAATTTTATAAACGCCAAAACCGGCTGCTACAAAAAACAGCAACCGCATTTGGGCAAATGGAACCGTGAAGTCCTGCCGTTGCCAGATGGTCCAGGCATAGGTGCCGGCAAGGAGGAGTAACCATGTTGCCCAGGTCCAAAAAGCTGTTTTGAAATTGCCTTTTAACCGGAGTTTTCCGGCGGCAAAAAAAAACATGGCGGCGCTCACAAGCAGCAAGGCCGGTTTTATATCGAAATAGCCCGTTATTCCATACTCGATTGCCGCATTTCCGGAAGTGGCGCCACTGGTGAGCTCCCAATATGCCTGAAGCAGGTTGTTGGCTTTCAGGTATAAAAAATAGGAAAAAGCAGTAAGGGAAGCAGCGCCTGCGCCGGGCAACACGCGCTGTGTTTGGGTACGCCAACCAGCACCGGCCAAAACCACCCAGACAGCAAGCATTGGATAAAAAGACTGTTTGCAAAGCAAGGTTCCCACAATAAAAACGCCGGAGCACGCAGCAGCCCACCGGCTGGAAAAATTTGTCCAAAACCAGATGCTGAGCATGCCGAACAAAATACCGTCCACGGTATGCCATGCCGTAGCCGGGTAGCAGTGTGCGGACACAACAAACCCCAGGGTTGCCAGCATCCACCGGTTGGTTTTGTTTTCCCGGACCAACACGGCTGCCGCCAGCCAGGAGTACCCGGCAACTTTTGCGTAAAAAATCCAGCGCTCCCCAAGTACGGCCCAATTTTCAGGAAGCACGACTAATTCGAGGGCCCGCAACCAAACCGACATGGGCGGGCGCACATACACGACCTCGGCATACAGGGTTTTTCCACTTACAAGCTGCCAGGCCAGGCCGGTCAGGAAGCCGCCATCCGTCTCGTTTATGCCAAATGGCGCATAGAAAAAGCAATAGAAAACAAGCAGGCTGAAAAAAGCCAATTGCCAAAAATTGCTTGTTGCTGCCGGTTGGTTCATCCTGCCATCAGATTTTTAAAAGCCGTTCTTTCAGGAGGGAATGGAATTTTGCCTCTCCAAATCCGGCAGGGTCAATACGGCCCATTTTTCCCGACGAACAGGCGTCTTTGGTGAGGTAAATTTTGCCGCCGAGGTCCCAAACCAGTGCATCCAGCTTTTCCACCAGGTTAAAAACGGTGCCAGTGCGCGGAAAATCGAGCGCCAGGGAATACCCTCTGATCGGGAAAGAATGCACCGCCTCCGGCGCCCGATCGCCGTGGCGTTTCAGTACGGATAGAAACGGGACATCCGGACTTTGACGGATAATTTCCAGCAATTCCCGAATCCCCGGCAGGCTGTTTTTCTCCGGCAAACAAAACTGGTACTGGATAAACCCGCGCCGGCCATACAGGCGGTTCCAATTGCGCATGCGGTCGAGGGGATAAAAATACCGGTCGACATCAATTTGCTGCTCGCCATCGACTGCTTTGTTGAACAATAACCGGTTATGTGCCCGGATTGTAAACCGGTTGAGCAAGCCGGAAGGGGCGAAAAACGGAATATTGCGCACCTTCCCGAACGGATAGGTTAGCGGCACATCCGGATTTCGCTCCGTTTCAATATGCCGGGCAAAGTAAACTACGCCCCTGCCGGAATGCGGTTCTTTGGAAAGGCAGTCAATCCATGCCGCAGCGTAGGGCCAGTTTTCAAACGCGTGAAATGCCTGAAAAACAGATTCCAGGTTTTCTGCCCGAACGGTGCGTTGCTGCATTTGCATGCCGGACACCGGCATGAGCTGAAATGTAGCCGATAGAATGATGCCCGTCCAGCCCATGCCCCCGCAGGTTTGCCAAAACAGGCCGGCATTTTCGGTTTTGGAGCAGGTCAGGATTTCTCCGTCGCCGCGCATCAGTTCGAAGGAAAGCAACCAGTTTGAAAAGCATCCTTTTTCCGGATGATTTTTGCCGTGTACATCGCTGGCGATCGCCCCGCCCACGGTAATGTTTTTTATCCCGGGAGTTACATGGAAAAACCAGCCTGCCGGGACAATATGCTCCAATAATTCGGCGAGCAAAATACCGGATTCGCAATGTACAATTCCATTCTCCCGGTCGAAGTCCAGCAGCCTGTTGAGTTTACGCGTGGAAAGCATGCACGGGCTGAGGGCTGCATCGCCGTAACACTTGCCGTTACCCCTGGCGATCAATTGGTTGTGGCGTAAAACTTCCGTACGAACGGCTGCACTGGTTTCCGGTGCATAAATTTTAGCGTGGATGGCAGGATAGTTGCCCCAGTTGGTGATTCGCCGTGTTTTTTCCGACATACTGGTTGTTATTTTTTTGCGCATGTTCCGTTGTAGTGAAGGGGTGACTGCCAGTCACCCCTTCACTATTCGCCCGATGGCCTATTTTTTAAAAACAGAATTCTCTTCTGGCTGCGAGCCCGGCAAGAGTCCGCGGCACAGGAATGTTGCCAGGTTTGTGTCCGGGATTAAAAAATAGTTTGCAGGGTTTTGGGCGGAATGGATAACATAAGCCGGCAGACTTTGGTGCGCGGCATTTTGAACACGGGTCAAATCATCCGGGACATTCGGAGGGTTGACATAGAAAAACCGCAGGGTCTGGAATTTACCCGAATCCGATCCAAGAAAAATGGTGGTGTGCAGTGTTTCCGTGGTTCTGCTTTCATCGAAAAAGTCGGCAAAGGGGTTGTTTTCGAGCCGCTGCAACTGCCCGAGCCAATCCCGGATCGTTTCGGCAGGAATTGCATATTCGCCGTTGGGCGTTGTCCATTGCCCGGATGAATCCGCCGCCTGAAAATAAACGGGCAGGGCTCCGGCAGGCTGAATGCCGATTTTCCGGATGGTTTCCGGGTCAACTTGCACCACCGTGCCGAGCCTGTAAGCATTCAGGTTTCTGGAAAAAACGGCCCGCAAATGCCCCGACACTTTGTAAATGCCGGCGTGGTTGGGCAGGCGGATGAACGTTACGGACCGGCCGTTTTCAAGGGATTCGCGGCCGATCGCAAGCACTTCTGCGGTGCCGTTCCTTTGGAACAGCGTAACCGCAACGGCATTTTCCGGGCTAAAGCCGAGCGTGTCGGGTTGGGTAGTTTTTACGACCTGAAAAGACGAAATTCCGGTAAGCAGGTTGATCATACCCGTCACTTCTTTTGGCGCAACGGCGGTGCTGCGTCCGTTTTGCTGCACAAGCCATTTTCCCTGGAGTCGTTCCAGGGTCAGGTCCGGTTTTCCGGGATTTGCCACCACCAGCCTGTCGACCAAAGCAGTTTCTGCTTTTATCAGTTTTGTATTAAAAAAAGACTGGTATTGCACCGGCAGCCAACGGGAAATCAAACCCAATAGCAGCACAAGCAGGAATAACAATACGAGGTGTTTGTTCTTCATATTTTCCCGGGATCGGCCATTTTGGCCGGTTCTTTGGATGCCCAAAGATAGCTGCTCCAACGGTCCGCGTGTTGCGTTTAGGGCGGCGTGATTTGTGCATACCTTTAATTTTTTGGAATCTTGGCTACCTTTGCCGCCCCTAAACAAGGAGGCGAGCAACTATGATTTTTCCACAAGGCACAAAAATTACTATTACCGGCGATTTGGGTAGTGGCAAAAGTGCGGTTTCCAAAATTCTCTGCGCACGTACCGGGTTTAATTATCTGTCCACCGGACGCATCCAACGTCAATTAGCCGAAGAAATGGGGCTTGACACCCTGGAGATGAACCGGCTTGCCGATGTCGACCCCAGCATAGACGAAAAAATCGACGGCATTTTTATTGATTTGGGAAATGCGCCTGAAAACTATGTCGTCGACAGCCGGATGGCCTGGTTTTTTCTTCCAAATTCCTTCAAAGTTTACCTGAAAACGGATGTTGAAGTAGCCGTAGACCGGATTCTTAACGACCCGGGCCGTACCAATGAAGCGTATGAAACCCGGGATGAGGCTATCCGGAAAATTGTGGCGCGCAAGCAGAGTGAAAACAACCGTTTTCTTAAAAAATACGGCGCCGATTGTACCGACATGGCCAATTTTGACCTGGTGATCGATACGGCCAACCGCAGGCCGGAAGATGTTTATGCGCTTATTATCAAAGGACTGGAGAGCAAAATCAATGGACAGGCCTTCCCGACTTTGATTTAAGGAATTCCGGCAATTCAGTTGGGATCAACTGCCAAATGGGTCAACTAATCGAAGTGGTCTGTGTTTAATCACCGGACATTCAATTCAATACACACGAACATTCCGCTGAAAGGAAATGGCTTTAATTTCAATCAACTTAACGGACGGCACGCTGGATAACGGATCGGAGATCATAGTCGGCATTGATCTGGGTACGACGAACAGTCTTGTTGCCTGGATGAAGAACGGACAAGCGGTTTGCGTGAAAGACGAAGATGGTAAAAATGCGCTGGTTCCCTCCGTTGTCCACTTTGCAGAAAATGGCAACGTGCTCGTGGGCGATTCGGCAAAAGCCAAACTGATTACCGACCCGCGCAATACCATCTACTCGGTGAAACGGTTGATGGGAAAATCGTATGCCGACCTTGCCGCTGTCCAGGGATTATTGGGATACAAAATTTTAGATGACGATAAAGAATCCCTGGTGAAAATCAGGGTAAAGGACCACTACTACACACCTATTCAGCTTAGTGCCGAAATTTTAAAGGCACTAAAAATTCGAATTGAAAAAGAATTGCGGGCTCCCGTCGCCAAGGCGGTGATCACGGTACCCGCCTATTTCAACGATAATCAACGGCAAGCGACTCGCGATGCCGGCAAGTTGGCCGGACTCGATGTGTTGCGCATCGTCAATGAACCTACAGCGGCAGCCCTGGCTTATGGTCTCGGGCTGGACACTACGCAGGCCGAAACCATCGCCGTGTACGATCTTGGCGGCGGTACATTCGATATTTCCATCCTGCAAATTCAGGACGGCATATTTGAAGTGCTTGCCACAAATGGCGACACCTTTCTCGGCGGCGATGATTTTGACAGTGCAATTGTTTCCTTTTTCTGTAATCAGTTAAATATTGGTACGGAAATTTTGACGGAGGATAAGTCGCTGGGGCAGGAAATTCGACTGCACGCAGAAATGGCGAAAAAGGCCTTGTCGCGCTCCGAAAAATTTGAAGGAAAGATTGGTAAACAGGTGGTGCGCATTACGCGTGCCGAATTTGAAGCGCTAATTGCCCCGCTGGTCCAAAAAACGCTGGATTGTTGCGCCGGCGCTTTGCAGGATGCAAAATGCACGGTGGATAAAATCGATAAAATTGTGATGGTTGGCGGTAGCACCCGTGTCCCGCTGGTGCACAAATCCGTGGCTGAATATTTCGGCAAACCGGTTTTCGACAGCCTTAATCCGGACGAAGTGGTTGCGTTGGGCGCCGCCATCCAGGCCGATATACTTGCCGGCAATCAAAAAGACCTGCTGCTTTTGGACATTGCGCCGCTTTCCCTGGGCATTGAGACCGTGGGTGGCTTGATGGACGTGATCATTCCGCGGAATTCAAAAGTGCCGACCAAAGCCGGCAGGCAGTATACCACCAGTGTAGACGGGCAGAAAAATTTAAAAATCGCAGTGTACCAGGGCGAACGCGACCTGGTGGAAAACAACCGGAAACTTGGCGAATTTATCCTCCGCGGCATCCCTCCAATGCCTGCAGGTTTGCCCAAAATTGATATTCAGTTTATCATAAATGCCGACGGCATCCTGAATGTGCGGGCCCGGGAACTACGTTCCGGAGTGGAGCAGGAAACGGATATTCGGCCAACGTTCGGAATTACGGAAGAGGAGATGGCCGCCATGTTGCTGGATAGTATTTCGCACGCCCGGGAAGACATGCAGGCCCGCGGCCTTTTGGAGGCGCGCAACGAAGCCAACCACCTCCTGCAGGCCGGCGTCAAGTTTTTAAAACAAAACGACGGCATTCTGACGCCGGATGAGAAAAAAGAGACCAAAGCGCTGCTAACTGCATTAGAAGAGGCTACCAAACTTTCCGACAAAGACAAAATTCAACACGCAATCGAAACATTGAATGCCTTTACTTCCCCCTTGGCTCACCGGGCCATGGACCAAACCATTCAGGCAGCCATGCAGGGCAAAAAAGTATCTTGATAGTTTTCGTTTATTCTAAAATGCTCTATCGATTTCAATGAAAGCTTTCCAATTGATTTTACTGGCGATTTGTATGCAGGGGATACTTGCCTGCCATGCATCAAAAGATGTTTCGACTACCGAAACGAAGGTTTTACCCAAACCGGCTTTTGTTACCTGGGACAAAAAACATATTGACCTGGGCAAGGTGAAAAGAGGTGAAAAGCGCACCATGATGTTTGAATTTACAAACACCTCCGACGAGCCGGTTCAAATTGATATTGTTGACGCTTGTTTTTGCACCACTGTCGATTTTCCGCGCGGTGTTATTGAAAAAGGCGGAAAGGGCAAACTGGATGTGGTGTTTGACAGCACAGAAAAAGAGAAATCGGAAACCATTTCGATCAATATCATTTTCAAGAACACCCACGAGGGTGGTCTGCCGCGCATTGAAACTGTGGAGTACAGTTTTTCACTATAAAACGGAAAGGAAAGTCGTTTAGCTTTTTTGTTCGCGGCGCTTCAGTTCATCGCGAATCTTGGCGGCAGTTTCATAATCTTCTGCTTCCAAAACTTCTTGCAACCGGCTGTGCAGCGCTTCGGCGGAGTATGTTTCCAGGGCACTCACGTCGATCACTTGCGGGGCGGACGCCGGCCGCTGTTCGCCGCTGCCTTCCGCACCTTCGTCGTCCTGATCTTCCAACACCACGCCGGCGGCTTCCAGGATAAAATCATAGGTAAAAATCGGACAATCGAACCGGACAGCCATGGCAATGGCATCGGAAGTGCGGGAGTCGATTTCGAATACTTCGCCGTTTTTCACACAAACCAGGCGGGCGTAAAAAATGCCGTCCAGCAGGTTATTGATGACCACTTCGCGCAGCTCCACATTAAACGTATCCAGCGCATTTTTGAACAGATCGTGCGTAAGCGGGCGATTCGGCACCATGCGTTCCATGGCAACAGCAATAGCCTGCGCTTCAAAACTTCCAATTACAATGGGCAGACGCCGTTGCCCACGCCGTTCGCCCAGCACCACTGCATAATTATGCGATTGGGTTACACTATGCGATAATGCTACGATATCCAATTCAATTCGTTTCATTGCCAATTCGTTGAAGTTAATGGGGACAGGTACACCAAGAAGGCAATTTCTCCCCGCGGTCGATTCCTGCAAAAATACATCCCTTTTGTTGCCCGGTAAACAAAATATTAATCCCTTGTTCGGAAAATATTGAATCCTTCGACCTTCAGATTCTGATTGAAATCAATGTATCAAAACGCAGAATCCGATCAGTTGGAGGCCTTGAATTTTTTTATTGATTCGGTCAAACGCGGGACGACTTCAAACAAATCGCCCACCACGCCGTAATCGGCTGCTTTGAAAAAAGGCGCTTCCGGATCTTTGTTGATCACCACGATCACTTTTGAGTTGTTCACCCCGGCCAGGTGCTGGATAGCGCCGCTAATGCCGATCGCGATGTACAAATTCGGACGAATGGCAATTCCGGTTTGGCCAACGTGCTCATGGTGCGGCCGCCAATCGCTGTCGGCTACCGGGCGTGAACAAGCTGTTGTGGCGTCCAGAATTTCAGCCAGATCTTCTACGATGCCCCAGTTCGACGGGTCTTTCATCCCGCGGCCGGCCGACACTACAATTTCGGCTTCCGGTAGCGGCACGCGGCCTTCGATGGTTTTAACGGATTTGACTTTGATCCGGCCGGCCGGCACGTCAATATTCAGGGCTTCCACAGCAACGGCAGCGCCCGTTACTTCAGGCCGGATAGCATTTCCCATTAGGGACAAAATTTTAACCGGGGTGGTAATTGCATATTCTGCAATTGCCTTGCCGGAAAAAACCGATTTTTTTACGTGCAATGCACCGTTTTGAAATTCAGGCAGGCTGTTGACGCCCGACACCAACCCGGCATTGAGCCGAACGGCGAGGCGACCCGCTATGGCTTTGCCGGTTGAAGTGTGCGATAGCACGACAACGGTAGCATTCAATTTTGTTGCCGCGGCGGCAAGGACTGTGCAGGCAACCTGGCTGTCAAGGTGATTTAATTGCTCATCGGCAACATTGTACACTTTTTCAGCGCCATACTTCCCTAGTTCATCGGCTTTCGCGGCCGCTGTTCCCAGGGTGATTGCGGCGCAGGGCTGTCCCAGCAGATCAGCCACTTTTTTGCCATAACTAACAGCCTCAAAAGCCGCTTTTTTAAATTGTCCGTTCGGACTTTCCGCATATACTAAAACCATTGCAGTTGTAATTTTAAATGGAAGAAATTTCAGTTTTTCGAAGCAAAACACGCCGTCTAATCAGATCACTTTTGCTTCTTCATGCAGCAAACGCACGAGTTCGTCCATTTGCTCCGGGTCAACAAGTTTTACACCAGATTTGGCAGGTGGAAGGGTAAAATGGACGGTATCCACAGGTTCGTCAAAAGCCGCAGGCGCTACCACCTGGAGCGGTTTGGAACGGGCCATCATGATGCCGCGCATGTTCGGAATTCGTTGCTCGGCCATGCCCTTGGAAGCCGCAACCACCAGCGGGAGGTCGCATTCGAGCACCTCTACCCCACCCTCAATGTCGCGCTCGACGGTAGCCGTATTCCCGTTTAGTTCCAGTTTGCTGGCCAGGGAAATATAGGGTAGGTCGAGGTATTCCGCCAACATAGCGCCGACCTCGGCGCCATTGTAGTCGATCGTTTCTTTGCCCAGAAAAACCAGGTCGAAACCCTGGTCTTTGGCATAGGCGGCGATTTGTCTGGCAACAAAAGCGGAACTGCTGGGCTCGGCGTCAATCCGGACCGCTTCGTCGGCGCCGATTGCCAGCGCCTTCCGGATGGTGGTTTCGTTGGCAGCCGGGCCCACATTAATTGCCACGACAGCGCCTCCCAGGGCCTCCCGCAATTCACAAGCACGCACCAGGGCGTACCATTCGTCGTATGGATTCATAATAAATTGCACACCTGCCGAATTAAAGGCTTGACCGTTGGCGTCAAAGGAAACCTTGGCCGTGGTATCCGGTGTTTGAGCTATACAAACAAGAAACTTCATAAGCGAAATTGAATAATGAGAAAGCGTTAGGGCACTAAAAATCAGGGCTTTGCATGCGAGGCATTACATTTGCCCTCCAAAAGAGCCGCAAAAGTAGCAATCGAAAGGCATTTCCCGGCAGTGGCCCGGGCGAAATTTCGCACCCGGCATTCCAACAATTAATTCAGTACATCGTTCATAACGCTATGAGTCAACGTCTCCAAATCTTACAGGAAATGCTCGCCAAAGCGCCGGATGATTCCTTTACGCTTTTTGCCATCGCGAAGGAGTACGAAGGGCTCGGCCAGGCGGATCAGGCACTTGATTTTTACCTCAAGTTGCGCGATAATGATCCGGACTACGTCGGGCTGTATTACCACCTTGGCAAATTGTATGAAAAAACGGCCCAACCGGACTCGGCGTTACAAGCCTACCGATCCGGTATGGAAATTGCCAAAAAACAAGGTGATAACCATGCGTGGAGTGAATTGAATGGTGCAAAAATGGACTTGACCGATGAAGACGATGATTTTTAAACAAAAAACATGACCTGTTTCTCTGAACTTATACGCGCAATCCGACAGTCCTTCACACCAATAATTTGGGGTGGATTGCTCCTGCTTTTTATGGGGGCCAAACAAACGGGCTGTAGCCGGAAAATCCCCGGCGATACCATTGTGCCGGCAACATCTGTTCGATCCAGTGATTTCCTATTCAAGCAATTGGAACAGCGCAAACCACCGGAGATTGAATCACTGGCGGCCCGCGCAAAAATATACGCCGAAGGGGATGGCATGGCTGTTGAAGCCTCCGCCAATCTGATCTGGATCCGCGACAGCGTGCTTTGGATGAATGTCAAAAAACTCGGCATCGAGGCAGCCCGCGTGCTGGTAACGCGCGATTCTGTTTTTATTCTGAACCGTCTCGACAAAACGTTTGAAGCGCGTGCCATGGCATCCCTGCAACGCGAATACAGCCTGCCGGAGGGCTTTCCGTTTTTACAGTATTTCCTGCTTGCATCGGCCTGGTTGCCGGCCGACATGGCGTTTCAGGCCGACATAAAAGACGACCTGCACCGGTTGAGCGGCTCCAATCACATGCTGGCTGCCGACTACCGGCTGGAGGAAGGCAGCTTTGTTTTGCGGCGGGAAACGTTCGTTCAACAGCGCGATTCCCGCATACTCAGTTTGCAGTTCGGAGGGTTTGAGAAACTGTCCGGGGCGGGCATATTTCCGTATATTCGCCGCATAGAGGCATTCAGCCCGGAAACAGGTGCGCTCAACCTTGATCTTGTACTTACCGACATTGAAACCAATGTTCCAAAATCCTACCGCTTTGATATTCCCGCGCATTACCAACGGATGGAATAGCAGCAGTGCCTTGAACAGGATTGCTTTTTTACCCCTGCTTTTTCTGCTGGGGCTGGCGTTCTGGACGCCCGGGCAGGTGTTGGGCCAAAACAAGCGGGACCTCGAAAGCAAGCGCAAAAACCTGATCCGGGAGATCGAACTGGCAGACAAAATGTTGAAGAAGACGACCCAGTCGAAGGCTGCCGCGCTTGATCGCTATGTTGCATTGCAAAAACAAATTGAACGGCGGGAATCCCTGATTAACACCATCGGCGCGGAAATCGTAGAATCTCAAAATGCGATCGACCGGACCGCCGCGGTCATTGATGCCCTGACGCTTGATATTCAAAAAATGCGGGCAGACTACGGTAAAATGGTGCGCAATGCCTTTCGACGGAAAACGTTGAGCAATCCACTGTTGTACATTTTGTCGGCCAACAGCCTGAATCAGGCCTTCCGGCGCTGGCTGTTTTTGCGCAAATACGACCGCTTTCGCAAAACCCAGGCAGAAGCAATCCTGGCCACGCAAACCATGTTGGCCAATAAAATAACGTTGCTGGAGGATTCCCGGAAAAAACAGGAAGAACTCCTGGGCGCCTTGCAAGGGCAACGAACGGTGCTTAGCACCGAGCTGGTTGATAAAGAAAAACTGCTGACGTCGCTAAAAAAAGATGAAAGCCGCATTCGCAGCGAATTGCAACAAAAGCAGGCGGCGCATGAAGCACTAAACCAGGCAATTGAGCGGGTTATCCAGGAAGAAATTAGCCGGAAAGTAGAAGCGGCACGGCGGCCAAGAACCAACCCCACAACCACGGCAACGCCCGCTCCGGCATCACCGGCAGTGGTTGAATCCAGCCCATCAACTGCCAGCGCAGCCGATATTCCCGACGACAGCCAAACGCGGTCTTTCCGGCAAAATCAAGGCCGGCTTCCCTGGCCGGTTCAGGATGGTGTGATTTCCCGGGGATTTGGCCGGCAAAAACACCCAACGCTGAAAAATATTGAGATCACCAATAATGGCGTGGATATCCGAACCAGTGAAGCCTCTGCCGTCCGGGCAGTGTATGAAGGCAAGGTTGCCGGTGTTCAATTCATTCCCGGCCATGACTACACCGTGATACTCCAGCATGGAAATTATTACACCGTATATTCCAACCTGAGCGAAACGGCATTAACCAAAGGAGAAAATATTGCCGCAGGGCAAACGATTGGCCGGGTAAGCAGCAACCCGATTTCCGGTGCTGCTGAATTGCATTTTGAACTTTGGTATCAGAAAAAACGGTTGAATCCGGCCGGCTGGATAAAAAAATAGCGGGCTGTTTTTCCGGCGTAGCGTTCTTCCGGTCCATAAAATTCATAAAAAGATGGCGTATTATAAATCCTCGCATACGCAGACGATTCAAAATTTTCACCACGAAGACACGGAGGCCACGGAGTTTGATTCTCCGTGGCCTCCGTGTCTTCGTGGTGAAAAAAATACTCTACGGCGGTCATTTCAGATTTCTCTCTATTTATACAATCTCTTTTACGAAAGTCAACTATGCGTGAATGCGCAATAAAATCACTTATTCCTTGGTGTCCTGTTGCCAGACATTGTTGGTCAGGTCTACATCGGCCATTCGTCCGGTAGGGTCAAGTTCGATCTTAACCACTTTTTTGGCTTTTTCCGGAATTTCAAATTCATAGTTTGGGTCTACCCAGCGATGATCCGGTAGCACGGTTCTTTCCATGGACGATTCTTTCGGTTTTTCTCCCCGCATGCTTTCAAGCGGGGCATAAAAAATCTCCTGGTCGCCATTGCTGTACGTTACGACAATATCGAGGGGCATCGCCATATTGCCGAGGCGTTCGAGCACAACCCGGGTTGATTTACGCCCTTCTTTTTCAACCAGTTTTATGCCGTAGTCAATGGTGTTGGTAGTATTGACAAAGTCCTCCCGGTACCAATCCAGTTCAAGGCCGCTTTGTTTTTCAAAAATGCGGATCAGGTCGTTTGAGTTCGGGTGTTTAAATTTCCAGGTATCGAAATAGCGTAGCAGGCCGGCATCCAGGTTCTTTTGCCCGATAATGTAACCCAACTGTTGCATAAACACTGCGCCCTTAACGTACGCTGCAAGGCTATAGGCGTAATTGGTTTGGAAATGGTCGGCGTGGGTTGTCAGTGGCTCTTCCCGACCACTAAGCGCCAACGCCCGGTAAGCGGCATAGGTGCCGTCGAATGGGTTTTCTTTTGCTTTCCGGCTACCCAGCAGCCCTTCCCGGGCCAGTTCGTTTTCCACGATATTTTCGGCGTAGGAGGTGAACCCTTCGTCCATCCAGGCGTACAGGCTTTCATTGGTGCCAAGGATCATTTGGTACCAGGAGTGCAGCTGTTCGTGCACCGCCACGCCGACAAGGCTGTTGAGGCCCCTGTTTCCGGTAATCAGCGTTGCGAGCGGATACTCCATGCCGCCGTCGCCGGCCTGGATAAAATAATATTCCCGGTAAGGATATTTTCCAAAATGGGTATTCATGATCGTGCGTGCCCGGTTCATGATGGCCGGCAACGCTTCCCATTGCTCATCGTAGCCCTGGCCGGCCTGCCAGAAAAAGTGCATTATGGAGCCGTCGTCGGCCTTCAGGGTTTTATGGGTGAATTCAGGATCGGCAGCCCAGACAAAGTCGTGGACATTCGGCGCCACAAAGTGATACACCAGTTTGTCGCCGGCAGGAATATTGAGCGGAGTGCCTTCCGGTGCATAGCCGTTGCCGACTTCGGACGGGTTTTGCAAGTACCCGCCGGCGGCCACAACATATTTTTTATCAATGGAAATTTTTACGTCGAAATCGCCCCAAACACCGTAAAATTCCCGGCCGATGTACGGATTCGCATGCCAGCCCTGGTAGTCGTATTCACAAAGTTTGGGGTACCACTGCGCCATGGAGTAGGCGATGCCTTCCCGGTTGTCGCGCCCGGAGCGCCTGATCTGAACCGGCACCTGGGCATCCCAGGTCATTTCCAGGATTGCCTCGCTGTAGGGTGCAATGGGCGCAGGGAGGCGCACCTCCAAAATGGTACCGTTGGTTTCAAAGGTTGTTTTTTTACCGTTTTGGGTGAGTGTTTTTACCTTGATCCAGCCTTGTTCCTCCGGTTTAAGGTTCTGGATTCTGCCGCCCACCCGCATGTCGGCATCGGCAATCGTGCGAGAGCGCACATCCATCATGCTGCCGGGTTGAAAGGCATTGAAATACAGGTGGTAGAATACGTTGTACAGAGTGTCGGGGCTGTTATTTTTATACACGAGGCGCTGGACACCCTGATATTGATGTTTTGAAACGTCCATGTTAATGGTCATATCATAATTTACATGCTGTTGCCACCGATCGGGTTGCGCAGCCAGTTGGGTTAGCGCGGGGAAGCAAACAGATGTCAGAATGCCGGTAATGCAAGTAGTGATCAGTTTTTTCATTTTGCTAAAATAATTTTGGAACAAGGATACTGTTATAGGTCAGGACAATTCGTTTTTTTGGAAAAACGGCGGGTCGGGAGGGCTGAAGGTAGGTTCAGGCGCGCTATCTTTGCGGTTAATCTTGTCGCAGAACTTAATAATGCTATGAAATTTCGAATTGCTCTCATACTGATTACGCTGGCCGCACTTACGCGGCTGCTGCCCCATCCACCCAATTTTACACCGCTGGGCGCCATTGGTTTGTTTGGCGCTGCATACCTGCAACGTCGCTGGCTGGCCTGGGCGGTGCCTTTTGCGGCCTTGTTTTTAACGGATTTGCTCATCAATAACGTCATTTACAGCGCATATTTTATATCCTTTGCCTGGATCACGTCCTGGTATATCTACGCGGCCATCGGGCTTGTGGTATTGTTGGGTTATGTGCTGTTGCGCGACCGGGTATCGCCGCAGCGGGTTGTCATGGCCAGTTTAAGCGCTTCCGTAGTCTTTTTCCTGGTCAGCAATTTCAGCACCTGGGCACAAACGGCTTTGTATCCCAAAACTGTTGCCGGCCTGTTGAGTTGCTATGCAGCAGGATTGCCCTTTTTCGGGAATACCCTGATGGGTGATTTGTTTTTCTCGGCCGCGCTTTTTGGCGGATATGCCTGGGTATTGAACAGCAGGCGGATCGCCCTTAGAAACTGAATCCGGCAGGCAGTTGTTTAAGCGAGTTGTTGTTTTTTGTTGATCCTTAAATCAAGGGTATGCCAGATCGTGCACCTGTTTCAAAGAAAGTTTCCGATAGTTTCACGGTTATGACCGAGATGGTCATGCCGAACGACACCAACCCAATGGGCAACCTGATGGGTGGGTATCTAATGCGCTGGATGGATATTGTGGCGGCAATATGTGCAGGGCGCCATTGTGAGGCGCATGTTGTCACTGCGGCTGTTGATCATATTTCTTTCCAAAATGCGATCAATTTAGGCGAGGTGATTACCCTGGAAGCCAGCGTTACCCGGGCATTTAACACGTCTGTGGAAATTTATGTGGAAGTTTTTGCCAACGATATTAAAGGGCAAAAGCCCAGGCGATGCAACCATGCCTATTTTACCTTCGTCGCTTTGGATGATTCCAGAAAAGTACCCATCCAGGTTCCGCAGGTAATTCCTTTGTCCAGCGAAGAACAAAATCTGTATGAAGGGGCTGCCCGCAGGCGCGAGATCCGGTTGATCCTTTCCGGCCGGATAAAAGCCAAGGAAGCAACCGAAATCCGAAAATTTTTCGCCGATATTGACTAGAAGCCAAAAGATACCAGCCCGGCGCTTTCCGGCAATCTGCCTTGTAATCAGTTGTTCCCCGTCTTGCGGAAAACAAACGTCACGTATGGCTGAATCCGGCCAAAACGACATGTAATGCCCAATCAATTACAAAAGCAGCGTAAGCGCAATGTGCTTCTGGGCAAAATGCTTTTTGCCTTTTTTGTTCTGCTGGTGTTCCCCGACGGAGTGGCCGCGCAGCATGCATGTTCGTGCACGAATTGTCCGCAGCTTTTGCCGGATAATTTCCAGGGCAATTTTTACATCCAGGTGCAAAATGCTGCCAATCCTGTTTTGGGCCAAAACGGCCAGGCGGTTTGTGGCGTCACCCTGCACTTCGAGCACGATTACATCAGCGACCTGTTGATTACGCTTACTTCTCCGGCCGGACAAACGGTCACACTCGTTGGGCCGCAGGGACTGTTTGGCGAGACAGACGGAACCGGTTGGGACGTCACCTTCGTGCCCTGCGCACAACAGGCAAATCCCGACCCCGGGTTTTCGGCGGCCTGGAGCAATAATCAAAATTGGGGCCTGTTTGGCAATTACACCGGGAGTTATTACCCCGTGTCGGGCTGCCTGGAGGATTTCAATTCCGGTCCGGTAAACGGGCAATGGACGTTGAATGTCACGGATGGGCTGAACAATGATGTAGGCAATTTTTATGACTATTCCATCATTTTTTGCGATAATACCGGAATTGAATGCATCTCCTGTGAGGCCGGCGCCGGCAATTTGCTTATGGCGGATGTTGTGGCCTGTGCGGGCAACGCAAGCCTCAATCTGGACCTTCCGCCTAGCTATGCGCCGCCGCAAATACCTCCGCCAGTGAATGCCTATTCCTATAATTATGTGGTTGCGGTTGGCGGTGTGATTTTGGCTTATCAACAAGAACCTGATTTGCGAGACTACCCGCCCGGCTCTTATACGGTATGCGGATTATCTTATTTGACAAGCGATTCCAGTGATATTCCTCCGCCCAACGGCACGCTGACCTTGACTCAATTAAATACGCAACTCAACTCCCCTACCCCGCCTTTTTGCGGCAAAATCACGTCGAATTGTGTGAATGTGACGATCCAACCGACGCTCGCCGATGTGGAGGATTTTGAGACAATTTGTGCGCCGGAATGCTTTGGATATTACGATTCGATATTCTGCAATGCGGGAGATCACGCAATGATTGTTACGCAGGATAATTGTGATTTCAACGCTACGCTGCATCTTACGGTACTTCAACTTGCGCGTGATACGGTTTTTGAAACAATATGCCAGGGTTTTTGTGCGCAAACCCCAGGGTTTGAAAGCCGGTGCGATTCCGGCAGTTATTCAATAAACTATTCCGGATCAAACGGTTGCGATAGTATTGTGACGCTTATTTTGGATGTACTTGCTCCAAAGGCCGTAATCGCTCCACCGCCGGTTTTGCATTGCGACCAAACCAGTCTTGTACTGAACGGCACCGGTTCTTCTGCCGGTTCCGGAATAAGTTATTGGTGGACAGCCACCGCGGGCGGGCACATTGTTGGCCCTGAGAATCAGGCTACTGTGACCATCGACAGTGCAGGTACGTACAATCTCGAAGTTTGTTCGACCAGTGCCGGTATTAGTTGTTGTGATACGGCAATTGTTCAGGTGATTTCGGAACAAATTCCACCGGCCAAGCCGGATACCATACTTGGGCCGGTGCAGTTGTGTTTTGGACAAATTGGAGAGTGGCGGATCGATTCAATTCCCGGTGCAACGGCATATGCCTGGACGATTCCGGCAGGAGCAAGTGTTCTTGCCGGCCAGGATAGTACCGCCATCACGCTTGCCTGGGATATTTACGACGGCGACAGCATTTGCGTTGCGGCGATAAATGCATGCGGTGTTGGCGTTGCGGCTTGCCTGGAAATTCAGGTGACGGATACATTGGCGGCACCGGCCGACCTGATCGGCTCCACCCTGGTTTGTCTGAATGATACCATTGGCTACCACGTAAAAGGCAGTTCGGCCGTCAATACATTTAACTGGGACATTCCGCCGAATGCACTAATCACAGATGGCCAGGGAACAGATTCGATCGCCCTGGTTTGGCTCGATCATCCCGGGGGTACAATATGTGTGCGGGAAATAAACAATTGCGATACCAGTATTTCGATTTGCCTGGATGTTGCGATCATCCAGCCCCCGGAAGCGGCTGTAATTGAGGGGCCGGATACCGTCTGTGCGGGTTCAACGATGAATTATTCCATTGAAATTGCGGCGGGTGCGGATAAATATACCTGGTCAGTCGATGGTGGCGTGCTTGTTGGAAATCCCGACGCTAAAAAAATCCAGGTAGAATGGCTTGACCCGGCGGTTGCCGGAAAGGTTTGTGTGCGGGCGGCAAACAACTGCGGGGACACGGCCCTTTCCTGCAAAGAAATCACGATACTGAATCTGCCGGAGGCCTATGCCGGGGAGGATACAGCCATCTGTGGGCTGAGTATTAATTTGGGGGCGGTATTGAGCAGCAGCGGGCATGCCGGACATTGGGGTTTTGTATCCGGACCCGGATCAGCATCATTTAATGATTCTACAGACTCGAATACTATTGTTCAGGTTTCCCTTGCAGGAAACTATGTATTTGAATGGACAGAAAAAAGCGCATTTTGCATACAACGCGATAGTGTTTTTATTGAATTCAATGCAATACCAACCGCTATTGCTGCAAACCCGGTTTGCGATAATACCAATTCGTTTTATACGATAAACATAATGGTTTCGGGTGGAACGCCACCTTATACTGCAAACGGCATTTCTGTGGGTGCTAATGCAATTATTTCAGACCCGATTGCGAGTGGGGGCAGTTATGATTATTTGATCTCGGATAAAAACACTTGTGCTGTTCAAATCACCGGCAGTTTTAATTGTGCTTGTACAACTGCTGCCGGAAATATGGATGCAACCTTGCTGGAAGCTTGTATAGGGGAACCTGTAGTTGCGCAAGCTCCTGATGATTTATTTTTGGACGGCAATGATACAGCGGTATTTGTTTTACATACTAATGCCGGCGGCGCGTTGGGGCAAATTCTTGATCAAAATTCCACAGGGATATTTGAGTGGAAACCAGGTTTGGTTACCGATTCGATTTATTATATTTCAATAGTTGCAGGTAATAATCTCAATGGTTTTCCAGACCAGGCTGATCCATGTTTTTCCATTGCCCCTGGGCAACCCGTAACGTTTTATTCTCTCCCGGCCCCCCATGCAGGAGCTGCCGCTGCATATTGTGGGCTTAAAGCAAATTTGCAGGCTACTCCCGGGGCTTTCCCGGGTACCTGGGCATTGGTTGACGGGCCTGGAATTGCCTCATTTGATGAAGTTTCTGTCGCCAACACGATTGTGCAAGTTTCGGAGCCTGGTGCATACGCATTTCGATGGACGGAATCCACCGGAAAATGTACAGCATCCGACACCGTTTCTATTAAATTTCATGAAATACCGCAGGTTGATACCGTACAGGAAATTTGCACCGGGACCAATGCCGTTTATTTTATTCAATTTAATGTAATCGGTGGTCTCCCGCCTTATGTTATTGATGGATTAGGCGGCAACGTAAATACCTCTTTTTTTCTGTCAAATTTATTGCAAAACAATAGTAACTATAGTTTTTTTATAAAAGACGCCAATGCTTGTATAAGTCCGGAAGTATTCGGCACACATAGCTGTGCCTGTGTGACAAACGCAGGCAGTATGAATAAAACGCCAAAAACTTTTTGTGCAGACGAGCCGGCAACAGGGGTTTACAACAATGATGGAAAAACGGATGCCGACGATATAATTCAATACATTTTACATGACTCCCCGGGTGATAATCCCGGTACGATACTGGCAATGAATGACCAACCCGTTTTTTCGTTTTTGCCGGGATTAAAAACCGGCGAGACCTATTTTATCTCGGCTGTTGCCGGAAATAATTCAAATGGACAGATTGATCTGAATGACCCATGCC
Source organism: uncultured Saprospiraceae bacterium (assembly GCA_964484205.1). Taxonomy (GTDB): domain Bacteria; phylum Bacteroidota; class Bacteroidia; order Chitinophagales; family Saprospiraceae; genus M3007. The sequence continues at coordinate 116,199 of CAZAEZ010000001.1, read as the reverse complement.
TGTCGGTTGCCGCAGGTACGCCGGTTAGTTGGCAACCGTTGCCGGATGCGATGTTTTGGGGGGATACCACAATATGTGCGGGTGACGGGGCGCTTCTTTTTTTTGAATCTACTGGACCATATCCGGTTACGATTACTTACACGGACAACCTGGGGCATGTTTATACAATTTCTGTTACAACAAATACGCCGCTCTCCGTACCGGTTGCGCCCATGGAGCAAACCGTATTTATGTTACAGCATGTTGTCGGTGGCATATGTGCGGCACTTGTGGCCGATTCTGTAGTCATAAATGTTCACAAGCCGGCCTATGCAGGCATGCCGGTTGATACAGTCGCCTATTGTTCGGGGGATAGTTCTATTGTATTCCTATACGACCTGCTTTCCGGAGAAGATCCGGCTGGCCAATGGGCCGAAATATCGGAAAAGACCTCCGTTGACAATGCCTTCAATGCTGCAGCCGGAACGTTTGATTTGGAAAACCAATCGCCCGGCGCCTACACATTCACTTACCGCGTGGAATCAGAAGCACCTTGCCTGCCGGACAGTGCAACTGTTCATATTCTTCTGCGGGAATTGCCGGTTTCGGATGCCGGGGAGGATGCTTTTCTGGATTGCAGCACGCCCGAAGTCACACTTGGTGGTCCGGGCACCAGTACCGGTGCGGGTCACCAATATGCCTGGCATTTGGTTGGGAGCGGGCCAAGCCTGGGAGCGGGTTTGTACCAATCCGTACAAACAGCCGGCGTTTATGTTTTGGCCGTCACGGATGCTGCCGGTTGTTCTCATGCCGATACCGTTGAAGTTGTTCAAGCGAGTACGCCACTCGTGGTTGATCCGGTTACGGTGTCGGATGTTCGGTGTTTTGGAGAAAAAAATGGGAGTATCCGGGTTGACGGGGTGTCTGGCGGCCTGCCACCTGTCCTGTTCAGTTTGAATGGCAGTCCATTCGGCATGAAACGGTCCTTTGGCCGCTTGGAGCCCGGGGTTTACCTTTTGGTTGCACAGGATGTGAGCGGTTGTGAATGGTCAGACACCCTGATACTGAAGGAGCCTCCGGAAATAAAAATTGATCTTGGGCCCGACATTGAGGCAGCGTTAGGCGATTCAGTGTATCTATGGTTACAAAGTTCGGTAACAACCGGTGGCCTGGACACGATAATTTGGGAGCCCTTGTTTGACACAACCCGTGTTGGCTTGTTTGAACAAAAATGGTTGCCCCGGCATTCTAGAAAAATTCAAGTGACTGTAATCGATACGAGTGGCTGTGTGGCTGTTGACGAAATAGCGCTGCGGCTAAACCGGCAACGAAGAGTGTACATCCCGAACGTATTTAATCCCGGCACTTCCCATGCACAACCATTTGGAATTTCCCTGGGCTCAGACGTAGAGCACGTTGAAATTTTAGAGATTTTTAATCGCTGGGGAGAATTGGTACATGCAGCAAAATGGGTTTCTCCACAGGATTCATCGTTGGAATGGGATGGGACTTTCAGAGGCAAACATGCGCCGCCAGGGGTTTATTTGGTTTATCTGATCGTTCATTTCAAGGATGGCGAAAAGGAGTTATTCACCAAAACCGTTACATTATTGCGTTGACTACAAATTTTTTAGAGTTTAATTTTTTTTGTAAATTATAGCCTGTCTCCAAATGCCATATTTGTCTGATCCTGAAAATGGATGGAATTATTCGGAAAAAGCACCTTTGTTTTACGCAGTTAAAATGGCATTAAAAGGCCTCTTCCAAATAAAATTCTTCCTTCCTTTGCAGAATATTTTTGCCTTTGCTTCGGAACAACCAACCATATAACCACATTTACAGCGACCAAACTCTGAACGTTTTAAAATCTGAATTTTAAACAACCGTTTCATGGTAAAAAAACTACTTGCTTTGACTTTGCTGCTGGTAACAGCCTGGGGCCTGAAGGCTCAATTGCCGCCCCCTTGCCCCGCGAATGACTTTCCACCAGCTGACTTTTGCTCCGACATTTGTATTTATTGCAATTTTAATGGCTACATGGGGACTTCAACCGGCTATACCGGACAAACACCCCCGGGTTTTTGTGGCACCATTGAGAATGAACAATGGCTGGGCTTTATTGCCGGTGCGCCGGCTGCCACGTTTACCGCTACACCGTTGAATTGTACAAACGGCAATGGCGTGCAAATCGCCTTATATACCAGTTGCAGCAGCTCGCCTGTTGCCTGTAACGGCGGTGCAGCGGGTGGTGCAGGCATCCCAGTGTCAATAACCACCAGCCTGACTCCAGGCGTTAACTATTACCTTTTAATTGATGGATACGCCGGTGACTTGTGTGACTTTTCCATCACCGTTGTGCCGCCCAGTGCGGTTCAGGCGCCAAATGTCGGGCCTACCGGGCTCATCCAAGGCCCGACCACTATTTGCCCTGGCGCAACAGTGACGTTTTCCGTTCCTGTAGTTTCCGGCGCAGGCGCTTACACCTGGGATGCGCCTCCCGGTACTTTGATCAACGGCCAATCCCCTCCCGTTACAGTGCCTGCCCCTGGTGGCAATACTGTTCAGGTTACCATCGGCCCCAGTGGCGGTCAGATTTGTGTAACACCTGCAAACTCCTGTAATGAGGGAAATACGGTTTGTAAGAACATTATCGTGCAACCGATTCCACCGACAATTATCCCGCCTGCCGTAATTTGTAATGAGGATGTCCCTTACGAATTGCCCTGGGGTGATCTTGTAAATTTTTCCGGGACCTATGAGACCACCTTCACTTCTTACCAGGGATGTGATAGCGTAGTTCGCCAGCAGGTTACCGTCAAACCGCCTATTATCCGGTACCTTCCCCCTCAAACCATTTGCGCCGGCACCTGTGTAACCATTTGCGGCGAGGAATATTGCGAAGGGGGAACGTACTCCCATATTTGTGAATCCTTCCAGGGATGCGATAGCTTGATAAACTTCTCCTTGCTTGTTTTAGACCCTGTTGCGGAAATTGTCGGCCCGTTTGTCCTGTCCTGTGCGCAGGATACGATTACCCTGACATCGACGCCATCGCCCGGAACAAAAGTTTGGAAGCGACTCAATGGTACGATACTTGGCACCGGCAACTCATTGGTAGTTACCCAGCCCGGTACTGTTATTTTGACTGTCACGGCGTCTGCGGGGGGTAATTTTTGTATAAGAAATGACACGGTAATGGTTACCGGCAACACCACCCCGCCAACCATTTCGGCGACGGGAGGTGTAATTGGATGTGGAAATGCACAAGCACAGCTCTCAACAACCACAAATGCCCAGGACTCTACCTTTCTTTGGAGCCCGGCTGCAGGACTAAGTAGTACTACCATTGGAAACCCGGTTGCATCCCAGCAGGGCACCTACACCGTTATTGTAACCGATGGTGTTACCGGCTGCACCAATTCCGCCACAGTGACCGTTAGCGGAAATACAACCCCGCCATCTGCCTCGGCAACAGGCGGCACGCTGACTTGCAGCACAACTGCCCTGAATGTTTCAGCGAGCACCAATGTGCCCGCTGCAACCTATGCATGGGCTGGGCCGAATGGCTTTACCTCTACTTTACAAAACCCGTCCGTAAACACCCCGGGCACCTATACAGTAACGATTACCAGTTCGGCCAATAGTTGTACTGCCACTGCCACAACTACTGTAAATCTTAATGATACGCCGCCAAATGCAACGGCATCCGGTGCAACCATAAGTTGCGCTACGCCAAACGTTGCCCTTACAGCCGGATCGCCGACCGGAGGCGTTACCTACGCATGGGTTGGCCCGGGTGGTTATACCTCTGCTGAACAAAGTCCGACCGTTGGAACAGCCGGGACGTACACCGTCACCGTGCTTAACCCAGCAAATGGCTGTACGTCGACGGCAACTGCGGTAATTGACGGCGATACCATAGCGCCGAATGCATCTGCAAATGGCGGCGTAATTTCTTGTGCCGTCCCTGATATTAACCTAACCGGTGGGTCCACCACACCGAATGTTACCTATTCCTGGACAGGGCCCAACAGTTTCACTTCGATGGAACAAAATCCCAGTGTCGGCGTGGCCGGTGTTTATACGCTGGTTGTTACGAGCAGTAATGCCTGCACGCAATCTGTTACCGCAACCGTGGATGGCGACTTTGCGCCACCGGATGTAGCGGCCACAGGTGGTGTTATTTCCTGTTCCAGTTCGTCGACAACGATCAACGGTACTTCAACCACACCAGGGGTTACCTACGAATGGGTTGGTCCATCGGGCGGAATTTTCACCGGCCCAAATCCAACGGTATCGAATACCGGGGATTATACCCTGACGGTTACGGCGCCCAACGGCTGTACGGCATCGACGGTAGCTACCGTTATGCCGGATGTGGGGGTTCCGAATGCCAGCGCAACCGGTGGAACGCTGGATTGCAACGTTACTTCCCTCATGCTCGATGGCGGATCCGTCACGCCGGGTGTCATTCTGAATTGGACCGGGCCAAACAACTTTACCTCTACGCTGGAAGACCCAACAGTAACAGAACCGGGAATTTATACCCTGACGGTTTCCGACCCTTCCAACGGATGTACAGCTATTGCCACGGCAGATGTTGTTTTGGATGATGTCGAGCCGGACGCTTCCGCTGATGGCGGTACAGTAACCTGCGCCATGCCCGATTTGGATTTGACAGGCAATTCGCCCAGTAGTAATGTGACCTGGGCCTGGACCGGGCCAAATAACTTTTCTTCAAATTTGCAAAACCCCAACACGAGTGAACCGGGTACGTACACCCTCACCGTTACCGGTGAAAACGGTTGTACTTCGACGGCTACTGCTACCATTGTGGCGGATCAAACGCTGCCGGTGCCATCCGCAACCACAGGAACATTAACATGTTCCCTAACCGATTTGACACTAAATGGCGGTGCGGATGTACCTGTCACTTATTTGTGGAGCGGTCCCAATAACTTTAGTTCGACGGATCAAAACCCATCGGTTAATGCTCCCGGAGACTATACTCTCGTGGTTACCTCTACCGGAAACGGCTGCGTGAATTCGCTTACCGTTACAGTGGATCAGGATATTGTGGCGCCGGATGTTTCTGCTACCGGAAACACGATTTCCTGTACAAATCCACAAGTGCAAATCAATGGCGCCTCCACTACCTCGGGCGCAACGCTTGCCTGGGCCGGCCCCAACAATTTTACTTCCAATCAGCCGGACCCGTCGGTGGGTGATAACGGGACTTATACACTTACCGTGACAGGTTTGAATGGCTGTACGTCCACCCAATCTGTGGAAGTGTTGCTGGATACGGAGCCGCCTGCGATTAATGCACAGGTTCCGGATATTTTGACTTGTGACATCCTTTCCACCGATATTCAAACGACTGCTACAAACAACACATCGCCGGTCCAATCGTATTCATGGACCGGGCCGGGTGGTTTCATCTCAACTGATGAAGATCCTACTGTGACTCTCCCAGGAGATTACACCCTGGTGGTTACCTCTGAAAACGGCTGTACAACAACCGCAGTCGCCACTGTTAATCAGGATATTGCTGCGCCGGACGTCAGCGCCCAGGGAGGCACGTTAACCTGCCTTATCACGGATATCCAGTTGAATGGCGGTTCTGCCACGCCGAATGCGACGTTTGCATGGCAAGGTCCGGGCTTTAACTCGACGCTGGAGGATCCAACCATTACAGTTGCCGGTGATTATACCCTGACGGTTACCGGTCCGAACGGATGTACCGCCACGGCTGCAGCTACTGTCGTGCTTGATGGAGATTTTCCGGATGCGCAGGCAGCGTCTTCCAATGATCTGGATTGTGACGACCTTACCACAGAACTTTCCGGAACCAGTAATACGCCCAATGTCACTTATTCATGGCTTGATCCGAACAATACCGTCATTGGCAGCACACCAACGGTGACAACCGCTGCACCGGGGACATACCTGTTGAATATTACAGCGCCAAATGGCTGCGTAACCACCGTCACCGTTGATGTGGCGCAGGATATTGTCGCACCGGGCGCCACTGCTGTGGGCGATACTGTGGATTGCATTTCAGGACAAACCCCCATCATGGGTAGCTCGCCGACAGGCACAGTTTCCTGGAATTGGACCGGGCCGAATGGTTTTGCGTCAACACAACAAAATCCGGTAGTTTCCCAGGCCGGTACGTATACCTTAACAGTAACCGGCCAGAACGCCTGTACTTCGACTGCTACTGCGGTGGTTGAAGAAAATACGGATTCGCCGGTGGTTTCTGTGACCGGTGCGGGTACCCTTACCTGTCTGGTGACGGAGCTTACACTTTCCGGTGCCATAACGACACCTGGCGCTACCGGCGTCTGGACGGATGCTGCCGGCGCTGTTGTCTCGACGACATCCAGCGTCGATGTTTCCAACCCAGGCGTGTACACTTACACGGTCACAGCACAAAATGGTTGTATTTCGGCACCAACGTTAACAGTAAATCAGGATGTCGTGACGCCGCAAAATGTAATGGTTACCGGTGGATTGATCAATTGTACGACGCCCACCCTGCCACTTTCGGCAACCACAACCACGCCGACGGTAACCTACAGCTGGGTTGGCCCAGGAGGCTTTACTTCCGCACAACAGAACCCGGTGATTGATACGGCGGGCACCTACACTGTTTTGATAACCAACCAGGCAAACGGGTGTCAGGCAACTGCGGTCACCAATGTTACCGGCGATTTTGTTGCGCCCGACATTAATGTCACCACTGAAATAATTACCTGCTCGCTGCCAGCAGTTACGCTGGAATCGACCACAGCTACGCCGAATGTGCAGTACAACTGGGCCGGGCCGGATATCAATGCCGGCAATCAAACGGTTGCAGACCCGCAGATCACAGTTGCCGGTACGTATACCGTCACGGTTACCGCTCAGAATGGCTGCACCACATTATTTGCCATTGAGGTTGATGATGATGTAACGCCTCCGGATGTTGCCACAACCGGCACGACGCTCACTTGCGCCCAGCCTTCGAATACCATAACCGGCACTTCGCAAACGCCGGGTGTTACCTACTCCTGGACTGGCCCGGATGGTTCCGTGATTTCCACTAGTCCGACTCCGGTTGTCAACCAGGTTGGCAACTACACCCTGGTTGTGACGGCTCCGAATGGCTGTACATCCAGTTCCGTCGCCAACGTTGTTCCGGACGCCAGTTTGCCAACTGTCGCAGCTACCGGCGGTACAATTTCATGTATCGTCACCGATATTCAGTTGACCGGAACTTCGAATAACGCCGCAGTGACCTGGCAATGGAGCGGCCCGGGAGGCTTTACCGCTATGGATCAAAATCCGAATGTTACCATTCCGGGTAATTACAACGTCACGGTGACTGCTCCCAATGGCTGTACCGCGTCTACAGGAGTAACCGTACTGGCCGATACCGACGGCCCGGTTATTCAAACCGGCGTACCGAATCAGTTGAATTGTACGACAACTCAGGTGAGTTTGGTGGCCGGTGTGCAAGAGCCGGGGAATTACACCTATTCCTGGACTGCAGGCGCTAACGGCAGCATCATTTCCGGTCAGTTTTCTCAAAACCCGGTTGTGAGTTCGGCTGCCAATTACACGGTTGTTGTTACCAACCAGCAAAACGGCTGTACTTCGGAGGCTGTAGTTCCCGTAATCGTTGACTCGACTACTATTTCTGGGGCTGCATTGAATGTGCGCGATGTGTCGTGTTTTGGAAAAACAGATGGTGTCATAGGCGTGGCAAACGTATTGGGTGGAACGCCACCATTTTTGTACTCCATTGATAATTTGCCCTTTGTATCGGCTTCATTTTTCACTTCGCTGCCACCCGGATCGCATAGCCTGGTTATTCAGGATGCCAATGGTTGCGAATGGGAAACGTCGATTGAAATTGGCGAACCGGAGGAACTGCTTGTAGATCTGGGTCCGGACGTAATCGTGCCACTCGGACATGAGATACAACTCTCGCTCACTAACACGGTGAACTATCCGGATCGCGTGGAAACCTTTATCCTTGACCCAAGTTATCTCGATACAGTGCTCTGTGACCAATGTGATCCGTTCAAGCCACTTAGTTCCTTCCGGTACTTTGTGACAGTAGTGGATTCCAACGGTTGTAAAGCAACCGATAGCCGTACGATCATTGTTGACAAAACACGGTATGTTTACATTCCGAATATTTTCAACCCTGAATCGGCGGATAATGATGCCATCTTTTACATTTCAGGGGATACCCGTCAAGTAACAAATATTAAAACCTTCCGGGTATTCGACCGTTGGGGGAACGCGACCTTTGAACGATTTAATTTCCAACCAAACGACCCGCAAAACGGTTGGGACGGAACGGTACGCGGCGACAAAGCCAACCCTGCGGTATTTGTTTACTATGCGGAAATTGAATTTATCGATGGTGAAACGATCCTTTACAAAGGGGATGTAACACTGATTCGAAACTAGACTAAAATTGATCCCAAGGCCTCTGGCAAGTACTTGCCAGAGGCCTTCTTGTTTAAGAAGTATATTTTTAATTAAACAGAAGAGAATTCGTAACTGCACTAACTTATGCTACAAAAACTACTCCTGTCTATCGCCGTTTTTTTGGCCATCCAAACCACTGTTTTTAGCCAGGTTCCCCCGCCTTGTCCCAACAACAACATTCCCGGAGCAACGTCTTGTCAAACAGCTTGTGTGTATTGTGATTTTGATGGCTACACGGGAAACAACAGCGGAACCCCATCCGGGGGCTCTCTCGTCTGCGGGCAAATTACCATTCACAATGACCAATGGTTTGGTTTCGTGGCCGGCACGACCAGTATTACCATCGATGTGTCCACCAGCAATTGCCTGAATGGCGATGGCCTCCAGGCGGCATTTTTTGATATGTGCGATGGACAAGCGCTGGATTGCAACCCCGGTACTGCCGGGGGAGCAGGTCTTCCCCTGACACTTACTTATTCCAACTTTGTGCCCGGGCAGACCTATTATTTAATGATTGACGGGTATATCGCGGATGTTTGTGATTATCAAATGAATGTTACCAGCGGTTCCGTTTCGCCGCCTCCGCCGGGAGCACCGCCGGTGCCGCAGGGCCCGACAGCCGTATGCCCCGGCGCTACGGTCGAATACACCATTCCGCCTGTTCCGGGAGCCGGTTATTACCGCTGGATAGCGCCACCCGGTTCTCAAATTAATGGCGGATTGAACAATGTGCAATTTCCCGCGCCGGAAGGAACAACGGTGACCATTACGTTTGGCAGTGCAGGTGGTAATGTCTGCGTACAGGTCGGTAATGCCTGTTACCCGCCGCAGCAGAGTTGCTTGCCGGTAACCAACCAGCCGATCCCTCCCACTATTTTAGAACCTGTGACGGTTTGTTTTGAAGATGCGCCATTCATTTGGGACCAGGAGCCATTCACTTCCCTTGCTGCGCCCGGAACATTCACACTGAACTCAAGTCCGTATATGTCGTATTTGGGCTGCGACAGTACCGTACGACAAACAGTTACCATTAAAAACCAAATCATAACCAATATCGGGACGCAGTACATCTGCGAGAATAGTTGTTTTACTATTAATGGCGCCAATTATTGCGATCCGGGGACCTTTTCGGAAACCTTTAATTCCTTTCTGGATTGCGATAGTATTGTCCGGTTTACTATTGTGCGCATACCCAATGATGCGTTGATAAATACGGTTAACGGAATTATCAGTTGCACCAATCCGACCTTAACCCTGAGCAGTAGTTCTACCGGGCCCGGGACCATGTTTACCTGGAAAAATTCGATGTGGAACACCCTTGGCACGCAAAATACGCAGGTCGTAAATGCCGGTGGACAATATGGTTTGATCGTCGCAAACACCATTGGGGGTACAACCTGTTATGACACTGCATTTGTTACGGTTCAACAAGATATTTCACTGCCAAATATTTCTACCCAGGGTGGCACCTTAACTTGTTTCCCTGGTGGCTCCACAGTGACACTCCAGGGAAATTCCACTACACCGGGCGTCACGTATTTATGGTCGGGCCCGGGTATTACACCAGGCAATCAAAACCAGCAAAATCCTACAGTCGGTATGCCCGGAACCTATATTCTTCAGGTAACCAATCCGGCAAACAGCTGTGTCGCGGTGGATTCTGCCTTTGTAATTGGCGATAATACGCCGCCGACGGTCAGCATTACTGCGGATACCATCAATTGTGTGCAAACAAACACTATCCTGAACAGTGAAACGAATGCCTCTACGGCGGTTTATCAATGGACAGGGCCCGGCATCACACCGGGTAATCAATCTGTTGCCGACCCATCGGTTTCGATGGCAGGTTTGTATAATCTGACAGTCACCAACTCGCTGAGCGGATGCACAAATACGTCGAGTATCACGGTCGTCGGCGATACGCAATTGCCTACGGCAAATGCCGGCAATGACGGTTTGCTCACCTGTGTCCAGCCCACGGTCAACCTCGCAGGAACAGCAAGCCCGAACGGCGTTGTTTTTCTCTGGACGGGGCCCGGCATCACACCGGCGAACCAGAATGATCCGATGCCCAGTGTAAATCAGGCCGGCACGTACGTCCTGACGGTTACCAACCCGGCTAACGGTTGCACCCAAACAGACACTGCAGTTGTTGATGCTTCGCTCGCGCCACCCACGGTAGATGCCGGGCAGACACAAACGATCACCTGCGCAACTACAAGTGTGACGCTTGGCGGCAACGGCTCCAGCCAGGGTCCCGAATTTGAGGCGTTGTGGACAGGGCCGGGCATTAATGCCGGCAATCAAAACCAGTATAATCCGGTGGTCGATCAATCCGGAGCGTACACGTTGACCATTACAAATACAAGCAACGGCTGTACGGCATCAAACACCGTAACCGTTGATCTGGATACAGCAAACCCAACGGTTTCTTCCGGTCCGGATCAAACGCTGACCTGCCTTACCCCCAACGGCGTCACGTTGGATGGAAGCGGCACGCCAATTAGCATCACGTATTTCTGGACCGGCCCGGGCATTGATGCCGGCAATGAAACCCTGCCTAATCCGCAGGTGTCACAGGCCGGGGATTACATTTTGGTCGTTACAAATCCTGCAAACGGATGCACCCAAACAGACACAACCGTAGTTTTCCAGGACGCCAATGTCCCGGTGGCCAATGCCGGTCCAAACCTGAATTTAACTTGTGCAGTTACAAGCGTTGATATTAACGGATCAGGTTCTTCTTCAGGACAAAATTTTATTTACCAATGGACAGGCCCGGGTATTACACCGGCCACCGAAACGATGCAGAGCCCGGCGGGTATTACCATTCCTGGTACCTACAACTTGATTGTCACTGACACAACCAATAGCTGCGAAAACACGGATGTCGTAGTGATTACCATCGACACGTTAGCGCCTGTAGCGAATGGTGGTAATGACCTGGTGCTGAACTGCTTCAATTCAGCCACGGAAACGCTGGATGCAGGCGCATCAAGTGCCGGCGCCAACTTTACCGTTTTGTGGAGTGGCCCCGGAATCAATGCCGGCAATCAGAATAATATCCAAGTACCTGTTTCTTTAGCCGGCACCTATGATTTATTGGTCACAAATACAACGAATGGCTGTACGGCTGCCGATCAGGTAATTGTAACAGACGACCTGACTGCACCGACTGCCGATGCCGGCAACGACCAGATTATTGATTGCGTGATTACTTCAACAGTCATCGGGGGGACTTCATCGTCCGGTCCGGATTTTACCTACAATTGGACCGGTCCCGGCATAAACGCGGGCAATCAGACGCAGGCGCAGCCAAACGTAAATGTGTCCGGAATGTATACACTGCTGGTTACGGATATGTCCAATGGCTGTACCGCTACGGATGATGTCGATGTTAATTTGAATGCGACGTATCCGACAGCCAGCGCAGGTCCTGACCTGGTGCTCACCTGTGCAACACCCATGCAAACTTTAGACGGATCGGCGTCATCAGCCGGAGCAAATTTCCAAACGCTTTGGACCGGGCCGGATATTAATGCCGGAAATCAGAACAGCCTGTCGCCGACCATTACACAACCCGGTACGTATATCCTTTCCATTACGGATCAAAACAACAGCTGCGTCACGGTAGATACGGTTGTTGTCCAGGAGAACAAGGTGGCTCCGGCTGCTTCAGCGGGTGTTGACCTTGGGCTTGATTGCCAAATTACGCAAGTGACGCTGGACGGAAGTGGTTCGACCATTGGCCCCGACTTTGTCTACCTGTGGACCGGCCCCGGCATCACGCCGGGCAATCAGAATGAGCAAAGTCCGAATGTGGATGTCCCCGGCAACTATACGATTCTGGTGACGGATACGAATAATGGCTGCACCGCTACAGATGATGCCATCATCACACAAGACATAACCCTGCCAACGGCCAGCGCCGGGCAGCCCTTTACGCTGACTTGTGCGCAGACTACACTGCCAATTGACGGATCTGGTTCAAGTGTCGGCGCCAACTTTGAATACTTGTGGACCGGCCCGGGTATCAATACCTCAAACTTCAATGTGCAAAACCCGATGGTTTCCGATTCCGGCACATACAACTTACTGGTAACCAATATCCAAAATCACTGTACAGCCACCGCCATGGTGCTTGTATCGGCCGATCAGGATTTGCCGGTAACCAATGCCGGTGTCGACCAAACGCTGACCTGTCAAAATGATACCCTGGGCCTGGATGGTACCGGTTCGCAGGCCGGTGCAACAATCGTGTACACCTGGACGGGCCCGGGCATTGTTGCCGGTACCCAAGCGAATGTAACGGCCCAGATATTCCTGCCGGGATCGTATACGCTTGAGGTCGTGAATACTGCCAATGGTTGCAGCAATACAGATGTCGTTAGTGTCGATCAGGATGTTCAAGCACCCATTGCGGACGCCGGCGCAGATGCCATTCTCACCTGTACTTCTGCAAGTGGCGTGACCATTAGCGCCCTTAACTCGGATACCGGCGCAGGGTACAGCCTGCTTTGGTCGGGCCCCGGAATCAGTGCAGCCAACCAAAATCAGGTTGAGCCGACAGTAGCCACTTCCGGCACGTATACGGTATTGATTACAAATACCGGCAACGGCTGTACCAGCACAGACGAAGTCATGGTCGGATTAGACCAGGATTTGCCGACAGCAGATGCCGGTGCAGATCAAACGATTACCTGTTCGGTGCCACAAGTTATAATTGACGCCGGCGGTTCCGTAGCGAACGGTCCCCTGGCCTATTCGTGGTCGGGGCCTGGCATCACCGCCGGAAACGCCGGTTTGATCAGCCCTAGCGTGAATCAATCGGGTGTGTACACAGTCGTTGTGACCAATACAGTGAATGGCTGTACGGATATGGCGGATGTCGAAGTTTTTCTGGACACCGATCCGCCGCAGGCTGGAGCAACCGGCGGTCTGATTACTTGCATGCAACCTGAAATATCGATTGCATCGACCAGCTCTGTGGCCAACTCTACCTACTCCTGGACCGGCCCGGATATTGATGTGGCCAATATGAATTTGCAAAATCCGCAGGTTGGCGAACCGGGTATGTACACCGTTCTTGTCACGGCGCCGAATGGTTGCACCGCTACGGCCACCGCCCAGGTAGACATTGATGCCGATGTGCCCGTTGGAACGACCACCGGCACGGAGCTCAACTGTACCAACAATGGCCAAAGTGCCATAAGCGGGACCGTGTCTACCCCTGGAGCTACTTTTGTCTGGACAGGACCGGGTGGTTTTATGTCAACCGACCTGAACCCGCAGGTTTCGGCGGCAGGAACGTATTTCCTGACCCTGACTTCGGTGAACGGTTGCACAAAAACCTATGATGCGGTTGTTACGGCCAACTTTACCCAGCCGACCGTCAACGCTACCGTCGGGGACAAGCTGGACTGCACCACTACTTCCGTCATTATCAACGGCAATGGCTCTTCTTCCGGCCCGACATTTAGTTATGCCTGGACTACCGGCAACGGCAACATTGTTTCCGGAGGAAATACCCTCACGCCTACGGTTGATATGGCCGGCGTGTATACGCTTCAGGTTACCAACGCGGCGAATGGTTGCACCAATACAGGCACCGTCACGGTGGAGTATGATCCGGCTGTTCCGACCGGCTTTGATCTGACGGTAAAACAGATCCGTTGCTTTGGCGAAACGAACGGGTTTATTGCTATAAACGGCGTAATCGGGGGGACACAACCTTTCCAGTTTACGTTTAACGGCGGACCGGCGTCAGGTACCGGGCAGTTCTCGCAACTTAGCCAAGGCACCTATTCAATCGCTTTGGAAGATGCCAATGGCTGTACATTAGATACCGTCGTTGCAATCACGGCTCCGGGTGCACTAACCGTAGATCTGGAGGACAATGTTCTGCTCGAATTGGGTGAATCGGTTACGGTTACCGCAACGATCACAGGTACCACGCCCATTGGGTCCATCACCTGGAATCCGCCGGCGCCCTGCATTACCGATTGCCTGAGTTACGATACGTTGCCGACGCATTCGTATCAACAAACGATTACGGTGGTAGACAGCAACGGCTGTATTTCCACGGATCGCCAACTGATCCAGGTGGACCGTTCGCGGCGGATTTATATTCCCAACGTGTTCAACCCGGAAAGCAGTGATCCGCTCAACTCCTTCCTGATGGTTCAAGGTGGAACAGACGTCCGGCAGGTCAAAACCTGGCAGATTTTTGATCGCTGGGGCAATGCCATCTTCAGCGCCAACGATTTTCAGCCGAACGATCCCACGTATGCCTGGGATGGCAAAGCACGCGGCGACGATGCCGCCTCGGCGGTATACGTCTGGTACGTGGAAGTGGAATTTATCGACGGAGAAGTGGAACTGTTCAAAGGGGACGTGACGCTGGTGCGGAATTGATCCTGCAACAAGACCACATTTGGAATAACGCAAAGCGGGGTATTCGGACATCCGGACGCCCCGCTTTTTGCTTTTTTATTCGTCTGCGTCAAAAAAATTAACGGGGCGGTTAATACTCTGCTCCAGGGAGATAAATGTTTCGGTGCGCTGGATTCCCTGGATTTTCTGAATTTTATCGTGCAGCACTTGGCGCAGGTGATTCGTATCTTTGCAGACTATTTTTGCAAAAATGCTGTACAAACCCGTCGTGTAATTTGATTCAACAATTTCGGGAATTTGCTCGAGTTGAGCGCTCACATCATCGTACAGCGAACTTTTGTCCAGGTAAATACCCAGAAAAGCAGTAATGTCGTACCCTAATTTTTGAAAATCCACCTTCAAACTTGATCCAACCACTATGCCCATTTGTTCCATTTTTTTCATTCGGACGTGAATGGTACCGCTGGAAACAAAAAGTTGTTTGGCGATGTCGGTGTATGGCGTTTTTCCGTCTTTAATTAATGCCGAAAGAATTTTTTTGTCGAGTTGGTCAAGTTCCGGGCGGTCCGTCATGATTAGAGAAGGTGTTTAACGATTTACGAAGCAAAACACCTGCGATTTTAAAAAGGTTTGAAAAATTATCAAATTCGATTAGCGATTTTTTAAATAAAATATGGCTGAGCAAAAAAATTCATCGACTTCAGTTCGTCTTCCCCTTCTCCTTGGCATTGTGTTGGCAACCGGCATTTTTGCCGGACAGCAGTTGCCGCACCATGACGCCAACATCCGGTTCATTAACCCCGCGCTGAACAGTGCCCAAAAATCGGGTGTGCTTGATGAAATCTTTGGCTACATAAACGCCAAGTATGTTGATACGGTAGACCTGGCTACGCTAAAGCAGGAAACGATAAAGCACCTTCTTGAGCAACTTGACCCGCACTCCGTATACATGAGCCCGGAGGAGTTGCTGCACGAGGAGGAACTAATGAATGGTAATTTTGAAGGAATTGGGATCGAATTTCTCGTTGTAGATGATACGATTCAGGTTGTTACGCCGCTTTCCGGCGGGCCGTCTGAAGCTGCCGGCATCCTGGCCGGCGACAAAATTGTCACCATTGATGATGCCAAAGTGGCGGGCGTGAAAATCACCAATGCGGAAATCTTCAAAAAACTGCGCGGCGAAAAAGGCTCGCTGGTCAAGGTGGGTATTTTGCGCGGCGCCGAATCCAAATTGCGCCACTTTACCCTCGCCCGCGACGTGATTCCGGTGCACAGTGTTGATGTGGCGTATATGCTGGATCAAAATACCGGTTATATCAAAATCAACCGGTTCAGTTCGCCGACCTACAAGGAATTTATGGAGTCGGTGCGCCCCTTGGTTGAAGAAAAAGGGATGAAAAACCTTGTCCTTGATTTACGGGGCAATCCCGGTGGCTATCTGAACGAAGCCACGGAGTTATTGAGCCAATTTTTCCCCGACGGAAAACTGCTGGTTTATACCGAAGGCCGCACCGAAAACCGCAACGACTACAAAAGCAATGGCCGGGCACGGTTCAATATTCAGGATATCGTTGTTTTGATTGACGAAGGTTCCGCGTCGGCCAGTGAAATCGTTGCCGGCGCTATCCAGGACCACGATCGCGGTTGGGTGATCGGCCGCCGCACTTTCGGCAAAGGGCTGGTGCAGGTGCAGTACCCCCTGAGCGACGGCGGCGCCTTGCGGTTGACCATCTCGCGGTACTACACGCCTAGCGGTCGCAGTATTCAACGCGATTATAAAGACAACGCCGATTACAATCTGGAGACCAACAGGCGCATGCAAAATGGCGAACTGGCCGACGCCACTAAAATCAAGCAGGCCGATTCCACCCGGTATTACACCGGAATGGGCCGGGTGGTGTACGGCGGTGGCGGTATAACGCCGGATGTATTCATTCCCATCGACACGTCGTTTGCAACAGATTATTACTTTGCTGCACGCCAGCACTTGTCGCCGTTTGTTGCCCGCTGGCTGGAAACACAAAACCGTGAGAAGTTGCCCAGCCCGGCAGATGCTTTTGCCCGGCAGTTTAACGTCTCCGACCAGCTCTACGCAGATTTTTTAGCTTACGTGGAAAAACAGGGGGTCAAAGGCAATGCCCAGCAACAGGCGCAAAGTGAATACGAGCTTCGCCTGCAGATCAAAGCGCGGATTGCAAAGATTTTATTTAAAAATGAAGGGCTTTACCAGGTACTGAACGACGACGACCCGGCTGTGGAAAAAGCGCTTCAGGTGCTGCGTAGTGGCAAGCCTGTTGCACAAAATGGCAAATAAAAGTCCGGTGATGAGGCCTTCCTACTGCGGGATAAATTTGGTTTTCTCTTTTGTTCCCTGCGTTGAAGATTCCGTTTCGCCACGCCTGCGCAATTCATCTTCCGTAATAATTTCGGAGGCGCCTGCATACCGCAGCTGAAGTTTGTAATTGCGGCCCATACTTTTGACAATTGGCCCCAGCATCAGTTGCATGACGGTATCTGCCCGGGCCTTGGCTTTATCCAGAATATGCTCGTTTTCAAGCGCATCCGCGCGAAATTCCCGGCGCAGGTCATTAAAATTCCGGTTCATCTCCTCCCCGCTTATACCTGCCAGAAAGCCAACATCCAGCTTGTCTACCCGGGGATAAACTTCATGCGATAAAATCGTGGGCGCCGGCAGCGTAATGAACACTACCCCCTTCGAAGGGCTGAACGTGACATCAAACTGCTGGTCGAGTTTGAAGCCGGCTTTGATGACACTGATCGCTTCCACCCGGATATCCGTTTCCGAAATTGAAATGCCGAATATTTTGTACGACAAGGTTTTGTCCAGGCCCAGGCGACTGCGCAGCTCATAGGTGGCCAGTTCGGCAATGCCCTTGCGAACCTTTTCTTTCAACAAACCCCTCGATGCGCTGAAGTCGATGATCGCTGCGCGCGCTTGCAAGCGATCGACCATCGGGCGCAAGCCTTCGCTCAGGGCTATTCCGCAGGGATTCGCCACGTTTTTGCCTTTTGCAAAAATGCGCCCGTCGGTCGATTTTACCAGCGTGGCCATGATCTGTGTAACAAAAAAGCAGGTGTATTTGCCGGCCACTTCGTTAAACACCTTGACCGCCTGGTTGGTGTTGTCGTTGTACCAGGTTTCGTAGAGCCCGGCCGTGGTGTCTTTGAGCGCAACAAAATCGTTGAAATATAAACTGCGCAAATAATCGTGGTGGTTGCGGTATTCCGGCTCCAGGCGTCGCTTTAGGCTGTCGGGCAGGTTCATGCGGTTGGCTACGTGGTACAGGAGCGAGATGTTGAAATTGTAGACGAGGTCGTCAAATTCCTTTCGGAATTTTTCCGGTTCGGCCAAAATCTGGAGGGTGGCTTCTTCATTCAGGTTCGGGTGAAAATCCGAAGGCACATAGGTTAGCTGTACCTCCTTGGGCTTTTGGAAAATACCGGAAAAAGAGCCCCCATCGCTAAGAAAGGTTTTGTAAACGATGACGCCGGCAATGCAGATCATCGCCAGCAGGAGCAGCTGTTTGCCGAAAATTGCGCCGGAGCCGCCGCCGCCGCGGGGAGCATCTGGTTGTTGTGTAGCCATGTTGTAGAATGGTTGATTATTTCCCTTTTAAATACGCCATCACTTCTGCCCGGGCCTCTTTAGCTGCCTGGTCATTGTAGACCGGGTTACTGGGATTGGCAAAGGCGTGGTCGGCGTCGTAGGCTTTTACTGTCAGCGACTTTTCGGCCTGCTCCATATGGTCTTTGAATGCATCAACAACCGCATCGTTGATCCATTTATCCTGCTTGGCGTGGATCATCAGGACATCCGTTTGCAGGGTCTTCAGTTTTTCAACATCCTTTTCCGGCATGCCGTAGTACATCACGCAGGCTTTTGCCTTCTCACCAAGCATCAACGCTGCCTGCAGCGACCAGCCACCGCCAAAACACCAGCCCATCGTACGAAAATCGGCCTTCTCGCCCAGATAATTGGCTGCGCCCTGAATAATGGCTTTTGCGCGTTCGGCGTCGGAGGCCTGCATCAACTTGCCGGCTTCTTCTGCGGTGGTAGCCAGTTTGCCGTCGTACAGGTCCACTGCCAGTACGTTTATGCCTAAACTGTGTACCCAATAGGACGCCTCGTTCCGGATGTTGTCGTTCAATCCCCACCATTCATGAAAAAGCAACAGGTATTTATTGGTTTGCCCATGGGCGGTCATTAAAAATCCACGGCCATTTGCACCGCCTTCAACCGGAAATTCGATGTTTTTTCCACCATGGGTAAGCACAGCAGGTTTTGGTGCGGGATGCGCGTTTTGAAAATCCTTATCCGAGGCAAAGGCCGCAAATGCAGCATTCGGATCGTGGCACATCGGAATGGATGGTTCCTGATTCTGACAGGCAAAAAAGCCAAGCAATACAGCGAGTAACAACAGGTTCTTCATAAAATTTTTTATTTACAAATTTAAGAAATGCTATTCAACATGCAGCACCAGCCCTTTGAGATAAGCCCCTTCCGGATGAAACAAACTCACCGGATGGTCCGGCCCCTGGGTAAGGTGGTGCAACACCCGAACAGGGCGTTTCACAGCCAGTGCGGCAGCGGCAATGGTATGGTAAAAAAGTTCGCGATCAATTACCTGCGAGCAGGAAAACGTGAACAAAATACCGCCCGGCGCCACTTTGCTCAGGGCAGCTTCATTCAGCCGCTTGTAGCCCTGCACCGCATTATGGCGTTTGTTCAGGCTCTTGGCAAACGCCGGCGGATCAACCACCACCACATCGTAGGTTTGTTCGGTATCTTTAAAAAATGCGAGTACGTCGGCGGTAAATCCCGCATGTTTTCCTTCGAATGGGGCATTCAGGCGCACATTTTCTTCGGTGAGCGCCATGGCTTTGGCAGAAACATCCACCGAATGTACAAGCGTTGCCCCGGCGCGCAAGGCGTAACACGAAAACCCTCCTGTGTAACAAAACGTATTCAGTACGGTTTTCCCGGAAGAAAATCCGGCCAGCAATTTCCGGTTTTCCCGCTGGTCCAGAAAAAAGCCGGTTTTCTGCCCTTCCGCCCAATCGACCTGGAATTGCACGCCATTTTCGATGACTTCGGCTGAGGATTCCGGTGCGCCAAGCAAATGCATATTTTGAACCGCAGCGGCATACTGCGGCGGCAGGGCCTCTTTGCTCTTGTCAAAAACAGCATGCAGACTATCGCCGAGCACAGCCTGCAAGGCCCGGGCAATCAGTTCGCGCTGGCGGTGCATGCCGATGCTATGGCACTGGATGACTGCTGTGGCGCCGTACACATCAATAATCAATCCGGACAGCCCGTCGCCTTCCCCATGAACCAGGCGGTAGCAGTTCGTTTCCGCAGCCGCGGGCAAGCCGACGGCCCGCCGTACCCGGAATGCCGACTCCAGTTTTTGCATCCAAAATGAAATATCCATCAGGTTGGCAGGTCCGAATGAAAGCAGGCGCACCGCAATGCTTCCGTGGTGAAAGTGGCCAAGGCCTAACAATTGGTTCCGGCTGCTGAATACATCGACAATATCGCCATCAGTTGGTTGGCCGACAATGCGTTGGACGGCGCCGGAGAACACCCAGGGGTGAAAACGGAGCACCGGCATTTCTTTTCCGGGTTTTAAATAAATCGCAGGATTTTCCATGTGTCGGGTAAATATCCAGTTTTCTGCAGATTTTGAAGACGTCTAAAAAAATCGTAACTTGGGAACACCCGGTTGCCAGACCGCCAGGGAGACCGGGAACCTACCTGCAATTCCCGAATTTTTAGTATAATCCCGTTTTTCAACACTCCGGTTGCGGATTTTACCTTTTCATAACCAATTAAAAGATGCAGATTTTGACAAACACAAAACCAGCCTATAAGGCTTTTGCACTCAACACCTTCCGAAACATCCCACAAATGGAACACCTTTCCGAAGCCGAACGGCGCGCCATTGAGATCGTGGGCAACGTGCTTCCGTTTAAAGTCAACAACTACGTGATCGATGAGCTGATCGACTGGGACCATTACAAAGATGATCCGCTTTTCAACCTGGTTTTCCCAAACGAGGATATGCTGCTTCCGGCGCATTTTGCAGAAATGGAAAAAACGCTGAACAGCACAAATGACCGGAATGTTATTCGGGAAACGGCCTATAAAATCCGGCTGAAACTAAACCCCCACCCCGCCGGCCAGGTAGAGCTGAATGTACCGGAAATCGATGGCGTTAAGCTCACCGGTATCCAGCACAAATACCGCGAAACGCTGCTCTTTTTCCCCAGTTCCGGCCAAACCTGCCACAGCTACTGCACCTTCTGTTTCCGCTGGCCGCAATTTGTCGGCATGAACGAGATCAAGTTTGCCATGCGCGAAACGGAATTGCTGGTCAAATACCTGGAGCAGCATCAGGAAGTTACCGATATTCTGTTCACCGGCGGCGACCCGATGATCATGAAATACGAGGTATTCCGGCAATACATCGAGCCCTTCCTCGGCGATAACAAAACCAACATCCAATCCATTCGGATCGGCACCAAATCGCTCGGGTTTTGGCCGTACAAATTTATTGATGACGAAGAAGCCGACAAGTTTTTAGCCCTTTTTGAGCGCATTGTAAAAAGTGGGGTCAATCTGGCTTTCATGGCCCACTTTAACCACCCGAACGAGTTGAAAACGCCCGCCGTCCAGCGCGCTATCCGGCGCCTGCGCAATACCGGCCTGCAAATTCGCACCCAGTCGCCGCTGCTCGCGCACATCAACGACCATGCCGATACCTGGGCCGAAATGTGGCGCGAACAGGTAAACCAAAACTGCATTCCGTACTACATGTTTGTCGCACGGGACACCGGGGCAAAGCACTATTTTGAAGTGCCGCTTGTGCGGGCCTGGGAGATTTTTAGAAATGCTTATCAGCAGGTAAGCGGCTTGTGCCGCACCGTACGCGGCCCCAGCATGTCGGCAACACCGGGAAAAGTGCAGATACTGGGCGTTTCCAAAATGAATGATAAAAAGGTGCTGACGCTGCGCTTTTTGCAAGGCAGAAACCCCGATTGGGTTGGCAAGCCGTTTTTTGCCGAATATGATGAAAACGCCACCTGGCTGAATGAACTCAAGCCGGCTTTCGGCGATCAGTTTTTTTATGAAGATGAACTGGCACGCATGTATCAGGATAAAACAAGCGAGGAATTACTTGCAAATTAACCATGCTAAGCCGCCGACAATTTAACCGCCAGCTGTTGAGCGCCCTGCTGTCGTACAGTCTTCTGGATAGCTTGTTTGCCACAAATGCGATCCCGGCAAAACTGGCGCTGCTGACAAACCATTGGGCGAAAGACTTGCAGGAACTCTGTAAGGATCTCCAATTGAGCAGCATCATTGAATTCCAGGAGAGCCGCTAACCGTTTTTCTGCGGTCCAGGCGCAAGGCGCCGACAGTTTTTCCAATCAATAAACCCAGTCGGGCCCCTTCATCGCAATCCATCCGGAAATGTACGCCCAGAGGTATCCTGGAAAAGGCACATTCGTTTGCCATTTCATAAAAAGAATTGAAGGACCGGGGCATGCCTTTAAATTCCGTTCGTCCTTGGTGGCTCCGGTCGGTCATGGCAAACCCGTCGCCGTACAACTGGGTCAACACTTCGGCGGTGACCGCTCCCAGCATGGCATGCCCCGACGGATACGACGGAAACGGCGGCGTATGGTGAATCGGGCGCCATTCCGAATCGAATACCCGGGCGATGTAGGATTCCGGGCGCTCCAGGTTGTACCGGTACTTCGATTGCCAGCAGGCAACCATAGCGTCGTTGAGCGCAAAACCAACTTTGAGGTAAGTTTCCAATGTTTTGGCGGCAGATGGATTTTCCTGCTCAAGCACCTGACAAACAACAGATATCCAACGGCTTGCAGCGGAATAGGTCAGGCCGGGTTGGTCGTCGCTCCAAAATTCGGCAATCCACAAATTTTCATTTGACAAGGGTGCTGTCAGCGTATAAATTTCCAGGGCCTGCTTGTAAAAAAAGGAGTTCGGGTCGGTAGAAAATGGTGGATGCGGATTGGCTTCAAAATCGTCCGGCTGAATGACAAACGTGCGCAACTTGTGCCAATTCGGTAAAAGCGCCGGCAAGGGAAAGTCGAGGCAAGGCTTCCATTTGCCTTCGCCGGGCGGCGGGGTATAATTCCGGTCATACAGGTGCAGGTTGGCATGGTGGCCCAGGCTATCCGTGGCCGACCAGTCGAATACGGCCCGGGCAACTGCTTCACCGTATAATTTTGACCGGATAAAAGTGGCCGAATCGGTTTCTTGCTTGCACCGGTTGTCCAGTGCTGTTGCGAGTTGTTTTCGTTTTATGGCAATCTGCGTGTTTGTCGCCATGGCGTAGAATTTTTCAAAAAGCACCGCATAGCAGCCGTTCAAAATAGCCGGCATGTAATAATTCCTGTCCGACTGCGGGGGGGGGATTTCCAGCGAGGGAAACATGGAAACAATACTTTGATATTCCGTCCCAAGGACAGGCAGAGCGGCCTCGTAGGCAGCCAGTCCCATATATCCGTACATGCGGGCGGCTACCGGTGCTCTGAAACTTTCGGCCAGGGGCTCAATTTCCAGGCCGTGCCGGTACCATGTGCGCGCAACGTCCGACGCCGGATCGAGCAGCCTGACCGGAGCACGGGTGCAAAAAAGTAGCCCTGCAACGCAACCGGATACTGCGGCAAAAACCAAGGCGGGCGCGAACCACCGGTAAAATCGTTTCTGTTCTGATATTTTATTTGAAGACATAACTAAGTTTCGTTGTGCCGGGTGGTTTAGGGAAATGGATGAGGATCGCTTTCAACGGATGCGGGTGGGAACAGCAGGGTGAACGTTGAGCCAACGCCGGGCACGCTGACCAGTTGCAGCTCGATCCGGTGCAGTTTTAAAATGCTGTTCACCAGCGACAGGCCGATACCGGAACCTTTAACCGCAGCGCTATTCGGACTCCGGTAGAACGGCTCGAAAATGTGGGGGATTTCTTCCGGTTCAATTCCTGGTCCAAAGTCTTGAAGTTCAATCGTCAAGGTGCCGTTTGAGCCGGAGGAAAGCCTGATGTGCACCCGTTTTTCCGGGCTGAACTTGCAGCCGTTTTCCACGAGGTTGATCAGCGCCGTTTTCAGCAACTGTTCGTTTCCGGAGACATACAATTTCGATTCCTCCTCCGGCAGATTCTGGACTTCGAAACGCACTTCCTGTTCAGGATGGGCCTTGAGAATGGCGGCTTTTGCCTGCCAGATCAGTTCGTCAAGCCGGATACGTTCAAAGGAAATAGCGAGGTTATCCGAATTGATTTTAGCTAGTTGGGTCAGTTTTTCCGTCACGTCGTTCAGGTATTTTGCATCCTCCAGCACAGAAACCAGCGTTTGTCGGTATTCCGTGGCCGGGCGTTTTTGGGCCAGGGTAACTTCCAACTGGGCAATAATGACATTCAGCGGGTTTTTGAATTCATGGGAAATATTGGAAAGAAACATTTTTTGATTGCTGAAGGCATTTTGAATGCGGTCGAGCAATTTGTTAAAGGTGATGACCAATCGTGAAAGTTCGTCCTTCTGGTTGGGCGATTCCAGCCGCCGGCTTAAATCAGTTGGCAGCACGGCGTCAACCTGGTTCATGATCCGGTTCAGCGGCGCAAGTGCCTGCCCGGCAAAAAACCAGCCGCCAAGTGCGACAAGTGCCATGGAGATGCAAAAAACCCAAAGGAGGATTCGGGCGAGGTTTTTAAGGTGGCCCGGTTCGAAAACAGACTCGGCAATCACGAGGTAGGCCTGGCCTGGCTGCCTGGTGTACACCAGTCCGAGCGCACAAAATTTGCCGCGCTCAAATCGGAACTCCTGTTTTTCCCAGGTTTCCGCCAGTATGCGCTGGTCGAGGGGGCGACTGACCGGGTTAAAACTGTAGATCAGTTGGTTGTTGCGATCGTATATCGCGATATTTTCAGTGTAGTCTGTTGCGTGAATGCTTGTTTTTTTAACTGCCAGGGCAAATTCATCCCGAATCAGGCTGGTTTTACCGACAACCATTTCTGCCGTCATCAGGGCTTTTGAGCGCAGGTTGTTGTAGAATTCATTTTCCAGGTGATTTTTAAATTGAAAATAAATATACCACATGGCAATCAGCAGGATGCCGGCAAGGATGACCAGGAACTGAAGTGTCAGCTTATTTCTGATTTGCATGGCACGGATTGCAGCTGCCGCTACTTTTTTTCTTCCAAAATATAGCCGGTTCCAAATACCGTATGAATCAATTTCTGGTCGAAGGGCTTGTCCATCTTGTTCCTCAGGTAGTTGATATACACTTCAATTACGTTGGTGGAGGTTTCGAACGTGATTTCCCAAACTTTTTCGGCCAGCTCCGTTTTGGAAATAACACGGCCCTGGTGCCGGATGAAATACTCCATCAGGGCAAATTCCTTGGGCGTCAGGTCGATCTTTTGTCCCGCTCGGGTAAATATTTTAGCGTCCAGATTCATCACGATATTGGCATAACTGAGGGTGATACCAGGTAAATCCATGCCGCGTCTTCTGCGGACCAACACTTTTATCCGGGCAAGCAATTCTTTAAAT
This sequence comes from uncultured Saprospiraceae bacterium, assembly GCA_964484205.1. Taxonomy (GTDB): domain Bacteria; phylum Bacteroidota; class Bacteroidia; order Chitinophagales; family Saprospiraceae; genus M3007. The sequence continues at coordinate 90,738 of CAZAEZ010000001.1, read as the reverse complement.
TCAAAGGGTTTGACCAGATAATCGTCTCCGCCTGCCTCCAGGCCTTCCACCTTGTCGTCTGTCGTGCCCAGCGCTGTCAGTAGCATGACCGGTGTGTCTACCCCCTTCGCGCGCAAATGCCGTATCAGGTCGAAACCGTTCAATTTTGGCATTACGACATCCGTGATGATGACATCATAGCTGCCTTGCTCGGCCAACAATTGCCCGGCATAGCCGTCGCAAGCAAAATCAACGGCAATTTCATTTTCCTCCAGTCCTTTCTTCAAGGAATGGACGGCTTTGATTTCATCTTCAATCAACAAAATTTTCATCCGAGTAAACAACCTGTAATTGCGGTAAATATCAGGAACTTATGTTGGAAAATTCCATGCCAAATCCTACCGGGAAATTCTAATGGAATTCTAAGGAAATCAGGAGCGTACTGGCACCATATTTGAAAAATTGACAATGGCGTTTGCAAAACGACCGATACCAACTGTCATACCATAACCAACCTTTTTCTCATGCTTCCTAAATACAATTTTTCGCGATTGTTGTGCTGCATCGCGTTGATTTCCACCCTGGTGATTTCCTGTAAAGACGACTATAATCCCGCAGACAATACCGTCCAGAAAAGCAGTGCAGAACCTGCGCTGCTGTGGAATGAATTATTTCTGGACATCGAGCGCTATGCCGCGGGTTACCGCCCAGGGCCGGCGCCGCGCTCGCTGGCGTACATGGGCCTTGCCGCTTATGAAGCCTGCATCGGGGGAATGCCGGAGTACAATTCACTTGAAAAACGCTATCCCGGGCTTAATATTCCGGATACCGACCAGGGCCTCGAATACCACTGGCCCACGGTTGTCCATGCCGTTTATTCGACAATGATGCCCAAATTTTTTCCAAACACCGGCACGTTTCCGCCTGCAGGCATTCAGAACAAGTGGGATGCCCTGGTAGCCACGCTTGACGACAAATACCTGAGCGAAGTGGGTTACACCGTGTTCAACCGGTCGAGGGACTACGGTATCAGCGTAGGCGAGGCCATGTGGGACTGGGCAGTTTCCGACCCATACGGCCATGATGCTTACAAGGACCCTTTCAGCAACCCGTCCACAAATGAAACTTACGACTGGCTGGCGCACTACGACGGCCCGGGCAGTTGGGAACCGACATTCCCGGGACCTGGCAAACCCATGGGGCCGTTTTTTGGCAAAGCGCGCCGGTTTGCGATTTCTGAAGACGATCGCCTGTCGCTGCCACCCGCGGCCTATTACATGGATTACAGCGAAAACCCGAATTCAGAATATTATTCTCAGGCCCTTCAGGTTTATACTAAAAATGCTGCCGCCGATTATTCCATTGAGTGGATCGGCGAATTTTGGAGCGACGACTTGCTGAACCTTACCTTCAGCCCCGGTCCGCGCTGGGTCGCTATCGCCAACCAGGTTATTCAAAATGAAGGAAGCGATCTGGCCACTGCGCTGGAAGCGTATGCCAAAGTAGGCATGGCGCTAAACGACGCTGCCGTAGGCTGCTGGCATTCAAAATATACGTACAATGTTGAACGGCCGGACAGTTACATCCGCCGGATCATCGACCCGAATTATAAACCCAACCTGGACAATCCGCTAACCGGAGAGATTGGCTTTACGCCTTCCTTTCCGGCCTATCCTTCCGGGCACTCTACCATGGGCGCCGCTGCTGCCGAAGCACTGGCTTCTGTTTTCGGTTATGCTTATGCAATGACCGACAACTGCCACAAAAACCGCACGGAATTTGAAGGGACCCCGCGTTCATTTACCAGTTTTGAACAAATGGCGGAGGAAAACGCCTGGTCGCGCGTGCTGTTGGGTGTGCACTTCCGGATGGATTGTGATGAAGGCGTCCGGCACGGAAAATTCATTGGACAGCGTGTGCATAATTTGCCCTGGAAAAAATAATTGCGGCTGGCCACACTACTGGCAATCTCTTCTTCCGGATACAGTTTAGCATGTTGGGGATTTTTTCTATAAAAACCTGTGTAAGTAACGATTAAAAAATTAATTCACGATGAGTACTATTTCAGTTTCCTCCCCCGCAGGGCGGGGTCGGAATGACAAGAACCGCGAGAAAAAATGGGCGGGGGCGGGAAATTGCGCAAAGGGGCATTTTGTTGCCCCCGCCTTTACTGCCTAACTGTTGTAGGAAACCCAAGGGCAAAATGGGGGGCGTTGGAATGTAGCCTTTTCACCAATCTACCGCCCCCCATTTTATTTTTTTAGGTATTTGTCATTCCGACCCCGCCCTGCGGGGGAGGAAACTGGTATTTTGAAACAAGCCATATAGCGTGAACTTATTTTTTAGCGTTACTAAGTTGATAAACATGAAAGCCTTCGCCTGGCATAGCTGCCTTTTTATTATTAACAGCATTTTATTGATTTCCTGCACCTCCGATAATAATAGGCCAGTTGAAGTTGTGCAAAACTATGGAACCGGAGAGATTTCAAGGCGATACACTGAAATTGCAGGAAAAAAAGAAGGCGTCATGACGGATTATTTTCCGGATGGAAAAATCAAAGCCACCCGTCTGTTTCAAAACGATAAACAAACCGGACGAACCGTAATTTATTATTCCGACGGCACGGTGCAGGAAACTCAATACTATTCGGACGGGGTTAAGCATGGCGGCGACACGCTTTTTCATGAAAATGGATTCCCCAGACTAGCCATACAGTTCAACGCCGGTAGAAAAGACGGCTTTGTGCATACCTGGGACCCGCAGGGGAAACTTATTTTCGAAGCAAAATACGCGATGGATTCGCTGATTGAGGTAAAAGGGGAACGCCTGGCGCCAATGGCTAAATCGGAGGTGGCGAAAAAACCTTATGTGCAACCGGCAGGCCCTACGGGCTATATCAGCCGGGAAAACGTGGCCTTGCTGGAGCACCCGGTTACTACAGCGCGCCGCATTGGAACGTTCAAAATTTATGAAGAGGTGGTTATCCTCGAAACCCAAATGACCGACGAGCAAGGCGTGGCGCAGGATATTCCACAATGGTATCGGGTACAACGGCAAGACAAAACACGGGGTTGGGTGAAAGCCAACTGCCTGTCTGTTAACTAGACAACTCCCGCAAACGTTCTCTTTCCTGCCTGGTCAAACTGTCGATCCCACTTTTCTGGATTTTTTCCAGCAACTCATTCAGTTCCACTTCCCTGCTTTTTTTTGTCGAATGATAGCGGTCTTCCACTGTTTGAAACCCGCGCTTTTTTTGGAAAACAGGGATGTATAAAAGTTCGGGGCGATAAGCAAGGACAAATAAAAATGTGGAAGCGGGGATCAAAACAGCCAGTATCGGAACGGTATTCAACGACAACATTTGCGGATACAGCGCAATAGCCACCAACATGCCGACCAGGCCGCCACCCAAATGTGCTTCGTGCCCGATGTTGTCGCGTTGCGCTTTTATTCCATATACCGAAAGCAGCACAAAAAGCAACCCAAAGAGCCAACTGGGAATATAAACCGGGATAAAGATCAGCCCGATATCCATACCCGGATACAAGGCGATCGTGGCAAAAATGAGCCCGCAAACTGCCCCCGACGCCCCTACCGCGCTGTAATCTCCGTGATTGCGGTGAATAAACAGCGAAAGCAGATTTCCGCCCAGCAAACTTGCAAAGTAGATCATTAAAAAATTGGCCATTCCCAGCAATCCTTCCAACCGGTAGCTGAAAAAATAAAACGTAACCATGTTGAACAGCAGATGGGTCCAGCCAACGTGTAAAAAACCCGAGGTGACCAGGCGTTTGAAGTCTTTGCCGATCAGAATGGGGTCGATCTCGAAAGCAAATTTTTGGAAGAAATTTCGATCTTTAAATCCAAGGTACGAAACCAAAACATTGGTGATCAGGATCATAAGCCCGATTAAGCCGATATCGCGCATAGGTGGAGCAGCAGTTGATTGTTCGAAACAAATCTAGGGCGATTTTTTCAGGCTTCAAATTTATGTTCCGGCCCTCCAGCGCCTCTTTTCCGGACAGACCATTTTGGAGAAAACGCCCTACTTTGCGCCAAAATAAATGCAGCATGCACAAGGCCGACCCGCAGGAGTTTTATCTCGAAAATCACGAATACATCCCGCTGAACAACCTGCTCAAATTTCTCCGCCTGGTGGATACCGGCGGTGAAGCCAATGCCCGGATCAGCAGCGGCGAGGTGCTGGTGAACGGGGCGGTGGAATTGCAGAAGCGGAAAAAATTGCGCGTTGGGGATGTGGTGGCGTTTGGTGGAGCAACGATTGTGATCCGGTAGCCCTACCTTTGCCCCATGCGCTTCGAAAAATACGCCATCGCACCTGAGATAAAGCAAAACCTGGAGGCCCTTGGTTTTAAACGCCCGACGGACATCCAGTTCAAGTCCATAACGCCTATCCTGAAAGGCGAAGATGTGCTGGCAATAGCCCAAACCGGAACGGGCAAAACCGCAGCATTTGTCATTCCCATCCTGCATTTGTTACATAAAAAGAAAAAATCGACCCGGACGGCCGGCATCAAGTGCGTGGTCATGGTGCCTACGCGGGAACTGGCGCTCCAGATCACCGGGGTTTTTGAGGAGATCGGGAAACATACACGGGTGCAGACGTTTTGCGTATTCGGCGGCGTGGAGCAAGACCCGCAAATCGCGCGCCTCGAGCAGGGAATCGACATTTTGGTGACCACGCCCGGACGCATGTTCGACCTGGTCAGCCAGGGGTTTATCAAATTGGACAAGGTCGAACTGCTTGTGCTCGACGAGGCCGATCACATGCTCAAACTTGGTTTTCTGAAAGACATCCGAGACCTGATCCGCTTTTTGCCACGCCAGCGGCAAACACTTTTTTTCTCGGCTACGATCAATGAGGAAATCAAAAAACTGGCTTATTCGCTGGTCCGCGGCAAGGCGATCCGGATACAATTGTCGCCGAAAGACCCGGTGGCAAAAAACATCCGCCATGCCGTGGCATTTATCGAAATGGACGATAAACGCTTTTTCCTCGAACGCCTGATCAACGAACAAGCCGAACGCAAGATTTTAGTTTTTGTGCGCACGAAAGTCCGCGCCGAACGGGTCGCAAAAGCCATGGAGCGCGTTGGAATCGCAGCCGAAACTATCCACGGCGGCAAGGATCAAAAAGACCGTATGGCTGTCCTGGAACAATTCCGGCAAGGGGAAATTAAAGTGCTGATCGCCACGGATGTAAGCGCCCGGGGCATCGATATTCCCGATGTGGATTTTGTGGTCAATTACGACCTGCCGGATATTGCCGAAAATTATGTGCACCGCGTCGGACGCACCGGGCGTGGCAAGCAAAAAGGCGATGCGCTTTCGTTTTGCAGCACGGAAGAAAAAGCCATGCTGGAGGAGATTGAAGCGTATTTGGGTAAATCCATATCGGTGTTGGAAATCGATAAAAACGAGTACAACGAAACCCTGCGCTTCACTGAAGACGTCTCCAACAAATGGAAAGATGTGTTGCAGGAAATTGAGGAGGCAGAGCAATTCAGGAAAAAGAAAAAATGAGGTTTTTTACTCGTCCTACGACTTGGAGTCGTAGGACGAGTACGGCTACTCCCCGATATCCTCGTTCCAGAGTTCCGGGCGGTCGCGAATAAAATCGGTCATCAGTTGCACGCATTGGGCATTGTTTGCCACCACCACTTCCACGCCCCGGGATCTCAACAGTTCCTCCTCACCCATAAAAGTCTGGTTTTCCCCAATGATGACTTTTGGAATTCCGTAGAGCAGGATGGCTCCGGTACACATCGGGCAGGGCGACAAGGTGGTGTACAACGTGCATTCCCGGTATACGCTTGCCGGTTGCCGGCCTGCATTTTCAAAGGCGTCCATTTCACCGTGCAGGACCACACTGCCATTTTGAACGCGCCGGTTGTGGCCGCGGCCCAAAATTTTTCCATTGTGCACGATAACGGAACCGATCGGAATGCCGCCTTCGGCCAGGCCCTTTTGGGCTTCTTCAATGGCTGCTTGTAAAAATTGATCCATTTGTAATGTTGTTTGAGTTGTTAAGACGCATTTTTCTTCAGCGCCTTAATCGGTTCCGGAACAAAATGTCCATTTCCACCGGCGCGCGGATCGTTAAAAGTAACCGGTGCAGCATCCGCCGCCACCAATTCATCCCAGGTGAGTTGCTCTTTGCCACTGTCCCGTTTTTCCATCGTAATGCATTCCTCCACCGGGCAAACCAGGGAGCAAAGGTTACACCCAACGCAGTTTTCGTCGATAATTTCAGGTATCCGGGACTGGCCGTTTTTCGGCAGGGCAATCGCCTGGTGGGCGCCATCTTCGCAGGCAATATAGCACAGTTGGCAACCGATGCACTTGTCGGCGTTAATGCTGGCCACTACTTTGTGCTTCAAATTCAGGTCTTTCCACTCCAGAACATTGGGCAAAGCCTTGCCGGCAAAATCGTAAATCGTTTGGAAACCCCGGTCTTCCATAAATTGCCGCAAGCCGCTTTCCATTTCCCGGACGATTCCAAAACCGTAATGCATCACCGCGGTACAAACCTGAACGGACGTGCAACCCAGCAGGATGTATTCCACGGCATCGCGCCAGGTTTCAATACCGCCGATACCGCTGATCGGTGTGCCGGCGATTTCCGGGTGTTGTGCCAGTTGGCGCACCATGTTCAGCGCAATGGGTTTCACGGCGGGGCCGCAATAGCCCCCGTTGGTACCTTTTCCATCCACAGCCGGCAGCGGCGAAAAAGTGTCCAGGTCAATTCCGATGATACTTTTGATGGTGTTGATCAGCGAAATGGCATTTGTTCCGCCCTGTACAGCTGCCAAACCCGGATATTCAATATCCGAAATATTGGGCGTCAGTTTGGTGATTACCGGAACTGTGGCTGCTTCCATTACCCATTCCACAATGGTTTTCAATACGGCCGGTTCCTGTCCGACCGCCGAGCCCATGCCGCGCTCGCACATGCCGTGAGGGCAACCAAAATTGAGTTCGATGCCGTCGGCGCCGGCATTTTCCACATCTTTTATGATCTGCTGCCATTCTTTTCGCGATTCGACCATCAGGGAGGCGATCACCGCATGATCCGGGAAGTATTTTTTAACCTCCTCCATTTCCCGGAGGTTGTCGGCAAGGGTCCGGTCGGTGATCAGTTCGATATTGGTAAAACCCGACATGCGGGTGTCGCGATAGTTGAGGCCGCCATACCGGCTCGACACATTCACCACCGGCACACCCAGTGTTTTCCAGACCGCCCCACCCCACCCGGCTTCGAAGGCTTTCATGATCTGGTAACCGGAATTAGTCGGTGGCGCAGAGGCCAGCCAGAACGGATTGGGTGCTTTTATACCTGCAAAATTTATGGATAAGTCTGTCATAATCAGTGTGTTTAAACTCGTCCTACGACTCCAAGTCGTAGGACGAGTAAATCATCATGAATTGGTCAAATACGCATGAATGCCGTGCGCCGCTTGTTTGCCCTCAAACGCCCCGTTCACTACTTCGGCGCCGCCGTTCACAGCATCGCCGCCGGCGAAATATTTCGGGTTCCCGGTTTGAAAGGTCTCCGGATTTACGACAATCCGCTTTGATTTATCCAGTTCCAAACCTTGTATTTTTCCTAAAAAATCAGCCAGTTTGGCCTGCCCGGTCGCTTTGATCACCAGGTCGCATTCCAGGACAAACTCCGAACCGGGAATTTCGTTCAATGCGCCGTTTTCCAGGGTTGTCCGGATGAACCGCACTCCTGTGGCTTTGCTATTCCCAAGGATTTCCAGCGGACTGGCATTGAAAACGCTTTTTACCCCGGCGCTAATCGCCAGATCGTATTCGAACCAATAGGCGCCCATCTGCTCCCTCGAGCGACGATACGCGAGGTACACCTGGCCGGCGCCCATGCGCGCTGATTCGGAGGCGGCGTCCATGGCGGTGTTGCCCCCACCGATCACGACTACCCTGTCGGGCACCCGGATGCGGTGTTTTTGAAAACGGAGCGCTTCAACGAATTCAACTGCGCCGATCACGTTTTCAAAATCTTCGCCCGGAAGGCGCAAGGCGGCTGTGGGGCCATTGCCGACGCCTAAAAAAACGGCATCGTAGTCTGCCTCCAGTTTTTGCAGTTGTTCGACGGTCGAAATCGGACTGGCGTAATTGATCTGAAAACCGAGTTGTTGTTGCAAATAATCTACCTCTGCCAGCGCTTCGGCATTGGTGATTTTGTAGGGCGCCGTGCCGTAAACCGTCAGGCCGGAGGGTTTTTCCTTTGCTTCAAAAATAGTCACCGAATAGCCAAAAACGGCGAGCTCGCAGGCACAGGAAATGCCGGCCGGGCCCGCCCCGACAATGGCTACTTTTTTCCCATTTGGGTCACCGGGGTGAAACAAGGGCTTCCCGGAGGCCATGGCCTGGCTGGTCGCATAGTTTTGCAAGCGGCCGATCTCAATAGGTTTTACGTGTTGGTGGTTAAACACGCAGGCCCCTTCGCAAAGCACCTGCGTGGGGCAAACCTTGCCGCAGGCATTGCCCATCCAGTTCATATCGTAGATCGTTCGGGCGGCTCCTTCCGTATTCCCGGTGTGTATTTGCTTGATAAAAAGCGGGATGTCGATATGCGTCGGGCAGGCCTGCACGCAGGGCGCGTCGTAGCAAAACAAACAGCGGGAGCTTTCCATGTGCGCTTCCGTGCGGTTCATCAACGGCTTTTTCTGTTTGAAGTTTTGGTCAAACTCCTGTTCGCTTTGTGGTCTGGTATATTCTGCCATGGTTTTTCACTGCGTTGCTCTACTCGTCCTACGACTTGGAGTCGTAGGACGAGTACGCGTGGTATTTAAAGTTCAACAAGTTTACCATAGGTTTCCGGGCGGCGATCGCGGAAGAACTGCCAGGTGGCGCGCACTTCGTCGATCATGTCGAGGTCAAATTCGGCGATCAGCAGTTCGTCCTGATCTTCGGAGGCCTGGGCAAAAATTTGCCCGCGCGGGTCTACAAAATAGGAACTGCCGTAAAACTTGCCGAGGTTCCAGGGCTTTTCGGTCCCCACCCGGTTGATACAACCCATAAAATAGCCATTGGCTGCGGCGTGTGCGGGTTGCTCCAGTTTCCACAAATATTGCGAAAGGCCGGCAACGGTAGCCGACGGGTTGTACACGATTTCCGCGCCGTTGAGGCCCAAAATACGGGCGCCATCCGGGAAATGCCGGTCGTAGCAGATGTACACCCCGACTTTGGCATAGCGGGTTTCAAAAACCGGATAGCCAAGATTGCCGGGTTTGAAAAAGTACTTTTCCCAAAAACCCGATGTGTGTGGAATGTGGTTTTTCCGGTATTTGCCGAGGTATTTACCGTCGGCATCGATCACTGCAGCAGTATTGTACAACACGCCGGCCTGCTCCTTTTCATAAATCGGCACAATGATCACCATGTTGTATTTCCGGGCGTAGGCTTCCATCAGTTCGGTGGTCGGGCCGGGTACTGATTCGGCCGTGGCGTACCATTTTGAATCCTGGCTCGGGCAGAAATACGGCGTGTTGAAAATTTCCTGCAAGCAGAGGATTTGCACACCGGCCTTCCCGGCTTTTTCAATGTACGGAATATGCTTTTGCAGCATGGCGTCGCATATTTCTTGTATGGAGCCCTCCCCTTCCGTTATGGGAAGGCTCATCTGGATCAGTCCGGATTTTATAATTCTTGACATACCAATTGTGCTTTTTTTAATGGTGTGGCTGGTTAACTGACTTTGTTCCGGTGGATAAATTTCCCAAACCCGGGTTCCAACAGGCATTTTTCATTTTCAATGGCAACGGCGCCGCGTAAAATGACGGTTTCGACCTTGCCGGTTACCTCCCGGCCTTCATACGCCGAATAATCCGTGTTCATATGGTGGGTTTTAGCGGAAAGCACGTGTTTTTTGTTCGGGTCGAGGATGGCAACATCCGCATCGGAGCCGATGGCTAACGTGCCTTTTTGCGGGTACATGCCGAAGAGTTTAGCGGCGTTGGTTGCGCTGAGTTCTACAAATTTTGGCAGTGATATCCGGCCTTTATTCACCCCTTCGGAAAACAGCAGTTCGACGCGGTGCTCAATTGCCGGGTGGCCGTTCGGTATTTTGGCAAAGTTATCCTTGCCCATCTGTTTTTGTGTCCAGGTGAAAGGGCAATGGTCGGTAGCCACTACGTTCACCAGTCCCTGGTTGATGCCGGCCCACAAGGCGGCCTGGTCTTTTTTCTCGCGCAATGGCGGGCTCATGACCCATTTTGCGCCGTCAAAATCCTGCTCGTAAAGCGACGCATCGAGCAGCAGGTATTGGATGCAGGTTTCCACATGCACCGTTTGGTTGCGCCGGGTGGCGCTTCGGACGGCATTCAGGGCGCCTTCGCAGGTCAGGTGTACGATGTAGCCTTTGCAGCCTGTGTAATGCAGCATATCGGAAAAGCGCGCCGACGCCTCCGCCTCCGTCACTTCGGGCTGGGAAAGGTAATGGAACAAGGGTGCGCGGTTGCCGGCAGCCTGGTTTTTTGCAATCAGCGAATCGATCATGTCGCCATTGGTGGCATGTACGGTGACCATGCCGCCGTGTTTTTTCACCACCTTCATCAACTGCACCATTTGTCCGTCGTCGATCATCAGGGCGCCTTTGTAGGCCATGAAGGTTTTGAAAGACGTAATTCCTTCTTTTTCAATCATGTCAACCACTTCGGCAGCAGTTTGGTCATTGAAATCGGTGACCGCCATGTGGTAGCTGTAATCGCCGATAGCCTTGCCTTCCGATTTTTTTTGCCAGGTGCGCAGGGCATTGTACAGCGAGTCGCCCTGCGTTTGCAGGATAAAATCGATAACCGTGGTGGTGCCGCCAAACAGGGCTGCCCGGGTGCCCGTGGTGTAATCGTCGCTGGAAAAGGTGCCCATGAACGGCATGTCGAGGTGCACGTGCGGGTCGATGGCGCCCGGCATGACGATTTTGCCGCGGGCGTCGATAATCTTGTCGGCCTTGTATGACAGGTTTGCGCCGATGGCAGCGATTTTATCGCCTTCGATGTAGACATCGGCAAAATAGTCTTCCGAGGCAGTGGCAATGTGGCCGTTTTTTATCAGTATTGACATGGTATTTCTTGTTTTTGTTGACACATAGTGAGGGGGTAACTGGCAGTCACCCCCTCACTTGGCCCTCTATGTGCCTATGTGTTTAACCTCTTTTTTCATTAAAAAATAATACAAGCCAAAGGAAATAAAGAAACCGGTGAACCAGGACGTGGTGTACAAAAAGTTTAGTTTGGGCACCCAGTAGCCAACCAGCGCCAATCCTACGCCAACCGTAAATGCGATGAGCGCTGCCCGGTTGAATCCGCTGCCGCCAAACATAAATTTTCCGTTTTCCTGGTACAACTCGTCCAACTCGATTTGTGTTTTTCGAATAACGTAGTAATCGCAAAGCATAATGCCGAGCACCGGACCAAGCAGGCCGCTCACGAAGAGCAAAAGGGCGCTGATCTCATCGAGCAGGTACCAGGGGCAAATTAAAATTCCAACGACCCCGGTGATCAATCCGCCCGTGCGAAAACTTATTTTCCGTGGAACCAGATTCGAAAATGCGTTGGCCGGGGCAATCACATTGGCGGCAATATTGGTGCTCAGCGTGGCAATGATCATAAAAATCTGGGCAACGATCACCACCGCCGGGTTTTCAAATTTTGCCATCAGGCTCACCGGGTCCCAGGGCGCATCTTCACCGATCAGCACATCGTCAAAATTGATGATGGCGGCACAAGTGACGAATACCCCGACAAAGGAATACAGCATCATCGTCGTCGGCAAACCCAGAAACTGCCCGACCACCTGCGAGCGCTGGCTTTTGGCATAACGGGTGATGTCGGCAATACTCAGCGACATGGTAGCCCAGAAACCCACCATCGCCGTAAGCCACAAAATGTAGGTCCAGATTCGTCCCCAGAAACCGGTTTCCGCCTGGGCGGCGGGTTTCGCTTCGATGGTTGAGGATTGGATGGATTTGCCATTTACCGTTGCGCGAAAAGTAGCTTCGGCAGAGCCGACCGGCGCATCCGAAATTTTGATCCGCGGTTGATTGTCGATTGGCTGCCAACCCGATTCGTTTGCAGGTTGTTCACCCGGCAGCACCACCTTGACCGCATCGGCCTTATAGGCCTGTTCGTTTTTTTTGTGCAAAGGATTGAGTTGTAGCCATGTACCGTCCGGCTCTGTTTGCAGCGTTGCGGTCGGCTTGGCCAACAATTGACTTTGCTCCAAAACCCGGGAAAAACTGCCGGTCTGCACTGTTCCCCAAACAATCAGTGCCAGGCCAATGACCAGCAAGATCGGCGCCGAAAGTTGTTCCAGCCATTTAATGCTTTCCGTGCCTTTCCAGACAAAATACATGTTTATGATCCAGAAAAGGGCGAAGCCAACGAATTTACCGAAGGAGAGTCCGGCCGAAGCTTCAGCGCCGGTCAGCGCAATGAAAATCGCATAAAATGCCAGGCCGCCGATCCAGGTTTGAATGCCAAACCAGCCACAAGCCACCAGCCCGCGGATGAGTGCGGCGAGGTGAATGCCGCGAATCCCGAAGGAGGCCCGGCCCAATACCGGAAACGGAATGCCGTACTTCACCCCTGCATGGCCGTTGAGCACCATTGGAATAGTGATGATCAGGTTGGCCAGGCCGATGATCAGCAGTGTTTCCACCCAACTTAATCCGGAACGGATCATGTAGGAAGCCAGCAGGTATGTCGGAATACACACCGCCATGCCCACCCAAAGCGCGGTGAGGTGCCAGGTGTTCCAGGTGCGTTGATTTTCCGGCACCGGCGCCAGGTCGGCACTGTAGAGCGATGAGTCGGAGTGGTCTTCCTGCAGGGTAACGATTTCGTTTGCCTTATTGGTCATTGTTGGTCATTGTTGGTCATTATTCACAGTATTCATCCGCAATGGATATCACTTTGCTGATAATTTCAAGTCCCTCATCAATTTGTGCTTCGGTCACGCAAAGCGGTGGCGCGGTGAAGATCCAGTTCCAGCGCACGAAGGTGAACATGCCGTTGGCCCGGACGGCAGCGGCCATTTTGTTGGTGACTTCCATTTCGCCGGCTTTGGCATTCCAGGGGGTGACTGGTGCTTTGGTCTCGCGGTTTTTTACCAGTTCAAAACACCCGAGCAAGCCGGTATTGCGAAAATCGCCGATACTTGGGTGCCGCTGTTTCATGGCTTCCACCCGCGCTTCCAGGTAGTGGCCCATTTTGGCGGCATTCCCGATCATGCTTTCCTCTTCCATGATTTTTATATTCTCCAATGCTGCTGCGCAACCAACGGCATGTGCCGAATACGTCAGGCCAATGGCCATCACGCGGTCGTCAAAATGTTTGGCAATGGTATCCGAAACCATGACGGCGCCAAGCGGAACGTAGCCCGAAGTCAGGCCTTTTGCCATGCACATGATGTCGGGCGTTACCTCGTGATGTTCGATGGCAAACCATTTTCCGGTGCGCCCGAAGCCGCTCATCACCTCGTCGTCGATCAGGAGAATGCCGTGTTGCTCCGCCAGCGCTTTTACTTTTTTCAGGTAAAAAGGCGGGTACTTGATGCACCCGGACGAGCCGGATTCTCCCTCAAATAAAATCGCTGCAATGCTGTCCGGGTTTTCAAAAAGGATCACCTGTTCCAGGTTGCGGAGCGCCATTTCGCCGCATTCTTCCGGCGTCCGGGTATTCCAGGGGCAACGGTAGAAATACGGATTTTCCACGCGAATGATATTGGGCAGTTGCTGACTGTCCATCGGGAAACGCCGCGGATCGCCGCTCACGGAAATAGCGCCGTAAGAGCCGCCGTGGTAGGAGCGGTAGTGGGCGATAATTTTGTGCCGTCCGGTGTACATCCGCGCCAGTTTGATGGCGTTTTCGATGGCTTCTGCGCCGCCAAGCGTAAAAAATGCTTTGGTCAGGTTGCCCGGAGTTATTTCAGCCAGTTTTTGGCCAAGTGCGCCACGTACATCAGTGACCATACCAGGATACACGTAACTAACCTGTTCCATCTGGCGCCGTACGGCCTCCGTGATGCGCTGGTTTCCGTGCCCGATGTTGACATTCATCAATTGCGAGGAAAAATCGAGGTAACGCTTGCCGGCACTGTCGTACAGGTATACCCCTTCGGCCCTTTCGATGTGAATGGGATTCAGGCCGGATTGTTTGGACCAGGAAAACAGCGTGTGGTCGAGGCTGGTTTGAATGGCTGAGGTTTTATCCATTAATACGGTGTTCATATTTTTCAAATTTAGCTCATCCAGTTGGTGCGGGCTTCGGGGTTCCATTTGACGGATGTCTTTTTGTTTTGCGTCCAAAACTCGATCGAACTTTTCCCGGTAATGTCGCAAACGCCAAATTTCGAGTCGTTCCAACCGCCGAACGGGAAGGGCTCCCGCGGCACCGGCACCCCGATGTTTACGCCGATCATGCCGGCGCTGGCGCGCTCCATGACTTCTTTGGCAAAACCGCCGTTTTCGGTGAACACCGAAGCTGCATTGCCATAGGGCGAAGCATTTTCGATGGCAATGGCTTCGTCCAGGTTTTTAGCGCGAATGATGGAAATCACCGGCCCGAAGACTTCCTCCTGCGCAATGCGCATATCCGGTGTAACGTAGTCGACAATGGTCGGGCCTACATAAAAACCGCCTTCTTTGTCCGCCACGGTTGCGTTCCGGCCGTCTACCAGCACTTTGGCGCCGGCTTGTTCGGCCTCCGTGATGTACGCCTCAATACGCTGCTTCGCCGCCAGGCTGATCACGGCGCCCAGTTCGTGTCCGGGGCGGATCGCCCGGGCCACTTCGCACATGCGGTCGATGATGGGTTGCACACGATCGACACCGATCATTACGGCGGCAGCCATACAGCGCTGGCCGGCGCAGCCCGACATGGAAGCCACGACATTGGAAGCGGTCATTTCCAATTGGGCGTCCGGCATCACGATCAGGTGGTTTTTGGCGCCGCCCAGTGCCAGGCAGCGTTTGAGCTTGGCAGTTGCGCGTTGGTATACGATTTTGGCCACTTTGGTGGAGCCCACGAACGAAACGGCCTGGATATCCGGGTGGTCGCAGATGGCCTCGACGATTTCCCGGCCGCCGTTGACAACGTTGAACACCCCGTCGGGCACACCGGCTTCTTTCAGCAATTCCGCGAGGCGGATTGCGCTCAGCGGCACAATTTCAGAGGGTTTCAGGATCATGCAGTTGCCCAAAACGAGCGCATTGGGGATGGTCCAGTTTGGAACCATATTCGGGAAGTTGAACGGGGTAATCGAAGCGACGACGCCGATGGGTTTGCGCTCGATCCGGCACTCCACCCCTTTGCTGACCTCCTGCACTTCGTAGCTCACCATCTGCGGCATGGAGCAGGCAAATTCGCAGAGTTCGATACTTTTATCCACTTCCGCGCGGGCTTCATCGGGTGTTTTCCCGTTTTCCAGATGGACAAGTTCGGTGAGCGCGTCGCGGTCGCGGATCAGTAAATTCCGGTAGCGAAAAAGGTACTGGGTGCGCTCTTTCAGGGTAAGTGCCGACCAGGTTTTAAAGGCGTTTTTCGCGGCTTTTACGGCGTCATCGAGATCGGTGGCGGTGGACAGCGGGACGGCCGAAATGGTGCTCCCGGTGAGCGGGCTGATCACATCCAGTTTTTCTGCATTTGATGTTTTGAACTGGCCGTTTATAAAATTCTGAACCGCATTGGGTGTGGTTGCGATATCCATAATTATTCGGTTTAGGCAAAATGGTAAAATACAAAGTTGAACAAATCAAAGTTAAATCTTTTAACCCTGTACGCAGCGAATATATAAAGAAAGCCATTGGCCAAAGCGTGTACAAATTTTCGAAGTACATTTGAGCACAAGAATTCGATTTCAACCATCAACCTAAACATGCTAATCAAATGATTATCTACATTTTACTCGGTTTGGCCATCCTCGCAGGTTTCTATGGCATCAGCATTTTCAACCGCTTGGTGCGGATGCGCAACGAAGCGGAGGAAGCCTTCAAAACCATCGACGTTTTTCTGAAACAACGCTATGATCTGATCCCAAATCTGATCAACACCATAAAAGGCTACACGGCCTACGAAAGCAGTACGCTGGAAAAAATTGTCAACCTGAGAAGTCAGGCCATGTCGGCCGCACCGGCGGAAAAAGGCGCCAGTGAAGCGGCGCTGGCCGGTGCGCTCAAATCGGTTTTTGCACTGGCAGAGAACTATCCCGATCTGAAAGCGAATCAGGAGTTTTTGCAGTTGCAGGAAACGCTGACCAACCTGGAGGAAAGCATCCAGCGGGCACGCAGATACTACAACGCTACGGTGCGTGATTTGAGCACCGCCATTGAATCGTTCCCGAATAATTTATTTGCCGGGCCGCTGGGTTTTCACAAAATGGATTATTTCGATGTGCCGCAAAATGAAACGCAAAATGTGGACGTCCGTTTCTAAACGCTTGCTGCTGGCACTTTGCCTGTCGCTCCTGACCAGCAAGTCGCTGTTTGCCGAATACTTTGTGATCCGCGATTACCTGGTGCGTGTTGATTTTTTGCCGGATGGCGCCTTGCAATTTGAAGAAACAATAAACGTGGAATTCACCGCCGAACGGCATGGCATTTTTCGCAATATCCCGCTGGCAAACACCGTGAATGGCAAGTATCAGGAGCTGATTGTTAAAAATATCCAGATCGAAAACTGGTCGTTCAGCAAAGAACGCCAGGGCAACGAATTGATTCTTAAAATTGGCGATCCAGACCTGTATGTAAACGGGAAACAGACGTATGTGATCCGTTACCGGGTGGAAAACGGACTCAATTTTTTTGACGACCACGCGGAATTCTACTGGGATGTGCTGGGTATTTCCTGGCCGGTACTCACAGAAAAATTCAGGTTCGAACTGCACTTTCCCGCCTCGCTTCAACTTTCGGAAAACGACGTCCGCTTGTACACCGGTCCGCCGGGAAGTATCGGGCAGGATGGTACATTCCGGCTGGAGCATGGCAGTGCCGGCCAAGTCCTGCTGGGTGAAACAACCCGGTTGTTCGAGCCCGGCGAGGCGGTGACGGTTGCCGTCAATCTGCCCAGGGATGCTTTTCCGAAACCCGATGCCTGGGATGTTTGGTACCAACTGCACGGGATATTGTTGTGGCCGGCAGGGTTGCTCAGCGCGATCCTGGGCCTGCTTTTTTACTCCCGGAACAAGCGCCAGGCGATCATGACCGAGTATCAGCCGCCGCTCGATATTTCGCCCGTCGTTGCGGGCGGTTTTATCGACCACAGTGTCGACAACAATGATGTACTCGCCTTGATCCCCTTGCTGGCCAGTCGCGGCTATCTTAAAATGGATGTCGAAGAAAAAACGGCGCTTTGGGTGTTTAAAAGCCAGGATGTGCGCTTTACCCAACTAAAAACTGCCGATAGCGCGCTGCAGCCCTTCGAACGGCACTTCCTGGAAGCGCTGTTCCGCACCGGAAACACCGTAGAGTTGGATGACCTGAAAAACAGTTTTTATGTGCATCTGAATTCGATCCGTTCGGAGGTGAAAAGCTGGATAAAGGCGCAGGAGTGGTACGAACCCGACCAGCGTTTTAACCGGTATTTTGCCTGGGGCGCCGCCGTTTTGTGTGGTTTTTTGGGTATGGGTAACATAGGCCGCAATGTGGTTGACGCGGCAATTTGTTTTGGAGCGGCCGGTTTGATTTTTCTCATTTCCCGCCGGTTCAACCAGCGAAATGTTTCCGGGGATCAGATTTACAAAAAACTGGAAGGATTCCGCCGCTTTTTAGTGAAGGCGGAGAAACCCGTGCTCGAGCGACTGCTGAAAGACGATCCGGCGTATTTTGACAAAACACTCCCCTATGCGGTTGCTTTTGGTGAGGTAAAACACTGGACGGGCATGTTCGATGGCCTGTTGAGTGCCCCGCCCAACTGGTATCACTCGCATAGCCACAGTGTTGGTCCGAGGCGTTTTAGCATGGATTCCTTTGGAAATCAGTTTTCGTCCGAAATGAATACGATCGGGTCGGTGTTCAGCAGTTCCCCGTCTTCCAGCGGCAGCGGTGGCGGCGGTAGCAGTGGCGGTGGCAGCGGCGGCGGTGGCGGCGGCAGCTGGTAGATTTCCTACTTATTTGTTTGGTGTTTTGACAAAACAAAACAATCTGTCTGAAATTGCCCTATCTTTGTTTTCCATGTAGCCAAAATTTCTACGCACATGGATACAACCGTACTGCTATTGCTTGGGGCTATCGCCCTCGTTTCGATCGCGCTATTCTTTTTGCGCCGCCCGGCGCCCCTGGTTTCCGGTCCCACCGTGTCGAAAGACCTGTACAACACCATTTTAACGCAAAACGAAATGCTGCGTGCCGGCATTGACGAAAAAGAGCATCTGCTGCGCGAAAGTCATGCCCAGTTGGCAGCGCGGGATCAAACGATCCGGCACCTCAGCGAACAATTGCAAACGCAACAGGAGGCGGCCCGGCAATTGGACCAGCGTTTCAAAAGTGAATTTGAAAACCTGGCCAACCGCTTGCTGGAAGAAAAATCGCAGCGGTTTACCGAGCAAAACGCGCAGCAACTTCATCAAACGCTCGCCCCGTTAAAAGAAAAGATCCGGGAGTTTGAACAGAGCATCGACCGCAAGTTTTTGGAAGAAACGCGGGAAAAATCCAGCTTAAAAAAAGAAATTGAACAATTGGTTGTACTCAACAATCAACTCAGCCGGGATGCGCACAACCTGACCACCGCGCTCAAAGGCCAAAGTAAAGTGCAAGGCGATTGGGGGGAAATGCAACTGGAGGTATTGCTTGAAAAGGCGGGCTTGCAAAAAGGCGCGCATTTCCATACCCAAACCACCTTTCGGGATGCCGATGGCGCTGCCAAACGACCGGACTTCATCATTCAGCTTCCCGAAAACAAACACCTGGTAGTTGACGCTAAAGTTTCCCTTACCGCTTTTGAACGGTATTACAACGAAGATGATCCGGCCCGCCAGGAGCAACATTTGCGTGCGCACATTGGGAGTATCCGGAATCATGTACAGGAACTCAGCGCCAAAAATTACCAAATGCTTTACGAGATCAATACGCCCGATTACCTCCTGTTGTTTATCCCCCTGGAAAGCGCCCTGAGTGTGGCAACACAAGCCGATCCCAAACTATTCACCGATGCGCTGGAGCGAAATATCGTCTTGGTGACCACCAGCAGTTTGCTGGCTACCCTGCGGACGGTGGCGCATCTCTGGAAGCAGGAAAAGCAAAGCCGCTCGGTGCTCGAAATTGCACGACAAAGCGGCTTGCTTTATGATAAATTCGTAAATTTTGTGGAAGACCTGCGCGCCATCGGTACCCGGCTGGACGGCGCCCGGAGCGCCTACGACGATGCCATGCTCAAACTGATCAATGGCGCCCGGCGCGGCGATACCCTGGTTGGCCGGGCTGAAAAAATCCGCGAACTGGGTGCAAAAGCATCCAAGCGGTTGCCGTTGGAATTGGTGGAAGAAGCCGAAGAATAGTGCGCATGACAATTCGTCATTTCTTCACCACCTGCTTCACCCAGGTTTTATCCTTGGCGTTTATCCGAACGGTATATGTCCCGTTTTCCATACCGGCAAGATCAATTTTTACCCGGTTTTGTCCGGCGGGGATTTGTTCGTTGATCAAGACCTCCGTACCGGGGGTCAGTACCTGAAGGTTGATCGCCTCCCGGAAGCCCTTGCCAAGGGAAATCAGCGCCACATCGTTGATCGTATGTGTGTACGCTGAAATTGCGGGCTCGGAAATGGTGTTCATTGATGCGGAAGCAGTTCCGGGATCAAACAGTGGGATACCATTCGTGGAAGCCAATTCTTGTTGCGCGGAAAGTGTTTGCAGCATTGCTGCACAAATGCAAGACAGAAGGAGCGTTTTCATAGCCGTATTATTTTTTCAGTAAGTGTTTCTTTAGTAGAAACCCCGTTTGAAAAAAGGTTGCGCTCGGGCCAAAATCTTAACACGGCTTACCGACGAACGGCCTGCGTTTTCCGCTAAACAACAAATCCTGTTGGGGTGAACACATTACCTGAAATACATTTCACATCAATTTGCGTGTTATTTCCAAAAAATTATTGGCTGCGCGCGTTTCGGAAACCGACAGGTGCAAACCTTAAATACCGTCCGGCTCTGTCACGATTAGAAAAAAATCGAAAACTTTGCGCCGTTTATTATGCTTCCTCCTTCCACCAGGTAACCACGCCAATACACTATGCACAACCCGGTAGTTGCACGACTTTTCGCGCTTGTTTGTTTCGTATCCCTATCACAACTCCTTGTTGCGCAGCACTCCCTGGCGCGCGAATGGAATGAGGCGGTCCTTCAAACCATCCGGGAGGACCTCGCCAGGCCACCGGTGCAAGCCCGCAACCTGTTCCATTTTTCGGTAGCCCTCTACGACAGCTGGGCAGCCTACGACAAGGAGGCCGAACCTTACCTGCTGGGCAAAACCGTCGGCAGCTTTACCTGTCCTTGCAAAAATGTGCCTGTGCCGGAGGACATCGAAGCTGCCCGCAAGGAAGCCATGAGCTTTGCTGCGTACAGGCTGCTGACGGCCCGCTTTTCGCTCTCACCAAGTGGCAACGGGGCATTGGTCCGGTTTCAGGATATCATGAAAAAACACGGATACAATTTTCGGGACTACTCCTTCGATTACGAGTCCGGTTCGCCGGCGGCTCTCGGCAACTATTTGGCACAGTGTATCCTTCAAATGGGCCAACAGGACGGAGCGAACGAACAGGGCAACTACCGGAACAAATCATACAATCCCGTAAATCCGCCCCTGGAAATCGCCGTGCCCGGCGCCCCGACGCTCGTTGATCCAAACAGCTGGCAACCGCTGAAACTGACGGTCCCCATTGATCAGGATGGCCACCGGATGCTGGAGTGCAAGTGCGGGGGAAAACCGCTGATTGAGTATGACGGTTCCGTCGATCCGGGCGGTCGCCCCGTTACGACCATTCAGGCCTTTCCTTGCCCGGATTGGGGGCATGTGCAACCCTTTGCGCTACGCAAACAGGACCTCAATGTGTACCAACGCGATGGACAGGAATACCGGGTTTTTCACGACCCCGGCGCCGAAAAATTGCCACGGCTGGAGATCGGCAAGAGCGGCAGTGCCCCGACAGATTACGCGTGGAATTTTGCCCTGGTCGCAGCTTGGTCCGGCCTGCTTGACCCCACAGACGGGGTGCTCTGGGATGTTTCCCCCGGCAGCACAGGCAACGTCCGCCACTATCCGCAAAACATGACCGAATTGCGCGATTTTTACAATCTTGAAACCGGGCGCGACGCAAGTTCCGGTTACAAAATAAACCCGCGCACCGGGCAACCGTATGCGCCCCAACTTGTCCCCCGAGGCGATTTTACCCGCGTAGCCGCTCAGTTTTGGGATGAAGGGCCAGGTAAGGAAACTGCTGCGGGGCATTGGTTTGCCCTGTTGAATTATGTGAACGACCAACCCGGGCTGGTCAAAAAATTCAACGGCAAAGGCCGGCAACTGACCGATCTGGAATGGGATGTCAAATCGTATTTCGCGCTTGCCGGCGCCCTGCACGATGCCGCGGTAACGACGTGGGGGATAAAGCGCTGGTACAACGGCATACGCCCCATTTCGGCACTCCGCTATCTGGCCGGCCTGGGCCAAAGTTCCGACCATAACTCCCCGGCATACAACCCATCCGGCATCCCGCTCATTCCCGGAAAAATAGAATTGGTAAAAAAAGGCGATCCGTTGGCGGGCGACCACAAGGAAAATGTCGGCAAAATCAAATTTTTTGCCTGGAAAGGGCCGCATTCCATATCCGACCCGGCTACGCAAACGGCAGGCGCCGGATGGGTACTGGCCGAAAACTGGTTTCCATACCAATCCGAAGAATTCATTTCGCCGCCCTATGCCGGCTACATTTCCGAGCATTCCGCATTTTCCCATTCAGCGGCGTCGGTGCTGACGCTGTTAACCGGCGACGAATATTTTCCGGGCGGTTTGGGCGAAATTCCCGTCAAAGCCGACAGTAATTTTCTTAAACTGGAACGCGGGCCGAGCGTCGACATCACCCTGCAATGGGCAACGTATCGCGATGCCGCCGACCAGGCCGGTTTGTCGCGCATTTGGGCCGGCACCAACCCGCCGTTCGATGATATGCCGGGCCGAATAATTGGCAATAATGTCGGGACCGCAGCCTTCCAGTTTGCCAAAAAGTATTTTTACAAAGACAACGATCACGACGGCTATTTCAGTTTTGAAGACTGCGACGATAGCAACCCCGCCGTCCATCCCGGCGCCACCGAAATTTGCGACAAACTGGATAACGACTGCAACGGAAAAGCCGATGACGGGATTCCTTGCGAAGAAAGGCAGTAGCCTCCTAGCCTGTTCCGTGCAGTGCAGCCAAAAGATCATTTGCTGATTGTACCCCGTCCGTGGGCACGCCTAACCAGGATGCCATTTGCCGATAAACCTGCGCAGGTGTTGCATTCCGCCAATGGGTTTTAATGGCTGCCGCGCCGGTTGATTTGGAGAGTTTTGCGCCTGTTTCATCCAGCAAAAGCGGGTGGTGTAAAAAATTGACGCCGGTAAATTTTTCCCGGCCCAGGCATTTTGCCAAAAACTGCTGCGCAGCAGTTGACGCCGCTAAATCCTCACCGCGGATAATGTGCGTTATCCCGAAATGCAAGTCATCGGCCAAACTGGCAATCTGGTAAGCCGGTACGCCGTCCCTGCGTTTAACTACAAAATCTTGCGGAATAGCAGTTTCCGCACGCGGGGTTTTGATCCTCCACGCGACATCCGGGCTATTGAGTGCAATGCTCTGATCGCGAAATTCAATTGGATAATTTCCTTCAAAGGGGGCCAACTCGCGGCGCGATTTGGCGCAGGCGAATAACAGATCGCGGGCGCGCAGTTCTTCCAACAAGGTGAAATACAAAGGTAAACGCAACTGTTGCGACCAGTTTTCTTCAAAACCGGCTGCTGAGCGCGGCCCTTCATCCCAATCGAGCCCCAGCCAGGCCAGGGTATCAAAAACATCCTGAACATATTCGGGGCGCTTCCGGTCGGCATCGAGGTCATCGATGCGCAGCAACAATCGGGCGCCGGGTTGATAACGCGCTGCCAGCCAGGTCAGGATAAAATTATACGCATTGCCAAGGTGTAAAAAACCGGAGGGCGTAGGCGCCATGCGGAGCCGGCTGTTTTGCCGGACCGATTGGAGGAATTGGCGGTATGCCGGTGAAAATGGCATCAAAGCCCGTATTTATTGCGTTTTTTGCTCAAACTGCTTGATTATTTCTTCGGGTGACATTCCTAAAAACTTTAGCGCCTGCGTAGCATCATCCACATAATCGGGATCGTTTGGGTAGCGCTCCAAGAAGAGTTCATACGTTGACTTGGCTTTTTCCAAATCCTTTACGTCATTTTCATAAATAAATGCCGTCATAAACAATGCGGTCGGTGCTTTCGGATGTTCCGGCAATTTGTCGGCTACATTAAAATACAACCGGAGCGCCCGGTTCGGCTCGCCGACAGCTTTTGCCAGGCCTGCGGCCGTCATGAGAACATTGACCTGCTTGTTTGCATCCTTACCTTCTAACACCATGGCGTACGATTCGGAAATTTGCAGGAAAGGCTCGGCTTTTGATTTGTCGATTACAGCCGCGCCACCCAATTCCTTGTCAATACGGGCCAAACTGGAATCCAGCCACATGGTGTTCTTTTCCAGATTTTCACGCATCAGGTCAATATCATCCGGGTAGCGCGACAGGTCGGGGGTAGTTTTAAATTGGTAGGCAAAATAGATTTGGGCGAGCAATCCGATTGGATCGGCCAGGTTTTGGTTCTGCCCATATTTTTTCAATCCCTCGTTCAGTGTTTGGACTGCTCCAAGTGCATTTTTTTGATGTTTGAAAATAATGGATGCCGCGTTGGTAAGATACTGCAGGTTTTCAGCCGTTTTTTCCGGATGCGCCGTTACTGCGCCTTTATAGGCCCACACCAGTGAATCGGCAGCAGCATCTGAATTGCTCGTGGCATAGGCCGCTTCCAATGCTTTGATTTGGCCGGCAGGGTCTTTTTTACAGGCAGCAAATGTGCAGCACAAGGCTGTGGCGACAAACAAATAAAACGCTGTTTTCATAGTATGTTTTGAATGTTAACCATCGTAATGAAAGGTACCGTAAGCACTTTGAACGGTCACTTTAGGTTGTTGGGCAGCTTCAACTTTACCAATAATTTGCGCGGCAATACCGAATTCGGCAGCGATCTCAATAATTGCCCCGGCAATTTCGGCAGGCAAATACAACTCCATGCGATGCCCCATGTTGAACACCTGGTACATTTCCTGCCAACCCGTGCCGCTGCTTTCCCGGATCAGTTGAAACAACGGCGGCAATTCAAACAGATTGTCTTTGATGACATGGGCATTTTCAATAAACTTCAACACCTTGGTTTGGCCGCCGCCGGTGCAGTGGATTACGCCATGCAATTGGTCCTGATAGGCTGCAAATATTTTTTTCAATACCGGCAAATAGGTGCGCGTCGGGGAAAGGATCAACTTGCCGATGGGGATCGCCTGACCGTCAATTTGAATAGTTTCGGTGAGTACGTGCTTGCCGGTGTAAACGAGGTCGGCCGGGATGCCCGGGTCAAAACTTTCCGGATAGCGTTCAGCATACGAATTTGAGAGTACATCGTGCCGCGCAGCCGTGAGGCCATTGCTGCCCATGCCGCCGTTGTAAGCGGTTTCATAAACTGCCCGGCCAAAGGATGCCAGGCCAACGATAACATCGCCGGGTTGAATATGATTGACCAATACCCGGTCGCGTTTCATACGGGCAAAAGCCGTAAAGCCAACGTCGATCGTGCGCACGATATCGCCCACATCGGCAGTTTCTCCGCCTGCGAGGTGCAGGTCGACACCGTGTTGGTGCATGGTTTCAATAAAATCGGACGTCCCCCGGATGACCGCCGAAATGACCTCGCCGGGAATCAGCGTTTTATTCCGCCCGATAGTACTCGACAGCATGATATCATCCGTGCAACCGACACAGGCCATATCGTCGAGGTTCATGACAATAGCATCCTGGGCCACACCGGCCCAAACCGACAAGTCGCCTGTTTCTTTCCAGTACAGGTAGGCCAAACTGGTTTTCGTGCCGGCGGTATCGGCGTGCAGCAGGTTGCAAAAAGCCGCGTCGCCGGCTGCGATATCCGGCAAAATTTTACAAAAAGCATTGGGATACAACCCTTTATCCAGGTGCTTGATCGCGGCGTGTACTTCGTCTTTTGAAGCGGAAACACCGCGTTGGTCGTATTTTGAAACGGTATCTGGCAAGATTGATCTATTATTTTTCCCAGGAGCGAAATTTGGCTGTCTGGTCGTAGATGTGGTACAAAATTGCTTTATCCAGTGCGCTAAAAACCTGATTTCGGCGCTCCAATACACGAATAGCCGTATCGCAGGCGTCTGTAAACCGGTAGGTCCGGTAGCCGGCTTCGGCGCCGCCCCAGGAAAAATCCGGGATAAAATTACGCGGATACCCGGCGCCAAAAACATTGGCAAACACCCCAACCACGGTACCTGTGTTAAACATGGTATTGATGCCGCATTTAGCATGGTCGCCCATGACCAGACCGCAAAATTGCAGGCCGGTATTGACAAATCGCTCGGCGGTATAGTCCCAGAGTTTAACTTCGCTATAGTTGTTTTTCAGATTTGAATTGTTGGTGTCGGCGCCAATGTTGCACCATTCGCCGAGTACGGCATCGCCCAGGTAGCCTTCGTGGCCTTTGTTGGAATTGGCCAGCAGGTTTGACCGGGAAATTTCACCGCCCACCTTGCAATTGGGGCCGATGGTCGTCGGGCCGTACACCCGCGTGCCCATTTTTATCACGGCATTTTCCCCGATGGCAATTGGACCGCGAAGCATGCTGCCTTCCATGACTTCGGCATTTTTGCCGATGTATACCGGACCCTGTGTCGTGTTGATCGTGCAGCATTCCATTTTCACCCCCTCTTCGAGAAACACCGGATTGGGGCCCAAAATTTGATTGCTTGGGCTTATGGCTTTTGATGTTCTGTTTTTGGTAAGCAGATCAAAATCGGCAACGATCGCATCGCCATTCAGCATAAACAAATCCCACAGCCGGCGCACCTGAACCAGGGGGATGGCGCTGTCGATTTCGGTGCCTTCCAACTCGTGGGCGCCGTCGTCTTCGATCAATGCTTCAAACTGCCCCTCGTCGAGCCGCGCAGCAACCAATTCGCCCTGAAACAAGAGGGCTTCGTTCATCCCCATTTTGAAAATGCGCTGGCACAAAACAGCATTGGGCAAAATACCGCTGTTTATGACCAGATTTTCCGCTTCCACGCGGATCGGATATTTTTCATGCAAATACTCCTGCGTGATATACGAAACCGAAGCGCGCAGGTGCCGTTCCCATTTTTCCCGCAAGGTCAAAATTCCCAAGCGCAACTCCCCCATCGGCCGGGTAGCCGTGAGCGGCAACAGGTGCTTGCGGGCTTCAGAATCAAAAAGAATCAGGTTTGTCATCGGAGGTGAAAAAATTGGCTGGCACTGGCAAAAATAGGCAATAAAAAAAGTCCCGATGCACATCTGTCACGGGGACTTTTTCAAGGAAAATCTAAAGGACGAGATTTCCTTATTTCGCAAACTTGGTATTGGCGAATTTCTTATTGAATTTGTCAATACGGCCTGCGGTATCCACAAATTTCATTTTGCCCGTGAAAAACGGATGGCTGAACGAGGAAATCTCCATTTTCACCAAGGGGTACTCATTGCCGTCTTCCCAGGTGATCGTTTCTTTCGAATCGATACAGGAGCGACCCAAAAAGCCTTCGTCGGTAGAAATATCTTTGAATACGACGGTGCGGTAGTTATTCGGATGAATGTCTTTTTTCATGACTTCGCTTACTAAAAAAATTGTTTTATCAAATCGGGGGGCAAAGGTAGTATTTATCAGCCCTGTTTTCCAAAATAATTTTCAAAAATCCAGTCGGGAACGATCTGTCAAGGTTCGGTGAACGGCCCAAACCTGCGGGATCAACAGTTGCGTACCGTCATTGTTGATCAGAAAGTCGGCCAAAACCGCCTTCTCTGCTTCCGGCAGTTGGTTTTTTAACCGGCTGCGAACCGCCGCCTCCGGCAAATTGTCGCGCTCCATTACCCGTTGAATGCGCAAGTTCTCGGGGGCCGTTACCACAATCAGGAAATCAAGATGCCGGTGGCTCCCGCTTTCCACCATCAGGGCGGCTTCCTTTAACGTGTAGGCAAAACCCAGGGTTGTTTTTTGGGCATGCCAGGCCGAACTGTGCCGCTCAACTGCCGGATGGACGATCGCATTCAGCGCAGCGAGTTTGGCCTTGTCCTTGAAAACAACAGCTGCGACCAATGCCCGGTTGTACGCGCCGTCGGCGAGGTAGGCCTCCGGCCCGATCAGGGTTTCAATGGCTGCTTTCACGTCCGGGTCGTTGGTAATCAACCATTTGGCCCAGTAGTCGGCGTCGTAAACAGGAACACCAAGTGCGGCAAAAATCCGGCAGACCGTCGTTTTGCCGCTTCCGATGCCTCCGGTGATCCCAACGCGCAGGCAGGTTTTATTTTTCTTTTTTTCGGGCATAGCGATCAAAGGCGAAAGAGCATCGGCATTTGCTGGACAAATGCACGCAGGAAAGGGCCGGCAGGCGGCGCACTCACCAGGCGCAGGTTTTCGGCAAAAGTAGACTGTTCATCTAAAAAACGCAGCACCAGGGCCGGCGGCAATTTTTTAAAAAGGCGGGTAAATATTTCTGCGCCTAGTTCATTCCGGCTTTGCAGCACCTGCAAAAATATGCTGTCAAAAGCACGGAATGACCAGGGAGAGGTGAGCAGGTGGGGGGCGGGCTGGCCGCTTTGTTCCCAGGCATCCACGAACCGTTCAATTTTTTGGAGTGTACGTTTGAAGGCATAACCACTCGAGGCCTTCACAAAGCCACCCGCCGTGCCGATATTTATCACGCGGCCTTCCTGGCCGGACGGGAACGGAAAGTTTGTCATGGGAATAACGCCAAATTCTTCATCCTGAACCGAATAGGATTTAAGTCCAAGAAAATCAGACAAGTAACTGCGCAATACACTGTCATAATTTTCAAGAGCCAGCAATGCCGGCGAAAAAACCGTAAACTCCACCAGTGCTTCGGCATCTGACAAAGGCAGCACGTATACAAACCGCGTTTCGCCGTGCTGCGGAATCCGAAAGTCCATGAACGTCATCGCGCCGGGGTCGAAGGTGCCGGGGTGTGTTTTTACCACCCAACCTTTAAAATGTTGAAGCAAACGCACCAATGGGCCGTATTCCACTTCCGCACGGCTTTTATTCATGCCCAATATTCGGTCGTCCGAAAACGGACTTTGCGGATAAACCGGAGACGGCCTTGGCATGATCGGCGTATGCGTGAATGCAGAATTGAAGATCAGGTCGGCCGAAAATGTACCGGCATCTGTAAAAACTCGCCCCTGGTGCGCGTCGATCCCTGAAATATTCGTGTTTACCCAAGTGACATTCGGGTGCTGGTTCAGTTGGTCAAAAACCCAATTGTAAAAATCGATGCCGCGGACCATGTGGTACCGAAATGGCGCAATTCGCATGTTTTTTTCAAAACCGGGCGCATAAAACCGGCAATATTCCCAGGATCGAAATATTACCGGGGGCAGACGATCCGCTTCGGTCGCCCAAAAGCACCAGGTCCGGTCGTTTTTTTGCTTCCGGTCCCGGTCGAGCAGTAAAATTTTTTTCTGCTGAAAGCTCGGGCGCCGGGCCAGTTCGAAGGCCAGGCTTAAGCCCGAGAGGCCGGCTCCGGCCAGAATGATGTCATATTTTTGATGTTCCAGAATCAAAGAAAGTTTAACATGGTAATCGTTAGCGTGATAAACAACAATGTAGCGAAATCGTTAAAATCAGCGACTTTTGTTCAGCACAACCCAATATGCATTGCTGAATGTTATCTGAAAACGAGATCAAACGGGCATTTCTGCCATTTTTAAAGGAGTTTTACAAGTTTCGGTATGAATACCAGCCGGAATCTGTTCAAACCGAATTGGATAAAATCGGCACAGGCGGCATCATCGCCGATGGCATGGTTTCGTTCCGGAAAGCTGACGGGAGCATCTTCACCTGCACCTATGAGGCAACCTCGGTTGAAAAGGCTGCCGAAGTAAAATTCACGCTAAACGTACTTTATTTTACCTGGGATTGCCTGGCCTTCGGGGCGGTAACGGCAGCCGTTGCCTATGCGATTGCCTATATTTTTTACCTGCCCTGGCTGGCCGGCCTGCAATGGACCGGGAACCTGGGTTTTGTATTGGGCATGGGCATGGTTGGCTTTTTAGGCTGGTATCTGACGATGCAGGGTTGGCGGAAATACCGCTACATCTATGCCATTGAGCAGTTTAAGCAATATTTCGCCCATGAACAGTGGATTGCCCTGGCAGCCGATGTGTTCCCCGCCGTCACAGACCCGTATTTTTTGGAATTAAAAAGCCAGTGCGTGTACAACGGATTTGGCCTGGCGCTTGTGCCCGAGCGCGGGGAAGTCCGCGTAATTAATGCACCTTCCCGGTTGGGTATTTTTGGGAAAGATCGGAAAATGGTCCAGTGGGTCACCCGCACCCAGGCCTTCCAGACCATGGCCCATAATGTAAGTTCATTGTCGCAGTACAAACCCGCCTTGCCGGAAGAATTCACACAGCAATGGAACAAAGTATCCAGACCGGTGCGCTACCTGCTTCTCGATCCGATTTGGAAAGCATTCAGCAAACCGTTGGGGCCAAGCAACAGAACTTTTGACCGGTACATGCGCGGGCAAAGCGTTCAAAAATGGGTATTTGCAATTGCTTTGCTGACCATCGCCCCCCTGGCTTATCAGGCGCTGACGATCCGGGAAGACTATGTTGGCGATGTAGCCGAACTTTCCGGTGATAACCCGGAGGATCAATACGGCTATTTGTATGAAGGCGATGCCCCGGAGCGCGACCCCAGGGCCATTCCAAAACAGGACCCAGAACCCGTTTATACGGAACCGGAAATTCAAACCATTAATTTATCGGGCGACGACGAGGAGGATATTCCCACCATTGATCTTTCCGGCGGCATTGAGGAACCGGAAACCGACTGCCCGTCCCATCTCAGGCAGCGCGGCTGGATCGTGCTGGATAACACTTTTTTGAATAAGGTTTTTGCCGACGAACGGGCTGCGGTTTTACAGCAAAAAGGTATTGAATGTGAAGTGTTTGCAAAAAAATGTATTGGCGAAGGCGTCGGGTACATGCTGCGGGTGGGGCCCATTAGCCTGAATGAATCAACGGCCAATCAAAAAGCCCAAAACTATACCAATGCGATGGACCGCTATGGCTTACTTCAACAACCCTTGCTGGTGCGCCGGATCAACTAAAAACAATGGCAGACCGGTATATCCAGCGAATTGTGCAACTGATTGCACTGGCCTTGTTGGCGCACATCGTACTGTCGTGGGCGTTGTGGTTTCCGGGCGCAAGCCGGAGCGTACCCCTGGCGCCAGTGTTTGACGGACTGTTTCCTGAACATACATTTTTAAACGGACTGCAACTTGTCGCGCTGGCATTGCTCACCGGTTTTGTGTTTGCATTTCCAAAAAAGAAAATCGCCGGTACGGGGTTGATCGCCCTTCTGGTTTGGCTGGTGCTCCAGGATGCAAACCGGCTTCAGCCCTGGCTTTATTTTTATTTGCTTTCATTGGGCCTGATTGTGGCCGGAAACAACCGGTCGAGTTATACCATTTGGGGATTACGGTTGATTTTGACGGCGGTTTACGCCTGGGGCGGATTCAACAAATTGACCCCGTTTTTTGCCGAAGACAACTTCCCCTGGTTTTGCGAAGCATTTGTCTGGACAAAGCCGCTCGGTCAATTCCCGGTGTTGGGATACGCGGTGGCTGCTGTGGAACTTGGGTTTGCTCCGGGTCTGCTATGGGTGCGTAGCAGGCGGATTTTTCGTTGGCTGGTCGTAGGCTTTCACCTGTTCATCGCGCTGGCACTCAGTCCATTGGGCTTGAACTGGAATACCATAGTCATCCCCTGGAACCTGGCAATGGCCGGCATGGTCTGGCTGCTTTTTGACCCGAAAATCAGCGTCGCTGTCGGACAGAAATTTGAATTTAGTCGTTCCGGAATCATCACTGCCGTACTCCTGGCTCTGGCCTGGATTTTTCCGGCCCTGAATATTTTTCATTTATGGGACGAGGGGCTTTCCTGGAAAATGTACAGCAACACCCAAACGGAAGCCAGTTTTTACGCAAACCAACCGATTGATTGCGGGTATACCGGCCTGAATTTGACAGCCCTCACCTACGATCAGGGCCAAAAAATCCTTCTGGACGACTGGACGATAGCCGAATTGCATGTGCCGGCGTATAATAATCGGCGAACCCATCAGCAACTGGCGCGTTATCTTTGCAACTGCATTCCCAACCCGGATTCAGCCGGGCTGCTGATACTGGCCGTAGACCGGTGGGATTACCGAGCCAGGCACTGGGAAGAAATACCCTGCAATTTGCTCAAACGATAACCCGGAATTCAGCACATTTAATTGCATGAAAAACGCACTGCTCTGGCAATTGACACCTAAAAACGGCGGGCCGGTATCCTACCTTTTCGGCACGATGCACGTTCGCGACCTCCGCGCTTTTGCCGGGCTCGAAACGGCAAAAAATCGCCTGCAGGAATGCGACACCTTTGCTTCGGAATTCGACTTTTCAGAAACGGACCATATGGCCGTAGCGGCGATCATGCAATTGCCCGAAGCAGAATCGCTGGACAAATTGCTGAAACCGGGCGCCTGGAAAAACCTGGAATTTTACGCCCGGAAAAAACTGGGCATCCCGGCCCGGCAGCTGCGTCTGATGCATCCCATGACGGTCAGCCTGACCCTTACCAATACCCTGATGGCCGATGGCGCGGAACACTCCCTGGATGAAACACTTTGGGAACATGCGCAGGCACTCGGTAAAAAAACTACCGGGGTGGAAACATTCAGCGAGCAATTGGAAACCCTCCGGGAAATCCCTTTCAAACAGCACGTAAAAAGCCTGACCTGGCTGCTGAAAAATTACACCCGGCAAAAACGCCGCCTGAAAAAAATGCTGAAGTGGTACGGCGCCGGAGACCTGGCCAAACTTTACCAGGCAGCGAAAAAAGATGCGAAAGGCATGCGGAAAGCACTCCTGTTTGATCGAAACAAAATAATGGCCCGACGTTTTGCCGAAATTGCCCAACAGGAAAGTTTGTTTTGCGCAGTCGGCGCCGGACACCTGGCCGGGCAAAAAGGCATGCTCCGGCTGTTGAAAAAACAAGGATTTAAGGTACGTGCAATCGTTGCTTGAACTTCCATACTGGCCGCCGGTTTCCTGGCTGGCAATTGCCTGGCACAGCGATACGCTATGGCTGGAAGCCTGCGAACATTACCAAAAAGGCAGTTACCGCAACCGCTGCCACCTTGCCGGCCCTAACGGCATTCAACGCCTGAGCATCCCGCTGGAAAAAGGGAAACATCAGCAATCACCCATCCGCGATGTCCGGATTTCATACCGCGAACCCTGGCAAAAACAACACTGGCGGAGCATTACCACAGCGTACGGCAACGCGCCGTTTTTTGAACACCTCGAAGACCACTTGACAGGGTTTTACGAAAAATCCTTTGCATTCCTTTTCGATTTCAACCTGGAGATTCTGCATTTTATCCTGAAGTGGCTTGATGCCCCCCCGGAAATCAGGCAGACGAGGCAATTTCTTGAACAGGCGCAAACGCCGCTTACCGACTGGCGAAACCAGATCGCACCGAAAGCCGCTACCCCACCCGATTGGTTTCAGGCGAAACCCTACCCGCAGGTTTTTTTGGAGCGGCACGGTTTTTTGCCCGATCTTTCAGCCCTTGATTTGCTTTTTTGCTGCGGAAAACAATCCGGGTTGATACTCCAACAATGTTTTTTACAGCCATAAATTCGAAACCGCCCCAAATTTTCACGTCCCAAATATTATGATGCTCAATCAACATACCCAGGCACTGCGCGTACAAGTGGAAGATGCCGTCAAGGATCTACACAAATTAACGCAGGAAATTGGCCACCAGGAACTCGCCGTCACGGTAGGCGAACTGCGCAATCGCATGACGGAACCCTACATGTTTGTTATTGTCGGCGAAGTGAAAGCGGGGAAAAGCAGTTTTGTAAACGCCTTGCTCGAAGCTGGCCGCGAAATTTGCGCGGTAGCACCCCAGCCCATGACCGACACCATTCAGCAAATTCTTTACGGCGAGGAAGAGGAAACCGTAGTAGTGAATCCCTACCTGAAAAAAATATTTCTTCCGGTCGACATTTTGCGGGACATCGCCATTGTGGATACGCCGGGCACCAACTCCATTGTCGAGCGGCACCAGGAAATCACCGAGGGGTTTATTCCCGCCAGCGACCTGGTCATTTTTGTGTTTGAGGCCAAAAACCCATACCGGCAATCGGCCTGGGATTTTTTTGAGTTTATTCACAGCGACTGGCACAAAAAAATTGTTTTTGTTTTACAACAAAAAGACCTGCTCAACGAAGACGATCTCGCCGTGAACACGCGCGGGCTCTACGATTTTGCACAAAAAAAAGGGATGGCCGACCCGGTTATTTTTGCCACCAGCGCCAAAGCAGAACTGGAAGGGCAGTTTGACGCGAGCGGATTTTCTGCTATGCGCGATTATATCCGGACACACGTGACCGGCGGGCGGGGCGCCGCCATGAAACTTCAAAATAACCTGGCGACATCGTTTGGCATTTTAAACCGCATTCGGGAAGGCCTGGACACCCGCCACAAGCAATTTCAGGCCGACCGGGCGTTCCGGCTGGATGTCCAGGAAACGCTCGACCACCAGGAAGCCAAATCGAATCACCAGAGCACGGTGCTTATCGAAAATCTGCTCAATGGTTACGACCGGATCACCAAACAAACCGGGCGGGAACTCGACGCCGGCTTGTCATTCCCAACCATGCTTCGCCGCTCGATCATGGGTATTTTCAGCAAACAGGCATCGATCAAAGACTGGCTGGACGACCTGGCTAAAAAACTGGAAACGAACCTGAATGCCGAACTGCGCGCCAAACTCAGCGACGGCGTAGTCGACCTGGCCGACAGCATCCAACAAATGGCCAAAATGATCGATCTGAAGATCAAAGCCAGCACCTCAACGGTAGTCAAAAGTGATTCCTACATTTTCGAAGACATCTCGGACAAGCGCGCAGCCGTGCTCCGCGACCTGCAGGAAGCCTTCGGGCGATTCATGTCGCGCTCTGAAAGTTTTACCGATTCCAGACTTTTTCCTGAAAACACCACCATCTCTCCAAACATTGCCGCCGGCAGTGGTGTGGCAGTCATCGGGCTTATTCTCGCAGGCGTGACTAAAGCGGCAGTTTTTGACATTACCGGCGGGGTGCTTACCGGGATCGGGTTGCTCTTTGCCGGGATAACTGCCGGCATGCAACGCCGTAAAATTGTACGCCGGTTTTATGAAGAAATCGAACAGGGGCGAACCCGCATGGAAGAAACGCTGCGCGACAAACTGACCGCCTACGTTCGGATCATTAAAAGCCGGATCAACGACAATTTTGCTGATTTGGATGCCTTGCTTGCCAATGAAGAACAGCAAATCCGGTATTTTGAAGAACAGCATGAGGGCATGACAACACGCTTCAATGCACTCAATAACCAAATTAAAATCAATTAGTTAGGCGTAAGATTGTTCGGGCGCTCCACTGAATTGAATTTCAGGAATCAAACATTTTGTAGTATTTAATTTGATAAATACCGTTCGACGGGTATCCGCTCCTGTTTATTAAAACCTACTTTTGTGCCCGTCGTTATTGAATCCCCCAGGATAATGCACCCTAAATGACGGCTCGTTAAATTCCCCCATTTCAAATTTCCAATAAAGCCTGCCAGCAACACAGGTTTTTACAATTGCAACATGCCGGGTATTTCAAAAAAATATCCGTCCGCATAACGATGTAATCGGTTTTTGGGATTGCCCTCTATCCGCGTAATGCTGGGTGAGGGCTTTTTCATTTACGAATTTGGATTTACGAATTACGATTGATTCATCATTCCGACGGTGGAAATCCTTGCACTTTTAGGAGTATTGGATTGCCGATGCATAGTTGCCTACCCATGAAAGGTGTACGAATCGTAATTCGTAAATCCAAAATCGTAAATCATTCTCACGGTTTCAAATTCCGGTCCAGCCAGCCAAAAAACTCCCGTTGCCACAGCAGGCTGTTTTGCGGCTTCGACATCCAGTGCCCCTCGTCGGGAAAGCTGACCATGCGCGACGGAATGCCACGGAGTTGAGCTGCCTGGAATGCCTGCATGCCTTCCGAAAACGGCACCCTGAAATCGAGTTCGTTGTGCATGATTAAAATCGGCGTGTCCCAGTTTTGAACGTATTGGTGCGGGCTGAATTTGGTCCAGGCGTCACTTCCCGGCGATTCCCAGTACGGGCCGCCAAGGTCGTAATTGGCAAACCACATTTCTTCGGTCGTCCCGTACCAGCTCACCGTGTTGAACATGCCGCAATGCGCGATGAATGTCTTGAACCGTTTGTTGTGGTTGCCGGCAAGCCAATACACGGAGTAGCCGCCAAAACTTGCGCCCACAGCGCCCATGCGCCCAGCATCGACAAATGGCTCTTTGGCCAGGGCATCGGTTGCTGCGAGCAGATCCTGCATGGCCAGGCCGCCCCAGTCTTTGCTGATCGATGCATTCCAATCCTGCCCGTCCGGCCCACCCGGCATGCCTCTGCGACACGGCGCGATAACCACATAGCCCTGCGCCGCCATCAACTGCAAATTCCAGCGGTAGGAAAAAAACTGGCTTAAGGCCCCCTGCGGCCCGCCCTGGCAATACAACAACGCAGGGTACTTTGCGGAAGGGTCAAAATCCGGGGGCAGTATCACCCAGACGTTCATGGATTTGCCATCCACCGTTTTTACCGAGCGGCGCTCTACTTTAGACTGTTTGACGGATTGCCAGGGATCGGCCGTCACGGTGGTCAGCTGACGCGCTTTGCCGGATGGCGGATCAATCGAGAAAAGCTCGGCGGGCGTAGTCATGGAAACCCGGCCGGCAACGAGTTGTTTCCCGGCAACTTTTACATCGGTGTAATCGTGTTGCCCTTCGGTAAGTTGTTTCACCGTTTGGCCGGCGAGGGTGAGCTGAAAAATCTGGTAAGTATAATCCCGCGAACTCAGGAAATAGAGCGACTTGCCATCTTCGGCCCATTGCGGATGATTGATTTCATATTTCCAGTCGGCCAGCATTTCCTCCCGGTTGTTGGTGCGCGTATCGAGCAGCATTAACCGGGTGCGATCTGCTTCGTAGCCGGCCTGCTCCATGCTCGTCCAGGCCAGGTAGCGTCCGTCCGGCGAAAATACCGGGTCGATATCGTAGCCGGGCATACCCTCCGTGATGTTCAGCGTTTTGCCGGAGGCTAATTCGTAGAGGTACAAATCGGCGTTGGTGCTTTGCGTTTCTGCTGTTCCGCGCAGTTTGCGGGAGGTGTACACAATGAACCGGCCGTCGGGGCTCCAGGTCACCTGTTCCATCCCGCCCATGGGGCGGAGCGGACAGTCGTAGGGTTCGTTCATGATGTTTACGGGGCTGCCGAAAAATTTGCCTTCCTGGTATTTCACGTAAAAAATGTTGCTGTATTTGTAGTCGTGCCACGATTTCCAGTGGCGGTAAAAAAGTCCGTCGCTGATCCGGCCGGTTGCCTGGGGTAAATCTGGATATTGATCCGTTGGTTTTTGATCAAACTCCACATCCTGGGCAAAGAGGATATGCTCGCCGTCCGGGGCGTATTTGAAACCGTTGATTTCAAGATCGGAAACCACCCGGATAGCGGAATCATTGAGTCCGATCTCGCACATTTTTCCATCGCGCAAAAAGCCGATCCGGTCGCCGGATGGATGAAATGCGGCATCGGAGGCATTGCCGTTCAGGTCGGTGAGCGCGCGGGTTTCCAGGTTGTCCAGGTTTAAAAGGTACAAAACCCGGGTCCCGGAATTCGCCCCGGTATTGTAGCGTTGCACGGCGTACACCGCGGTTTTTCCGTTGGGCGCAACACATTCCAGCGAGACCCTGCCGACTTTCCAGAGGAGTTCCGGGCTGAGCAATTGTTTTGGCATTTGAGCGGTACTTGTCATACAGGTAAAAAGCAAAGACATGAAAATGAACAGATGGCGCATACAGATTTTCAATATTTTTGGCGGTGAGCAAATTGTTATAAACGGTAAAAATAAGGGGCTATGAAAAAATTCCTGATGGAAGGAATAGGAACATTCGTTCTGGTTATCCTGATAACGCTGGTGCACCGAAACAGTGCCGGCGAATTTCCACCCCTGGCCTACGGAAGTGCCCTGGCGGCACTTTGGTATGTCGGCGGGCAGTTGTCGGGGGCGCAATATAACCCGGCAATTTCCCTCGCCGCATTGATGCAGGGCAAATTAGAACGCTGGGATTTCCCGTATTATGTGCTGGCGCAAATAATTGGAGGCCTGCTTGCCGCACTTTTAGCCGCTTTTTTGATCCGCAGTAGTGGAAATGCCGATCTGGTTTTGCGAAAATATGAACCGATCACCGCAGTTTTTGCGGAAGCCATCGGCGCGTTTGTCTTAACCCTGATCTATCTGGGTATTTCGAACTGGCCCACTGAAAAAGCGCAGGGTTTTGGAGGGCTGGCCGTTGGGCTGGCCGCCGTTGCGGGCGTGTATGCCTTTAGTGGATTAACGATTGCCGCTTTTAACCCGGTGATCGTACTTGGCCTGACGATTAACGGCATCAGCGCGTGGGGAGATGTCTGGATCAGCCTGGGCGGCACGGTGATCGGCGCAGCGGCAGGCGCTTCGCTGTCCAAAGTATTTCAGGAAACGAATCCGGCTTAAATTTTTTGTCCACGGACATCTTTTGAAACAAAAAACGAACTGATCAATGCGCATACTTGGAACGATTGAACACCCGGATCTCAAGATCACGGTGTTCAAAATGGACGACCGGATTACGGTGAAATTTGAAAACCCGGCGTATGAAATTGGGATAAAACTCGGTTCAAACGACCAGTTGGGCAACTTGGAATCCGTTAAAAAATGGGCTGACCAGTCGTTGATAGAATCCGTGAAGCAACTGATGAACCAGCTGCATCTTCATCGCCTCGAAGCTGATAACCGGGCTTTTCCTGCCGGATTAATAGCCGAGTTTGACGAAATCATCTGATCATTTTTTTTACACCGTAAGCAGGTTTTTATCGGGCAAATAGACCACCCGCGCGTATTTACTCGCTTGCCTTTTTGTATCATTGCACCCGCAACCAAAACAACACATTCTCTAACTCTTCAGCAGTTTCTTATGAAAAAATTGCTATTCCTTTTGATCATCCTGTTTCCAATGGCAGGATTTGCACAAAATAGCCAGGCCGCGCGGCCGTTTTTTGAAAAAAAGACGCTTGGTGAAATACGGATCACACTTCCGGCTAAAAACTGGAATGATGCGCTGGATTCGATGCGATTGTACGGAGAGGGCATGATGCTGGGCTCCCTTGTGGTCGACCAGATCCGATACGATAGCGTAGGCGTTCGCTTTCGCGGCAACAACTCCTACCAAATGGGCATGAAACGCAACCCGTTCCAGATCAATCTCAATTTTGTAAAACCCGACCAAAATCACCAGGGTTATTCCTCCATAAAATTGTCTTCGGCATTGCGCGACCCGAGTATGGTCCGGGAGGTGCTTTTTCATGAAATTGCCGCCAGTTATATGCCATCCCCGCAGGCGTCGTACACAAAATTGTTTGTTAACGACGAATATGTAGGTGTATTTATAAACCTGGAGAGTGTGGACGGGCAGTTTTTAAGCAAGCATTTCGGATCGGATGCCAATCCCCTGTTTAAGGCCGGCGTGGATTACAAAACCGAAAATGACGCCACCAATTGCAAGCAAAATATCTACGGCTCCCTGGAGTATGAAGAAA
Source organism: uncultured Saprospiraceae bacterium (assembly GCA_964484205.1). GTDB lineage: Bacteria > Bacteroidota > Bacteroidia > Chitinophagales > Saprospiraceae > M3007. The sequence goes on along the minus strand of CAZAEZ010000001.1, from coordinate 51,627 downwards.
ACGTGGACTGCTACCCGAACAACTTTGAGATGAAGTCCGATCGTGGCTGGCTGGAACTTCGGCATCTGACAAAAGTGCTCAACCAAACACCCGATCAATGTGGTCAGGTGCTGGATGTAGACCGCGCCCTGTGGATGCTGGCGTTAAACAATGTCATGGTCAATTTGAGCAGTTACAGCGGCAACCACAGCATCAATTATTACTTGTATGAAGATAACCATGGTCGTTTTCAGCCGATTCACTGGGATTTGAATTTGAGCTTCGGAAGTTTCAAAAATACCGGCAAAGGCAGTGACCTCGATTTGCGCGAGCTCCAGCGTCTCGATCCGCTGCTCCATGCCGACAATCCGTACAAGCCCCTGATCAGCAAGCTGCTGGAAGATCCGCTCAACCGTAAAATTTACCTGGCGCACATCCGGCAAATCAATGACGATTATTTTTCCAATGCCGCCTATGAAGCCCGGGCAAAGGAATTGCAATCGATGATCGTGGTGCCGTTCAATGATGATAAAAATAAAATTTACAGCCTGGAAGATTTTCAAAACAGCCTTAAGGAAACGATCGGGCGTAAGAGCAAGATCCCGGGGATCGTGGAACTGATGTCCCGCCGCTCCCGTTTCCTGAGCTCGCATCCGGAACTTACGGCCTTGCCGTCGGCCATCAGTGATGTTGCCGTTCAAGGCCGAGGAAAATTTGAAAATGAAAAGGTAAATACGTTCCGGATCACGGCCAAAGCGGACCGGTTTCCCAAAAAAATGATGATTTATTACCGCTTTGCCGACGACCAACCTTACCAGTCGATGGTCATGGCTGAAGAATCCTCAACCAATTTGCCCTCCGGGATGAAAAACTTTTCCGTCAATATTGATTCGCCATCCGACGATGCCGTGCTGGATTACTACCTCTTGTCGGAAAATGCAGGCACTGTTTTGTTTTTGCCGAGAGACTATATGAATACGCCGTATAAAGTCAAACTGAGCGATTTGAATAAATAATAACCGGCGCATGTATTTTAAAACAAACATGAGTCATCCCGAATTTTTACGTAAAAATTCAGGATGACTCATGCTTGTTTTAACTGCAAAAAAGGACTATTGTACCTTTGTCCGCCGAACTGTAATCCCTGCCGTTTTATATTTTTCACTAACTGCCCCCCTCTGTATGCGTAGGTATTCCATACTTTTTTTACTGGTTAACTGCACGCTCTGCCTGGTTGCAACATCGGGCATAGCGCAAAGTTTCTATGATAAAGGCACCCAGGAAGTGCGCCTTAAACTGCCCGGCACAGCCTGGGATAGCCAGCTGGATTCTTTAAAAAACGTCAACCCTTCTGCACGGCTCCTTGGAACAGCCTGGGTAAATGGCGTTCAGTACGACAGTGTCGGCATTCGTTACAAAGGCAACAGCTCCTATTTCCGTACGCGGAAGGAGACGACTAAAAAGTTGCCGATGAATGTCAAACTCGACTTTCGGATAAAAACACAAGCATTGCAGGACGGGCAGGGTACCATTAAATTGTCAAACGCCTTCCTGGACCCCAGTTTTATCCGCGACCCCCTGGCCTTTTCGATCATTCGCCGGTATATGCCCGCACCGAAATGCAACTTTGCCAAGTTGTACGTCAATGATCAGTTTTACGGATTGTATATCAATACAGAATCCATTGACGAAATTTTTCTGGAAAAGCACTTTAAGTCGACTGCGGGGTTTCTGGTAAAATGCGACCCGGACAACTGGAAGCGGGTGCGTAGCCAAAGTGGTTGCCCAAAGGGTGAAAATGCTTCGCTGGTCTACTTGAATGAAAGTCCGGGCTGTTACGATGCCTTTTATGAAGTGGATGATCCGGCCAGTTGGAAACCGCTGCTGCACCTGATCAAAGTGCTGAACAAAGCGCCGGAGCAGGTTGAAACCGTGCTGAATGTCGACCAGACTTTATGGATGCATGCCTTAAATAACGTGCTGGTTAACCTGGACAGTTATACCGGTTCGCTGTCGCACAACTATTACCTGTGGATCGATAGTACCGGCGTTGGTCATCCGTTGATTTGGGATTTAAACATGGCTTTCGGTGGATGGCGCCGCGATTACAGTTTCAACCAGATGACCGACCAGGAATTGATTGAGTTTAGCCCCTTCACGGGCTTCAACCTCGCCAAACGCCCGTTGATTTCCAAGTTGTTGCAAAAACCGCTGTACCGCAAGATTTATGTTGCGCACATGAAAACAATCGTGCGCGAAATATTGGAAAGCGGCTTGTGGTTGAAGGAAGCGCAGGAAATGATGCAGGAAATAGACCCCTGGGTAAAAAGCGACCCGGTAAAGCTGTATACCTATGAGGATTTCAAAAATTCGCTGGATAAAACCATGGTTTCCGGACCGGACAAGATCATTGGTTTGCGGCAGTTGCTTGAAAAACGGGCCGCGTATCTTGCCGCCCACCCTGCACTCAGCAAAGTCCCGCCGGTAGTCGAAAATGTCCAGCACAAAACGAACAAGGATTCTGTGATCATAACCGCGTCCTTAAAAAACGCCGAAAATGGCTGGTTGTACTACCGGAGCCATCCGATGTTTTCATTTAAACCCGTAGCCATGAATGATGCCGGTACAAATGGCGATGCGGTTGCCGGAGACGGTATTTTCAGTGCACAAGTGTCCGCTGCGGAGGTCGCCCACTATTATGTTGTTGGGGAAAATGCCGATGCGGCCGCGCTTTTCCCGGAACGGGCATCGCATGAGTTTGTTGAGATCGGTAAAAAAGGGAAATAGCATCGGCTGGAGGCCGGCAGCCCAATCAGACGAGTTCGACGATTGTGACGCCATCGCCACCGGAATCCTGTTCCGGGTGGTACACACGGCCGATATTCCCGCCGTATTCCCGGAGTTTTTGCCGCACCACTTTGCGTAAAATTCCAACGCCTTTGCCATGGAGTATCCGAAGTACGGCAGCGTCTGAAAGCAGGGCGTTGTCGACAAATTTTTCCAGCGTATCGAGCGCTTCTTCCTTGCTGAGGCCGCGAATATCGATTTTTGACTCAAACGCTGCGGTATGTTGGATATCCATGTTGGTGCCGCCGAAAGATTGCCGAACGGGTGCTGCTACCGGGATCAAATCACTTAAATGCACCTTCACCGTAATGCCTCCCATGGTGAGCGTGGCTTTTTTCCCTTGTAAATGCTCAATTTGACCGGTTGCCCCGCCTGCGCGCAAGCGAACGAAATCGCCTTCCTGCAAGGGTTTGGAAATTGCGACGCCTGTTTTTTCTTCCAGTTTTACGACTTCCGCATTGATCGAGTCAACTTGTTGGGCTTTTTCGGTGCGCTCCTGCCGGAGTTTTTGCGCCACTTTTTGCATGTTTTCCAGGTTCTTTTCCTCCTTGAGTTGCCGCACCATTTTTTCGACCTCCCGGCTGGTGTTGGCGCTCTGGCGCAGCTCAAATTCCTTCTGGTCCAGTTTTAGCCGTTTGCGCTTGATCTCCAGATCGCTGTGCATGCCATCGTAGGTTTTGATCAAACGCTCCAGGGATTGTTCTTTTTCCCGGATTGCCTGCAAATGCTCTTCCAGTTCCTGCTTTTCACGCTGCAACTCAATCAAGATATCATCCACGGCAGTTTCGCTGCCGGTACGATTGCGCGCATGATCGATAATATTCCTGGGCAGCCCGCTTTTTGCTGCAATTTCAAAGGCATAACTGCTTCCCGGCCGGCCGACCTTCAGTTCGTACGTCGGCGAAAGGCTGTCTTTGTCGAAGTGCATGTTGGCATTCAGTACGCCCTGGTTGCGAAATGCGAAAACTTTGAGGTTGGAATAGTGCGTGGTGATTACCGCAAAAACGCCTTTTCGGTAAAGCCCACGGAGGACAGCCTCGGCGATGGCGCCCCCCGGTTTCGGATCGGTTCCGCTCCCCATTTCATCGATCAGGACCAGGGTCTGCGGCGTGGATTTTTCCAGGAAAATCCGGGCGTTTTGCAACCGGGAGGAATAGGTGCTCAAGTCGTCATCCAAACTTTGCTGGTCGCCGATATCGGCAAAAATTTGCTCGAAAATTCCGAATTCGCTAAGCTCATGCACCGGTACGAGCAGGCCGCTTTGCACCATCAATTGCAACAAGCCAACTGATTTCATCGCCACCGACTTGCCCCCGGCATTTGGGCCTGACAGGACCAGGATGTGGTTTTCTGCATTCAGGCGCAATTCAAACGGAATGGTTTTGCGCTTGAGCGCCTTATTTTTCAGATAGAGCAACGGATGGTACGCCTTTCGGGGGCCAATCAATGGTTTTTCTTTTAAAACCGGCATGTTTGCGCGCATCGTCATCGCAACGCGGGCTTTTGCCTGCACCACATCGAGATAGATCAACACGTCGAGGTATTGCTCCACTTGCGGGCCGTAAGGCCGGATCGTGGCGCTCAGGGTGCGCAGTATGCGAAATATCTCCCGGCGCTCTTCGCTGTCCAGATCAAAGATGTCGTTGTTGAGTTCCACTACAGGCTCCGGTTCGATGAATACCGTTTTCCCGGTATCGCTTTCATCGTGAATGATGCCTCTGATCTTGCGCTTGTGCTCCGCAGGCACGGACAACACGCGCCGGCCATTGCGAAAGCTTTCCGGTGTTTCAGAAAGCCAGCCCTTGCTGCGGTAGTCCTGGATGATCTGGCGGAACCGTTGATCGATCTCCCGGATTTTATGTTGTTTTTCCCGGCGGATTCGCACCAATTCGGGGGAAGCGTCCGGGCGAATCTCGCCTTCATCATCGAACACCGCGCTGATAGCCCGGATAAGTTCCTCATCGAACGATAAGTCGCGGATCAGGTTGAACAGGTTCGGATAGATCTCCTTTTTGAAGCCGCTAAAAAACCGGAACACATCGCGCATGATGATGAGGATGCGCTGAATATTTTGGAAGGACTCTGCTCCTAAGGTATAATCCGTTTTGGCCAAAAGGCGCAAATCCGGGCGGATGTCGGCATACATCTCCAGCGGAAGCCGGTCGCTTTTTTCCAGTGTCAGCTTGAATTCTTTGGCTTCGCGCAGCCAGCGGTCAATTTGTTCAAAAGCCGTGGAGGGCTGGAGTTCCTGAAACCAATTGGCAGCCATCGGAGTCATGGTTTCGGATTCAAGAATCTCCAAAACCTTGTCAAATTCAAGGTTTCGGAAAACGTCGCGCGGTTCCAGGTTCATTACAGTAGTGCTCATTGCCACAAAAATACCGCTCCAAAACAAATCCAGCCACAGGAAGTTCCCGTTCGATACAACCATTTTGCAGAAACCGGGTCATTGGCAACCAGGAAGAATAAATCAGTCCTGAACGCGGCAATGTCAATTATTGGCAATTTCAACTATATGACTAATATCCGGTTATGAATTCCTAATTTTGCAAATTATCATTTAACATCAAATGCTCTTTTCTAATGATTAAAAAACTACTTTTTGCTGCTTTTTCCCTGGCTTTTATGGCCAATGTACAAGCCCAGGGCACCTTGCTTTGGGAAGAAAATTTCGACGGTGGTACAACCTTGCCCGCCGGCTGGTCGCAAATGACCAGCGCAACCGATGGTGGCTGGTTGATTGGCACCACGGCTTTTCATTCATCGCAGTATTTCCCAATCACGAGCCGTGCCGGCAATGTGATTTGCACAAATGACGACAAATGCGATTGCCTCAAGGATAATGATGTCCTTGAACTGCCGCCATTTGATCTGTCTGCTCAAACCTCGGTATACCTGTTGTTTGACCTGTTCTACGGCAATCGCACCGAACAGGGCGTTCCGGAATCCCTGAAATTAGTCGCATCGACGGATGCCGGCGCTACATGGGAAGATGTCACTGTTTTCGGCAGTACCGGCGGTTGGCAAAACAATACCAACGTTGATGTGTCGGCCTATGCCGGCAAATCGGACGTTCGGTTTGCATTTGTCTACAATGACGGCGGCGGCTGGCTTTACGGCGCGGCAATTGACAACATGAAACTGGTCGTCCCGGATGACGTGGTGCGGGCAAGCCTGACCGGTGTGCGTGCCGGCAAGTATATTGAAGATGTACCGGCTATTTTGACAAATTATACGAAAATTTTAGTAGGCCATGAGGTGGCAGTAGGCGGTACTATTCGCAATACCGGATTCCCCACTATAACTTCGTTTGATGTGTATGTAACCAATGGGGGTAATATCGACACCTTAAACTTCACAAACCAGAATATCGAATTTGCAAAAAGCGCTTTCATTGCGATTCCCTATCCCGCAGCGCTCGGCGCTAACAGTTTTGCATTTACCATGGAAATTGCAAATGTGAACGGCGCCGGCGACAATGATCCTTCGGACAACCTGGGCTCTGCAAATTTCAGTATTACAGGTGTTGAACCGCAGCCCGGCCGTAAGGTTGTCGTGGAAGAAGCAACCGGCACCTGGTGCACCTGGTGTCCGCGCGGTGCTGTGGTAATGGATTATATTGCCCACAACTACCCCGGCCTTGCTATCCCGATTGCCGTACACAATAACGACCCCATGCGCAATGCGGCATACGATACCGGCATAGGCGATTTGATCGGGGGCTATCCGGCAGGCCTGGTTGAGCGAGAAGCCGACATTGATCCCTTGGGTGGAACGCCCAATTTCGAGATCAGCCTGATCGAACACCTGCTGCAACCGGCAAAAGTGATCGTAACACAAAACGTCGAGCTGAACCCGGCAATCCGCAAGATTGATGTAACCAGCTCGCTCCAGTTTTTGGAAGAACTCAATGGCGACTATCGTATTGCCGTAGTCTTCACCGAAGAGGGTGTAACCGGAACAGCCAGCGGTTACAATCAGGTCAATGCCTATTCGGGCGGCGCAAACGGCCCGATGGGCGGTTATGAGAATCTGGTAAGCCCGGTTCCTGCTGCACAAATGGTGTATAACCACGTCGCGCGGGCTATCGTTGGCGGCTTCACGGGCAAAGCAGGCAGCGTACCGGCTACCAATCCTGCCGGTTCAGTTATGTCGTATACCAGTACTTATCTGTACCCGTCGAGCTATAATGTTGACAATATGCATGCCATCACCATGGTGATCGACAACAGCACCGGCCAGATCATCAATGCAGAATCCACGCCGATCCCCTTCATTTCGACCTCTGCGCCGACACTGGATGCAAAATCGGTAAGCGTTTCCATCGCGCCGAATCCGGTTGTGGATGCTGCTACGATCACGGTAAAAGTGGAAGAAACGACCGATGTTCAAATTCGCATCGTTGATGCCTTCGGTCGTGTGGTATCGGAGCAGAACCATGCCAACATCAACGGCAAACAATTCCTGCCCTTCCGCGCCAACAACCTGCCCAACGGCATGTACACGCTGGTGGCTACCGCCAACGGCGAAATGGTATCCCGGCCGTTTGTTGTTGCGAAGTAAAACGAACTTTTAGTTCGTTAATACGCAGCAGTTAAACTGCCCCAGGAGTCTTTCCCGGCAGCCCGCAAGATGATTTGCGGGCTGCCGGTTTTTTGTGGAAATGCCCGATTTAATTTGACCTTTTTTTTAAAGAATTATCGCGAACTTTTAGTTCGTGGTACTTTCGCGAACAAAATGTTCGCGGCACATGAAATTATACCTGATCGCCGGAGAAGCCTCCGGCGACCTCCACGGGTCCAACCTGCTTAAAGAACTCAACAAACAACATCCCGGTGTACAGTGCCGGGTTTGGGGTGGCGACCTGATGCAGGCTGCCGGCGGAGAACTGGTTAAGCACTACCGCGACCTGGCTTTCATGGGTTTTTGGGAGGTCTTGAAAAACCTGAAAACCATACTTGGGAATCTTCGCTTTTGTAAAAACGATATCCTTGCGTTTAAACCCGACGCTATTGTCCTGATCGATTACCCGGGTTTTAATTTGCGTATTGCAAAATGGGCTAAAAAACAGGGTATACGGGTGATTTATTACATCTCGCCGCAGCTTTGGGCCTGGCACAGTTCGCGGGCAAAAGCGATCAAAAGGGATGTGGACAAATTGCTGGTTATTCTTCCTTTTGAAACGGCGTTTTACGAAAAATTTGATATCCGGGCCGAATTCGTCGGGCATCCACTGCTCGACGTTATTGCGGCGGCAACCAGACAGGAATCGCCGGAAAAACGAATTGCCTTGCTCCCCGGCAGCCGAAGACAGGAGGTGGAGCGGATTTTACCCGTCATGCTGTCTGTGACACCCTTTTTTCCGGATTTCAGTTTTGTGATTGCCGGAGCAAAGTCGCTTCCGGATGCATTCTATGCACCATTTCTTACCGGACACCCAAACGTGGAGTTGCAAAAAGACAATACCTACCCAATCCTCCGGCGGGCAGCGGCAGCCCTGGTCAAATCCGGAACATCTACCCTGGAAACGGCACTTATCGGGACGCCTCAAGTTGTTTGTTATGCCGGGAATCCAATCTCCTACGCCATTGCAAAACGCATTGTCAACGTGCCCTACATTTCACTGGTGAATTTGATATTGGATCGTCCTCTGATCAAAGAATTGATCCAGGAAGGACTTGAGACCCAAAACCTACGCGATGCCCTGTCAGAAATCCTTCAGCCTAAACAAGCCGCTGCAATACAGGAGGGCTACCGGGAACTTCGGGAAAAACTGGGCGACGGCGGCGCATCGGCGCGGGCTGCCCGGCTTATTCTGGAGGACATCTAACCTGACAGCTCAAATTTTAAAGAAAAAAGCCTGTGCAATTTTGCACAGGCTTTTTTCTTTAAAATTTGAGCTGTCAGGTTTTTATTTCTGAACCACAAACTTCTTGGTCAGCGTACCTTCTTCAGTAGCAATACGAGCCAAGTAGGTACCAACTGCCAGCTCGGGAAGTTGGTAAGTCAGGATGTCATTCGTCAGGCCTTCGCGGTCTTCCAGGCGGATCACACGGCCGGTAAGATCGGCAATGGTGATGGTCGCTTTGGTCGGCTGATCGAAATTCAGGCCAAGGTTCAGCGTCTCGCGGATCGGGTTCGGGAAAACAGTCATGGCTGTTTCCGGAAGCGGCTTATTGTCGGTAGTGGTTACCAGGCTGATAGCCATACGCGCCACAGCGTTCAGGCCGGTAAAGCCACCGGTATACCACTGATCGGTGAAAACAAGTGTTGAAACAAAATAGGCCGTATTGGCTTCAGCGTCAAATACATGGCGGGTAACATTGCTGTTGCCGGCATAACCCACAGCCAGAATGTAACGCGCGCCATTGTCGAGCGGTACAAACGGTTCAAATGTGGTGGCGTCGAGCAGTTGAACGGATTGCAGCAGGAAATTCTGCATCGTATCCGGAGCTTCGTACGGCCCTACGGCAACCCATTCCAAACTGGGCGAAATCAATTCCGAACGATCGAAGTTGGAAAAATCAGAAAACACATCGTCGCTTACACGGAAAAGGAAAACCGTAGCATCAACGTCCGCTACCGGCAATTCTGCCGGGTCGGTTGCAAACGAAAATTGTACAAGGGATGCCTGGTAGTTATCCATGCTCCCGGAACTCATTTGATACAAATTGGCAGCATACCAATCGCCGGGGTCAAGCGGGCTGGTGGACGTAATGGACCCACCGGCATCTTTGGAAAATACATTTTGACTTACAATAAAACGGCTGTTGATGCTATTGTCGACCGGCCGGCTATCGCTGGAATCAGCGCGAACGGAATATTTTATCTGGTAATTTCCTGCCGGAAGTTCAGGAGCGAATTGCGAAGTCAGTTCAATAAAACTGTCCACCACGCCGGCAGCGAGCACAGGCAGGGTGATGCTGTCGGCAAAAATCTCTTCATCGGTATCGGTAGTCACCGATGCTTTTACCACCACATTGGTCTGATCGTCAGAGCCGCCGTTCGACAGAAAAAGGAAAAAGCCAAAGGTATCCGTTGCAATTTGCGAAACCGGGGTTACCATGCTGGAGGGCGGGTAGAAATAGTCCGTAATAGACAAGTCATTCCGCGGCGTCGGGTTGGCGTCGTACAGGACGATGTCGTCCAGGTCCCACATATATTCCCAGTTGGCCGTCCATTGCCATTGGATATAAACGGTAGCCTGATTTGCCGCTACGGATGAAATATCCAGGATGGAAAAGTATGGGTTTGGCGAAAAAAAGTTGGCTTCGATCAAGCCCGGAAACGGCTGAAACTCCGTCCAGGTAGTTCCGTTCGTGCTCACCCGAATGATGGCATTGGTTTCAAGCGGCTCCACATAGGTGCCGATGTGCGACTGAAACTCGATAAAGACGGCGCTCTTGCCGGTGCAATTAATTGCAGAAGTGGTCAGGCGACTGACATGGTTTTGCGGCAGCGGACCGGAAAGACCACCGTCGGAGTTTACATGCACAAAACCCGTCGAGGCAGTAGTTGCCTGAAAGGCTTGTTCGCCCGTGAACACCGGTGCACAACCGGGATCGGTGTTAGCGCAGTGCTCCCAAACAAAACCTTGTCCGGAAGCATCAACATTTGTCCAGCCAGCTGGAATACCGTCGGTAAAATCTTCAGACCAAAAAATGTTCTGTGCCTGAGTCATCATCCCACACAGCAGGAAAGCAAGGAGGGGAAGCGATTTTGTAAGCAGTTGCTTCATTGTGTAGATTTATTTAGTTGAAAAATATTAAACGATTTCAAAGATACCCCTCGAATTATCAGGGGGTCGTAAAATTACTGCGAATTCGTCAGGATTGGCAACATTTGGCGTTTTCCAGTAACTAAAGAGCGATTTTTCCGCTACTTGCCGGCCATTTTTGCCCAGGAATCGCGCAACGTAACGGTGCGGTTGAAAACCGGCAATTCTGCCGTGGTGTCCGGATCGGCACAAAAATAGCCCAGGCGGGTGAACTGGAAATGTTCGCCGGCAACAGCCTCCGCCAGGGCCGGCTCCACTTGCGCGTTTGGGAGAATTTGCAAGGAGTCCGGATTGACTGCCTTTTTAAAATCTTCCTCTGCTGCCGGGTCTTCCACCTGAAACAAGCGGTCGTACAATCGGACCTCCGCCCGCCGGGTATGCGCAGCCGAAAGCCAGTGAATCACGCCTTTGACTTTCAGCCCGCTGGTATCCTGCCCGGAACGGCTTTCCGGCACATAGCGGCAATGAATCTCGACGATTTCCCCGGCGGCATCTTTTTTTACATCGGTGCATTCAATAATAAATGCCGATTTGAGCCGCACCATGCCCCCCGGAGAAAGCCGAAAGTACTTTGGAGGCGGGTTTTCCATAAAATCGTCCCGCTCAATGTACAGTTCATTGGAAAATGCCAGTTCGCGGTTTCCGCTCTCCGGATCTTCCGGATTGTTTTCCGTTTCCAGCCATTCGACTTTTCCCTCAGGGTAATTGGTGATGACCACTTTAAGCGGGTCCAAAACAGCAAAGCGCCGCAACGCACTTTTGTTCAGGTCTTCCCGAACGCAAAACTCCAGCAGGCCGACATCGATAATATTTTCACGCTTGGCAACGCCTACCCGCTTGGCGAACTCGCGCAAACTGGCCGGTGTGTAGCCCCGGCGGCGCAATCCGCTGATCGTCGGCATGCGGGGGTCATCCCAACCGTTCACATAGCCTTCGTTGACCAATTGGAGCAACTTGCGTTTGCTCATCACCGTGTAATTCAGGTTGAGCCGGGCAAATTCGTATTGCTTCGACGGGAATATCCCCAATTGTTCGATGCACCAGTCGTATAAGGCGCGGTGCGGAACAAACTCCAGCGTACAAATCGAATGGGTGATTTGCTCGATACTGTCGCTCTGCCCATGCGCCCAGTCGTACATCGGATAAATGGCCCATTTGTCACCCGTCCGGTGGTGGTGCGCGCGTTTTATCCGGTAGAGGTACGGGTCGCGCAGGTGCATATTTGGCGAAGCCAGATCAATTTTGGCGCGCAAGACACAGTGTCCGTCCGGATATTCCCCGTTTTTCATTTTTTCAAAAAAAGCCAGATTCTCCTCCGGGGCGCTATCGCGGTATTTACTCGGCGTCCCCGGCGTGGTTGGGGTACCTTTCAGTTTGGCAATTTCATCGGGTGTGGAAAAATCCACGTAAGCTTTTCCATCGCCGATCAGTTGGACCGCCCATTCGTACAACTGCTGAAAATAATCGGAGGTAAACAAGACATTGGCCGGTTCGAAACCCAGCCAGCGCACATCTTCAAGAATGCTGTCGACATATTCCTGCTCCTCGGCAGACGGGTTGGTGTCGTCATAGCGAAGGTTGCACTTGCCGCCATATTTTTGGGCAAGGCCAAAATTCAGGCAGATGGCTTTGGCATGGCCTATGTGCAGGTACCCGTTTGGTTCCGGCGGGAAGCGCGTATGAATACTGGTGTGTTTGCCGGACCGTAAATCTGCTTCGATAATTTCTTCAATGAAGTTGCGGGATTCAATCGACTCGTTATTCGTATTTTCTGAATGCATGGGCATCAAAATGGATAAAGTGGGCGCAAAGATACCATTGTCCCAAACAGCAATACGTAAAATGTTTGCGGCAATTTACATTCAGAACAAACCAACGACCTTCCCTTGTTCATCAATATCGATTTTTTCTGCCGACGGCACTTTGGGCAACCCGGGCATTGTCATAATGGCCCCGCAGATCATGACTACAAACTCGGCGCCGGCAGCCAGCCGTACTTCCCGGATGTCGACTACGTGGCCGGTAGGCGCCCCCAGTTTTTTCGGATCGGTAGAAAATGAGTACTGCGTTTTAGCCACACACACCGGGTAATGGCCGTAGCCGTCTTCTTCCAGTTTTTTGATCTGCCGTTTAACACTGGCATCAGCTGAAATATCGGCTGCGCCGTAAATTTTTGTGGCCACGGCTTTCATTTTGTCCCACAACGACATGGCATCCTCGTAAGCAAACCGGAAATTATTGTCGGCGGCATTCGTCACCTCAACAACAGCGCGCGCCAGGTCTTCTGCGCCTTTACCACCGTCGGCCCAGTGCCTCGACACCACTACCGAGACGCCGTGTGGCGCTAGTTTGTCTTGTAAAAGTTTGATCTCGGCATCGGTATCGAAGGTGAAATGGTTTATCGCCACCACGCATGGCAAGCCAAATGTTTCGCGAATATTCCGGACGTGTTTTTCAATGTTCACGATTCCCTTTTCCAGGGCATCCAGGTTTTCCTGGTTCAAATCCTTGAGATCGGCGCCGCCCTGGTATTTCAGGGCGCGCAGCGTAGCCACCAAAACAACAGCATCCGGGCGCAACCCGGCTTTCCGGCATTTTATATCCAAAAATTTCTCCGCACCGAGATCGGCGCCAAAACCCGCTTCCGTGATCACATAGTCTGCCAATTTCAGGGCGCTTTTCGTGGCGATCACAGAATTGCATCCATGAGCGATATTGGCAAATGGGCCGCCATGAATAAATGCGGGGGTATGTTCAAGGGTTTGCACCAAATTGGGTTTGATGGCATCTTTCAGCAAAACGGTCATGGCGCCATGCGCATTCAGATCGCGGGCATGCACCGGCTTCCGGTCGCGGGTGTAGCCGACCACAATGTTGCCAAGGCGCTCCTTCAGGTCTGACACCGATGTGGCCAGGCAAAAAATAGCCATCACTTCCGAAGCCACCACAATATCGAAACCATCCTGTCGGGGATACCCATTGGAAATCCCGCCAAGCGCAACGGTAATGTCGCGCAAGGCCCGGTCATTCATATCTACTACCCGCTTCCAGTTTACCCGGCGCACATCAATATCCAGTGCATTGCCCTGATGAATATGATTGTCGAGCATGGCGGCCAACAGGTTGTTTGCCAGGCCGATAGCGCTAAAATCGCCCGTAAAATGCAGGTTAATATCTTCCATGGGGATCACCTGGGCGTAGCCGCCGCCGGCAGCACCGCCTTTCATTCCGAATACCGGGCCCAGGCTGGGTTCGCGCAGGCAGATCATCGTCTTTTTTCCGATACGGGAAAGTGCATCGCCGAGTCCAACCGTTGTGGTTGTTTTCCCTTCGCCGGCCGGCGTGGGGCTTACCGCGGTAACCAGGATCAGTTTGCTGGAAGGGCGGTCTGGCAGGTTGTCGAGATATTCGAGGGAAACTTTGGCTTTAAAATGGCCGAATGGTTCGAGCGCGTCATCCGGGATTTCAAGTTTGTCGGCGGCAAGGGGAACAATTCGTTTAGGGGTCGCTTGTTGGGCGATTTCAATGTCCGTGAGCATAATTTTATTTTAATTGAATTAGAGCATATTGGGGATTTTCTGCCGGAGGCAAAAACGAGGACTTTTTTTGACAGTTTTTTGCCTTTTTTCAGGCGCCTAGCCCAGCTAAGTGCCTGAAAAAAGGCGAGAAAGGGCGAAAAAAGAACCGTTTTGGGCCCGGTGAGAAAATCCCCAATATGCTCTTAGGCGGGGCCCAAGATACAGCGTGAGCTGAAAAAATCACATGCGTTGCGGAATTTCAATACCCAGCAGGTCCATTCCCGACACCAAAACCTGCCCGACGGCCTTGCTTAATTGCAGCCGGAATGCTTTTGCCGCCGGATCGTCGGCATTGAACACCGGCACATCGTGCCAGAACCGGTGGTAACTTTTAGCCAGGTTGTAACTGTAATTAGCCAGGTGGGAGGGGTCGTACTCCGCCGCCGCAGTCTTCACCGTATCGGGGTAGGCGTGCAGCGCCTTGAGCAATTCTTTTTCGGCATCCTCAAAGCGGGTGTAGGAAGTGGCCGGCGCCAGGTCAACCTTTTCTTTTTCAACCCGTTGCATCAATCCGTTGATCCGCACGCCGGAGTATTGGATGTACGGCCCTGTCTGGCCCTGGAGGTCTACCGATTCTTCCGGATTGAAGATCATCCGCTTTTTCGGATTGACTTTGATGATGAAAAACTTCAAGGCGCCCAGGGCGATTTTCCGCAAGGTATCTTCCTTTTCTTCGGGGCTCATTGCGTCGAGCGCGCCGTGTTCCGCCGCCTGCTCCCGGGCCACCCGGATCACTTCTTCGATCAGGTCATCGGCATCGACAACGGTCCCTTCCCGGGTTTTCATCCGGCCGGTAGGCAATTCCACCAGCCCATACGACAGGTGGTGCAGGCCATCGGCATAGGGCTCTCCCAGGCGTTTCAACACCTCGAACAAAACCGCGAAGTGGTAATTCTGCTCATCGGCCACCACATACACCACGCGGTCGCAACCCAGTTCGTCATACCGTTTGCGGGCGGTGCCCAAATCCTGGGTGATGTACACCGAAGTGCCGTCGGCCCGCAACACCACTTTGTGATCATATCCGGCATCGGTCAAATCAACCCAGACGGAGCCGTCATCTTTGCGATAAAATACCTTGTTCTGCAAACCGTCTTCGACAATATCTTTTCCCAAAAGATAGGTATCGCTTTCGTAGTACAATTTGTCAAAGGCGACCCCAAGTTTGGCATACGTTTCATCAAAACCGGCATACACCCAACTGTTCAGTTTTTTCCACAGGGCCACCGTATCCGGATCGCCGGCTTCCCAGCGGAGCAGCATTTCCCGCACTTCGGCGCCGAGCGCGGAGTATTCGTTAAACCAGCTGTTTTTAAAATCTTTAAAAAAAGCATCTTCCGGCTGTCCGGGTTTGGCTTTAGCCTGAAAAACGGCGCGTGCGGCGTCTGTTTTTTGCCAGGCGGCATATTCTTCCCTGGACTTTTTTTCAAAAAGCACGTAAAACTCACCCACAAGGTGGTCGCCTTTGATGCCGGTGGACTCCGGCGTTTTGCCTTCGCCAAATTTTTGCCAGGCCAGCATGCTTTTGCAAATGGCTACGCCCCGGTCGTTGATCACTTGCGCCCGCACGACCTGGTTACCCGTTGCTTCGAGCAATTTACTGCACGACCAGCCCAGCAAACAGTTTCGGATATGGCCGAGGTGCAGCGGTTTGTTGGTATTCGGGGAGGAGTATTCCACCATGACCTTGTGGCCATTGTCCGGCTGCTTTCCAAAATCGGGATTGGATAGCAGCCGACGGAGGAACGTTTGCCAGTATTCGGTGCTGAGTTCAAGGTTCAGAAAACCTTTGATGACGTTGAAATCCTGCACGGTATCCACTTTTTCTTTCAAAAAAGCACCTATTTCGGCTCCGACCACATCGGGGGCTTTTTTCGCTAACTTTACAAACGGGAAAACCACGACGGTATAGTCGCCCGTAAATTCAGCGGAAGTCGTATTTACCTGAACCTGTTCCGCAGGCAGTTCCACACCGTAATAATGTTGGAGTGCGGCGGCAACAGCCTTTTGCAGGGTTTCAATAATCGCCATATCTGTAGATTTGAGGGCGCAAAGGTATCGTTTAACTTGTAGCGGAAAAACTATTTGGAAAATAAACACGGCCTGTAAAAAAGGAGTTCCCCGGCCGGCTCCGGCTAAAAAACAACCACTCGTGGATACAAAAATCATAAGCGTTTCAGCGCAAACCATAACACCGGGCAACACCCTGGAACACCGGGACAATCTGGTAAAAGAGGAGCCCCTGGAGGTCCGGATCGGCCACGGCGCCGGCGATAAACGCCGCCAACTTTCGGTAGCCGTCACGATGCGGACTCCCGGCGACGACGAAGAACTGGCCACCGGTTTTTTATTTACGGAGGGAATTATTCAAGGCGCAGACCAAATTCTTGCGGCAAAGTGGCTGGCGGAAAATACGCTTGTCCTGGAGTTGCAACCATCGATTGTCATCGACGAAGCCCGGCTAACCCGGCATTTATTCACCTCGTCGAGTTGCGGGGTTTGTGGCAAGGCCTCGCTTGATGCTGTTCAGACGGTCAGCTGTTTTTATCCGGCAAAAGGGCATCCGGTGGTTTTGCCGGAAATCATTTACCGCCTGCCGGACACGCTGCGCGAAGCCCAGGCAACTTTTGAAGCCACAGGAGGCCTGCATGCGGCCGGCTTGTTTGACAATACCGGCAAATTGGTGCTGCTTCGCGAAGATGTCGGAAGGCACAATGCGGTGGATAAAGTAATAGGCGCTGCGATGCGCAGCGCCTATCCCCTACCCTTTCGGGACTTCATAATTCTGGTGAGTGGTCGAGCCGGATTTGAACTGGTCCAAAAAGCAACCATGGCCGGTATTCCGGTGTTGGCCGCAGTGGGCGCTCCTTCGAGCCTGGCCTGCGAACTTGCCGAAGATTCCGGAATGACACTGATCGGTTTTTTGCGTAAAAACCGGTTTAATGTGTACACCGGCGTTGAGCGCATCAGGCCAGTTTGATCGAACGGTCCAGGTAAACATCCTGAATCGCATTGAGCAAGCCGATCCCTTCTTTCATTGGCCGCTGGAAGGCTTTTCGCCCGGAAATCAGGCCCATGCCACCGGCGCGTTTGTTGACCACGGCGGTGATTACGGCTTCCTGCAAATCGCTCGCGCCTTTGGATTCACCCCCGGAATTGATCAAACCGACACGGCCCATGTAGCAGTTGGCCACTTGATAGCGGCACAAGTCGATGGGGTGATCGCTGGTCAGATCGGTATACACTTTCGGGTGTGTTTTTCCAACTTTGATCGCGTTGTAGCCGCCATTATTTGTCGGCATTTTCTGCTTGATGATATCGGCCTGGATGGTTACCCCCAAGTGATTGGCCTGGCCGGTGAGGTCGGCGGCGGTATGATAATCGACATTGCCTTGTTTGAAATCGCTATTGCGCAGGTAGCACCAGAGGATGGTCGCCATACCCAGTTCGTGCGCGAGTTCAAATGCCTGGCTGACTTCCTGAATTTGGCGGTTGCTTTCGGCTGAACCGAAATAAATGGTTGCGCCGACGGCTACAGCCCCCATATTCCAGGCACTTTTCACGGTGCCGAACATGATCTGGTCGTAGGAATTCGGGTACGAAAGGAATTCGTTGTGATTGATTTTCACCACAAACGGGATTTTGTGGGCATACTTGCGCGCCACCGTTCCCAGTACGCCGTAGGTGGAGGCGACAGCATTACAACCGCCTTCAATGGCGAGTTTGACGATATTTTCCGGGTCAAAAAAGACCGGGTTCGGCGCAAAGGAGGCGCCGGCGCTATGCTCAATTCCCTGATCGACGGGCAGGATGCTGACATAGCCGGTATTTTTCAGCCGCCCATGGCCGAGCAGTTGCTGAATGCTCCGGAGCGTTTGGGCATTCCGGTTGCTGGGCAACCAAATTTGCTCGACATGCTTGGGAGAAGGCGCATGCAACTGGCTTTTGTCGAAGGTCTTGCTTTGGTGATTCAGGTAATATTCGGCATGTTCGCCGAGTATGTCCTGGATTTTTTGATTTGCCATAAAGTACTTGAAATAAATTAGTTATCTAAATGTTCTGTCAAAAACCATACGTGAACGCAATGCGGTATTGCCAGGGTTGTTCATAAGAATTGATATCGTTGCCCACGTAAAAGTCATACATGACCGCGATTTCCTGGCCAAAGCCGCCATTACCGTTGGAAAAATTGTATCCAAGGCCGACATACTGCGCCGAGCGGGTACGGGTGCCTTTCCCCAGCTGGCCGTTGAAGTTGTCCTGAAAAACATACTGATCGGATAAGCTGCCCAATTCCCCCTGCACAAAAAAACCCCGGTATATTTTTACACGGGCAAAAACGCTTAATTCGACATCAAAGAGATTGAAGGTTTGAATCCCGGGGAATTTTTGCGAGGTGTACAAAACGGACAATCGCGGCCCTATAGAAAGCGGACCCACAACCTTATAGCCGACCATCGGCGACAAGCCAAAGGCAAAAAGGCTGTAACCGCTCCCACCCTGAAAACCCAGCGTTAGGCCACCGCCATACCACAAACGGTCTTTGAATGAACCGCCGTCTTTATCCTTCGGCAGCTCAAAGCCGGTGGAATGTGCAGTGCTGAATGCCAGTTGATTCTGGGCTGACAGTGCAAATCCTGCCAACAGGAAAAACAGTAGAAAAGGTAAGCAAAATTGCTTCATCGTAATTGGTTTATATTGTCTGAGAAGGTATGTGTTTCCCTAATAAAAAGGCTTCAAAAGATGTCCTTGGGTTCAAAAATCAAATTCGTCTTGTTTTTGACGAAATTATCAATTTACGAACCTTGCCAAGCCGCTTTTTACAAACAACTCCTACTTTCGCCCCCCTAAACATCTGGTGCAAATATTGCTGCAAAGAAACGGTGTTTCTGACATTCCCCCTGCTAATCTGCATCAGCAATTATTGTCAAAGGCCGATTATACCATTCTCGAACTCCCCAGGGCCGCTCCATTTGCTGCATCAAAACTATTCGTTTTCAAATTCAAACTTGACTATGCTCAACTACTTACGTCCGTTCCGCAGGCTGACCGCTATTTTGGTACTTGCGCTAATCCCGTACGGAATTTTCGCTCAGACCTTTTCCGGAAAGCCGGAACAAATTGACCCCGTCGAATCGGTAAAAAAAGAACTGAGCCAATGGACGATCTTTCGGCTGAATCCCTTGGAAATCAAACAGTTTGTTGAAAGTTCACCGGATTACACGCCGTTCCAGCTCCAGCTTGGTGATAAAACGCTTCAGTTGCAACTGGAGCCGAGCAGAATCCTTGCACCGGACTACCATCTGGTGGTTTCAACGGACACAGGCATAGAAAAACACAAGCGAAACGATCACCGGGCATTTAAAGGTATAGAAACCGGTAGCGGCGGTACGGTCAGGCTTACGCTGGATAAAAATTTTATGCACGGTTTTATCCAACTGGCCGACGACACCTATTTTATCGAACCACTTTGGTACCACCAACCGGATGCCGATCCCGATTTGTTTTTGTTCTACCCGGAGCGCGCCGTTATTCCAAGTCAGGATGCGGGTTGTCTTGTGCTAGCGGCGGAAGAAAAACTGGAACATGGAAAATACAATTTCAGCAACCCGGACAATATGGCCGAATCCATGGCCTGCTACGAACTGGAAATTGCCATTGCTTCCGATAAATCCATGCATACCAAATACGGCTCGGTGGTGGCTGTGGAGAACCACAACATTGCGGTGATGAATGATGTGGAGGGGCTATACGCCGGCAGTTTTATTCATGATATCACTTTTGTCATTGTAACCCAATTCGTTGTTACCGGAACAGATCCATGGACGAATTCGACAGAGGCAGGCACTTTGTTGGGGTCTTTCCGGTCATGGGGTAATGGCGGCGGTTTTGGTGTGTCGTTTGATAATGGTGAATTGTGGACAAACCGCAATTTTAACGGCTCTACGGTCGGGATTGCCTATTTGGGCGGACTTTGTAACAGCAACAGGTACCATTGTTTGCAGGATTACACCAGTAACTCTGCAAGCCTCCGGAATCTGACGGGTCACGAAATCGGGCACAACTTCACAGCTACCCACGACAACTGCCCATCCGGCGGCCCTCAATATGTCATGTGCCCTTTTGTAAATCCCAGCACGCAATGGAGCAGCAACTCTGAAAACCAGATCAGTGGATACATAACCCAAAAGATCAATCAGGGCTGTCTGGAACCCTGCGGTGGCAATCCGCCGCTTGAAGCCGATTTTGAATGGTCGCCCAATCAACCCTGTGAGGACGTGCCCGTGCAGTTTACCGACCTGTCGTCCGGTAATATTTCCAGCCGGAGCTGGTCTTTTCCCGGAGGGAGCCCGCCTTCATCTACACAGACAAATCCAACGGTAACCTATTTCTCCCCGGGAACATACACCGTTTCGCTTACGCTAAACGGCGCGGGAGGCCCCGTGACGGAATCCAAACAGATCACCGTTTTAGCCAAGCCGGTGTCCAACTTTACCTATGCCTATGATAATCTGACCTATACCTTCACCAGCACCTCCACGAATGCCCTGTCGTACTCCTGGGATTTTGGCGATGGCCTCGGCTTTAGCAATCAGCCAAACCCGGTGTATACTTATTCTGAAGCAGGCATTTACGTCGTTACGCTTTTTGTTGAAAACGATTGCGGAACGTCTACAAAAACGGTAACCATAAACACCGTGCCGACGGCAAACTTCACTGCAGATCCGACAAGCGGCTGTGCAACGCTAACGGTTCAATTCACCAACCAATCGTCCAGCAATGCCTCGTCCTACCTGTGGCAGTTCCCGGGCGGGTCGCCGGTTTCATCGACCTTGCCCAACCCGGTAGTGGTGTATACAACCTCCGGCACCTATACGGTTTCGCTGACGGCATACAACGGCGCAGGCTCAAATAATACCACCTATTCCAATTTCATTTCCGTGCAGAATGTCCCGTCTGCCAACTTTACAAAAACGGTGGACAACCTGACCGTCACCTTCACCAATACTTCCGTGGGGGGCAGCTCCTACCTCTGGGATTTTGGCGACGGCAACACCAGTACTCAGATGAATCCGGTGCACACCTATGCAGTTGGCGGTTCATACACCGTTACCCTGACGACAACAAATGATTGCGGCAGCACGACAAATACCCAAACGGTAAACCTCATCGCACCGCCGGCGGCCGGATTTACAGCTGATGTAACTTCCGGGTGCGGACCACTTACTGTGAATTTTACGAACACAACCACCGGCAATGCGGACTCCTACACCTGGTCATTCCCCGGCGGGTCGCCGTCTTCAAGCACGGCCCAAAACCCGACGGTGGTTTACAACAATCCGGGCAGCTATACCGTCAGCCTGACGGCAACAAATGCCGGCGGCTCCAATACCGCCACGCAACCAAATTTCATCACGGTAAACGGCGTACCTGCCGCAGGTTTCACCACAACAATTAACCTGGATACCGTACAATTCAACAACGGTACTTCGGGCGGGGCAACTTCCTATAACTGGAATTTTGGAGACGGCGAAACCAGCACGCAGCAAAATCCGGTGCACATCTTTGGGGAAGACGGGGTTTATGTCGTGACCCTGATCGCCACGAATGCCTGCGGCTCGGATACGACCACGCAAAGTGTGACCATTGTAACGCCGCCAACTGCGGGTTTCAACGCAACGCCAACAAGCGGCTGCGGGCCACTGACGGTTAGTTTTTCCAATACATCTTCGGACAATGCCGCTACGTTTAGCTGGACTTTCCCGGGTGGCGCCCCGGCATCCAGCACGGCGGAAAACCCGGTAGTCGTTTACAATACGCCGGGCATGTACACCGTCACGCTTGTGGTAACTAATGCTGCCGGCAGCAACACGGCTACCCAAACGAACTACATTACCGTCAACCCGGGCCCGACCGCCGGATTTACCAGTTCGACAAACGGCCTGACCGTCAGCTTTACAAATACTTCGGCAAACAGCACATCGTACAGCTGGGATTTTGGTGACATGACCACCAGCAACCAGGCCAACCCCACGCACAGCTACGATGAGGATGGCACGTATACGGTTGTGCTCACCGCGACCAATGCCTGCGGTACAAACACGTTCACCCAAACCGTTACCATTCTGACTCCGCCGACGGCAAGTTTTTCGGCTACGCCGACCAGTGGTTGCGGACCGCTGAGCGTAACGTTTACCAATGCGTCTTCCGCCAATGCAACCAGCTTTAACTGGTCATTCCCGGGCGGCACGCCGGCAACAAGCACAGTTGAAAATCCAACGGTGATTTACAACACGCCGGGCATGTACAGCGTCACGCTTGTGGTAAGCAATGCCGCCGGTAGCAATACGGCTACCCAAACCAATTATATCACCGTGAATGCCGGACCCACTGCCGGATTTACCAGTTCGGTAAATGGCGCGGTAGTCAATTTCACGAATACATCGGCGAACAGCACTTCCTATGCCTGGGATTTTGGGGACATGTCGAACAGTTCGCAACCCAACCCGACGCATACCTACAGCGAAGACGGCACCTATACGGTTACCCTGACGGCCACCAATCCATGCGGTACCAGCACCTTCACGGAAACAGTCACCATCGTGACGCCGCCTACGGCAAATTTCACTGCTTCGCCAACCAGCGGGTGCGGCCCATTGACGGTACAGTTTACCAACGGCTCTTCCGCGAATGCAACTACGTTTAATTGGTCCTTCCCGGGCGGCACACCGGCATCCAGTACCATTGAAAATCCAACGGTAGTGTACAACACGCCTGGCACCTACACCGTCACGCTTGTCGCAGGCAACTCGGCCGGCAGCAATACGGCAACGCAAACCAGTATTATCACCGTAAACAGCGGACCAACAGCCGGATTTACCGCTTCCGTAGATGGCGCTATGGCCAGTTTCACCAACAATTCCACGAACAGCACTTCCTACAACTGGGATTTTGGCGATAACAACAACAGCACCGATCCGAATCCCAGCCACACGTATTCGACAGATGGCACATACACCGTGACGTTGACAGCGACAAACCCATGCGGTACAAGCACGTTTACGGAAACAGTAACCATTGTGACGCCGCCGACAGCAGGGTTTTCGGCCAACCTGACGGAAGGATGTGCGCCCCTGGAGGTTCAGTTTACGAATTCCTCCAGTGCCAATGCCACCAGTTATTCCTGGACATTTGAAGGGGGGCATCCGGCTGTGTCGTCGGAAAGCGATCCGGTGGTTCTTTTTAATGATCCGGGAACGTACACCGTCACGCTTGTGGCGACCAACTCGGCGGGCAGCAACACGACAACCGGCACAATAACTGTTTTAGGCCCGCCTGTGGCCGGTTTTTCCGCCCAAACGGCCGGCCTGTCGGTGGTACTGGCCAATAATTCCAGCAATGCCGGCAGTTATGTATGGATATTCGGGGACGGCGATTCCAGCACAGTGGCCAATCCAACACATACTTATGCTACCACTGGCGACTATGTTGTCATTCTCATTGCTGGAAACGAATGTGGAATGTCGATGGACACGCAAGTGGTCTCCATAGTTGGTTCGGCGCCGATCCCTTCGTTTACAGCAAATGAGGTGACTGGTTGTGCGCCATTTACGGTGCAGTTTACAGACCAATCGGCCGGCAGTCCGACCGCCTGGCTATGGACATTCGAGGGGGGCGACCCGGCCACGTCGACCGAACAAAATCCAACAGTGACTTACGCCGCGCCCGGCACTTATTCGGTTGTGCTGGAAGCCTCCAACTTGTTTGGCACGAATACAAGCATGGTAATGAATTACATTACTGTTTTAGACCTGCCCAAAGCAGACTTTACATTCGTTGCTGACCAACTAATGGTACAATTCAGCAATTCCTCTCAGAACGGCGACATGTATTCCTGGAAATTTGGCGACGGCAATACCAGTACCGAACAAGACCCAACCCACACCTACACTGCCCCGGGCACGTATACCGTTGAGTTGACGGTCATAAACAACTGCGGCGCCAGCACCCTGCAGCAGATGGTCGTACTGGTTTCCGCTACCGGCGAAGTGGCCTGGCTGAACATGTTCCGGCTCTACCCGAACCCAAACAGCGGACAGTTTACGGTTGAAATGGCCGGCGATGGACAGCGCCAGATTGAATTTGTTTTGCACAACGGCATCGGCCAATTGGTTGACCGGCAAACTGCCGGGTTTAACAACGGAGCCTTAACCCGCAATTTTGATTACAGCAGCCTACCTGCCGGAATGTACACTTTAACCATACGTTCGGGCGCCAGTGCCGTTCAGGCTAAAATTGCAATTCAGCGATAATGCAATGGCACTTTGCTGAAATTACAGGGCCGCAAGTCAATTTGCGGCCCTGTTTTATTTAAACGTTAATAATTTGAAAAGCGAATTTTCCGCTCAAAAGGATCCGAAACCACAGAATACCTTTGGGCGCTAAATTTATTGACGATGAAATCACGGTTAATTTTATCCACCATTATCCTGCTATGCCTGACCGGCCAAATACATGCCCAGGAAATGAAAATTGGCGACCCCACGAAAAATTCCGGGAAAGTGGAATGGAAGCCCATGCAGATCAGGACGGGCGCTATTCCGTACGGCATGCCGCACGAGGCAAAGTTTGAGGCAAAAAACGTCAGTACCGACAGCCTGGTGATCCTGGAAGTCAAAAGTGGTTGCCATTGTACCGTGGTCGACTGGAGCAAGGAACCCATTCCGCCGGGCCAAACGGGCAGCATCCGAATCACCTACGATGCACTCAAGGAAGGCCAATTTTACAAGGTGATTGCAGTGACCACCAATTTTGATCCGGAGCACGGAACCGGGCTCTCCATGACCGGAACGGTGTTGCCTAAAAAATAGCTTTTTGTAAAAATAACACTAAAGTACTTTTGTATCGTTTTTGCGTTAAAAAGCCTACTTTTGCGGCATAATTGAACACACGGATGTCCCAAACCTTCGCTTCCACTCATTACCAAACAACATATCCACATGGCAAAAAAACGTATTGCTATTAACGGCTTCGGCCGCATTGGCCGCCTCACTTTTCGCAATTTGATTAAAAACAAAAATGTGGAGGTGGTTGCCATCAATGACCTGACCGACAATCAAACCCTGGCGCATTTGTTGAAATACGATACGATGCATGGCCAGTTTGAAGGCGGTGTTACCGCCGACGACGAATATTTGTATGTAAATGGCAAACAAATTCTCGGATCCGCCATCCGCAACCCGGCTGAATGTCCCTGGAAAGAGCTCAAAGTTGATGTGGTTTTGGAGTGCACCGGTATCTTTCTGGCTCGCGATAAAGCCGAACTGCACCTGCAAGCCGGCGCCAAACGCGTTATTTTATCGGCCCCACCTAAGGCTGATGATGTGCCGACTTACGTGATCGGTGCTAACCACGACAACATCAAAAAGACGGACACGATTCTTTCGAACGCTTCATGCACAACCAATTGCCTGGTGCCGTTGATCATGACCCTGGATAAAGCTTTTGGTGTGGAGCAGTTTTTCATGAATACAATTCATGCCTATACCGCAGATCAAAATATTCAGGATGGCCCGCACCGCGATCTGCGCCGCGCGCGCGCTGCCGCCCAAAACATTGTGCCCACAAGCACCGGCGCTGCCAAAGCGGTCGTCCTGGTAGTCCCGCACCTGAAAGGCAAAATTGCGGCCCACTCCATGCGGGTACCGGTGGCAACCGGTTCGATTACCGACGTTGTTGCAACGATTAAAAAAACAGCAACTGTCGAGGAAATTAATCAGGTGTTCCGTACCGCCTCCGAAACCAACCTTAAAGGCATTCTGCAATACACGGAAGATCCGATTGTCAGTGGTGATATCGTACGCAACAAGCACTCGTGTATTTTTGACGCCGGCCTAACGCAGGTCAATGGAAATACCTGCCGCATCGTAGGCTGGTACGATAACGAGGCCGGCTATTCGGCGCGTTTGGCCGACCTCGCCGCTATGGTCTGATTTTGTTCCTAAAACCGGCAATACTTTGATAATATCGCACTTGGACTTCCTTGATTTACACACGGAGGTCTAAGTTTTTTAAGCCAAAAACGAATTGTTTACGGATATGAAAATCAACTTTAAAAATAAAAAAGCACTCGTTCGGGTAGACTTCAACGTTCCCCTGGATGCCAGTTATAAAATCACGGACGATACCCGCATCCGGGAAGCGCTGCCGACTATCCGCCAAATTCTGGACGAAGGCGGCTCCGCCATTTTGATGTCGCACATGGGCCGCCCCCTGCAAAAACTGAAGGAAGACGGGACCATCAATCGAGAGAAATTCACCTTGAAACACCTGGTGTCGCACCTTCGGCGCAAATTGAAAACCCGCGTGCATTTTGCCGACGATTGTGCCGGAAAGTCCGCTTCAAAAAAAGCAGCCGCCCTCAAACCCGGGGAAGTCCTGCTCTTGGAAAACACCCGGTTTTACCCGGAAGAAGAAAAAGGTGATGCCGCGTTTGCCCAAAAATTAGCTGCCTTGGGAGATGTTTATGTGAATGATGCTTTTGGAACTGCGCACCGTGCCCATGCCAGCACTACGATTGTGGCGAATTATTTCGACAGTACGCACAAATGCTTCGGGCTGTTGATGGAGCGCGAAATCGAAAATGCCAACCGCGTGATGAAAAATCCGGAAAAGCCGGTGACCTGCATCGTCGGCGGCGCCAAGGTGAGTGATAAGATTGTCTTGCTGGAACGCTTTCTTCATTTTGCCGACAATATCATCATTGGCGGCGCTATGGCCTACACGTTTATGCTGGCTAAAAAAGGCGCCGTCGGCAATTCTCTCGTAGAGGCAGATAAAGTGAAAGCCGCCAAAGAATTTTTGAAAAATGCCAAAGCGACAGGAGTGAAAGTGTTGTTGCCGCGCGACTCGGTATGCGGCGACAAGTTTGCCGCCGACGCCGCTGTTCAGGTTTTTCCCAGCAACCGGATTCCCGAAGGCTGGATGGGACTTGACATTGGCCCCTCCGCAGCGAAAACATACGGTCGCACGATCCGGCAAAGCGCAACAATTATTTGGAACGGTCCGATGGGCGTTTTTGAAATACCTGCTTTCGCTGAAGGCACAAAATATGTAGCCCGGTCTGTCGCCCGTGCAACAACGAAAGGCGCCTTTTCAATGGTTGGCGGCGGCGACTCCGTGGCAGCTGTTACGCAATTGAAACTGGCTAAAAAAGTGAGTTTTGTGTCTACCGGTGGTGGCGCCATGCTGGAATATCTGGAAGGGCGGGAATTGCCAGGGATCAAGGCAATGTAACGCCGACTGTTAGTCGGCGTAAACAAGAAATCTCGCCGGCTAACAGCCGGCGTTACGGCCAAACCAAACCAGCCAAGTGCCGTTTCCCCAAATCCGTGTGCAAAACCACCTGGTAAAAACCGGGCGGTAAATCCTGCATACCGGTAAAAACCAAAGTAGACAACAGGCCGGATTTCCAATGCACCGCACCACGCCGAATCTGATTGCCCAACAAATCGCGCAGTTCAACCGACTGCGGTTGTTCGGCCACCACGCCCGGCAATAGCACGAACCGAAATATTCCTCCTTCCCGGTCGAAAGCAAAAAATCCTCCACGAGCGTCATTGGGCGAATTTGCAGCCAAATAGCCACCTAACGCCAGCCAGGAAACGGCTAAATCGGGCAGCCCGAATCCCCGCAGGTTATCCGGATTGTCCGTTTGATCGGAATACCGGACCACAGCAGCGAATATTTCGTCGGCAGTTTTTTCCGGATACCCGCTCCATAAACTTGCCAGGGCGCCGGCAAGCATAGGCGCGGCAAGGGAAGTTCCGTTGGACAGGCCCAACTCTGTGCCGGTGTTACCGGCAACTACCACCATTTCTCCCGGCGCCATCAAATCGGGTTTAATCCGGCCGTCGGCGGATGGGCCGATCGAGCTGAAGCCCGCCCGGGTACCATCGTGTTGCACCGCACCCACGGCAATTACTCCCGGGGCATCGGCAGGCACGCCCAGGTATTTCCAACTGTCTTCTCCGGAATTTCCGGCACTGTTCAGTACCAGCATGCCCTTGGAAGCGGCGATGGCGGCTCCCCGCGAGCCCAAGCTGTTGTGACCATCAAGATCAGAAAAGGTATGGCTCAAAGTGGTATCATTGAAAACTGTGTAGCCCAGCGAGGCATTAATTATATCGACGCCGATACTGTCGGCCCATTCCGCCCCTGCAATCCAATTGGTCTCTTCCACCGGAAACTCGCCGCCCGTATCTTCCGTTTTTACCAAAAAATATGTGGCCTCCGGAGCGGTGCCCACAAAGTAGCCGGGCAGGTCGGATGCCATGACGGACAGCACCGAGGTGCCGTGTGTTGCACTTTCGTAAACGGCGCCATCCCGTTCCACAAAATCCCAGCCCTGGTAAAGCCGCCCCTGCAGGGCAACACTGTCGAAAAACGGTAAAACATCGGCATTCGTAAAGCCGCCGTCCAAAACTGCCACCCAAATTCCTGCACCCCGGTCGCCCGTTGCGTGCACAAAGGGCACCCCGAGTAAACTATTCTGCAGCGAAGCGTAGCCGTAAATACTTTGACCCTCCGGCAGTTCAGGAATGGCCGAAATGCCGGGGCGATTTCCGGGGAGTTTGTTCGGCGGGTTCTTGACCTTGATATCCGGTCCCAGGTACTGCACCTGATCCACAAATGACAAATTCTTTAAGGTCACGGCACGAAGAGAATCGGCAATAATAGTCGCTGAATTGAGCCATTTTGAAGTGCTGTGGATCCGCACGCCACTCACGATCAGCGCTTTGACATAGGCAGGGTTAACCGGAAGATCATTTTCCACCACCGCAATACCCGCCCGGGCACGGCGTTCCATCGCCCGGGCAGACAAAAATTCGGCCGGCCGGCAGGTGCAAAATGGAGAGTCGGCTTTGTCTGAAAATTTTACCCACCACTTGGATGGGGTTGATTTTTGGGCGAAAACCGTTCCGCTAAGGCAGATCAACAAGAGCACTTGGGAAATTCTGAAAACCATGGTGTGTTTGTACAACTTCAACATTAAACAAAAGGAGGCGGGTCGTACAACCCACCTCCCCGGACAAGATAGCAACTTCGGACTGGAATATTTTGTTTGCAAAAAAAACCAGTTTAACGACGCATGGTCGGACGGCTGGTCCCGGGTCGTTTAGCCTTTGGCGCAGCGGGTTGCAGGTCGAACAACACCCCGGCACTCAGGGCAATACCCTGATTTTTAATTTTCTCATTCACTACCGGAAAGTTGTACAACTCCGTAAAACCGTGGGTGTATCGCGCATCGGCAAAAATGCTGGCGCCGTTAAAGTTGACCTGAACACCCAGGCCGCCGGTAGCCGAAATGTCGAACCGTTCGTAATTCAGGTTTTCCAAGTTAACATTTGTTTTAATCGGATCAAATTCAAAAAACAAACGCGGGCGGGTGATGATCTTGGCATTCATGGCATAACCGAAAGACGGCCCTGCAGCCACATAACCCTGGATTCGTTCGTTACCGAGTTTTAGCTTGGCCAACAGAGGGACTTCAAGGTAGTTGGTCCGGAAGGTAGCATTTGCACCCAGCGGAATTTCAATATTCCCGAGCGGAATGCCAACGGATTCGTTCCAGGTAAATCCTTTTTGTACCCAGTTCACCTCCGGTTGAAAGGCAAAATAGTCTCCGAAATTAATTTCAGTGACCAGGCCGACATTCCAACCCGGTGTATAATTAAAGTCGGGCGCAGCCTGATCAATCAGGTCTGTTGTATGTACCGAGGCGAAATTGACACCCGTTTTAAGACCAATGGCCACCTGCGCATTGGTATACTGAAGCAGGCTGAAACTGAGCAGAGCAATGATGATGGACTTTTTCATGTGTACGATAGTTTGAGTTTGTTTTGACTATTCGGCCCTTAAACATCCGTTGATGCCCTGATCTTGGTTAAGCCCGGTTAATACCTTGTTACAAGCCTATTAAAGTTTTTTCGGGGGTATTCCTTTGGGGTTAAAAACCGTTAATTTTAGTATCTTCGCGCACCGGTTTGCCTACGTGTTTTTTCATTAAAAATCCTGCCTTTTTCCTATGCAACCGTCCAGGCAAACCGCTTAGTTAAACTTGTAAAATCTACGAATGGACTCGAGGATTGTTTCCATCAATATTGAGGAAGAACTAAAAACCGCGTACATCGATTATTCGATGTCGGTAATCGTCAGTCGGGCACTGCCTGATGTGCGCGATGGCCTGAAACCCGTACACCGCCGCGTATTATACGGCATGCTGGATTTGGGCGTCACTTACAGTAAACCCTATAAAAAATCGGCCCGTATCGTCGGGGAGGTGCTCGGAAAATACCACCCACACGGCGACAGCTCGGTGTACGACACCATGGTCCGGATGGCCCAGGATTGGAGCTTGCGCTACCCCCTGGTTGACGGCCAGGGCAACTTTGGATCAATGGACGGCGACAGCCCCGCTGCCATGCGCTATACCGAGGCTCGGTTGCGCCGGGTAGCCGACGAAATGCTTGGGGATATTGACAAAGAAACCATTGATTTTCAACTGAATTTCGATGACTCGCTCGAAGAGCCGACCGTGCTCCCGACCAAGTTCCCGAATCTATTGGTAAACGGCGCCAGCGGTATTGCGGTAGGTATGGCGACCAATATGCTGCCCCACAATCTCCGGGAGGTTTGCGCGGCAATTCTTGCCGCCGTTGACAAGCCGGAAATTGATGTGGAGGAGCTCATGCAGTACGTTCAGGCGCCGGATTTCCCGACCGGGGGAATCATTCACGGGCTTTCAGGCGTACAGGAAGGCTTTCGTACCGGGCGCGGACGGGTTGTTGTGCGGGCAAAGGCTGATATTGAAGTAGACGACAAAGGCCGGGAATCAATTATCGTCACCGAAATTCCCTACCAGGTCAACAAGGCAATGCTGATTTCAAAAATTGCCGAGTTGGTGAATGAGAAAAGAGTCGTGGGTATTTCGGATGTGCGCGATGAAACGAACCGCGAAGGCGTCCGGATCGTCATCGAGATTCGGCGCGATGCGGCAGCCAATGTTATTCTCAGCCAGCTGTTTAAACTCACACCGTTGCAAACCAGTTATGGCATCAACAATATTGCCCTGGTTAACGGCCGGCCACACACCCTGAACCTGAAGGATCAGATTGACGAGTTCATCAAGTTTCGGTTGGAAGTGATCGTTCGGCGTACCCGCTACGAACTTCGAAAGGCCGAAGAGCGCGCGCATATTCTCGAAGGGTTGCTCATCGCACTTGATCACCTCGATGAAGTGATTGCTTTGATTCGGGCATCCAAGGATGCCGACGAAGCGCGGGAAGGGCTGATGGAACGGTTTGGCTTGTCAGAACTCCAGGCCCGGGCCATTCTGGCCATGCGCCTGCAACAGCTCACCGGCCTGGAACGCGATAAAGTACGGGCCGAATATGAAGAGTTGCAGCGCAAAATTGCCGAGTTAAAGGCGATCCTGGCCGACGAAGGCCTTCAACGCGGCATTATCAAAGCGGAAACCACCGAAGTAATGGATCGCTACGGCGACGATCGCCGCACCGCCATCGAACTGAACGAAGCCGATATCAGTATCGAGGATTTGATTGAGGATGAGGAAGTCGTGATCACCATCAGCCACGCCGGGTATATCAAACGCACGCCGATCACCGAATACCGCGCCCAGGGCCGGGGTGGCCGCGGCGCGCAGGGCGTACGTACCCGCAACGAGGATTTTGTGGAACACATGTTTGCGGCAACCAACCACCAAACTATCCTGCTCTTCACGGAAAGCGGCCGGTGTTTCTGGTTAAAAGTGTACGAAATTCCGGAAGGCGGAAAAGCTACGGCTGGGCGTGTCATCCAGAACCTCCTGAATATTCCCAAGGATGATAAAGTCCGCGCCTTTATTATAGTGAAAAAACTTGACGATGAGGAGTTTATAAATAACCACCACATCGTTTTCTGCACCAAACTGGGGCAGATTAAAAAAACGGTTCTGGAAGCATACTCCCGGCCCCGTCAGGGCGGCATAAACGCTATAGAAATCAAGGAGGGCGATGCCCTGATCGAGGCGAAACTGACCAACGGCAACAATGAAATATTGCTAGCCGTACGCTCCGGTCGTGCCATTCGTTTTAATGAAAAAGACGCGCGCGCCATGGGCCGGAATACAGCAGGTGTGCGTGGCATCCGGGTCGCCGAAGGTTCCGGCGATGCTGTGGTCGGGATGGTTTGTGTAGACCCGGCTGATGAAGCGGCCACCATTTTGGTTGTTTCTGAAAACGGCCTTGGCAAACGCACATCCCTGGATGATTATCCCACGCAAGGACGCGGAGGCAAAGGGGTAAAAACCATGCAAGTGACCGCTAAAACAGGGAAATTAGTTGCCATCAAATTGGTTACCGACGAAGACGATCTGATGATCACCACCAGCAATGGCGTTACCATCCGAACACCGGCGAGTGAGATGCGGGTGATGGGTCGGGCAACCCAAGGGGTGAAAGTCATCCGGCTCAGCGGCAACGATCAAATCGCGGATGTTACCGTCGTTAAGGTTGCCGCTGATGAAGACGGGCCCGTTGAAGAGGTTACCGAACAGGAGGAATAAGCGATCGCACTGAAGTCGGGATTTACCCGGGCATTAGCCATTAACGTTCTGTTAGAAATTTACCCGAAGATTATACGTCTAAAGGGCGCAATCCATAACAAATAAAAAAATTGAAAATAATGAAAAAATCGTTTCTCTCGCTTTGCTGCTTTCTGCTGACCGTGGCCTTTGCACAGGCGCAGGAAGACGCCGGCAAACTGGCTAAACAAGCCGGCCGGGCGCTTACCAGCTATAACATTGATCCTTCCAATAATGGGAGTAAACTGGAAGAAGCCAAGTCAAAAATGGATCAGGCGCTGCAAGATGCCGAAGTACAGACAAACCCTGCTTCATGGATTACGAAAGGGGAAATTTACAACACAATTTTACAGCGCGACATGGCCCGCCGGCTATTGGACGCAAATGCAAAACTGACTGGTGACAACGACGCCCTGGAAGCATACAATGCCTTTGCCAAAGGTTACGAATTGGCTACCAAGGGCTATCAAAAAACCGATGCCGTCAAAGGCATCGGCGAAGTACAAGGCCACCTTATAAATATTGGTGTAACAAAATACGAAGCAGGGGCTTTTGAAAAGGCTTTCCTGTCCTTCGAAGCTGCTCTGAATAGCCATAAAATTCTCAGTGAAAATAATGCTTCCAGCCTGCTGGATGATCCGGAACAGTACAGCAATCAACTGTACATCACTGCGTTAGCCGCTCAGCTCGCCAATAAAACGGATCAGGCTGAGACATACTACAAACAGATCTACGATGCCAATACCGACAAGCCTGCCATCTACGAAGGCCTGTACAATGTTTACCTGGAAAAAGGAGATACTACGGCAGCCGATAAAATCCTGTCTGAAGGACGCACGAAATTCCCGAACGACCCGGGCTTGCTGTTTGCTGAAATAAACGTCTACCTGCAAAAAGGCAAACTGGAAGAATTGATCAGCCGTCTGGAACAGGCTATCAAGCAGGAACCCACCAATGTCAGCCTGTGGATCACACTTGGCAGCGTTTACGACAACCTGCACCAACGCGAGATGAAGGCAAATAATGAAGCAAAGGCTACCGAATACTTCGACAAAGCCAAAAGCAACTACGAACAAGCACAAAAAATTGATTCAACCAATGTCGATGCTGTATATTCACTCGGCGCCCTGATCTTCAACAAAGCAGCCGTTCGCACACAGGAACTCAACGCCCTGCCACAGGACGATTTTTCGGCAGCAGCATTAAAAAAGTATGAAAAACTGCGCGATGAGATCATTGGATTGTTCAACCAGGCTTTACCCCATTTTCAGAAAGCGGAAAGCCTTAACCCCAACGATCTGAACACCTTGATCGCACTTTCGGAGATATATGCCCGCGAAGATGACCTGGAGAAAGCCACCGAATTTAAAAAGCGTATGGAAATAGTAAAGGAGGGTGGCAAGAACGAGAAATCGTACTTCAATAACTAAGCCTTTTTTTACTAATTAGTTCAGGCTAAATTACCAGTTGCCTGATCGTTAAATTGCGATCAGGCAACTGGCTTTTTAAAGCAGGTCGTAAATCAATTTCAACGCCAGGCCCAGAAAAATCAATGCAACCACCCGGTTCGCTACTTTGGCCACCTGGTCCGAACGCCGGGTGAGTTCATTCGCCAGCCAGGCATACAGCCCGAGTGCCACTGACGTGCCCACCGTGACGCCGGCGGCAAAAAACATCGTAAGTTCCCAGCCGTCGCCCTGCCACCACCCGTTCACCTTGAGCCATCCTGCATAGGCCACCCAGTACGGAATGGCCAGTAAATTAAAAACACTGACCAGGATGCCGCGCCAGAACTGCCAGGGCAGCGACCCCGTAGAGCCGCCGTCCGTTGCCTTCGGTGGTTTGGCAAAAAACCAGAGATAAACAGCTAATCCCAGAAAAATCGGGATCGCCGCCATTTGAAAAATACTGGCCGCACGCGGGTTCGCCAAAAACCAACCGGCAAAAACAACGGCCCCCAAAGCCTGAAAAAACTCGGCAAAGGCAGCTCCAAGACCAAGAATCAGTGCCGGTATAAAACCACGCATGATCGACGTGTGGGCTACGGCAAGGCTGATCAACCCGGGTGGCAGGGAACCCATTAAACTCAGAAAAACGCCGGCGGCAAACAGGATCATACCGTTTTTTGCGGCAAAATACAGGAATTGTGCAGCATTGCGCTTCCCGGGATTTAGCATCTTTGCGGCCGCCCCATTTTCACCTGGCGGTGAAGGCAACCAACCCACAATCTGCAATGTCCGACATCAGCTTTAGCATAATTACGGTGGTTTTCAATGGCGCCAACCTGCTGCCAGGTACCGTCGAAAGTGTTCGATGCCAAACCTATCCGCATATCGAATACCTGATTATCGATGGCGGCTCCACAGACGGCACCGTCGAACTCATCCGGCAGTATGCCCGGGAAATGCCAAGTCTCCGCTGGATTTCAGAAAAGGACCGCGGTCTGTACGATGCCATGAACAAAGGGCTCCGCCTGGCAACGGGCGACTTTGTCTGGTTTCTGAATTGTGGCGATCATATTCACACCCCGGAAACGGTTGCACAATTGGCGGCCATGGCCGACGACACAACGGATGTCCTCTACGGCGAAACACTGCTGGTCGGCAACGATCGCCTGCCCGCAGGCACGATGAGCGCACTCAGTACCCGAAAGCTTCCAGACCAATTACACTGGCGCGATTACCTGGGCGGCATGCTGGTCGTGCACCAGTCCTTCATTCCCCGCCGGATTCTGGCCCCGGAATACATTTCCGGCAACCTTTGCGCCGACTACGACTGGAGCATTCGCATTTTGAAAAGGAGCCATAAAAATGTAAACACCGGCCTGGTGCTCAGTGAATATTTGATGGGCGGCATGTCCAAACAACGGCACCGGCAAAGCCTGAAAGACCGCTTCAACGTGATGCGGCAACACTTTGGGCTGTTCCCTGCCCTCCTGGCACATGTATGGATTTTGCTGCGTGCCGCCCTGCATTGGCTGCACAGGCTGGGCCAAAGCAAATACTGATTTCTTCCTGCCGAACAGTAGTGCGGGGGTGACTGGCAGTCCCCACCCCCGCACTTCGCCCCCTCGGGGATATGAGCCAAAAACACGCGCTGGTGCATCCCGTGCCCTGCCGCGACGTGATTTCAAAATAGCGCCGAGGCAATGTTCACCAATGTTAATTTGAGCGATCATTTTGTGAATTTTTGAATACCGCGTTTTTGAGCCCGCTCAAATGCCTGACTTTACTTTTGCAATAATATTTCGCCCACCCCACCAGACAACCGATTAGTGCATTGAAACACGCTTCATTCCCAAATTATCCAACTGTTTTTTTTGCCGCTGCTAAGCGCATGCAATCCGCTGATCTGTACCGGCTATTCCTTTTTTGTACTAAACAAACTCTATTTATGAAATTCAAAATTTTACAAAAACCAATCGCCTCGTTGCTGTTCTTCACCGTATTGGGAAGCATTTCGGCCATTGGACAAAACACCATCAGGGGCCAGGTGACTTCCGACGAAGGGGAGGCCCTGATCGGCGTTACTGTTGCCGTCAAAAACCGCAGCATCGGGGCTGCGACAGATGCCAACGGTAATTTTTCCCTGTCGCCTGTTTCGTCAAAGGATACCCTGGTCATCACCTACTCCGGCTACAACACGCAGGTAATCCCGGTCGGCAACCAGCGGGAGATAAACGTGGTCATGACGGTAAACGTAGAATTGCTGAGTGAAGTCGTTGTCGTGGGTTACGGCACGGTGCGCAAATCCGATCTCACCGGCTCGGTAGCAACATTGTCCGGCAACAAACTGGCCAAAATCCCGGTTGCCAGTGCCGAACAGGCCATGACCGGCCGGTTGCCCGGCGTCAACGTGTTAACAACCGATGGCTCACCCGACGCCGAAGTTGTCATCCGCGTACGCGGTGGCGGTTCGATCACGCAGGACAACTCTCCACTGTTCGTAGTAGACGGATTTATTGTCAGCAGCATCCGGGATATTCCGCCGGCAGACATTGAAAGTATCAGCGTATTGAAAGATGCGTCGGCTACCGCAATTTATGGCGCCCAGGCATCCAATGGCGTCGTAGTGATCACAACCAAGCGGCCGCTTCCCGGCAAAATTTCGGTAACCTACAATGGGTTCGCTCAATCAAAACACCTTCCCGGAGACCGGAAATACGAGGTGTTGTCGCCCTACGAATACGTGTTGGCCAACTATGAGTATGCAAAACTGCGGTCGGATGCCGACTTGCGGAATTTTGAAAAATTCTTTGGCAAATACGATGACCTCGAACTGTACCGGCAAAAAGCGCCGACAGATTGGCAGGACGAATTGTTCGGAAACCCGCAATGGTCGCAGTTTCACAACATCGGTGTGAGCGGCGGCACAGACAATACCAAAATAAGTCTGAGCCTCACCAATAACACAGACGAAGGTTTGCTGATCGGTTCGGGTTACACCCGGAATGTGATCAACTTTAAATTGAACCAGAAAATTTCGAAAAAACTGTCGTTCGACGCCACTACGCGGATCACCAATACCACCGTCGACGGTGCCGGCACTTCCGGTGGCGCATCCATTGGTATTAAGGAGGCGGTTCAAACACGCCCGATAAACGGTATCGCCGACGAGCTGGACATCGACCTGAATGCACTCGACCAAAGCAATGACTATCAGACGTTCCTGAACAGCCTGGTGAATCCGATCGAGCTGACCAAGCAAGACTGGCGCGAGCGCACGACCAATAATTATGTATTGAATGCCGCCCTGAAATGGAATGTGCTGCGCAACATGGATTTGCAGACAACCATTACAACAGAAAAGTCTTTTGACAAAAATTTACGGTTCTACGGTCCGCTCACCGGCGAGTCGTTCAACAACGGCGGCAGCATGCCCTTAGGCGTAAAAACTGCCATCGACCGGTTTTCCTACCGCTGGCTGAATACCTTGTCGTACGAATTTGAAAACCTGCGAAATCAGAATCTTGATGTCCTGCTGGGCCACGAAATCTATTCGATCGGCGGCAATGCCGACGTCATTCGCGCCGAAGACTTCCGCTTGTCCATCACCCCGGAAGAGCTGTTTGCCAACATGGCCCTGGGCCGTACGGACAACCACTCCACGGAGGAGTTTACCAACTCGAACCGGCTATCCTTTTTTGGCCGTGTGAATTACCAGCTAAACAACAAATACCTGCTCACCTTAACAATGCGCTCGGATGCGTCCAGCAAATTTTCGGAAGACAACCGCCTGGGCATTTTCCCTGCCGCGGCTATCGGCTGGAAACTGTCGGAAGAAGGGTTCCTGAAAGATGTCAAGTTTATCAATGAATTGAAACTGCGCGCCAGTTATGGCCAAACCGGAAACGACCGGATCTCATCAACGGCAACGCAGTTCCTTTTTGCAGCCTCCACCACCCGTGGTCCCGGCTTTGGCAACGTAGACAATGTGTACTACACGCCATCCGAAAGCACCCTCTACAACCCGGACCTTAAGTGGGAAACGACCGTAAACCGGAACATCGGCTTGGACTTTTTGATGTTCCAGGGCAAACTCGCCGGCAGCCTGGATTTTTACAAAAACACCACCCGCGACTTGTTGCTGCAATCCGCAATCCCCTCGAACACGGGCTTTACCACACAATGGAACAACATCGGCTCAACCTCCAACCAGGGCGTTGAACTGGGTTTGACCGGTTATCTGATCGACAAAAACGATTTCTCCCTGTCCGCCAATTTCAATATCGGCGTCAACAGGGCCAAAGTTGAAGAACTCGACGGCACCACGGAGCGCTTTTTCCAATCCAACTGGGCCAGCACAGACCTGAAAGACCGGGATGACTACTACCTCCGGGTAGGTGGAACACTGGGTGATATTTACGGGTATGTAACCGATGGTTACTACTCAACCAATGACTTTGACAGCTACGACGCCACCACCAATGCCTACCTGTTGAAAGACGGCGTTCCGAATGCCGGTAACACTGTCGGCAACCAAAATATCCGCCCGGGCTTCCTGAAGTTGAAAGACCTCAATGGCGACGGCATCATCAACAGCGACGACCGCATGGTCATCGGCAACACCTTGCCCAAACATCAGGGCGGATTTGGCTTTGATGCGCGCTTCAAAGGTTTTGATGCCGCAATCTTCTTCAACTGGTCCTATGGCAACGATGTGTACAACACCGGTAAAATCCAGTACAACCAGTTTCGCCGCGTAACGTATGGCAACATGCTCAACACGATGAACTCGGATGCCCGGTTTACCTACATCGATATCGACGGCTCCTATACCGGAACTCCCGGCGAGGTTGTGACGGCACTCGACCAACTGGCGCAGATGAATGCAGGCAAAACGATCTGGTCGCACAACAGCTACGGTGTGGCGCAGGCCGTTATCCACAGCTGGGCAGTAGAAGACGGATCTTTCCTCCGCTTGAATAATGTGAATATTGGCTACAGCCTGCCGGCTCGCCTGATCACCCGATTGGGCATGTCCCAGTTCCGGGTTTATGTCACGGGAAATAACCTGCATATCTGGACCAAATACACCGGCTATGATCCGGAAGTGAGCACCACGCGCAACGCTGCGTATGCTGCATTAACGCCGGGCGTGGACTATTCCTCCTTCCCGCGCAGCCGTTCGTACACCTTTGGCCTCAACATTACCTTCTAATTTGAAATCATGCTAAACAGACTTATTATGAAACCGAGCAAATTAATAATCATTGCAGGGCTGGCAGTTATGCTCTTGCCTTCGTGCAAGGATTTTTTGAACCCGGACTCCATTTCAACTTTTGATACCAACTACGTATTTTCAAATGTAGACGATGCCCGGAAAGGCGTAAACGCCATTTATGTGCAGTTCGGCGTAGACGGCTTCCGCTCCCGATTGTCCAACAACATGACCGGGAACACCGATATCGAACGCCAAAGCGGCTGGACCAGCGCAGGCGACCGCTACCAGATATGGGATCTGAACGCGCTTGCCAGCAATGGTGATTTGCGCCAGTTCTGGAATGCCGCGTACACCGCTATCCGGGATGCAAACATTGCCATCGACGGCATTGAGGCGAGCGGTACCCTGAATTCCAATGATGTGCTGACGGCCAAAATGATGAACCACATGTTGGGCGAAGCCTATACCCTGCGCGCCTATTGGTACAGCATGTTGATTTACTACTTTGGCGACGTTCCGAACGTTCGCCTGGCGCCGAAAGCCGGCAACGATTTTTTCCTGCCGAAGGAAGACCGGAATGTGATCCTGTCCCAGGTGATCGAGGATATGCGCAACGTGGAGGGCAAAATGTTGTGGGCGGAAGAACTCCCGTACGGCATCGAACAGGTGAGCCGGGAATACACCCTCGGCATGATTGCCCGGATTGCGTTGCAGCGCGGCGGTTATTTCCTGACACCCGACCTGAATATGGAGCGCAAAAGTGATTACCTGGAATATTATCAGATCGCCAAGGATTATACCCAGAAGTTGATCAGCCTGAAGGACCGCGATTTGCCTGCCGACTATCGCCAGGTTTTCCTGAACAATGCCAAGTTTATTTCTCCGGTGAAC
Organism: uncultured Saprospiraceae bacterium; assembly: GCA_964484205.1. Taxonomy (GTDB): domain Bacteria; phylum Bacteroidota; class Bacteroidia; order Chitinophagales; family Saprospiraceae; genus M3007. The sequence continues at coordinate 11,249 of CAZAEZ010000001.1, read as the reverse complement.
GACGATATCTTGTTTGAAGTGCCCTTTTCACTCAATAACGGCGACGTGGGTTGGAATATCGGCATTACGGTACAAGGCGGCGCCACGGCTTCGCACACCTACGGATCTGGGAACAACTACATGTCTATCCCGGTTTCCTACTACTACTCTTTTGACACGCTGGACATCCGCAGAGATGTTACCTGCGCCTACTACCAGGTCAACACTTCCTTTGTGGAAGAATTTGTATCGGGCGGTGTCGGCAATATCGCCCAGGGCAAATGGAGCCGTTATTTCCTCGACAAAGGCCCGGGCGCTTCTTCGGCAAAGAACACCGGCATCAACTGGCCGATGTTGCGGTATTCCGATGTTTTATTGATGTATGCCGAGGCTGAAAATGAGTTGAACGGACCTACCGCATCCGCCCAGGAAGCCCTCAAACGCGTGCGTCAGCGTGCTTTCGATTCGCAATACTGGACGGAAAAAGTGGACAATTATGTGGCCGGCGTTTCCGGCAGCAAGGCCGACTTTTTTGAAGCCATTGTCGACGAGCGCGGCTGGGAATTTGGCGGTGAAATGATCCGCAAATACGAATTGATCCGCTGGGGTATTTATTCAGACAAAATGGCTGAAACGGTGGAAACATTGAAGCAGATGGCCGACGCCGCATTTACGGGTACCGGTCAATATTCTGAACTGCCGGACTACATCTACTGGAAACTCAACGAAAGCGGCCGCTTCACGGTGTTGAACCCCAACCGGAAAATCGCAGCGGCCCCGGACCAAACCTGGACCAGAAGTTCCTGGTTGCTCGGCTTGCACGATGACGCCACCACCTACCAGCAATGGATCACGAAAGACTGGCGGAATTATATCGATGAGGGGCCGAAGCCCGGCGTGGCGCGCTACATTTTCCCGATTCCGGAAGAAGCCATTACGAACAGCCAGGGCCGGTTGAAAAACGACGGTTACGGGTTTTAAGCCATTCCTGTTTTTGTAAATCTAAAACATTAAAAAAATGCAATTCAATAGCCTAACTATAAAGAATGCGCTGTTTCTTCTGGTTGCCGGCACAATGTTGGCGCTGGGCGCTTGCGAAAAAGATCCGGTGTATGAAAAAACCCGCTTGTTCAGGCCGGTCCTGAATGAAGACCTGCGGGCCGAAGGAAACGCCATCATTGTCAACATGGGTAAAATCAAGGAAGCGGTTTCCTATACCCTTGAGATCAGCCGCGACACTTTTGCCAATATCGACTACACGTTTGATTCGGACACGAATTATGTGGTGGTGGACAATACCGTGTTGAACGGGGAGTCCTTGCTGTGGAACACGCTGTACCAGGTGCGCGTAACGGCCCATGCCGCCGACCCGGTTTACGACAGCAAAGTGTCGGACCTGGGCAGTGTGCGCACCGAACGGTTCCCGTCTATCCTGAATATTCCGGGTCCGAATGATGTGATCGACATTGCCGCGCGGGTCACCTGGCAGGTTGCCGGAGCCGCCGTCACGAAAATCAAAACGTTCACAACGACGGACTTGCAGCTGGCCAACCCGCTTGCCGAATTTGATGTAGACGCCACCGGACAGGCAAACGGCGAGTTTATCGTCACCGGCCTCCAACCCGAAACCGGCTACCAGATCGCCATTTACAGCGGCACGGTACTCCGCGGCTGGGAAACGTACATCACGCTTGCACAAGGCGTTGACCCGCTCGACCCGAATGTCATCGACCTGAGTGCAAATGACGACCCCGATGCTGTGATAACGGCAGTGGCCGGCGCAACGGACGGTCAATTGATCCTCCTGAAAAAAGGTACTTTGTACAACCTGCCGACCGACGCGTTGGATAAATCCATCACCATCCGGGGGGCGTATGGTTTCGGCTCGCAAAAAGCCATCCTGTTCACCACGGGCAACTGGAATTTTGCCGATGGGGCAAACATTGGTCACGTCCGTTTTATTGATGTTGAATTGCGCGGCGAGGATATCGGGGGCGACTATGTGTTCAATCCGAACAACTCCACCGAGACGATCATCAATGAACTTACGTTTGACAACTGTGTGATCAATACCTTCCGGGGCATCATCCGGATTCGCTCCAAGGTGTTTTTGAAAAAATACAACATCAACAACTGCATCGTGCACCACATCGGCGGCTACGGCATCCTGACGACAGACACCGACGGCGCCGGCAATGCCGCTGCCGACGATATGGCGTTCACCAACAGTACGTTTAGCAAAATCAACTCGTTCCTGACTTCCCGGCAAAATGCCCAGTCGATCCTGATTGATGCCTGCACCATCAGTGAACTCGCCGCTCCGGACGGCATCGTTTTCCGCTGGCGGGGCGCCGACGGCGTGCTGAGCAATGTGATCAACGGCATCACAATCACAAATACCGTTTGGGGGCACGCCTGGGACGAGGGCATGACCGGCAACCTGGCTGTTCGCGGAATTTACGATGGCCTGGAAGCGACCGGCTTCAACATTGTGAATACTTATGCCACTTCCGATTTTGCCTTTACACCCGGCTCAGAGATTCCCGGATTCCCCGCGCTGACCTATGGTGGTACTGCCGGCAGTTTGTGGGTTGATCCTTACGACGGACTTGATTTCAACTTTAAAGACTCCGGCTTTGCCGGAAAATTCGACACCGGCGATCCGCGCTGGCGGACGAAATTGTAGGCTTCATAATAGTTTGATTATAGGATGATTCCGAAAGGCATGGTCATTCCGGCCATGCCTTTTCTTTTAAAATTTCAAAAACATGTTCCAAACAAGATACCTGCTGCTTTGGGCAGCGTTTTTTTGCACAGCACCTTTTTTCGCTTGCGAAAAATCAGGTGGAGACAACCCCGATCCCGTAGACCCACCCGACGGGCCCGTGCAGGTCGTTGAACCGGCATTCGCTTTTCCGGGGGCTGAAGGGTTCGGACAAAACACCACCGGAGGCCGGGGCGGCAAGGTGTTGTTTGTCACCAACCTGAACGACTCCGGACCGGGAAGTTTGCGCGCTGCGGTGGAAACTGTCGGCCCGCGCTATGTGCTGTTTCAGGTTTCGGGAACAATCGCACTGAAATCAAAACTGGATATCCGCTTCGGCGACATCACCATTGCCGGCCAAACGGCGCCCGGCGACGGCATTTGCATCCGCGATTATCCGGTGGTCCTCAATGCCGATAATGTGATCATCCGGTTTATCCGTTTCCGCCTTGGCGACGCCAAAAACCAGGAGGCCGACGGACTGGAAGGCCGGTCGCATAAAAACATCATCATTGATCATTGTTCCGTGAGCTGGTCGGTCGACGAGTGCATGACGTTTTATGCCAATGAGAATAGCACCGTCCAATGGTCCATCATTTCCGAAAGCCTGAACAACTCCGTCCACAGCAAGGGCGCACACGGCTACGGCGGTATCTGGGGTGGAAAAAACGCCTCGTTTCACCACAACCTGATCGCCAACCACGAAAGCCGCAACCCGCGCCTCGGTGAACTTGCCGGCGATGCGTTTGCGCTTACCGACCTGGTTGACCTTCGGAATAATGTCGTTTACAACTGGGGAAACAACAGCTGCTACGGCGGCGAAGCCATGAACGTCAACATCGTCAACTGCTACTACAAGTCCGGCCCGGCAACGCCGTCTTCCAAAAAAACACGCATCATTTCCATCGACAAAAACAAAGACGCCGGCACGGCGGTGTACGACATCTGGGGCAAGTTTTACATCGACGGCAACTATGTCCACGGCAGCGTCCAGGCCACCAACGACAATTGGACCTACGGCGTTTACAACCAATTCCACGCCAGCTACGGCGCAGTTTCAGCTGCCGACAAAGCGGCGATGCGCATGGCTGCGGAACACCCCACCAACGGCAATGTAACCACGCATACCGCCCAGGTTGCCTACGAAAAAGTGCTGGAAATTGCCGGTGCATCGCTTTCAAGAGATGCGGTGGATCAACGCATTGTCGAGCATGTGCAAAACGGCACGTTTGCTGCTGCCGGTTCAAAAGGCAGCACGGGCGGCATCATCGACTCCCAGGAGGACGTCGGCGGATGGCCGGTGCTGAGCACTGCCGCCCTTCCCACGGACAGCTCCGGCGACGGTATGCCCGACGATTGGAAAAAATCCAAAAAACTGGATCCCAACCTGAAACAAGCCAACGGCAAAGACCTGAGCACAGCCTACGACAACATTGAAGTATACATCAACAGCCTTGCGGCAAGTATCGTAGCCAAACAAAAATGAAGCGCATGCTAAAAACAGGTAGTGATTTTCAATATGCACTTGCGTTTGTACTCGCCCTGGTTTTTTTGCAAAACGGCCAGGCGCAACAGGCTGTAATCCCCCGGGATACAACCTACTCGATCCACAGCAATTATTTGAAACTGCGGAAATACTACCCTTTTGTACAGCCTATTGCACCGGATTTGCCCAAAAAGGCGCGGGCGAAAACCGGCATTGTGTATAAAAAACTGAGCGCACGCGCGCTGCAACTCGACCTGTTTTACCCTGCAAAGCGAAAAAAGAAAAAGTACCCCGGTGTGCTCCTGATTCACGGCGGCGGCTGGAGCTCCGGCAGCAAGGCGCACCAGGTGCCCATGGCCCAGCAACTCGCCGGAAAGGGCTATGTTGCCGCCGCTGTGGAATACCGGCTCAGCCCCGAGGCCCAATACCCGGCGGCCGTGTACGACCTTAAAGAAGCCGTCCGCTGGATGCGGGCAAATGCCAATGCGTTTGGGTTGGACACCGCTAAAATTGCCGTTTTGGGCTGTTCGGCCGGCGCGCAACTTGCTTCCCTCCTGGGCACAACCAATGGCGCTGCAAATTTTGAAGAAACAACAGCTCACCCAAACTTCTCGAGTACTGTTCAGGCGGTTATCAATGTCGACGGCATCGTTTCATTCATCCATCCGGAAGCCGACGCGGAAGGCCAGGCCGCCGGAAAATGGCTCGGTGGCAGCAGAACGGAAGCGGCAGCAAACTGGAAAGCAGCTTCGCCGATGGAATATGTGGACGCTGCTACCCCACCCTTTCTGTTCATCAACAGCGCGGTGCCGCGCTTTCACGCTGGCCGGGACGACATGGTAAAAATGTTGAACAGGCTCGGCATTTACAGCGAAGTGCACACGATACCCGACACACCGCATTCTTTTTGGTTGGTTCACCCCTGGTTTGAACCTACCTTGAAATACACCCTGACATTTCTCAAAAAGGTGTTCGACTAAAAACCGGCTATGCGCATGATAAATATTCCTGCCTGTTGCTGCCGATTGGCTGTTGGCTATTTGCTGTTCCTGCTGCCGGGTGCGTTTAAAAACAAAAACTAATGCGCAGTACAAAGACAAATATTTCAATTTTAGCCCTGCTGCTGATCTGCATGGCAGCCTGCAACCGCGCTTATAAAAATGGCGCTCCGCCGGCCGTGGAAACAAGTGAAAAAGTGACCGCTGCACAACTTGCATTCCCCGGCGCCGAGGGCTGCGGCAAATACACCACCGGTGGCCGGGGCGGAAAAGTGTTGATCGTGACGAACCTGAATGACAGCGGTCCCGGCAGTTTTCGGGAAGCCGTGGAGGCAGAAGGCCCGCGCACCGTGGTGTTTTCCGTCGCCGGTACGATTGCTCTGCAATCGCCCCTCCGGGTGCGCAACGGCGACCTGACCATTGCCGGCCAAACCGCGCCCTGTGGCGGCATTTGTATAAAAAATTACAATGTGCGGCTGTATGCCGACAATATCATCATCCGGTACATGCGCTTTCGCCTGGGCGACGAGGCCCGGCAACAGGACGACGCGCTCAGCTGCATCCGGCAAAAAAATATTCTTGTTGACCATTGCTCCTTCAGCTGGTCGACCGATGAATGTCTGAGCATTTACGATACAGAAAACCTGACGGTGCAGTGGTGCATCATTTCGGAAAGCCTGAACAAGTCGGTCCATGAAAAAGGCGAACATGGTTACGGCGGCATTTGGGGCGGCAACCATGCGACTTTTCACCACAACCTGTTTGCACACCACTCAAGCCGCAACCCGCGTTTTTGCGGCTCCCGGTATCACCATCACCCGGAATGGGAGGTGGTCGACTTTCGAAATAACGTGATTTTCAACTGGGGACACAACAGCGCATATGGCGGCGAGCAGGGGCATTACAACATGGTTAACAACTACTACAAAGCCGGCCCCGCCACCTCGCAAAAAGTCAGTAACCGAATTGTCAATCCACTCTCGCCCTATGGAAAATTCTATGTGGCAGGAAATTACATAGAAAATTACCCGAAAATCAGCGCAGACAACTGGGCCGGTGGCGTGCATTGTCCGGACAAAGATTCCGCCCGCTCCGAACAGGCTTTTCCCATGCGGGTGGAAGTGCCGACCAAACCGGCGCAAGCGGTATTCGACGATGTGCTTGAGCACGCCGGCGCCGTATTGCACCGCGATGTGCTGGACACCCGGATTGTGCGGGAGGTCCGCTCCGGCAAGCCGACCTTTGGCGACGGCATTATCGACACCCAGGCTACTGTCGGTGGCTGGCCGAATCTGCAAACCGGTACTTCTCCCCAGGATCTGGACTCGGACGGCATGCCCGACACCTGGGAAAAAGCCCGGGGTCTCGACCCGGACCGGGATGATTCAGCCTTGAAAACGCTGGAAGCGGGTTATACCAATTTGGAGGTCTATTTGAATGAATTGGTTTCGGGACAACAATAAGTAATACCGGCCCGCTGGGCCGGAAACAATCATGAGTGGGCTAATACTGCTACCAAGATACCGCCCCATCCGGGGCGATTTTGATGCGTTTGCCCTGAGTCCCCCCTGTATCCGCCGCCCGGGCAAATGATCACCGCCTTGCCGTTTGGGTCTCCGGTAAAAAGGCCGTCAGCGTGGGGATAGCGGTATCGGAAATAAAACGCCCGCCGGTAGAACGGGCTTCAACGTGCTTCGGGTCGGCCACATTCCTCCTGTTGTTCAGAATCGGGCCGGAATAAAGATTCATTTCCTGAGCCGGCAACATGGCCGTAACCACGAACATCAGGACAAGACAGGCTATCGTTTTTTCATGATTTGAATTTATTTTAAGTTTCGGCTCATGTTCCCAGCGGGCTGGTAGTGAGGCGGTGACTATCAGTCACCGCCTCACTTGTCCCCCCCTCAGCCAAACCGGAACATGAGCCGAAGTTTTAAATCACCACGACACTACAATTTTCTTAGTTCCCTCATACCCGTCAATACTAAACTGCACCACATAGATTCCACCTGGTAGCGCCTCCAGGGAAATTTCTTTCGATTTGTTTTCAGAAATTACTACCCGGCCGTTGATGGCAAAAATAGAAATGCAGCTTTTCACACCGTTCACATAAAGCCGGTTATTTGAAGTATAAACATAGTGCTTCATTGCAGGTTCCTCCACTGCCGTACTTGCACCGACGCTCAGAAAACCCGGGCCTTCAAAGTACGTGGGATTGGTAGCAGTACCATAAGTTCCATTTGCCAGGTTCGAACCATTGATGATTGCCTGGTTTACAGCCACATTGGTATCAAGCAAAATGCGGCTATTTCCAGCCAGGTTGACGCGCAAGGTATCGCCGGCGCATTTTTCATGGCCCAGTACAACGCGGTTTTCCAGGCCAACTTCAATCGTGCCGTGGCCAAAAGCATTTGCCGAGATTCCCCGAATACTGGCAATACTGTTCGGGTTGGCACTCTGGAGGGTCAAGTCCCAGATGCCGCTGAAGGCGCTGTTGTCGCCCGACAATTCCACGATGCCGGTATTTTCCGTATCGGCACGCTGGTTATTCGCTGTGATTTTTCCGTTTCCGCCGATCGGTCCACCCAGGCGCATGAAGTGATCAGGCACCGCCCGGCTGTTCATGTTTAATTGTGTCGCGCCGGAAACTTGTATTGCGGCATTCAGGGTAAATCCCGTTCCGGAAGTTGCATACCCGAGGCTGGAGCCATTTTCCAGAAAAATCACCCCCGTGGCGCTGTGCACCCCGCGCAGCCGGATACGCCCGCCCGGCGCCTGAACGACAACATCTGCCGGAAAAACAAATGCCGTCGTTTCCATTTCAATTTTGGTAAAAACGGTTTCGCCCCCTTCTGGGAGCAGCGCGGGAGCAAAATGGTCGGGATTATCCCAGTTGCCGTTGGCGCCCCCCACGAATTCAAACGTGTCCGGCCGACCAACCAGGGCCTTGCCGGGGCCACTGATCACGCCGGGCAGGTTGCTTGCCGAATATGCACCAACAGGCTGGAGTTGGCCGTCGAGGTAAAACGCGCTGAGCGCAATATCCGCATTCAAAACCAACTGCCCGCCCGGCGCCACGTACAGCGGAGTTTCTACAAAATAGGCATTCGGACTGTCGATCAGCAAGGTCCCGGGATTTCCTACCGTGACGCGCCGGGCTTCGCCCAATGCGTTGGGAGCGGCAGCGGCCAAAATCCCTTCCGAAACCGTCCAAAACCCTGCGAAACCGGGGTTTCCGGATGTGAGTTGCACCGTTCCGGCGCCCGTTTTTTGAATGTGGTGGACGCCAATAATTTCCGTTGCAAGATCAAACTGCCCGGTTGAACCCAGCCACAGGCTGTCGCGCGTGCGAATGCGGCCGTTCAGGCTGGCCGGACCAGTGCCTTCAATGCCGGCATTTCCAATGGCAAGCAAGGTGAACGCGCTGGGCGCTGTGACTTCCAGACTGGCGCCATCGTCAAGGGTCAGATCGGCGGCAAAATGGCCGCCGTTGGCTGTAATGGTATGGGCCCCACTGACGAAAGCGGCTTCACTGGTGTCGGGTATCCCGGAGGGGTTCCAGTTTTCGGCGGTAAACCAACCCGGGTCGCTTCCTGCGCCGGTCCAGTTGTAGGTTTTAACCAGTGGCGGCTCGGCTGTCGGATCCCAGTCGTCATTGCCGGAAAGCACCGCCTGCATCGAGTAGTTTGCCGCTTCGGCGGGCAGGAGCGCCCGGAGGCCCGCCCAATTGGCGCGGCCGCTCATGTTGGCGCCCGGGCCCGTATTCATGTATTCGTACAGGTGGAGGTCGGGACTGGTGTCGGCGTAGGGCATATTCCATTTGTCGGGCCAACCCAATGGGTTGATCTTTTCCGTCATGGCACAATACAGCCAGGCTACTTTCGGGTAGTTCTGCCAGGGGCGACCGAGCGCAACCAGGGCGCCGTCATCACCGGGCCGCGGACTGCCCTGGGCGTATGTGATGGCACATTGGTTGAATACAAATCCGTGCGGTTGCGCCAGCGCTGTGGAAGGCGCCGTGATCCAGCCACCGCCCCAACTGCGGATTTCGCATTGCTGAAAAAAAACGGTGCCGCTGCCGTAAATGTAGTCGGTGCGGCCAATGATCAGGCAGTTTTCGAAATAGGAGCGTTTGGCCTGACTCCAGAAATAAATGGTGTCCTGATAACTGCTCAGGGTACAATTTCGAAAAATAACGCGGTCGGCCCGCACTGTGACGGCCTGTGCCTGCCCGACCGGGCCGGCGGTGTTGCGGATTGTCAGGTTTTCGGCTTTGAACCCATCGCCCAAAATGGTGAGCGTCGCAGCGGTCAGGATATTATCGCCCGACCAAAGCATGGCGTCGGCGGCCGGGCATTTCCCGTTAAAACCACCGATGGCACAATCATGCAGGTGATAGCTGATAATGGTTTCCTCCCGACTTTCCCCGATAAAAACCAGGTTGGTTTTATTGGCGGGGACAAGGAGTTTTTCGGTGTCGTATACCCCTCGTTTGAGGTAAATGATGGTGGGTTCCACGCTAAAATCCGGAGCGGCGTTTATGGCAGCCTGAATTTTGGTAAAATCGCCGGAACCATCCGGAGCGACAATAATATCGGGGGTTACGGATTGGGCGCTTAATCCGGCAGCACCCGGCAACAGGGCCAAAAACAGGCAATACAGCACCTTGCGTAAAAAGTTGATCATCGATTGCAATTGACAGCTTGAAAAATTTGAATTCGAGTCCGGGCAAGGTACCCGCATTTTCAAGCGCCGGACTATCAATAATTCACTTTGACGGTGCAAAATTTCACTTCAGATTTTTTTCCAAATGAAACCTGCCCGGATTTAGGCTGGTCCCACGGGTAATTTTACAGAACCATGAGAATTGGCAATACCGGTAAGCCTAGGTTTGCAGCCTTAATTAACCACGCCTGAAACGGCGTCCTTTTTTTCACAAACTTTTCAAATTCGATAGCAATGACTGTTGCAACCAAAACCACCCTGTTTAAGGCGTTAACTTTTATCGCGCTCGGCGCCACGCTGTTCCTCGGCGCTTGCAAAGACGACGACCCGGCCACCACCAAAATTTACGGCACCATCACCATCGAAAATGCAGATACCTGGGCAACCTGGGTAGACAGCGGCGATGTGGAACTGACTATTTTCCCGGAATTCAGTCTTGATCCGCTTGCCGGCTGGGGCGCTGTTCCGGACAATTTTTTTGGCCCGAACGTATTGGGCGGCACCTTCGCGGTTGGCGCACCGTATAATTCCCAAAACCCGGTAATTTTCACCTACACGCCCGGCAAAACCACGTACAATTACGAAATCGAACTGGAGCCCGGCACTTACTCCGCGCTGGCACTCGGTTTCCGGCATGATTACATCAACGACCCGACCCTGAAATCCGCCACCCTGGGCGTCCATTGGGACCAACCCGACCAGGTCAGCCACGGTGTGGTGATCCGGATTCGCGGTGGCAACGGCGCCATCATCCCGATTTTCAACGAACCGGCGCCCGCGTCCATCACCATTGCCGAAGGCGAGCAGAAGGAGATCAACTTCAAAGCGGATTTTGATTTTGTGAAGGTTTGGTATCAATAGGCAGGAGGAAAAAAATTGTGTATGATTTTCCTGCGTTTTCAGTTCCACTCCCGGCCCCACCCCCTGCCCCTCCCCCCGAGGGGCAGAGCCATCAACTTAAGGGATTTTAAGTAGTAATAGATTGACGATTAATTGATTACATGAATACATGATTGAAGAAGTATCCGTAGTGTGCACAACATTTTTAATAAAGCATCCAATATTTCAACCTTTTCAGAATGGTGAACCACTTCTTCAATCATGTAATCATGTAATCTTCAATCATGTAATCAGTTGAATTTCAAACCTGGTCGCCTTAAGTTGATGGCTATGCCCCCGAGGGGAGGGGGGAATGCCCGCATTCCAAGCAAAAATATTGCAGAGGGGAAGCCCCCCTCCCCTCGGGGCTCCCGATTACCCACAAGTTGAACGATTTTTTGGTGATGTATTAAACTTG